>CALIMJ010000013.1 GCA_938028835.1 uncultured bacterium | reverse complement strand
TCCGCCCGACCCGGGTCCAGCCGCCGCGCGCTCCGCACGGACACGCTACCGTAGCTTCTCCAGCACCTGGTCCGTGAGGTCCTTCCCGCCCACCACCGCGGCGCTTTTGACCAGCACCAGGCGCACCCGCTCCTTGCGGGCCACTTCCTCCACCACCTCCCGCAGGCGGCGGTTCAGGCGCTCTTCCAGCTCAGCCCGCAGCTGCTGGAGCTCCCGGAGGTAAGCCAGCCTCTGCTGTTCCAGCGCCCTGCGGTCCAACCGTTGCGCGGCGATGGACAGCTCCGCGGCCATGAGCTTCTCGCGGTCGTTGAGCTGCTTCTGGTAAGAGAGGGCCAGGACGCTTTCGTTCAACACCCGCTGGGTGTCCACCAGGCCCACCGCGGGCCGGCCGCAGCCTGCCAGCAGGAACGTGGACAGCACCACCACCAGCTGCCTTCGCGTCCTCATCGCTTGCCCCGCAACCTCCGCAGCACCAGGTCGGTGATGTCCGTGGCGTTCCGATAGGACACGTACCGCACCAGGACCAGGTCCAGTCCCTGCTCCAGGGCTACCTGCGCCACCTCCACCCGCACCTCCGCCAGGATGGTGGCCTCCAAGCTGGCCTGCTGGGCCCGCAGGGCTTCCAGCTCCCGGCGCAGCTGCTCCTGACGGACCCGTTGCTCCTCCTCGTATCGTCGCTGTGCCTCCTGGGCCAGTTTCCGGAGCTCTTCCTCGGCCCGCTGGGCCGCGCTTCGGGCCTGGGTGCTGGCCTGCTGCTCCAGGGCCCGCTGCCGCTCCCGAACCTGCCGCTGAAACTCTCGCTCCCGCTCCTGCGCCTGCCGCTGCAGCTCCGCCCGAAGCTGGGCCTCTCGCTCCGTCAGCTGCGACCTCGTCTGTTCCTCCAGCTCCTTCCGGTACGCTTCCAGCTCCTCCCGCGCCTTCTGCTCCTCCCCCCGGGCGAACTCCTGGAGTTCCTTCTGCTGGGCCTCCGCGTACGCCTGGATCTTTCCGTCCCGCTCCTTCTGGAGCCGCTCGTACTCCTGGAGCAGCCGGTCGTACTGCTGCCGGTCCGCGTGCTGGACGGTCTCCAGCTTCAGCCGCAAGTTCAGAAGGGGCAGGCGGTACTCGCGAGCCACCTGCTCCTCGTAAGCCCGCACCCGCGCCTGCACCTGCTGCTTTTGGGCCTCCACCCTGCGCTGCAGGTCTTCCTGTACCTGCTGCTGCCGCGCCTTCAGCCGCTCCTGGGCGTCTGCCTGTAGCTGCCGGGCGTACCGCTCCAGCTCGGCCCTCGCCTGCCGTTCCAGGGCCTCCAGCTCCCGGCGGTAGGTTACCCGCAGCTCCTGCGCGTACCGGGCCAGCTCCCGCTGGGCCTCCTCCCGGACGCGCCGGGTCACCGGAGGCACGGAGGGGACGGGAAGGGGAGGCGGGGGAGGCGGGACCATGAGGGCCGCCTCCGTCTGCGCGATGCGCCGCCGCAGCTCCGCCAGCTCCCGGGCCTGCGGATGCTCCTGCGCGATGCGATCCAGGTCTACCACCGCCACCCGGTAGGGCTTCGGGGCGGCGGGTCGCGGAGGCGGGGAGGGCTCGCGCGCGGCCGGACGGGTGCACCCGGTCAGCACCCACAGCGCCACCGCGCACCCCAAGAGCCCGATTCCTCGGCTCACCATGACCCGTCCGGTCCGCCGCGGCCGCTTGCCCTTTCCACGGACACGGGGCTAGCGTCCCTGGAGCTCCTGGGCCACCTGGTCCGTGAGGTCCACGCCCCCGTACAGCACCACGCTGCGATCCAGGACCACGCTCACCCCGGCCCGCTTGGCCACACGCTCCACCGCGGCGCGGATGTCCTTGTCCAGGGCCGACAGGAGCTCCGCCCGGCGCTTGAGGATCTCCTCCTGCGTCCTGCGGGCCAGGTTGGCCTGTTCTGCGGGCGACTTGTTCTGTGCCAGCCGCCGCAGCTCCGCGGCCTTGGCCCGGGCGAACTGGTTGAGGGCCTCCTCCGAGCTGGCCTTCTTCGGATGCGCGTCGAGGGCCCGCTGCATGTCCACGTAGCCCACCACCAGGGTGGCCCCTACAGGCCCCCCGCCCGCGGTGGTCACTGCGGCGACCACCAACGCCAGCGCCACCAACGCTGCCACCACTCCCAGCAACCGTTTCGTCTTGACGTCCACGGCGCCTCCCTCCCCTGGATCAGAACGGGTGCCCGAAGTACAGCCACGTCTGCGCGCGCCCGTCGGGCCCGATGGCGTAATCGATCCGGATGGGTCCGATGGGTGAGTTCACCAGCACCCCCAGGCCGTAGCTGAACTGCCAGTGGTCCACGAACCCGAACCCCGACTGGGACACCCCGCCCGCGTCTGCGAACACCACCGTGGCGATGTCCCGCAGGTCCGGGAACAGCGCCACCAGCGGCAACCGGTACTCCACGCTGGCCACGAGCCCGCTGTTGCCCCGATCCGACAGGATCGGCAGGCCCCGCACACTGCCCTGCCCGCCCAGGGTGTACTGTTCCTGGATCGGCAGAACCCCGGACGACGCGGAGGCACGCACGCGGCCTACCAGGGTCCCCTCCCACAGGGGCCAGTAGTGCACGTACTCCGCCTGGTACTTGAGGAACTCGAAGTCCGCGCCGAAGAACCGGAAGGCGTAATCCACGGATGCGGAGGTGCGGGCCCCGCGGCGGGGGTTGCGGGGGTCGTCCCGCAGGTCGTAGGCGGCCTCCGCCCGCAGGGCGTGCACCAGGCCCGGCGTCAGGGGGACCGGTGAGCTCCCCTGCACCACGGTGAAGTCGGTGCGCTCGGTGCGGAGGGTGAGGCTCCCGCTGAGCTCGTTGGACAGCCGGCGGGACAGGGTCGCGGAGCCCCCCTCCAGGAGCATGAAGTACTGCAGGTTCAGCGTGGTGTCGTTGACCAGCTGCTTGGTGTCGTGCAGCTCCAGGGCTAGGGACTGACCCCGCTGCCCGAACCAGGGGTCCCGGTACTGGATGACGATGTTCTCTGCGGGCTGCCCGCTCAGCAGGTTGTCCGTAATGCCGCCCACCAGGGAGCTCACGTTGCGCTGGTAGGACAGCACCAACGTCCGGCCCATCCCGTGCAGGTTGCGCTCCGCGAACTGGGCGCTGCCCAGGATGCCCTGCTGGGGGCTGTAGCCCAGCCCGAACCCGAACTCCCGGCTGCTGCGCTCCTGCAGCTCGATCACCAGCAGGACCCTGTCCGGGTCGCTGCCCGGCTGCGGCTGCGCCCGCACGTTCTCGAACAGGCCCGTGTCGAAGACCTGCTGGAGGTCCCGGTTGACCCGCTGGAGGTTGAACACCTCCCCCTCGCGGACGGTCAGGAGCCGCTGCACGAAGGCCGGCCGCGTCCGGACCAAGCCCCGTAGCTCCACCCGTTCCACCGTCCCCTCCCGCACCACCAGTCGCAGGGTTCCGTCCTCGGTGACCTCCACGTCCGCCACGCGCACCAGCAGGTAGCCCCGGTCCTGGTACAGCTTCTCGACGGCCCGGGCGCCCGCGCGCAGGTCCACGGTGTTCAGCACGGCCCCCTCGCGCACCCCCAGGGCCGCACGCAGTTCCTCCGTGGGGATGACGGTGTTCCCGGTGATCTCTACCCGCCGCACCACCGGGTTTTCGACGACCACGAAGACCAGCTGCACGCCGTCCTCGGTGCTCTGCAGCCGGACCACCACGTCCGCGAAAAGGCCCGTGGCCAGGATCTGCTCCACGTCCTGGCGGACCCGGTCCTGGTCCAGTAGCTCGCCCGCCCGCGAGCCGATGGCCCCGTACACCACCTCCATCGGGACGTTCTGGGTACCCAGCACCACGATGTCCACAATCCGCGCAGGCCGCGGGCTCGGCGACGGTGTGGGGCTCGGGCTGGGCGACGGGGCCGGAGTGACCTGGGCGCGGCCCGGGCCCGACCAGGCCCACGCCACGCAGAGCAGGACTGCAAACCAAGCCGCCGTCCGCAGGACCTGCACAGGATCCTCCTCGCCTCGCGCGACCGCGCGCTAATGCGCTTCCTCGAACTCGCCCTTCACCGCAGGGACACCGGCTCTACGGGGAACACCTCGGGATCCAGCCCCCCCTCGCGTAGGAGGTCCCGTATCCAAAGGGGGATCTCCTCCCCGGACCGGACCGTCCACGGCCGTGCCACCAAGGGCTGCCTCGAAGGGGCCACCAGCGCCAGCACGCCGCCGGGCACGTAGCCCAAAGACACCGCCCGACCGGCGGCGTGGGCCGCGGCTTTCTCGGGCACGGTCCCAGCCGGCCACCGGAGCCCGCCGGCCAGCGCCACCGTCACCGCCGCGGCCAGCACCGCGACCACCACTGCGGGGCGCCTGCGCGCCACCGGCAGCGGCTCGCTGAGCGCGAGCTGCCGCGCCAGACGCACCTCCGCCTCCGCCAGGGACAGGTCCAGCACCGCCCGCGCCCGGGATCCCGTCTCCCACGCCCGAGCCGCCCTTTCTAGCCAGCCCCGGGCTCCCTCGATGTGCACCGTGACCCGACCCACGCCGGCCTCCCGCACCGTCCCACCTTAGTATCCGCGGATCCCGGTGCCCGTCCCCCGCGCGGCCGCGCATCCTGCGCCGCCCCCGCGGGCTTCCCGGTCCAGCCGCTCCGTGGGGGCTAACCACCGCCGCAGGGACTCCAGGGCTCTGTGGTGCAGACGGTACAGGTGGGACACGCTCACGCCGAGCTCCCGAGCTGCAGTCGCGGGGCTGTGCGGGCGGAAGTAGAAGACCTCCACCGCCGCCCGCTCCCGAGGCGGCAGCTGCTGCAGACCCACGGCCAGCTGTCCTGCCAGCACCGCATCCTCCACCGCATCCAGGGCCTCCTCCGCCGCGGCGTCCTCCAGACGGCCCAGGCTGGCGCTCGGCGCCTCCGGGTCCTCCAGGGAGTTCGCCCGCGTCCGCTCCCTCCGCAGGGCGTTCAACACGGCCCCGCGGATCCGGTAGGTGGCGTAGGTGGAGAACCGGAAGCCCCGGGCCGGCTCGAATCGCTCCACCGCGTCGATGAGGCCTACGGTACCCTCCTGGATCATGTCCATGAGGTGGGCCTCCGGCAGCCCCATCCCCATCACCACCTTGAACACGAGGGGCTGGTACGCCTCGATCAGGCGTGAGCGCGCCTGCCTGTCCTCCTGGCCCTTGTATCGCTCCCACAGCTCCCGCTCCTCACCGGGCGTGAGGGTTCGCACGCGTCGCAGCTCCCGGACGTACTCGTCGAACACCGCAACCTCCTCACCACGTGAAGTTTGCCCGCAGCAGGATCATCCAGATCCCCGCGGTGTCGTGGCTGAACGCCAGCGCGTAGTGCCGGGCGAACCGGTACTCCAGCGCCCACAGGAACCGGGTCTCGGTATCGAACACCGTCGTCAGGGTCAGGTACAGGTCCTGCAGCAGGAACCGGCCGAGCCGAAGCCGCAGGGGTCTTTCGAAGTCGTACTCGATCCGCAGCTCCGCCAGCCCCAGCAGCTGACGCACGCGTTGCTCGAACTCGCCCAGCAGGAACCGCGCCAGCTGCTGTCGCAGCGCCGCCTCCACCTCCCCGCCCAGCGCCCGCTCGATCCCCGCTTGCGCCGCCAGCAACTGCACGATCCGGTCGTGGGGCAGCTCCGGGTTGCTCGCAAGCCGTATCTGCATCTGCCCGGGGGTGCCGGACAGGTACACGAACACCGTCACGTCGCCCACGCGGGTGCTGGCCCGCGCGCTCAGCACCGGCTCCGTGCCCCGGAACTCCTGGAAGACCGCCACACCCTCCTCCACCACGAAGGTGGTGCCGAAAGCCCGGTACTCGCCGCCACGGCCCGTGACGGTCCCCGAAAGCGCGGGGCTGCTCAGGCTCCCCCCTACGCGAAGCCCGCCACCCACCTGCAGACGCACCGGCCCGGCCACCACGGACAGTCCCTGGCCCGCCACCAGCTCCAGGTCTAGGTCCACGGGAAAGGCATTGCCGCCCCCGGCCCCCGTCGATGCCGCCACCACCAGCTCCCCTGCCGACAGGGTCAGGCGGCCGCTGACCCGCGCCCGCTGTAGCGTCCCCGTGACCTCCCCCGTGCCGTCCACGACCCCACGGAAGTACGGCGGGATCTCCACTCGGGCGGACCGGGCGGAGGCCGCCAGTCGGTATCGCTGCAATCGCAGGGCCTCGAAGCTGGCCTCGCCGGTCGCCTCCACCACCCCACCTCCCAGGCCTGCCCGCAGCTGCCGCAGCGTCGCGGCCGCGTGGTCGAAGCCTACCTCCACCTGCAGATCCTCCAACGCGGGATTCACGCCCGCCAGCTTCACCCGCCCGCCCCGAGTGCGGACGAAACCCTCCAGCTGGGGGGAAGTTACCGTGCCGCCAATCCTCAGGCTGGCCTCCAGGGGGCCATCCGCGGACTCCACGAACGGCAACAGGCGCAGGATCCCCAGGTCCGCGCGGTCCGTGCTGGCTACGAAGTCCACGGGTCCTCGGGGGTCTGCTGCCAGCTCCCGCAGCCGGAGCGGCAACCGGCCGCGGGCGCGGACCCGTTGCCCGTCCTCTTCCAGCAGCAGCTGCTCCAGCTCGAGGAATCCATCCCGGTAGATGGCTTGGGCCGTGAGCCGGTCCGCCTGCGCGCCTGCAGCACCCACATCCCGCACCTCCAGGGCCAGACCCGCGGTGGGATTGTCCAGGGTCCCCGAAAGCTGCAGGGTAAAGTCCAGGGTGCCCACCAAGGGCGTGCGCAGGCGCGCCAGGGTGGACACCGCGGCCGCTTCCAGACCCAGGCCGGCCACCTCCACCTCACTCGGCCCGCGCAGGCTGACGTAACCCTCCGCCCGCAACCGGCCACGGCCCGCCACCAGCTCCACCTCCTGCAGCGACACCCGCCCGTCCTCCAGCACCACCCTCCCGGTGCCCGCGGAAAACCGGTAACCCCGGAAAGCCCCGTCTGCCAGCTGCACGTCCAGCTGGGCCCTCGGACGCGACAGCGGACCCGATAGGACCAGACGGCCCGACAGCCTGCCGTCCGCGTCCACCGACACCCCCGCCACTCCCAACAGGGTGGGGAGGTCTGCGTCCCGGACATCCAGGGCCAGGTCCGCCACAGGATCCTCCACGAGCTGCAGCCGGCCTTCCAGGACGTAGGTGGCCTGACGGCGGCGCAGGCGCAGCGGCGCTGCCTCCAGCGTCCCGCCGGCCCACCGCACCGCTCCCTCCACGCCGTCGAAGACCTCCCCGTTCACCCTCAGCCGGGTGCCGGTTACCTCGGCGCGCACCACCGGCTCGCGGGACTTCCCCGTCACCTCGCCCCGTACGCGCACCGCACCCTGGAGGTGCAGGAACGGGTTCCGCAGCTGCGGGAGGGCTTCCAGCCGGACCGGGTCCGCAACAAAGCTCAGCTGCAGGTCGCCGGAAGTGCTCACCGCTCCCTGCAGCTGGGCGTCGAAGGCCGCGGAGTGCAGCTCGGCCTCCTGGACGGACAGCACACCGGCCTGCCACCGGAAACGGCCGCCCGCCCGCTGGAAGACCGCCTCCGGCGTGCGCAGGTCCCACAGCTGTAGCGCCCCTTGAAGCACGGGCTCCCGCACCGTGCCCGCCCCCTCCACCCACCCACGCAGCTCCCCGCTCAGGGGCAGCGAGACCTCCGCCAGCTGCAGCAGCCGCTCCACGCGGGCCCCGGGGGTGCGCAGCTGAAAACTCAGGCTCGTGTCTTGCAGGCCCACGCGGCCCCAGGCGCGGTAGGTGTCTTCGCCATCCCGCCAGTGCAGGGCCCTCACCCACACGACGTCCCGCGACGCGTCCACCTGCAGGACCGCCTCGTCCCACCGCAGCGGCCCCACCGAACCCCGCCCCAGCCGCGCGGTGGCGGAAAGACGGGGCGCGCGCGGGGAGCCGGTGAGGCGGCCTGCGGCGTACACCGTACCGGAGGTGGGCACCGCGACGCCCACCGCACGGCCCAGGTCTTCCAGGCGAAGGCCTGCCGTGGCAACCTGTACGTCCAGGGCGTCTTCCGTCACGCGGCCCCACGCGGACACCTCCGCCCCGGCCCGTCGGGCGCGGGCCGCGTGCAGGGTGAGCCGGCCGTCCCCGTACTCGAAAGCGGAACTCCAGCTGTCCACCCCCTGCCCGAAGAGCTGGCCGGGCCCGCCCCGCAACAGCCCGGCCACCACAGGATCGCGCACCGGTCCGGCCACCACCACCGCCCCTGTGAACGGCCCCCGGACCGGCAGCGCGGCCCCCAGGAGCCCGGCCGCGGACCCGTCCACGTTGTCCAGCCGGGCCGAGGCCATCAACCGGTACGGTTCGTTCAGCGCCACCACCGCGTCCGCACGCACCCTGCCCCCGCGCACACGGCCGGTGGCAGACGCCACGGTCAGCGTCCCGGGCCGGTAGTCCACCTCCGCGGCCACGTCCTGGAGGGGCTCCTGTCCCACCAGGACGCGCGGCGCCGCGAGCTGGGCCCGGACCCGCACCGCCGCCAGCGGGCCCTCCACCCGCGCGCGTCCTGCCACCTGTCCCCGGACGGGAAAGGTGGAGCCCACGAGCCGACGCAACCGGAAGGGGTCCGCACCCCGGAAACGCAGGTCCAGGTCCACCGCACCGCCGCCGGCCATCCGGAGCTCACCGGACACCTGCACCGTGGCGGAGCCCAGACGCAGCCGAACGGAGCGAAGGGTGACCCACGAGCCCGCCACGCGCACCTCTCCCGCGACGTCCTGGACCTTCAGCCCCTGCTGGGGCAGGGATACCGCGGCCCGCTCCACCCGAACGTCGCCCACCACCTGCGGGCTGCGGGTACCCCCGTAGATCCGCGCGTGTCCGCCTAGCACCCCCGCCTCCCACCGCCACCGCGGGTCGGATGCGAGGTAGTTGGCCCACGCCCTAGCGGAAAGTCCTTGGAAGCGGAGCGCCAGGTCCAGCATCCCCTGCTGCCCGTCCACCCACCCCGAGACCTCCACCTGGCCCGGCACCCCCGGGGGGACTCCCGCGGCGAGCCGGACCCGCACCAGAGGCAGGTCGCTCAGGCGCACGCTCCCCTCCATCCCGGTCAGGGTTCCGCGGAAACCTCCTGCGGCGAGGTCCAGCAGCTGCACGGATCCCCCGGCGATGTGCACCTCCGCGCGTGGCCGCTCCGCCGGGGCCGCTTCGGGCGCGGGGGCGCGGACGAGCTGCTCGATGTTCCACCGGCCCTGTGGACCCCGCGCCACCACCAGGACCGGCTTCACCAGCCCGACGCGCCGGAGCGCCTGGGCCCCGCTGCGACCCGCCAGCCGTTCCCGCACCAACAGGATCGGGTCCCAGTCCAGCTCCACCTCGTCCACCCGCAGGAGGCCCGGCACCCTTACCTGGTAGAAGGTGATCCGGCTGGCACCCACCTGCACCCGCTCCAGCGAAACCGGCCGTCCGAGTTGTTCCGCGAGCCACCGGGAAAATATCCCCGCGGCGTGGCGCTCGAACGCCGGCGACCGCACCCCGGCTAGGCCCCCCACCCCCAGGGCCAAAAGCGCCACCAGGAACGCCGCAAGCCCCCCCCACAGCCGCGGCATCACGGGAGGCCACCTTCCCCCGCGCGCCGGAAAGCCTCGGAGCCGGCCCGCGGGACTACTCCACTACGATGGGGACGACCTTCTCGCCCTTGACCACCCACTGCGTCCGCACCAGCCGTCCGGCGAACTCGTCAAAGTAGATGAACCGCTTCTGCGGGTCGTCGCTGGGTGGGACGCCCACGGGCACCAGCTGCAGCAGCACGTCGGTGTTGCGGCCGAAGTCCTCGAAGAACTCCAGGGCCTCCCGCAGGTCCCGGAAGGTAGAGGCGGGAGGTTCACCCGCGAGCTTGTCGGCCAGCAGGGCCGCCGGGGGGACGTTGTCCCGCTGGATCCCCGCGCTGCCCACCACCAGCAGGGCAGGCCCTCGTGGGAAGTTCCTCGGGACCTCGATCTCCACCACCCGCGATATCGGCTCGCCCCCCTGGAAGGGGCGCAGCTGGAGGCGCACACGGAGCCGGCCGCCCTGGGTGACGGTCCGGCTGGCCACCTCCGCCTCCACCAGGGAGACGGTGCGCCGCTCCCGGCTCAACCGGACGTCCACCTGCAGGTCCACGGGGTTCACGGGCCCAAACTCGTTGCCGAACAGGAAGCGCACGGCGTCGGGGACGTCCAGCACCGCCGCCGTCGCCACGTCCTGCGCACTGTAGAAGACGTTGGTGCGCTCCACGGGCCTCGGCAGCCCTCCCCCTCGGGCGGTGATGCGGACCTCCGCGGTCCCCGCCCCGGACCCGTCCCACGCCTGCTCCACCGCGGCCAGCGCCACCTGCGGGATCAGGATCTGGGCGAGGTCGGCCCTGCGCACCATCTGCGCGCCGCGGCGTACCGTCCGCCCGCGGTCCCGGTCGGTGACGGTCACCGTGACGTTGAACACCCGCGGGAGCCGGTCCAGGGTCCCCGCGATCCCCGCGACGCGGTCCTGGCTCACGGTCCCCACCGGCTCGCCCACCTCCCCCTCCTTGAAGGGGAACTCGGTACTGCGCACCACCGTGTGCACGTACGCGCTGGTGAGCAAGAAGTCCACCGCGCCGAACCCGAACAGTCGGTGGCCGAACGCCAGGAACCGGTTGCCCTTGCGGTACGACAGGGTGCCGATACTCCACGCGTTCACGTCCCCCCGGACCAGCACCACCCCCACCGCGCTCCCGGGGACCAGGGGCGGTGTGGGGAAGCGCCCCACGCCTCCATAACTCTGCACCGGTACCACGTCCGCGTAACGGAGCGTGCGCTGCAGGATGCGGAAAGCCCGGTCGCTGATCCCGGAGACCAGCAGGGGGCTTGCGGCGGGGACGAAGGTGGCCACCGGCCCCGTCTGCGGCTCGGGTCGTGCTGCTCGGTCGGAGATCTCCACCGCCCGGATCCACCGGCCCTCAACCCACAGCGGGTGCGGCAACGCCCACACTCCGCCGGCGGGTCGCTGCGCCCGGTCCTCCCGCAATAGGGCCAGCATGGCCTCTGCGGGCGTGAACAGCCCCAGGTCGCTGTCCGGACCCGCGGAACGGTAGCCGTAGGACAGCGCCCCCGCGAAGCGGCCGTCGATGTACATGGGGCTTCCGCTCATGCCCGAGGCGGTGCCGCCGCTGCGCCGGATGGCGGGGCCTGAGGCGCGGAACAGCACCAGACGCCCTGGCGGGCCCTCCGTCAACCCCAGCACTTCGAACTGGAACTCCTCCACCCGGGTCCCTTGCACCACGGTCCGGCCCACGCCGCGCATCCCGGGCCGGATGCGGCTTAGGGGGAACACCTCCGCCTCTTCCTGAGCCCACGACTGCAGCCCGGGGAGGGTGGCGGCCGCTAGAACCACTACCACGGCCCCGACGACCCACCTTCGCATGCGGCGCACCTCGGTACGAGTCTACGACCCATCCTATCAGAGAGCCCCAAAGCCGGTACTCGCTCGCAGGGTGTAGGCGTGGGGAGTCCGGCGGATGGCCCGGCCGGTCAGGGTCCCAGCCGCACCACGGGGTCCCCGACCCGGATCCTGGCTCCCACTGGGACCAGCACCTCGACCACCGTGCCGCTCCGGGGCGCCCGGGCGGCCACTTCCTTGGGCTTGGTGGCAGTGCGCACCCACACCAGGGGAGCCCCTTCCTCCACCGCGTCGCCCGTGCGCACCGTCTCCACCACCACGCCGCCCACGGTGGCCCGTACCGCCTCCGGCTCGCTGACCGCGGCGACGAGCAGCAAGCTCACAACCAGGACCGCGAACGTTCGCATCCCACCCTCCTACTCTTTGTCTACGCGGAGCGACGCTCGCGGGTTCGCCGGCTGGAACGGCTCCGGCAGCTCGTCCGACAGTCCGAAGTACACCCGCAGGATCTGCACGATGCGCCAGGCGGCGCGGCCGTCACCGTACGGGTTGGTGGCCGCAGCCATGGATCGGTACGCCTCGGGGTCCTCGAGGAGCCGGGCGACCTCCGCCACCACCCGGTTGCGGTCCGTGCCCACCAGCCGGACCACCCCCGCGGCCACCCCTTCCGGCCGTTCGGTGGTCTCCCGCAGCACCAGCACCGGCGTACCCAGACCGGGCGCTTCCTCCTGGACCCCTCCAGAGTCCGTGAGGATGAGGTAGGCCCTGCGTTCCAGGTACACGAACGGGCCGTAGTCGGGCGGGTCCAGCAGGTGCACCCGCGGGGCCCCCTCCAGCGCGGGGATCACCACCTCCCGCACTGCAGGGTTGCGGTGCAGGGGGAACACCACCTCCACGTCGGGGAAGCGCAACACCAGATCCCGGATCGCCTCGCACACGTTCCGCAGGGGCTCGCCCCAGTTCTCCCGGCGGTGCGCGGTGACCAGTAACAGCCGCCTGCGGGGATCCAGCTCCGGAAGCCCGTCCGGGCGGACGCGGGGTCCGATGGCGTGCAGGGCGTCGATCACAGTGTTCCCGGTGACGTAGATGGAGGACGGATCGCACCCCTCCCGGAGGAGGTTGTCCCGGGCCCACGGGGTCGGCGCGAAGTGTAGGTCCGCCAGCGCGGCGGTCATCCGCCGGTACAGCTCCTCCGGAAAAGGCCGGTACTTGTCGCGGGTGCGGAGCCCGGCCTCCACGTGACCCACGGGGACCCGGTGATAGTACGCAGCCAGGGCCCCACAGAAGCAAGGCGCGGCGTCGCCCTGCACCAGCACCAGGGCGGGACGGGTACGCGCCAGCACCCGGTCCAGCCCTTCCAGGGTCCGGGTGGTGACCTCCGCCAGGCTCTGGCGCGGCCGCATCACGTCCAGGTCCACGTCCGGCTTCAGGTCGAACAACCGCAGGACCTGGTCCAGCATCTCCCGGTGCTGGGCGGTAGCCACCAACAGGGGCCGGAAGTCCGGGTCCTGCTGCAGGGCCTTGACCACGGGCGCCATCTTCACGGCGTCCGGGCGAGTGCCCACCACCGCAAGGACGGGAACCGGCCCCCTCACGGCGTCCGCACCAGCAGGCCGAGCCGGCGGGCCACCACCCACAGAGCGCCACCCAGCAACGCGGCCACGGACAGCGGGATCCAGCGGTCCACCCAGCCCGACAGGGCCAGACTCAGGCTCGAGAGCAGCGCCGTGGTCCCGTACAGCAGCAACACCGCCTGCCGCTGCGAAAGCCCCCGGTCCAAGAGCCGGTGGTGCACGTGAGCGCGGTCCGGCTGGAACACCGAGACCCGGCGGCGCAGCCGCCGGAAGACCGCGAAGGCGGTGTCGAAGATGGGGACCCCCATCGCCAGCAGCGGCACCGCCAGCGACAGCGCGGTCAGCGTCTTGAACAGCCCGGCCACGGACAGGGCCCCCAGCAGGTAGCCGAGGAACAGGGCACCGCTGTCGCCCATGATCACCCGCGCCGGGTTGAAGTTGTAGCGCAGAAAGCCCACCGCGCTGCCGGCCACCGCCGCGCACAGCACGAGGGTGGGCAGGCCCGCGCCCCGCAGCATCCCCGCCACGAAGAAGGTCCCCGCCACGATGGCCGCGATCCCCGCGGCGAGCCCGTCCACGCCGTCGATGGAGTTCATGGCGATGGCCGCGGACCCCACCCACACCGCGGTGAACACCTGCCCCCACAGGCCCAGGGCCACCAGCTGGCCGGTCACGGGGTTGGTGACGAAGGGCGTGGTGAGCCCGAACAGGACCGGCAACGCCGCGCAGAGATAGATGAGGGGGAACTTCACCCGCCCGGAGACCTGCCGCAGGTCGTCGTACAGCCCCACCAGGGCCACGGCCATCGCACCCACCAGGATCCCCCAGAACTCCCGGGGGACGGCACCGTACGGGATCGCCAGCACCAGGTGCCTGGGTTCGCGCACCACGGCCACCGGGCCCGGCATCGGCAGGGTTACCGCCGCACCCAGGAGCACCCCCAGGGCAATGGCCACGCCGCCGAGGCGGGGCAGGGGTCGACGGTTGATGCGCCGCCCACCAGGGTAGTCCACGGCACCCACCCGACGGGCGAGCCAACGGGCGGTGGGCGTGGTCCAGTACGTAACGAACCACGCCAGCAACGCCGCGACCGCATAAGGCGGAACGACCATGGGCTCCGGGCCCAGTATAGGGCAGCGGCGGTCCCCGTGGCCGCCCGCTCTAAACCAGCTCCGCCGCCAGCCGCTCCTCCGCCAGCTCGCTCACCGAGCTGCGCACGTGGACGCGGGTGATGGCGTCCGCCAGCAACCGAGCCACCGACACCACCCGGATGCGGTCCGGCCGCTTGTGGGGCGGCAGCGGGATGGAGTCCGTCACCACCAGCTCGCGGATGGGCGAGGAGGCGATGCGCTCGACGGCGGGCCCGGAGAGGACGGGGTGGGTGCAGCACGCGTACACCTCCGTCACCCCGCGCCGCGCCAGGGTCTCCGCCGCCCGAACCAGGGTCCCGGCAGTGTCCACGATGTCGTCCACCAGGATGGCGGTGCGACGGTACACCTTCCCGATCACGTGCACCACCTCCGCCACCTGGTTGGGCCGGTCCCTGCGCTTGTCGATGATGGCTAAGGGCGCCCCCAGGACCTGTGCGAACTCCCGGGCCCGCCGCACGCCCCCCACGTCCGGGGAGACCACCACCACGTTCCGCAACCCCTTGTGCAGGAAGTAGTCCGCCAGCAGCATGCGCGCGCCCAGGTGATCCAAGGGGATGTCGAAGAAGCCGGAGATCTGGCCCGCGTGCAGGTCCAGGGCCAGGAGGTGCTGGACCCCGGCCCGCACCATGAGGTTGGCCACCAGCTTGGCGGTCACCGGTTCCCGGGCGCCCGTCTTGCGATCCTGGCGGGCGTAGCCGAAGTACGGCACCACCGCGGTCACCCGGGCTGCGGAGGCCCGGCGCAGGGCGTCGGCCAGCACCAGCAGCTCCAGCAGGTGGTCGTGCACCGGCGGGCAGGTGGGCTGGAGGATGAAGCAGTCCCGACCGCGCACGCTCTCCTCCAGCCGCACCTCGATCTCCCCGTCCGGGTAGCGCGCCACCACCGCCTCGAGCAGCGGCACGTCCAGGTACGTAGCCACACGGCGGGCCAGGGTTGGGTTGGCGGTGCCGCTGATCAGGGCGAGGTCCCTCACGGGTTGTCCTCCTGCTTCGCCCGCCGGACCACCCGCGCGGGCACGCCCACCGCCACCATCCCCGGCGGGATGTCTTTGGTGACCACGGAGCCTGCCCCCGTCACCGCGCCCGCGCCCACCCGCACGGGTGCGTTCAGCAAAGTGTCGCTGCCGATGAACGCTCCATCCTCGATCACCGTGGGGTGCTTGCCGGGGACCCCGTACTTGAAGTTGCACGTGATGGTCCCCGCACCGATGTTCACCTCCCGGCCTACGGTGGCGTCACCGAGATAGGACACGTGCTGGACCTTGGTGCCCTCGCCCACGGTGGAGTTCTTGATCTCCGCGAAGTTGCCCACCACCACCCGGGGGGCCAGCCGTGTGCCGGGCCGCAGGTGTGCGTACGGGCCGATGCGGCACTCCTCGGCCACCTCGCTGTCCTCCACCACCGACCACAGGATGCGGACCCGGTCCCCGATGCGGGAGCCACGCACGTGTGCCCCGGGGCCCACCGTGCACCCGCAGCCCACCACCGTGCCCGCCTCCAGCACCGTGAAGGGCAGCAGGACCGTGTCGCTGCCCACCTGCACGTCGGGCGCCACGTAGGTGGTGTGCGGGTCCAGCACGGTGACGCCGGAGTCCATCAGCCGTTGCAGGGTCCTCCGGCGCAGCTCCTCCTCCGCGGCCGCCAGTTCCCTCCGCGAGTTCACGCCCATGACCTCTGTCACCTCCCTGGCCCGGACCGTCCCCACCTTCCGCCCTCGGGCCGCTAGCCACCCGAAAGCGTCCGTGAGGTAGTACTCGCCCTGCGCGTTCTGCGGCGTCAGGTGCGCCAGGGCTTCCTGCAGGTCCTCCGCCTCGAAGCAGCACAGCCCCATGTTCACCTCGCGGAGCTGGCGCTGTTCGGGCGTGCAGTCCGCCTCCTCCACCACCCGCAGGAACGACCCGTCCACATCCCGCACCACCCTCCCCAGCCCGTCCGGGGCGTCCACCACCGCGGTGAGCAGCGTGGCCGCAAACCCGCCCTCCACGTGCGCTTCCACCAGGCGGAGGAAGGTCTCCTCGCCCACCAGCGGGGTGTCGCCGTAGGCCACCAGCACGGGGCCCCGGTGGCCCTCCAGGTGCTGCAGCGCGCAGCGCACCGCGTCCCCGGTACCCCTGGGTACCTCCTGCCACGCCACCCGCACGTCTGTGGGCAGCACGCGACAGACCGCGTCTGCCCCGTGGCCCACCACCACGACCACCGGCCCCGCCGCCACCCGCCGCAGCGCGTCGAGGACCCGCAGCACCATGGGCCGGCCGCCCACTGGGTGCAGGACCTTAGGCAGGCGGGAGCGCATCCGCTTGCCCTCTCCCGCGGCCAGCAGGACCGCCGCCACCGCGCGGGGGGCTCTCACCGCCCGCCTCCCCAGCCCTGCGCGGGCTTGACCCCTGGTGGGGGCGTCCGTATGGTGTTGGTGGCCCCGCACGGGGCGGGGCTGAGGGGAGTAACTGGCGGCCGTGAACAGTTGACGCGCGGCCGCGGCCCGGTCGTCAGTCCGGCGGACGCTAGCAGGCGGTTCGCCCGGTCGGGCCTGTGGCGATGCCTCACGGTGAGACCTCCGGCGGGCACCGGAGGTTTTTCGTTTTGACAGGGGACACGGGGGAGACGGATGAACGTCGAGGTGCTGCTGTGGATCGTCTTCCACGTGGTGGTGGGCGCCATGCTGGCCATCGACCTCGGGGTTTTCCAGCGCACACCCCACAGGCTGTCCATGCGGGAAGCCACCCTCTGGAGCGTGGTGTGGATCGCTGCGGCGCTTTTGTTCAACGCGGGGGTGTGGGCCCTGGAGGGCCCCCAGGTCGGGCTTGAGTGGCTCACCGCGTACCTCGTGGAGAAAGCCCTAAGCGTGGACAACCTCTTCGTCTTCCTCGTCATCTTCTCCTACTTCGCCGTCCCGGACCACCTGCAGCCCCGCGTCCTCCTCTGGGGGGTCCTCGGCGCCGTGGTCATGCGGGCCAGTCTCATCCTCGTGGGCGTCACCCTGGTCAAGCTCTTCCATTGGGTCCTGTACTTCTTCGGCGCCCTGCTGGTGTACACGGGCTGGAAGCTGTTCCGGCACCGGGAAGAGACCGTGGACCCCTCCCAGAACCCGGTGCTCCGGGCCGTGCGGCGGCGGTTCCCCGTGACGGAGACGTACGTGGGAGGCCGCTTTTTCGTCCGGCGGGAGGGCCGGCTGTGGGTGACGCCGCTGTTCCTGGTGCTGGTGGTGGTCGAAAGTACCGACCTGATGTTCGCCGTGGACTCCATCCCCGCGGTGCTGGCCATCACCCACCACATGTTCACCGCGTACACCTCCAACATCTTCGCCATCCTAGGGCTCCGGGCCCTGTTCTTCGTGCTGGCGGGGATCATGGACATGTTCCGCTACCTGAAGTACGGCCTGTCGCTCGTGCTGGTGTTCATCGGCCTGAAGATGCTCGTGGCCGACTTCTACAAGGTACCGATCGGTGTGTCCCTGGGGGTGGTGGCGGCCATCCTCGCGGTCAGCGTGCTGGCCTCCGTGCTGATCCCCGCGCCCAAGGAAGCCGCTCAGGAGGCTCCCGAGGCTTCCGCGGGTTCCTGACAACCCTCGGCCCTCCGGAGCGGGCGTAAGATAAAGAGAGGGATGAACCGGATCCGGGCGCGGCTGGAGATCACCGACACGGGCGAGGACGTGGAGGCCGTCCCGTGCCTGTTCTCCCTGGAGGTGGACGGCCGTCCTCTCCTGCTGCTCGGCGAGAGCGCCCGCGCCCTGGGCATTCCGTCGCACGACGCCTCCTACTCCGCCTACGCGCTGTTCGAGGGCGTGCAGGGCCTGCTGCTCACCCTCCTGGCTGACCACCACGCGGTCACCGACCCCAGCGACCCCTACGCTTCGCCCCTATTCCTGGCGGATTGCGGGATGGACTGCTGCGGCTACCACGACCTGACCGTGCTGCACCGGCAGGGACGGGTGTACCTGGAGGACCCGCGGGACGGCAGCCGGTACGTGCTGGACCCGGCGGAGTACGCCCGGGCGGTGTTGGCCGCGGTCCAGGGCTTCCTGGAGTTCGCGACCCGCGAGTCGCGGCTGCGGGACGACGAGGCGTGGCACCTGTACGATCACCTGAGCTGGCTCGTGCGCAAGGTGGCGTGCGACGGCGCCCCGCCCGTGCGGGCCGCCTGCCGGGAGTTCCTGGACCGCGCGGACGAGCAGATCCAGCGGGCCACCCGGCCCGCCCAGGAGGTCCGCGGGACCCACTAGCGCAGCGGCCAGATCACCTGGGGCCGGAGGTTGCGGGACAGGCCCAGCTGCGTTGCCATGCGGTGGGTCCACGCGACGAACCCGTCCACGATCATCAGGCACTCCTCCTCCACCTCGTCCGGGCTCAGGGGGCTGGCGCGGAGGCGGGCCACCATGTCCCCAATGGCGGAGCAGAAGGTGCTCACGTCGTCCAGCAGCTCCCGGGCCACCCGCAACCCCTGAGCGGAGAGCCCCGCCGGCCGTCGAGCGGTCCTTCCGGACAGGCGGCGCCGTTGCGCCGCCGCCCACTCGTCCAGCTCGTCCAGCACGAAGAACGCATCCTCCGGCCCCCGCTCCATCACCACGGAGACGAAGCCCTGGCAGGCCCGCCACACCTGGTGGATCACGCCCGCTAGGTACCGCTTGTCCGCCGCCAGAAGCCCTCGGTTCGCCGCCATGCCCGCTCCTCGTCCATACGGTTTCGACGCTGCCCTCCTCCGCCCCTGGCCCGGTACAATCGGCTCGGGGGTGAGTGCCGTGACCTGCCGCGAGCGCCTCGAGTCCTACTTCCGGGAGAACGCGGTGCCCTTCCGGGTGGACTGGCACCCTCTAGCGTACACCGCGCAGGAAGTTGCCGCCGCTGAACACGTGTCCGGCTACCTGGTGGCCAAGCCGGTGATCGTCCGATGTGGGGAGGGATTCGTCATGGCCGTCCTGGCGGCACCCCAGCGCCTGGACCTAGCCAAGCTGGAGAAGCTGGTGGGCAAACCCTGCCGGCTGGCGGAGGAGTCGGAGTTCGCACCCCTGTTCCCCGACTGTGAGGTGGGGGCCCAGCCGCCCTTCGGCAACCTGTACGGGATCCCGGTGTACGTGGACCGACGCCTGTCGGAGGACCCGGAGATCGTCTTCCGCTGCGGCTCGCACCGGGAGACCATGCGGATCGCTTACAAGGACTTTGAGCGGCTGGCCCAACCCGTGGTGGCGGATCTCGCCGCGTAGCGTCCCCGGCGTGCGGGGGTGAGCCGTCTCGGGTTCCGCAGGTGGCGATCCCGCGCCATCGCCCTCACACGCCCAACACGAACCGGTCCGCCACCATGGCCCCGAACAGCAGGGCCAGGTACACCAGGGAGTAGCGGTACACGGACCACGCCGTCTCGCCCCGCCCACGCCACAGTCGCCACGCGCGTCGAACGAACCCGGCCCCCAGACTCGCGGCCGCCGCGGCGTACAGCCAGCCAAGGCCCGCGGCGGGCACCAGCAGCAGGGTCACCACCACCGTGGCTAGCGTATACCCGAACACCTGCCGGTGGGTCTCCGCCTCGCCCCGAACCACGGGGAGCATGGGGATGCCTGCCGCCGCGTAGTCGTCCTTCAGGTTGAGGCTCAGGGTCCAGAAATGAGGAGGGGTCCACAGGAAGACCACCGCGAACAGCAGCACCGCTGGCAGCTCCACCCGACCTGTGACCGCCGCCCACGCCACCAGGGGAGGCACCGCTCCCGCGGCCCCGCCGATCACGATGTTCTGCGGCGTGGTGCGCTTCAGCCACGCGGTGTACACCAGGACGTAAAACGCCAGCCCCCCGAGGGTGAGGGTCGCGGCCAGGAGGTTGGCGCCCCGCCACAGGATCCAGAAGCCCCCCACACCGAGGATGGCCGCGAAGGCCGCCGCGCGGGCGGCCGGCAGGCGACCTGCCGCCACCGGTCGCTTCTCCCGCGTGCGTGCCATGACCGCGTCCACGTCCCGATCCAGCACGCAGTTCAGGGCGTTGGCGGCACCCGCGGCCAGGGCGCCGCCCACCAGGGTGGCCAGCACCACCACGGCCGATGGCTGGCCCCGCGTAGCCAGCACCAGGGTGCAGGCGGTAGTCAGCAGCAACAGCACCACGATGCGCGGCTTGGTCAGGGCCACGTAGTCGGACACCGCAGCCCGCCACGCCGGTACGGCTCGCGGCTCGGAGACCGCAAGAGCCGGGCGGGGCTCCGCCGCGGCCCTCACCAGCAGCGCCACTAGCACCGCCCACACCACCGCAGCGAGCCCCAGGTGCGCGCTCACCACCGCGAAGTGCAGGCCGCTCAACAGGTTCAGCCACCCCACGAAGATCTGCACGCCGTACAGGGCCGCCGCCCCATGCGTCAGCCCCCGCAGGTCCGGCCGGTCGTGGCGGGCCCGGACCACCAGGGAACCCAGGAGCACCGCCACCAGCACCGCCCACAGTCGGTGGGCGAAGTGCTCCAGCACCCCCGGCTCCGCAGGCGGTAGCACCGCGCCCCGGCACAGAGGCCAGTCCGGACACGCAAGCCCGGCCCCGGAGGCTCCCACGTATCCGCCCAGCAGCACCAGGACGTACAGCCCCACCAGGGCAGTCAGCGCGGAGCCGCGGAAGCTGCGGCTCCGGGAATCCGCGCCACCCGGCCGGTATCCCGACGCCCGCTGCCACAGCACCACCACCGAAGCCACGAACAGCAGGGCGGTCCCCAGGTGCAGCACCACCAGCCAGGCGGCCAGCCCGCCCAGGACCGTGGCGCCCCCCAGCAGGGCCTGCACCACCACCAGCCCCAAGGCCGCCCACGCGGGCTTCCGGAGCCCCTCTCCGGCAGCTCCCAGGCGGTGCGCCCAAACCACGAGAACGACCACCCAGAGGCCCACCACCGCCGCCACCAGACGGTGGGTCCACTCCAGGATCACCAAGGGTTCCGCAGGAGGAATCCATCGGCCGTGGCACAGAGGCCAGTCCGGGCAGGCGTCGCCCGCCCCCGTGGTGCGCACCACACCGCCCAGCACCACCAGGGCAAGGCTTGCGGCCAGCAGGGCCGCCGAGAAGCGACGGAAACGATCCACCGGGTCCGAGTTGCGCGCCGCGCGGCTTTCCGACAAACTACAGGGCGGGCGCGTCCGGGGCTATTGTACGACGCGCCTCCATTCGCGCGCACGTGGAGGTCACGGGTGTTGAACACGGACACGTGGACCGCCTGCTCCGGCCGTCATGCCTTCCGGGTCGCGGTGGCCGCCACCCTGGTCACGGCCCTGGCCTGCCTGGGGGTGTTGCTGTGGGGACTGGGTCGCGCGGTGTGGCACCCGGAAGGTGCGGGGCTGGTCCAGCGCTGGTTCCTGGCCCTGTGGGACAACCTGGTCGTCGACCAGACCCGGTGGGCTTTCGCGGTAAGCCTCCTGCTCCTGCTGCTTGCCGGGCCGGGCTACGGGTACGTGTACGGCGTGGCGGTGGCCCCCGTCCTGTACCGCGCTGCCGCGCTGCGGCGCCGTCCCTGGCTGTGCGGGGCGCTGTATGCCCTGCTGGTCTGGCCCCTGACCCTGTTCGTGACGTTCCCCCTTGCAGGAGCGGGGATCCTCGGCTCCAAGCTGGCTGGCGGGGGGATGCCGTGGCTGGCGCTTGGGGCCCACGTGCTCCACGGGGCGCTTGTGGCCTCGTGGCTGCGGGTGACCGAAGCCTAGCGGGCCGGCCCCGGCACCGTCACGCGGGTCGCTCCAGCAGCTCGCGAGCGGCCCGGTAGACCCGGTCCGGGGTAAGCCCGAGCTTCTCCGCCACGACCCCGTAGGGAGCCGAAGCCCCGAACCGATCCACTCCCAACACCCGACCCCCGCAGCCCACGTAGCGCTCCCAACCGAAGGGCCGGGCCGCCTCCACCGCCAGCCGGCGGGCTACACCGGCCGGCAGGACCTGCTCCCGGTACGAGGAGGGCTGGCGCTCGAACAGCTCCCAGGAGGGCAGGCTCACCACCCGGACCCGCACGCCCTCCGCCCGCAGCCGCTCGTACGCCTCCACGCACAACCAGACCTCCGAACCCGTACCGATCAGGATCAACTCCGGCGGCCCGTCGCAGTCCGCCAGGACGTAGCCTCCGCGCCGCAGGCCGGACGCAGGCGCGTACCGGTTGCGATCCAGGACCGGCACCGCCTGGCGGGTGAGGACCAGCGCCACGGGCCCCTCCCTGTGCTCCAGGGCCACCCGCCAGGCTTCCACGGTCTCGGCGGCGTCCGCGGGCCGGATCACCAACAGGTTCGGGATACTCCGCAGGGACGGCAGGTGCTCCACGGGCTGGTGGGTGGGCCCGTCCTCGCCCACCAGGACGGAGTCGTGGGTGAACACATGCACCACCGGCAGCTCCGCCAGCGCGGCCAGACGGATGGCGGGCCGTTCGTAGTCCGAGAACACCAGGAACGTGGCGACGAACGGCCTCAGGCCACCGTGGTAGGCGATCCCGTTGGCCACCGCACCCATGGCGTGCTCCCGCACCCCGAAATGCAGGTTGCGGCCGCGGTAGTCCATGGGGCCCCCGCACGCACCCTGCGGGTCGCGCACCGCCCGTAGAGGACTCTGAAAGTCGCCCAGCCCCCGCAACGCGGTCTGGGTGGACGGGTTCAGGTCCGCGGAACCCCCCACCAGCCACGGGATGCGGGACGCCAGGACGTTCAGCACCTTCCCGGAGGCGCTGCGGGTGGCCACCCGGTCGCTCGCGGTAAAGGCGGGTAGGTCCTGGTCCCAACCCGGCGGGAGCTCCCCCCGTTGCGCCTGCTCCCACTGGTCTGCCAGGTCCGGATACTGGCGGGCGTACGCCTCGAACCGCCGACGCCAGTCCTCCTCCAGCTGTTGGCCCCTTTCCACGGCCTTCCGGAACTCCGCCAGCGCCTCCTCCGGAACCACAAAGGGTTCCTCGTGCGGCCAGCCCAGGTTCCGCTTGGCCCGCAGCACCTCCTCCTCTCCGAGGGGCGCGCCGTGCGCCTCGTGGCGGCCCTGCTTGCCGGGGCTCCCGTAGGCGATCTGGGTCCGCACCACGATCAGGGAGGGTCGACCCAGCTCCTCGCGTGCCTGCACCAGCGCGGCCTCCACCGCGGCCAGGTCGTTACCGTCCGCCACCTCCTGGACGTGCCAGCCCAGGGCCTCGAACCGGAGAGCCACGTCCTCCGTGAAGGTGAGCTCCGTGCTGCCCGCCAGGGACACCCCGTTGGCGTCGTATAGGCACACGAGCTTGCCCAGCTGCAGGTGCCCCGCCAACGAAGCTGCCTCGTGCGCCACGCCCTCCATCAGGTCGCCGTCCGAGGCCACCACGTAGGTCCAGTGGTCCACGATCTCGTAGCCGGGTCGGTTGAACACGCTGGCCAGGTGCCGCTCCGCGATCGCCATGCCCACCGCGTTCGCAAACCCCTGTCCTAGAGGGCCCGTGGTGCACTCCACCCCGGGGGTGGCGCGGAACTCCGGGTGGCCGGGTGTCCGGCTTCCCCACTGGCGGAAGTTCTTGAGGTCGTCCAGCGTGAGGTCGTAACCCGTGAGGTACAGGAGGGCGTATAGCAGCATGGACGCGTGCCCCGCCGACAGCACAAACCGGTCCCGGTCGGGCCAGCGCGGGTTGCGGGGGTTGTGGCGGAGGAAGCGGGTCCACAGGACGTACGCCGGCCCCGCGAACCCCATGGGCGCACCCGGGTGACCTGACTGGGCGCGCTCCACCGCGTCCATGGCCAGCGCCCGCAGGGTGTTCACGCACAGTACGTCCAGGGCCTGCCGCTGTCCGGTCATGCCCTCCTCCAGCTCGCAGCTCGCGTCCACCATAGCAGGAACCGGACAGGCCGTCCAAGAACACCGCCGCCGTGACCCCCGAAGGCGCCAGCGTGCTGGCAGCGTGGGCCGAAGCCGCGTCCCGCGGAGGCCCCGTGCGCTTCCTGCGGGAGCGCTTTGGAGCCCCCTGCGTGGAGGTGGCCGAACGCCTCAAGGACCTGGTGGACCGCCTGGCCCACCGGCAACCGCAGCAGGCCTTGAAGCGGGCGCGGGAACTGGCAGACTACGCGGACGCCGGAGCGGACCCAGCCGCCCGGGTGGTGGCGCGCCTGGCGGTGGCCAACGCGTTGCTCTGGTGCGAGCGGTTGGAGGAAGCCCACGAAGCCTACGAGGCCGCGCGGCGGCTGGCCGAGGCCTGCAGCCAGCCCACTCTCGCCGCACGGTGCGGGGTAGGCCGCATCGGCGTGCTGTTCCGGCAGGGCCGCTACCGTGAGGCGTTGGAGCTGGCGGACCTCATCGAGCCGGTGCTCGCCGCCGACCCGGGAGCCTGCCTGTTCGCGGCCCGCGTGCGGGCACAGCGCGCCACCCTGCTCCAGTACCTGGGGGACACGGAGGCAGCCCTCCTCGCGTACGCGCAAGCGGCTGACCGGTTCCGGGCCCTCGGGGAGTCCGCCGACCTCGACCTAGCGGTGGTGCAGCACAACGCGGGGCTGCTGCTGGCGCAGCTGGGCCGCCACGAGGAGGCGGCTCGAGCCCTGCAAGAAGCCACCCGGTGTGCGGAGGCTACCGGCAGCTCCCTCCTGGCCCTGCGGTCAGCCGCGGCCACCGCCTGGTCAGACTTGGGTCAGGGCCGGTACGCGCACGCCCTGCAGGCCTTCGAGGAGGTGGCAGACCGCTACCGGGAGGCTGGCGTCCCGGCCGCGGGAGCCGCCTACCGGCTGTTCGCTCTGGAGTGTCGCCTGTACCTGGGACAGGCGGAGCGCGTGATCCGCGAAGGGCGCCGCCTGGCGCAGGAGCTGGACGCGGCGGGGTTCGTGGCCGAAGCGGCCCGTGCCCGCTACCTGGCTGCTGTGGCGTGCCGGCACCGGGGAGACCTCCAGGGCGCTGGGGACCTCCTCCAGCAAGCCCTGCAGACCCTAGAGGGAACCGGGCGCCAGGCGTGGAGGGCCGCGGCCGCCTGCGAGCTGGCGGCCGTTCGGTTGCGGGAAGGGGACCCCTCCGCCGCTGTAGCGCTGGCGGACCAAGCCTACCGGACCTGGGCGAAGGTCGCCAGCCCCGGGGGTGCGGGCCGGGCCCTGCTGGTGCGCTCCGACGCCCACCTCCTGCTGCAGGACACCGCCACCGCCCTCCAGGCCGCCCGGGAGGCTCTCCGCTTGGGGCACCGGCACCGCACGGCCTGGCTTTGCGCTGCAGCCCACCGCCGGCTCAGCGTTCTGCGGCCGCAAAGGCGCAGCGGGCACCTGCTGAGCGGTGTCCGGTGGGCCGACCGCTTGCTGGCCTGGCTGCCTGCGGACCTGCGTTCGGGGGTGTTCGCGGAGCTCTCCGAGCTGTACGCGGCCTCGGTGCTGGAGCTCTGGGCGCGGGGGCGGTGGGCGCGGGCGTGGGAGGTGGTCCAGTGCGCCAAGTCGAGGGGTATGGCGTGGCTGCTGGCCTCCCACGGGCTCCGGGTACGACCGCGGAGCCCGGCGGCCGTCCGCTTGGTGCAGGAGCTGAACCGCCTTCTGGAGGCCCAGCGACGCGAGGTCTTTGTGGAGCTGGATCCTGGCGAGCCGCACCTTCGCGGGCAACCGGGCGAACCGGACCTGGAAGCCCGAGTCCGGGAAGTGCTGTGGCGGCTCCAGCTGCAAGGATCCCGCATATCCTTCCCAGGCCCCCTTCCTGATGCGCACCCTCAGGCCGGCTTTGCCGGAACTGGACGGCGACACGGCCCTCGTGGAGTACTTCGCGGCCGGAGACCACGTCCTGGCCTTCGTCCTGGAGCCGGGCAGGACCCTGATCTGCCAAAGGGCATGCCACACGCGGGAAGTGGGCCGCGCAGCGGCCCTGTGGGCTAACGGCCTGCGCGCCTACGCCGCAGGACAGCTCCCCGCCCGGCACGCCGTACGTCAGGCCCATCGGGTCCTCGAGGACCTGCACGCACTCCTGGTGGCCCCGCTGGAGCCACAACTCCGCCCCTACTGCCGTCTCGTGGTGGCGCCCTTCGGACTGCTGCACGGCCTGCCCTTCCACGCCTTCGCCGACGGGCACGCGTGTGTGTGGGACCGATGGGAAGTGGTGTATGTGCCCGCAGGCTCGCTGCTTCCCCCGCTGCAGAAGCGACCGGTCGCCCGTGGCCCCGCGGTGTGCGTGGCCGACGGCCTGCGGGGCCAGCTCCCTGGGGCCGTAGCAGAAGCCCGCGGGGTGGCCCGGCGAGTTGGCGGCCGTCTGTACGAGAACCCCAGTCCCGCGGAGTTCCTGGCCGCCGTGCGGGACGCGGCGCTGGTGCATGTGGCCGCCCACTGCCGTTTCCGGCCCGAGGCACCGCTGCTGTTCGCTATCTACCTCACCGCAGGCCTGGTCACCGCGGCGGACGTCCTGGCAGCCGAGGCGGGCTGTGGGATCGTGGTCCTGAGCGGCTGCGACACCGGGGCCTCCAGGGTATTGCCCGGGGACGAGCTGGTCGGCTTCACACGCGCGTGGCTCCACGCCGGTGCCCGGGCCGTGGTGGTGTCCTTGTGGCCGGTACACGACGGCTCCACCGCGCAGTTCATGCAGCAGCTGTACGAGCATCTGGGCCGTGGCGCTCGGATCCCGGATGCGCTCCGAAGCGCCGGCCTCCAGCTGCGCGCCCGGTGGGAGCACCCCTGGCACTGGGCCGGTTTCGTGGTGGTGGGCGATCCCCTGGCCCGGCTCGTCGAAAACACGGGCTGCGCGCGTTCACTAGACGGAAGCCCTCAAGGAGGGTGACATGCGCGAAGCGTGGAACCGCCTGCGCGGCCACCTGGTGGTGGCCTGTCCGGAAGTCCTTTTGGACTCCGTGGAGCGGTCACACCCCGTCCGGTGCCTCGTACCTCCACCGAGGCCGCGCACGGTGTTCGTCTCCCGGCGGTCCGGGACGGTGTGGCGGTGGGAAGCGCTCCCCCTGCCGCCCGTCCGTAGGCCCCCTCCGTGGTTGCGGGCGGTGCGGCGGTTCGTCGTGGAAAGCGACGAACCGGAACCCAACGTGGTGCGGCGCCTATCCGAGGCCGTGCTGTCCGCCCACGCGTCCTTGGATTTGCAGGTGCGGGGGCAGGCGGAGGTGTCCCACGGCAGCCCCACCCCGGAGTCCGCCATCCGGCTGCCCGATGCCGACGAGACGGACTTCGCCAGCCAGCCCGCCTTCGAGCACATCGGGCTTTTGCAGTACGAGCGGGCGAAGTCCCGGCCGCGCGGGGAGGGCGTCACCGTGGTCATCCTGGACAGCGGCCCCGGGTTGAGACCCGACGGCCTGCCTCGCCTGGACCCGGGCTGCGTGGATGTGTACGTGGACTGGCCGCAACGGGTGCCGGAGAACTTCCCGGTCTGGGCGCCCCTGCGGGACCCGGGCGGCTCCCCATGCGGGCTGGCGGAGCGCTGGCGGGCTAGGGCGTGGTCGCCCCTACTGGCCACCGAGGAGCAGATGCGGGACTACCGCGGCCACCACGGGGCCACGGTGGCGTCGCTGGTCCGCCGCATGGCGCCCGGTGCCCGGGTGGTGCTGGTGGCGCTGCTGAACCACGAACTCGCCACCGCCACCTACGAGCTGGCGGACGCCCTCCGGTGGGTCTACGAGCTGGCAAGCACCCCCGTGCAGCACCCCGACACCCGTACGCCCCTGGTCACCGTTCCGATGGTGTACAACCTGAGCCTGGGGGTAGACCGGTCGCAGCCGGAGACGGTGGAGTCCTGCGCGCTCCTGGCGGTGGTGGACGAGCTGGCACGCCAGCGCGCGGTGCTGGTAGCGGCCAGCGGCAACCAGTCCCAGGGCCGGCCCGAGAACTGCCTGGAGCCTGCCGCCTACGGCCACTTCGGAGACACCCTGGCCGCCCAGACGCAGGTGATCCCGGTGGCGGCCACCAGCGCCGCGCAGCCAGACCGGTACGCGTGGTTCAGCAACGAAGCGCACTTCGGAGCCCCGGGCGAGGATCTCATCCTGGACTGCGGGGCGGTGTTGGCGGGGTCCCGCTACGTGCGTTGGTCAGGTACGTCCTTCGCGGCAGGCTTGGTCACCGGCGTGGTGGCGGTGTTGCTCAGTACGGGGCTTCCGCCTGAGATGGCGAAGGCCAGGCTGTGGGAACGGGCCGCGCGGCCCTCCCGGTGGGACGGGGTGCACGCGGTCCGCCTGTGAGGGCGTCGTGAGGCGGCTCGCCCAACACGGACCGTGCCCGGTCTGCGGGACATCCCCTGGCAGCCTGGGGGTGGTGTTCTACCAGCGGGACGACGGGGTGGTCGTGGGGGAGGTAACCTTCCGAAAGGCGCAGCAGGGGCCTCCCGGCCACGCCCACGGCGGGATGATCGCCGCGGTGCTGGACGAGGCCATGGGCGCCGCCGTGTGGCGCGCGGGCTACCGCGCGGCCGCCCTGCGCGTCGAGGTGGACTATCTCCGTCCCATCCCCCTGAACCGCACGGTCTATGTGGAAGCGCGGGTCGGGGACGTTACAGGCCGGGCCGTCCGCGCCCTGGGGCGGCTTTCCTTTCCCGACGGCACCGCCGCCGCCACGGCCTACGGCATCTTCGTGGAAGCCCCGCACCTGTTCGACACCATCTACTACCGGCTGGAGGACGCGTAGGCCCGCGCGCAGAAGGCCCCCGAACCCCAGGCTTCCCTACCCCGAGCCAGCGGCGCGCGTTGCAGACCGTAGCAGGAACTTCTGGATCTTCCCGGTTGCGGTCTTCGGCAGCTCCGGCAGGAACTCGACCGCCTTCGGGGCCTTGAAGTGCGCCAGGTGCTCGCGGCAGAAGGCGATGAGCTCCTCCGCGGTGGCCTGAGCACCGGGCCGCAGCACCACGTACGCCTTCGGCACCTCGCCCCACTTGGGGTCCGGCGTGCCCACCACCGCGGCCTCCATCACCGCCGGGTGGCGGTACAGCACCGCTTCCACCTCCACCGAGGAGACATTCTCGCCGCCGCTGATGATGATGTCCTTCTTCCGGTCGACGATCTGCAGGTAGCCGTCCGGGTGCACCACCGCCAGGTCCCCGGTGTGGAACCACCCGCCCGCCAGCGCCTCCGCGGTGGCCTCCGGGTCCCGGTAGTAGCCGTCCATAACCGTGGGGCCGCGCACCACGATCTCGCCCACCTCGCGGCCGTCCCGCGCCACGGGGGAGAGGTCCTCCCGGACCACCGCCACCTCCCCGCACAGGAGCTGCCCGACGCCCTGCCGGGCCTTGCGGGCCGCCCGCTCCTCCAGAGGTAGGGCGTCCCATTCGCGGCGCCACTCGCACACCGTCAGCCAGGGGCCCGTCTCGGTGAGCCCGTACACGTGCACCACTTCAATCCCCAGCTCGTCCTCCGCCCGGGCGATGAGCGCCGCCGGCGGCGGTGCACCCCCCACGTACCAGCGCAGCGCCTGACGCGGCCTCCAGCCCTGCGCCGCGGGGTCGTTCAGCAGCATCACCAGCACGGTAGGCGCCGAGAACGCCACGGTGACAGCCTCCTGGTCGATGAGGCGGAATACCTCCGGGGGGTCCACCTTCACCAAGCACACGTGCCGCGCGCCCACGGCACTCACCGCCCACACCGCACCCCAGCCGTTCACGTGGAACATGGGGAGCACGTGGAGGTAGACGTCGTCCAGCCGCAGCCGACCGTGCACCACCAGGTTCAGCACGTTCAGGGCAGTGTTGCGGTGGGTGAGAACGACCCCCTTCGGGTGCGCGGTGGTCCCGCTGGTGTAGTTCAGGGTGATGGCGGACCCCTCCTCCAGGCCGTCCACCTCCTCCCAGATCCGTGCGGCCGCGGCGGACGGGATCCGCTCCGCCAGGGCCTCCGAACCTTCCTCCGCCAGCTCCACCACCCGCAGCCCTTCTACCCGGCTGGCCAGGGCGCGGGCCATCTCCGCGAAGCCCGGGTCCACCAGGAGCAGGCGCGTCCCCGAGTGACGCAGGATGTACTCGTAGTCCGCCTCGCGCAGCCGGGTGTTGAGGGGTACGAGGACACAACCCGCCAACGGGGCTGCGGTGTACACCTCCAGCGCCCGCCACGTGTTGGGCGAGAGGATCGCCACCCGGTCCCCGCGCGCCATCCCCAGCTCCCGCAGGGCCAGCGCCAGCCGGCCGCACCGCTGCCCGAACTGCGCGTAGGTGAACCGCGCCGGCCCGTCCACCACCGCCATGCGGTCTGCGTAGACGCCCACCGCCCGGCGTACGAACTGCAGCGGCGAAAGCGGTGCGCGCACGGGTCTCACCCCCTCACACGGCCAGGTACTGACGCACCGTTTGCTCGTCCGAGGTGATGGCCTGCAACGTCCCGCCTAGGCGCACCGTCCCCTTGTCCAACACGTAGCCGCGATCCGCGATCCGCCTGCAGAACCGCAGGTTCTGGTCCGCCAGCAGGATGGTGACCCCGGCTTGCCGGATCTCCCGCAGGGTCTGCTCCAGCTGCCGGACCACCAAGGGCGCCAGCCCCTCCACCGGCTCGTCCAGCAGCAACAGTTCCGGGTTGCTCATCAGGGCACGGCCCAAAGCCAGCATCTTCTGCTGGCCGCCCGAAAGCTGCGTGCCGCGCAGGTGACGGAGCTCCCGCAGCGCGGGGAACAGCCCGTACACCCGCTCCAGGTCCCAAGGCCCCTCCCGGCCGGACGCGTACCGGGCCAGCTGGAGGTTCTCCTCGACCGTGAGGTCCGGGAAGATGCGCCGGTCATCGGGCACATAGGCGATCCCCCGCCGCGCTACCTCGAAGGGCGGCCGACCAACCAGCTCGACGTCGCGGAACCGCACGCTCCCCCGGTGAACGTGGACCAGGCCTACCACCGCCCGCAGGGTGGTGGTTTTGCCCGCCCCGTTGCGACCTAACAGCGCCACCACCTCGCCCCGCTGGACGGAAAACCCTACCCCGTGGAGGACCACGGAGCCTCCGTAGCCGGCCACCAGCCCCTCCACCGTCAGCAAGAGCCTTCCTCCTCCTCCCCCAGGTAGGTCTCCCGCACTTCGGGGTTGTTCCGGATGTCCTCGGGGGCGCCCTCCGCCAGCACCCGTCCCCGGTTCATCACCACCACCCGGTTTGCCAGCCCGAACACCACGTCCATGTCGTGCTCCACCACCACGAACGTGACGCCCCTCTGGCCCGCCAGGCGCCGCACGAGCTGCAGGAGCCCGGCCCGCTCCAGGGGGTTGAGGCCCGAGGACGGCTCGTCCAGCAAGCACAGGCGAGGCCGGCTGGCCACTGCGATCCCCAGCTCCAGCCGCCGCTGGTCGCCGTGGGGCAGGGAGCCCGCAGGCACCTCCGCCGCCTCCCGAAGCCCCAGGTCCTCCAGCAGGGAGTCCGCCTCCTCCTCGGCCTCCCGGTAGACCCGCACCGGCCGCAGGGCGTCGCGTGTGGCCCCCTCGCGCGCCAGGATGGGGACGAGGAGGTTCTCGCGGGCGCTCAGCTCCGGGAACACCGTCATGACCTGGAACGACCGGGCCAGACCGCGATGCACCCGCGCGTGCGGCGGAAGCCGCGTGATGTCCTCGCCCCGGAAGGTGATGTGGCCCTCGTCCGGCAGCAGGTGCCCGCTGAGGAGGTTCAGGGCGGTGGTCTTGCCCGCGCCATTGGGCCCGATGAGGGCCACGCACTCCCCCTCCTCCACCTGCAGGTCCAGCCCGTCCACTGCGGCTAGGTCTCCGAAGCGCTTTCGCAGTCCCCGCGCCACCAGAAGCACCGTCACCGCCCCTCCTCCCCCGCGGCGGCGGAAACCGGACGCACCCGCGCTCCGCGGAGGGTGAGGGCCTCCAGTGCCCCCGCCAGCCCTCCCCGGAAGCCCAGCACGAGGGCCACCACTACCGCGCCCAGCACCAACGACCAGTGCACGGTGAACCGCACGATGACGTCCTTGGCCACCACCAGGACGAAGGCACCCACCAGGGGCCCCGCGAAGTGCCGGATTCCGCCCAGCAGCGTGGCCAGCACGGGCTCCGCGGAGGCGGTCCAGTGGGCGATGGGCGGGGTGACGGTGTTCTCCAGAGGCGGCAGCAGGGATCCCGCCAGGCCCGCGTACGCGCCAGCTACCGTGAAGGCCACGAGGCGCAACCGGCGGACGTTGAGCCCCACGTGCTCGGCCCGGACCTCGCTGTCCCGCACCGCCCGCAGGGCCAGCCCCAGGGGGGAATGCACCACCCGGTGCATCAGCGCGACCGCCAGCACCGCGGCCACCAGGACGACGTAGTAGTAGCGTTCCACAGTGGGCAGGGCCACCACCAGCCCGAACAGCTGCAGGGGCGCCCGGGGGATCCCCACCAGGCCGTCGTCCCCGCCCGTGACCGCCCGCCACTTCCACGCCAGCGAGAAGATCATCATCCCAAACGCCAGGGTCAGCATGGCGAAATAAATGCGGGTGTGGCGGACCGACAGGAACCCCAGGAGCAACGCCGCCAGTGCGGCGGCCACCGTCCCGCCCAGAACACCGGGCAGCAGGGAGGGCCAGGCAAGGAGAATCCGGGCGCAGGTGTACGCGCCCACGGCGTAGAACCCCGCCTGCCCGAAGGAAAGGAGCCCCGTCTGCCCGAACAGCAGGTTGAACCCCACCGCGTTCAACGCCAGCAGCAGGATGTGGATGACCAGGTAGGTCACGTACCGGCTCGCCACCGTGGGGAGCAACACCAGTGCCAGCAGGAGGCCTGCGGTGGCCCAGCGTCGGGCGAGGTCGTTCATCGGGCGAACAGCCCCTGAGGCCGCACCAACAGGACGGCGGCCATGATGGCGAAGATGAAGAACAACTCGAATTCCGGGAACCACAGGGTGCCATAGCTGGACAGCACCCCGACCAACAGGGAGCCCGCAAACGCGCCCCGCAGGTTGCCCAGTCCGCCGATCACGGTGATGATGAAGGCCTGCACGATCATAGCGGCGCCGATCCCCGGAGCCACGGGCCGCACCGGGGTGGAGAGGGCCCCACCCAGGGCCGCGAGGGCCGAGCCCAGCATGAAGACCGAGGAGAACACGGTGGGGGTTCGGATCCCCAGGGCCGCGGCCATCTCCCGGTCGGAGGCGGTAGCCCGAACTGCCCGCCCCCACCAGGTACGGTCAAACAGCCACCAAAGCCCCACGCCCACCGACAACCCCACCGCGATCAGGAAGAGGTTGTAAATCGGGTACGGCCGGCTGAACAGGGTCACGCTCCCCTGCAGCCACTCAGGGATGGGCGGGATGCGGAACACCCCACCCCAGATCAGCTTCGCGAGGTCGTCCACGAACAGCACCAACCCGAAGGTCAGAAGCAGCTGGTAGCTGGGGTCCAGTCCGTACAGGGGCCGTAGCAAGCCCCGCTCCACCCCGGCCCCCACCACCGCCACCGTGGCCATGCTGCCCAGCACCGCCAGCCCGAAGGGCACCCCCACGAGGCCGTACAGGGTGTAGCCAAGGTAGGCGCCCAGCATGAACAGGCTGCCGTGGGCGAAGTTCAACACGCCCAGAACCCCGAAGATGATGGTGAGGCCGGCCGAGATCAGCCACAGGTACATGGCGGAGCTCAGCCCGATCAGGCCCTGGTAGGCGAAGACCTCCATGCCCCACCTGGGGCGGCGGCTACTTGGTCAGCTCCAGGGGCCGGAACGGCGGCCACCGCCAGTAGTCCTTGGGGTCGAACACCTTCAGCTCCCCCAACACCGGGATGGGGTAGCGCGGGTCCCACACCACCTTCCCTGCAGGCACTGCGTAGACGAACTGGTGATCCTCCGACCGGAACACCCGCAGGCCCGCGGGGGTCTCGATCCGCATCCCTTGCAGGGCCGCGATCACCCGGTCTGTCTGCAGGCTGCGGGCCCTCTCCACCGCCGCCTTCGTGATGTACACGGCGGAGTACGTGGTCTCCGCGGAGTAGTTGGGCATGCGGTTCCACCGCTTGGCGAAGCGGCTCACGAACGACCGGTTGGTCTCCGTGTTGGGCCAGTTGTGGACGTACCGGGAGGTGGCGTACAGCTTGCCCTGGAACCGGCCCTCCCGGACCTCCTGGGAGATCCCCTCCAGCACGTCCACCGAGCCGCCCATGGCCTGGAACCACACCTTGATCCGGTCGAACACTCCCTGCAGCAACGCCTGCCGCAGCAGCGTCACCGCCTCACCCGCCCACGGCGTGGCGAGGATGCCGTCCGGGTTCGTGGCCATCACCGCTGCGATGTGGGGCGAGAAGTCCGTGGTGAGGAACGGCGCCCACGCGGCGCCCACGAACTCCACATCGGGCCGCAGCCGCCGCATCTGTTCCCGGAAGATGGCCCAGGTGGCGTAGCCGTACTCGTAGTCGGCCCCGATGGTGGCCCACCGGCGGACGTCCCGCCGGTCCCGGAACAGCCACGCGGCCACCGCGTCCTGGTACACGGGCGCGCTCACTCTCACGATCTGCTTGATCTTCTGCTGGGCCACCAGCTCCTCCGTCAGGCGGTGGGTGGCCGCGTGGGTGAAGAACTGGATCCGGTCGAGCTCCCGCAGCACCGGGCCGAGCGCCATGGCCACCCCGCTGCTGTCGGTGCCGTAGAGGAAGTGTGCGCCCCACTCCGTGACCAAAAACCGGGCGTTCCGCACCCCCACCGCGGGCCGGTTCTCGTCGTCCATGAACCGCATCTCCAGCCGGCAGCCCAGAACTCCCCCCGCGGCGTTGATCTCCTCCACCGCCAGCTGGGCGCCCATCTCGATCTGGCGCCCGTAGTCCGCGTGGGGACCGGACGCCACCCCCTGCACGCCGAGCTTGATGGCGGCCACGCCGAGAGGGCAGGTGGCCGGGCCCGCGGCACTCCAGGAGGCCCCGAAGAGCGGACCAATCACGACCGCGACGAGCCACACCGTCCGCATGCTCGACCCCCTTTTCGGTTCTGCGGGCTGTGTTCGCGGGGCGGCCGAGCGGTTCCTTCCGCGCCCCCACGCCCTCCTCACGGGTAGATCCCGCGGGTGTACAGAGCGTCCGCCACCCGCTCGATGGCCCGCACCAGGGCCGCGGTGCGCAGGTCCACTCCCCGTTCCTGGGCGGTGCGCCACACGTCCCGGAAGCTGCGGACCAGCAGCCGTTCCAACCGCTGACGTACCTCCTCCTCCGTCCAGAAGAAGGCCTGGAGATCCTGCACCCACTCGAAGTACGACACGATGACCCCGCCCGAGTTCGCCACGACGTCCGGCACCACCAGAACCCCGCGCTGCCGGAGGCGGTCATCCGCCTCCGGGGTGGTGGGACCGTTCGCCCCCTCGATGACCAGCCTCGCCCGGACCCGGTCCGCGTTCTCCACGGTGATCTGCCCCTCCAGGGCGGCAGGGACCAGGATGTCGCACGGCACCTCCAGAATGTCCGTGCTGGACACGTGGGTTGCGTCCGGGAAGTCCGCCACAGTCCCCGCGGCCCGTTTGTGCCGCAACAGGGCCTCGGGGTCCAAACCCCGAGGGTGGTACACCCCTCCCCGGGAGTCGCTGACGGCCACCACCACCGCGCCCATACGCTGCAGGGTGAGGGCCGCCACGGACCCCACGTTCCCGAACCCCTGGACGGCCACCCGCGCACCCTCCAGGGGGAGGCCCACGGCTCGCGCCGCCTCCCGCGCCACCAGGGCACAGCCCAGACCCGTCGCCTCTTCCCGCCCCACGGAGCCTCCCACGGACACCGGCTTGCCCGTCACCACCGCGGGCACCGAGTACCCCCGGTGCATGCTGTAGGTGTCCATGATCCACGCCATCACCTGCGGGTTGGTGCCCACATCGGGGGCGGGGATGTCGCTCTCGGGCCCCATGAACACACTGATCTCCGTGGCGTAGCGCCGCGTGAGCCGCTCCAGCTCACCCGCAGACAGCTGCTTGGGGTCGCACACCACGCCGCCCTTGGCACCTCCGTAGGGCAGGCCCGCGATGGCGCACTTCCACGTCATCCACATGGCCAGGGCCCGCACCTCGTTCAGGGTAACGTCCGGGTGGTACCGGATGCCGCCCTTGGTGGGCCCCAGCACGGTGCTGTGGTGCACCCGGTAGCCGGTGAAGATCCGGACCGAGCCGTCGTCCATCTTCACCGGGAAGTTCACGGTGAGCTCCCGCTTGGGGTACGCGAGGAACTCGCGGATGCCCTTCTTGAGCGGCACGTGGCGTGCTGCCCGGTGGAACTGCTCCAAGGCCATCTCCCAGGGGTCGGAAACGGTGATCGCCGGCTGGGCCAAATCGGTTCCTCCTCCGTAGCTTCGTCCTCAGCATAGCGCGCCCCGGAACCGGGCGGGGTCGGTCTGCGAGCGCCGATCAACCCCCGCCCCGCCTCGGCCGTCCATCCCTTGCGGAAGCAAGCCAAACGCTACAGGAGGTGGGACGGTGAGGCAGAGGCTCGCCGTGTTCCTGTCCGCCGCGGCGCTGGTGGGCGCCCTGGCGGGGGTCCTCCCCGCGTCGGTGCAGGCCGCCCCGGCTCTGCCGGAGCGCGGGGCCTGCTGGGACCCCGCGGTGCGGACGCAGTTCGAGGCGGTGTACGACCGCCACCGCAGCGCCCTACGGAACGCCCGCAACCGCGTGGAGGACGAGCGGTACGCGTTGCGCCGCCTCCTCACGTCCGCCCAGGCCACCCGCGCTCAGGTGGACGCGCAGGCCGGTCGGCTGGGCGAGGCGCTCGCGGCCCTGGCGCGGGCTCGGGCGGCGTTCCTCTGGGACCTGCGGGAGGCCCTGCCGGCGGACCGGCGCGAGATCCTGATGCGCTGCTTCGTGCGGCCGGGGTTCGGCCCCCGGTGGTGGCGCTGAACGCCCCTGCCTTCGGGGTACGCACCGTGGGTGGTGTAACACCGGAGCTGACGACCTCCATCAGCGGGTGCTGTCCGGCGGCCCCGTGAGCTAGACCCAGTCCTCGGGGGTGTCCACGTCTACCGCCGCCTCCGGCACCGGAACGAGGACCGCCTCGTGTCGGTGCCGGTCGATCACCCCCTTGGCGCCCACGTCGCCTGTGAGCGACAGCAGCTCGGGGAACAGCTCGCGGCTGAACACCGCAGGCACTCCCACCGTCCCCGCGTAGGACGCGGCCACCACGGGTGCGCCGGTGCTCCGGTACGCCTGGACGAGCGCGGACAGGTGTTTGGCAGTCACCGCGGGTTGGTCTGCGAGGGCCACGAGGATCGCAGGAGCGTCCAGCACCGCCCGGAGGCCGCAACGGAGAGAGCTGGAGATGCCTTCCGCGTAGCCCGGGTTTGTGACCACCTCCACGGGCAGACTCCGGAGCTCCGCCCGCATGCGGTCCGGGTCCGGCCCCACCACTACCACCACCCGGCAGCAGGCCGCCACCGCGGCCTCCGCGGCCCGGCGCAGGAGACTCACTCCTCCCCACCGGAGAAGCAACTTGGGCTGGCCCATGCGCCGGCTGACACCCGCCGCCAGCACCACTCCGGCCACCGCGGGGTCGGGCTGTGGGTCGCCCGGGAGCCTCACCCGGAGGCGGCCACCGGCTCGTGGATCCTGGCGCGGCGGTCCCGCAGGAACCCCCCCGCGCGCCCGTTCCGTGCCGCCAGGATCTCCGCCAGGATGGCGAGCGCGATCTGCTCAGGTCCTTCCGCGCCGATGTCCAGGCCCACGGGGGTGAACAGCCGCTGCCGCTGGTCCGCCGACGGCACCACCCCGGAACCTGCCAGTTCCTGCAGGATCTTCTGCGTGCGCTGGCGTGGGCCCAGGACGCCCAGGTAGGCGGGGAAGGGCTGGTACGTGAGGAAGGACCGCAGGAGGTCCCGGTCGTGCAGGTAGTTGTGGGTCATGATCACCACGAACGTACGGCCGTCCGGCCGGACCGCCTCTGCGGCGCGGGGGAATTCGGTGTGCAAGAATCCGTGCGCCTGCGGGAACCGCTCCCGGGTGAGGAACTTCTCCCGCCGGTCCACCACCACCGGACGGAAGCCCAACTCTGCAGCGAAGTGCACCACGGGGATGGCATCGTGCCCGGCGCCGCACACCACCAGCCGGGGGGGAGGTAGGATGGGCTCCGCGAACAGTTCATAGCCGTCCGCGGCCGCACGACAGGGACGCTCGGAGGACAGGGCCTGCCGGCCGAGCTCCAGGCCGGCCGCGTCCAGGTCGGCCCGCCCCAGGCTCCCGGTCACCCGTCCGGACTCCTCCACCACCAGCCGCCGGCCCAGCAGATCTGCCGCCTCAGGCCCCACCACGGTGACCACCGCCAACGGCACCTCTTCCTCCACCGCCCGCGCCAGGTAACGCTCGGGCGACGGCTCCGCAACCCCCACTTTCTCCAGGAGTACGTCGATCACGCCGTTGCACCCGAGCCCAAGACCCCACACCGCCTCGTCGTCCGCGGTGAGGTCGTAGTGCAGCAGCCGGGCCCGCCCGTCCCGCAACACCTCCTCGGCCACCACCTGGATGTCACCCTCCAGACAGCCGCCCGACACCGACCCCACGGTGCGGCCGGACGCCAGGATCAGCAGACGCGCCCCCTCACGCCGGTAGGTGGAGCCCCGCACTCCCACCACCGTGGCGAGCGCCGCCTCCTCGTCACGGGCGCGCCCATCCCGCAGACCCGCCAGAATGTCCAACAGCTCCCGCATGCCCCTTACCTCCTCGGCCTCCCCATCCGTCCCTGGGACAGGACCCGCTCCAGCTCCCGCAGGCTGTCCGCGTTGTGGGCCGAGGCGAAGACGTGGACGTACGGCAGCGCGGCCTGCATCCCGCGGGTGAGGGGCTGGTAGCCCGGGCTGCCCAGGAGGGGGTTCAGCCAGATGACCCGAGCCGCCCGCGAGCGGATCTCCTGCATGGCCCTGCGCAGCACCTCCACCTCCCCCGTGTCCCACCCATCACTCACGATGAGCACCACCGTGCGCCCGTCCAGCAGCCCTCCGTACCGGTCCAGAAACTGCCGCAGGCTCGTCCCGATCTTGGTGCCGCCGGACCAGTTGGGCACCCTTTGGCTGAGCCGGTCCAGGGCAGCCCGCAGGGAGCGGGTTCGCAGCTCCTCGGTGACCCGGGTCAGGGAGGTGCTGAACACGAAGGACTCCACCCTCCCGAGGGTCTCCTGCAGCGCGTACACGAACTGGATGAGGAACCGGCTGTAGACGTCCATGGAGCCGGACACGTCGCACAGCAGGACCACCCGGTGCTTGCGGACCTTCCGCCGCTGGAAGGCGAGCCCGGGCAACTCCCCTCCCCACCGCAGGTGCAGCCGGAGCGTCCGGCGCATGTCCAGGAGGTGGCTGCGCCGCGCCCGGCGCCGCCGCCGGCTCCACCGGGTGGCGATGCGCCGCGCGATGGCCACCACGAGACGCGCGATCACGTCCAGCTCGTCCTCCCGGAAGCTGGAGAAGTCCTTGCGGCTCAGCACCTCCACCGGACTGTAGCCCGGCAGCTCCTGCTCTCCCTCGGCAGCCTCCTCCGCCCAGCGCCGCAGCGAGGGGGTGCCCAGGCTGGCGGCCTCGGCCAGGGCCTGCGGCCCCGCCCGATCCTCCCGCTGCTCGGACTGCGGAGCTCCTCCTGTCCGCCAGTACGCGTCGAACAGGGCGTCGAACACCCCCAGGTCCTCCCGGCGGTGCGGCAGGGTGGTGCGCAGGGCCAAGCGGAAGGCTTCCCGATCCACGACGTTGACCGCCCGCAGAGCCCGCAGGGCGTCCGCCGTCTCCGCAGGCCCGCACAGGACGCCCCGGGCCCGGAGCCGCCGGCTGAACTCCACCACGTGTTCCGTGAGGCTGCCGAAGTCCGGCCGCATCTGCCCGGGCCCGCCTACCCCCTCGCCAGCCGCTCCAAACGGTCCAGGGCCGCCTGCACGGACTGGCCGTCCCGCTGCGCGTCCGCGATGACGGCTAGCACCCGGTCCAGCCACGGGCCCCGGGCCACCCGCTGGTCCTCGTGGTGTTTGAACAGGCACCCCAGGGTACGCTCCACCGCCTCCCGATCCAGGTGGTCCCGGTGCAGGCGCAGGAGGGCCGCGCTCCAGTCCAACGTCTCCGCCACCCCGGGCACCTTCTGTAGGTCCAGCGCCCGCACCGCGTGCAGGAACGCCGCGATCTGCTCCGCCAGCTGCCGCGAGATCCCCGGCACCTTGCGGAGCACGATGGCCAGCTCCTTCTCGAAGCTGGGATAGTCGATCCACAGGTACAGGCACCGCCGGCGCAGGGCGTCGGACAGCTCCCGGGTCCGGTTGCTGGTGAGGACCACATAGGGGACGTGCTGGGCGCGGATGGTGCCGATCTCCGGGATGGTGATCTGCCAGTCGCTCAGCAACTCCAAAAGGAACGCCTCGAACTCCTCATCCACCCGGTCGATCTCGTCCACCAGGAGGACCGGCGCCCGGGGGTGTGTGATCGCCTGCAGGAGGGGACGCCGCAGGAGGAACGGCTCGGAGAAGATGGTCTGCTCCTTTTCCTCCGGCGTCCGGCCGCTCCCCTCCTCCAGGCGGATCCGGAGCATCTGCTTCTGGTAGTTCCACTCATAGAGGGCTGTGTTGACGTCCAGCCCCTCGTAGCACTGCAGCCGGATGAGGTCCGTGTCCAGGGCGCGGGCCATGACCTTGGCGATCTCCGTCTTGCCCACGCCGGCGGCGCCCTCCACCAGCAGGGGCTTGTGCAGCTCGATGGACAGGTAGATGGCGGTGGCGATCTCGCGGTCCGCGATGTAGCCTTCCTGCGCGAGGGCCGTCAGGATCTGCTCGACATCCCCCAGGGTGGGGCGCGACACGCTCCGGTCTCCCATATCCGTATTTTACACAACGCCGCCCCGCGCCCCAGGCTTCCCGACCGCGGGAGCCCACCCGGAGCGGACGGAGGAGGGCTAAGGGCGCCGCGGCACCCCCTCGGGCCGACAACGTGGCATGAGGGCACGCAGCCGCTCAGCCCACACCTGCGCCAGGCCCGCGGCCGTGGTGCCGTTGGCACGGCCGTCCGCCTCCGTAACCGTCACGAGGGTGGTCTCGCCCACCGCGATCACCCAGTCGCCGCCCTGCCGGCTCAGCCGGATGTTCGCCGCGGTGACCGTTTCGCCCCCGTAGGCGCGCACGATCCGCAGCCGTATGGCCTCCCGCCGGCCCTCCAAGGATAAGCCGCCCGCAGCCGTGCGGATCCGTAGGGCCACTTCGTTGCACAGATAGATGGCGCCCACTTCCTGCTGCTGCCCCTGCCCCCACCCCACAGCGGTCGTCAGGCCTACGACCGCCGCCAGCGTCATGATAAGGTTGCGGATCCCGCCCCTCCCCACCCAGGCTCCCCAACGGGTAACCACTGCCTCACCTCCCTCCATCCGCATCCTAGTAACGGGTCAGGTACCGATCCACCTCCCAGCTGTGCACCTGGGCGATGTACTCCCGCCACTCCTGCCGCTTGGCCTTCAACAGGTCCGTCACCACGTGAGACCCCAGCGCCTCGCAGACCACCTCGTCCGCCTTGAAGGCCTCCATGGCCTCCCCCAGGTTCCGCGGCAGCACCCGGATGTCCAGGGTCTCCAGTTCGTCTTCGGTCATGGCGTAGATATTCCGGTTCAGGGGCGGACCGGGGTCCAGCTTCCGGTCGATGCCGTCCAGCCCTGCGGCCAGCAGGACCGCGAACGCGAGGTACGGATTGCAGGAGGGGTCCGGCATCCGCAGCTCTACCCGGGTCGCCTGCCCGCGGGCCGCGGGGATGCGGACCAGGGGCGACCGGTTGCGCTCCGCCCACGCGATGTACACCGGCGCCTCGTACCCCGGCACGAGCCGCTTGTAGGAGTTCACCAAGGGATTGGTGACCAGAGCCATGCCCCGCGCGTGCTCCAGCAGGCCCCCGATGTAGTGCAGGCACACGGAGCTCAGGCCGTAGGGGCCTGAGGGGTCGTCGAAAGCGTTCCGGCCGTCCCGGAACAGGGACTGGTGAGTGTGCATCCCGGACCCGTTGATCCCCGTGATGGGCTTGGGCATGAAGGTAGCGTGCAGGCCGTGGTGGCGCGCGATGGTGCGGACCACGAACCGGAAGGTCACCACGTTGTCTGCGGTGCGCAGCACGTCCGCATACTTGAAGTCGATCTCGTGCTGCCCGTGCGCGACCTCGTGGTGCCCCGCCTCCACCTCGAACCCCATGGCGCTGAGGGCGGTGATCATGTCGGCCCGGGCCTCCTCCCCCCGGTCGATGGGGGCGAGGTCGAAGTAGCCCGCCTGGTCGTGGGTGGTGAGGACCGGCTGGCCCTCCGCGTCCGTGGGGAACAGGAAGAACTCGCACTCCGGTCCCGCCATCATGGTGTAGCCCTGCTGCGCCGCCCGCTGGACCATCCGCTTGAGCACGTACCGCGGGTCGCCCGGGAAGGGGTCCCCGTCCGCGGTGTAGACGTCGCAGATCAGCCGCGCGGTGACCGCCTGAGCGTCCTTCCACGGGAACAGGGCGAAGGTGTCGGGGTCCGGGACGAGGACCATATCCGACTCCTCGATCCGGACGAAGCCCTCGATGGACGACCCGTCAAACATGATGCCCTCCTCGAGGGCCTTCTCCAGCATCTCCACCGGGATCTCCACGTTCTTCAGGGTGCCGAAGATGTCCGTGAACTGCAGCCGGACGAACCGTACGTTGAGCGCCTCCGCCTTCTCCAACACCTCTCGCTTGTCCATGGGACCTCCTCGCCTCGCCGCGAGAACTCGGCAGGTACTCTACCACGCGGCGCACCGGCCCACAACGAGGTCCACGGACGTCGCGGCCTAGCCCGCGCCCCCAGCCAGCTCGCCCACCAGACGCGCGAGGGCGGAGTGATCCAGGTCCCCCCAGCCCCGGGCCACCACGGCGCCCAACAGCTCGTGGACGAGGGCGGTGCCCAGCATCGGGACGCCTGCGCTGCGCCCGGTCTCCAGGGCGATCCGCAGGTCCTTATGGTGCAGCCGCGCCCGGAACCCGGGCTGGTAGTTGCCCTCCAACATACGCTGCCCGTGCACCTCCAGGATGCGGCTGCCCGCGAACCCCCCCAGCAACGCCTGTCGCACCCGGACGGGGTCGACGCCGTTCCGCTCCGCCAGGACCAGCGCCTCCGCCACCGCCTGGAGGGTGAGGGCCACCACCACCTGGTTGCACGCCTTGCATACCTGCCCAGCCCCCACGGGACCCACGTGCACCACGTTCTTCCCGAGCACCTGGAACAGCGGCCGGAGGCGTTCGAAGGTCTGCGGATCCCCGCCCACCATGATGGAGAGGGTCCCCTCCTCCGCGCCGCGCTGTCCCCCGCTGACGGGGGCGTCCAGCATCTCGACCCCCCGCTCCCGCAGCCGCGCGGCTATGAATCGGGTGGCCACAGGGGAGATGGTGCTCATGTCCACCAACACGGAACCCGGCCGCAGCCCCTCCACCAGCCCGCGAGGGCCGAAGGTCACGTGCTCCACGTCCGGCGTGTCGGGCAGCATGGTGAGGACCACCTCGGACTGCTCCGCCACGCCCTGCGGCGAACCCCCGTCCGTGGCGCCCTCCGCCACCAGTTCCTCCACCGGAGGCCGGCTGCGGTTGTGAACCGTGACCGGGTATCCCGCCCGCAACAGGTTCCGCGCCATGGGCTTGCCCATAATGCCCAACCCTACGAAGCCGACCCGCACGCTCTCCCTCCTCTCACGGCTTCGCCGCGTCACAGGCCCGTGTCAACGTCGGCGGAACCCCATGTCCTCGATCCAGCGCAAGCCTTCCTCCGTCCGGCCCGCGGGCCGGTACTCCAGGCCCACGAAGCCGCCGTACCCCGCCCGGTCAAGCTCCCGCAGCACGTAGGGGTAGTGGATCTCTCCCGTTCCCGGCTCGTGCCGGTCCGGCGCGTCCGCGATCTGCACGTGGCCCAACCGGGGCAGCACTCGGCGCAGGGTGGGGACCAGGTTCCCCTCGGCCCGCTGCATGTGGTAGAGGTCGCACTGCAGGCGCACGTTGGGCCTCTCCACCGCGTCCAGCAGCCGCTCCCCTTCCGCGGTGGTGGGCACCAGGAACCCGGGCACGTCGTGGGGGTTCACCGGCTCCACCAGCAGCGTGAGGCCGACCGCGGCCAGTACCCCCGCGGCGAAGCGCAGGTTGTCCACCAAGCATTGCCACTGTTCCCCCTCGGACACGCCCTCCCGCTTCCGTCCGGCCAGCGCGTTGAGCTTTGGGCAGCCCCACAGGCGCGCCAGGTCTGCCGCCTCCTGCACGCCCCGGCGGAAGGTCTCCCTGCGGTCGGGATCCGCGGCGATGCCGCGGTCGCCCGCCTCCCAGTCACCCGCGGGGAGGTTGAACAGCACCAGGCGGAGCCCCGTTTCCCGCAAGGCCCGGGCCACCTCCTCGGGGGTCGCCTGCGGGAACTGGAACTCCACCCACGCAAAGCCCTCGCGCGCCGCGGCCTCGAACCGATCCAGAAACCCGTATTCGCCGAACAGCATGCTGAGGTTGGGGGCGAAGTTCGGCATCACACCTCCGACTTACGGCCGCGGCGGCGCCTCCGGGCGCCCCGCCAGGCTGCGGACGCGCTCCACCAGCTGGCCCACCGTGAAGGGCCGCACCACGTAGGGCAGGCCCAGCCGCGCGGCCCTGTCCCGCTCCAACTGCCCGCTTACCGCCAGCACCGCCACGCCGCTCCGGGCCAGGCCCTGGAGCTCCGGGTCCGAAGCCGCCGCCAGCTCAGCCACCACCACCCTCGGCCGCTGCCCGCGGGCCAGCAGCCCGCGGGCAGCGCCGAACTCCGGCACGGCGACCACCTGGTATCCTTCCTCCTGTAGGTGGGCCAGCACGAAAGCTCGCAGCCGCGTGTCGGGCAGCACCAACAACACCTCGTCCGACACGGGTCTGTAGTTCGCCGGCGCCGGACAGATTCCTGCGGGGAAGGAGGAGGTGCCGTGAGGTACCGACGTTTGGGACGCTCGGGACTGGAGGTCTCAGTGGTGGGGATGGGGTGCAACAACTTCGGCCGCGCCTTGGACGCGGAGGGCACCGAGCGCGTGGTGCGGACCGCCCTGGACTGCGGGATCACGTTTTTCGACACCGCGGACAGCTACGGGCAGGGAAGGTCAGAAGAGTACCTGGGGCGCGCCCTGCGGGGACGCCGCCACGAGGCGGTGATCGCCACCAAGATCGGGTGGGAGCTCGGCCCCGGTCCCAACCAGCGCGGGGGCTCTCGGGCACGCATCCTTGCCGGCATCGAGTCCAGCCTCCGCAAGCTCGGCACGGACTACGTGGACCTGTACCAGATCCACCGGTGGGACCCCAACACGCCGCTGGAGGAGACCCTGGAGGCCTTGAACGACCTGGTGCGGCAGGGTAAGGCCCGCTACGTGGGGTGCTCCAACTTCGCCGCCTGGCAGCTGGTCTGGTCCCTGTGGCTGTGCGACCGCCGGGGGTGGACAAGCTTCGTCACCGTGCAGCCGGAGTACAGCCTTCTGCACCGCGAGGTGGAACGGGAGCTGCTCCCCGCCTGTCAGGCCTTCGGGATCGGTGTCATCCCGTACTTCCCCCTCGCCGGGGGCCTGCTCACCGGCAAGTATCGGGAGCAGGAGCCTCCGCCGCCCGGCACGCGGTTTGCGCAGCTCGAGCACATGCGCCATCGGTTCGCCACTGCCCGGAACTTCGAGATCGTCCGCCGCCTGGAAGCATGGGTCCGGGAGCGGGACCACACCCTCGCAGAACTGGCCATCGCGTGGCTGCTGGCCCGGCCGGGGGTGTGCACGGTGATCGCCGGCGCCACCACGCCCGAGCAGGTCCAGGCCAACGCCCGCGCCGCAGAGTGGGTCCTCACTCCGGAGGAGGTGGAGGAGGTGTCCCGCCTGGCGCCGCTGGAGGGGTGACCGACCCGCCCAGGTACGCCCGCTGGACCTCCGGGTGGTGGAGGATCTCCTCCCCGCGGCCCTCGAAACGCACCCTTCCCTGCTCCAGGACGTAAGCGCGGTCCGCGTTCCGAAGCGCGGTGCGAGCGTTCTGCTCCACCACGAAGAAGGCGATCCCCTGGGCTCGAAGGTCGTGCACCATCCCGTAGACCTGGTCCACCACCGCGGGCGCCAGGCCCAGGGTCGGCTCGTCCAGCAGCACCAGCTTCGGCGACAACAGGAGCACGCGCGCCAGCTCCAGCATCCGCCGCTCCCCCCCACTGAGCACCCGGGCTTTCTCCCGGCGGCGCTCCCGCAGGATGGGGAACCGCTCCAGGACCCGCTCCACGTCCTCCCGCACCCGCCGATCCCGGCGGACATACGCACCCAGCAGGAGGTTGTCGTAGACGCTCAGGTTCGGGAGGACGCTGTAGCCCTGCATCACGTAGCACACCCCCCGCCGCAGGACCTCCGGCGGAGACAGCCCCCCGAGGGGCTCCCCCTCCAGCCGGACCTCGCCTCGCTGCGGGCGCAGGAACCCGAACACCGTGCGCAGCAGGGTGGACTTGCCAGCCCCGTTGGGCCCGATCATCACCACGATTTCCGCCGGCCGCACGAACAGGTTCACCCCGCGCAGGACCTCGCGCCGGTCGTAGCCCGCGTGCAGGTCAGAGATCTCCAGTAGCGCGCTCATCGCCCGTAGTACAGCTCCAGGACCCGCGGGTCCCGCTGGACCTCCTCCGGCCTGCCTACCGTCACCACCTGGCCCTCCGCCATGAATGCGACCCGGTGGCAGATGCGCATCACGAACTCCATGTTGTGCTCGATCACCACGAAGGTGAGCCCGGAAGCGTTCAGCGCCCGGATCAAGCGCCCGATCTCCTCCACGAGAACCGGGTTCACCCCCGCCGCGGGCTCGTCCAGCAGCACCACCCTCGGCCGGCGCAGGACCGCCATGGCCAGGGACAGGAGCTTCTGCTGACCGTACGACAGCTCACCCGCGGGCCGCTGGCGGTGGTCCCACAGGTTGAACGAGCGCAGGAGCCGGCCCGCCTCCTCCTGCACTGTGGGCGGGACCTCGCGCACGGTGGCCTCCCACAGCCCCTCCCCGCGGTGCTCGGCCCCGCACAGGAGGTTGTCCCACACGGACAGGTCGGGGAACACCCGTACGTTCTGAAAGGTGCGTGCTAGGCCCGCCCACGCCACCCGGTGCGGTGGAAGCCCCAGGACGTGGACACCGTCCACCGCCGCCTGTCCCGCGTCCGGCCGCACGAACCCCGTGAGGCAGTCGAACAGGGTGGACTTGCCCGCTCCGTTGGGACCGACCAGCCCCAGGATCTCTCCCCGCCGCACCTCCAGGTCCACTCCCCGCACGGCCCGTACTCCGCCAAAGGCCTTTTCCATCCCCCGGACCTGCAACACCAGCGGTCCCCCCGCCCCCGCGGGCGGCGCGTCCTGCGGGTCCCCCTGGGCGCCCGCCACCGCCGGTAGCAGCCGCGGGGAGGGTCTTACCAGAAGCCCGATCAGGCCCCGCGGTTGGTACAACGACACCAGAACCACCGCCAGGCCGAACAGGATGAAGTCCGCACCCGCCCCCCTGCCCCCCAACCACGCCCGCGTGTACTCGTTCAGGAGCACGACGAACGGCGCCCCGAGGACCGGTCCCCACACCGTCCCCCGCCCTCCGAGGAGGGCGATGACCACCACCAGCAACGAGATGCGGCTGGCCATCACGTTGTACGGGTCGATGTACAGCACGTACAGGGCATATACCGCCCCGGTCACCGCCGTCAGCGCCGCGCTGAGCCCCATGGCGAACAGCTTCCACCGGCGGGTGGGGATCCCCAGCATCTCTGCGGCGTCCTCGTCCTGCTCCACCGCCCGCAGGTACCGGCCCGCCCGGTGGCGATCCACCGCCCATGCCACCGCCGTGGCCAGGGCTAGGACCGCGAGGGCGGTCCAGTAGTACGGCGGCTTGCTGTCCCACATGAGGTAAGCCAAGCGGTTCCTGTACTGCAGGGGCAGGTACAGCCCGATCGCCGCCCCGACCGCTTCCCAGTTCAAAAACGAGATGCGCGCAATCTCCGCCAGGGCCAGGGTGGCTAGGGCGAAGAAGTGGCGCCGCAGGCGGAAGGTCGGGTAACCCACCGCGAGGGAGACCCCAGCTGCCACGGCGGCACCGACCCAGATCCCCAACCAGGGACTGAGCCCGTGGCGGCTCAACAACCACGCGGTGGTGTACGCCCCGATCCCGAAGAACGCCGCATGGCCGAAGGAGATCTGCCCCGCGTACCCACCCACCAGGTTCCAGGCCTGCGCCGCCGCGCCGAACAGGAACACGTGCACCATGGCGTTGAGGAAAAAGCTGTCCTGGATCGCCGCGGGCAACAGGACCAGGACCGCCAGCACGAGCCCGGCGAGGGTCTGGGGCCGTTTCACCTTCCCACGTCCCCCAGCAGGCCCTGGGGACGGACCAGGAGCATGGCCACAAATGCCGCGAACACGAACAGGAACTTGAAGGTGGGAGAGATCAGCGTCCCGAGCACGTTCTCCAGCAGGCCGATGGACAACCCGCCCACCAGAGCCCCGTCCACCCGCCCGAACCCTCCCAGCACCACGCTGGCGAACGCCAGCAGAAGGAACGCGTCCCCGATGGTGGGGGACACCTGGTAGAAGGGAATCAGGAACACCCCGGCCAGGGCCACGGTGGCGATGCCGAGTCCCCAGCTCAGGGCGTACATGCGATCCACGGGGATGCCCAGCGCCAGGGCCACCTCCCGGCTCTGCGCTGCCGCCTGCAGGGCTTTCCCGGTCTTCGTATAGCGCAGAAACGCCGCCAGCAGCCCGAAGGCGGCCAGGGAGACCAACCCGGCGGTGACCTTGGAGGCAGCCACGGGAACCCCCAGGACGGGCACCGTCCCTTCCCCTGGCCGCCAGATCCCGTACACGTTGGGCCCGAAGGCGGCGAAGGCCCCGTAGCGCAGAATGAACAACAGTCCGAAGGTAGCGAAGATCTGCGCCGCCAGCGGCGCCCTCACGATGCGGCGGACGAGGGCCTGGTAGGTCAGCCACCCGAGGCCGAAGAACACCGGCACCACCACGGGGACCGCGAGCGCCGGATCCACCCTCCCCAGGGCCCACAGCCAGTACGTGGCGTACATGGCCAGCATCAGGTACTCTGCGTGGGCCAGGTTCACCACGTCCATGACCCCCCAGATCAACGACAACCCCAGGGCGACCAGGGCGTACACCAGCCCCAGCACCACGCCGCTCACCGCGGCTTGCCACACGAGCTCTGTCATGGAGGCAGAAAGACGGCCTTCCGGCCGGTCCTCAGCGACGCTCCCACGGCGGCGCGGGCCACACCAGCTCCGCCTCCGCCACGTCGAAGGGCCAGACCACCTTGTATTCCCCGTCCAGGATCTGCACCATCACGCCCGTGGCGTAGCGGTTCTGACCCTTGTCGTCGAACTGGATCCCCTGCCACGGCATGATGAGCTGTGCACCGGGGATGTTGGTCTCCCGCAGGGCCTTCTGGATCGCCGCGGGGGCGGTGGAGCCTGCCCGGTTGATGGCGTCCGCCAGGGTCAGCATGCCGGTGAAGGCCCGCGCGGCCACCTCGTCCATGTCCGCGCCGTGCTTGCGGCGGTACAGCTCGTTCACGCGAGCCACCAGGGGCTTCCTCCGGGCGATCCCCAGGGCCCACGGGGCCCGGGCCAGGAAGTAGTACCCGTCGCGGCCCACCGTGTTCAGGTAGTCGGGCACCGTGGTGAACCCCGCGTGCACCATGAACCCCTGGGGGAACCACCGCATCTCCTTGAGGGTCCGGGTGATGAGCACCGCGTCCACGAGGTAGTTGGCCCCGATCACGAAGTCGGGATTGCTGGCGCGGATCCGCAGCAGCTCCGCAGTGAGGCTGCTGGGCGGAGAGGTGTACAGCTCCATGGCCGTGACGGTGTAGCCCCGGGACTGGGCGAACCCCTTGGCCACGCCCGCCGCCGTCGCCCCGAACTCCGAGTCCTCGGCTAGGATGGCCACCCGCGAGATCCGTGCTCCGCGGCGCTTCAGGTCCTCCACCATGTCGAACATGATGCGGGTGAAGGTGATGTCGTGGGGGCCGGTGCGGAAGAACCACTTGAAGCCCCGCTCCGTGAGGCGCGGGGAGGACGATTCCGGGTTCAGGAAGGGGATCCCCCGCGCCTCCGCGGCCAGGCTGGCGGTGGCCGTCACCGCGCTCTGGTAGGAGCCAATCAGGGCCACCGCACCCTCCCGCTCAATGAGCCGGTCCGCCTCCGCGCGGCCCGTGGCTGGATCTCCCCGGGTGTCACCCCACACCACCCGGAGCCGCCGGCCGCCTAGGCGCGGCAGTCCCGCGGTCCGCGCCAGGGGCAGGTTCAGGTCCGGATACGGGTTGTTCACCATGTCCACCGCCAGCTCGATGGCGTTCCGAATGGCCGCACCGATCCGGGCCAGAGCGCCCGTGAGCGGATACACCGCGCCCACCGTCACCGGCGCCTCCTGCGCGGACGCCCAGTCCACCAGCCGGTCGCCCAGGGCGACGGAGGCCACCGCCGCCCCCGTGGACCGTAAGAACTGCCTGCGGGTCACACGCTCCACCACGTGTCCCCCCTTTCCGAAGCGGAATGTCAAAACCTACTTCGATCATCCCCACGCCAGGTCCTCGTCGCGCAAGTCGGTCACGAACATGTGCCCGGGACTGTGGGTGATCATCAGCGGGATTCGGGCCCGCTGGGCCACCGCCTGAGGGGTGACCCCGCAGGCCCAGAACACCGGGACCTCTCCGTCCCGCACCGGCACGGGGTCCCCGTAGTCCGGACGGTCCAGGTCCCGAATTCCCAGCCGCTGGGGGTCTCCCACGTGCACAGGAGCCCCGTGGGCCAGGGGGTAACGGGAGCAGATCTGGAACACCCGCGGAAGCTGGTCCTCCGGCACCGGACGCATGCTGACCACGAGGGGCCCCGCGAAGGGCCCCGCGGCCCTGCACGGCCGGTTCGTCACGTACATGGGCACGTTGCATCCGCACTGCAGGTGACGCACTGGGATCCCTGCCCGCTGCAGGGCTGCCTCGAAAGTGAACGAGCAGCCCAGGAGGAACGCCACCAGGTCCTCCCGCCACAACCCCCGCAGGTGATCCACCTCTTCCACCAGCTCGCCGTCCCGGTAGACCCGGTAACGGGGGAGGTCGGTCCTCAGGTCCGCGTCGGGTGCCGCGTGGCGCGGCACGGGGTCTCCGGGGTCGGTGACCTCCAGTACAGGGCACGGCTTCGGGTTGCGCTGGCAGAACACAAGGAAGTCGTAGGCGTAGGCTTGGGGCAGAACCACCAGGTTGGCCTGCGCGTAACCCAGCGCGAGCCCCGCGGTGGGCCCGCGCCACCGGCCGGCCCGGATCTGCTGGCGTACCTGCGCGGGAGACTCCATGTACCCCTCCCGATCCAGACGTGTGCACGCTCAGGGGTTGATCACGCTCACCCGCCCCACGCGGTGGCGGACGCCCGCCAGGCGGTCCAGTACCTCCAGCACCGCCTCCGCCAGCCGGGCCGGATCGTGTCGCACCAGCTCCGCCTCGCTGATCAAAGGGAACCCGAAGGGCTGCACGCCCATGAGCCGGATCCGGTCCAGGTCCGGCTCTACGGGGACCGCACCCTCCGCCCGGTACCGGGCCAGGAGCAACTCGTTACGGGGCATCTGCGTGTTCACCACCGCCGCGGAGACCACCGGCCCCGCGTGGTCCACCACCGCCCGCACGTGGTCGGAGGCCCGGTAACCGTCGGTCTCGCCCGGCTGGGTCATCACGTTCACCACGTGCACCACGGGTGCGGGAGTCCGGCGGAGTGCGTCCGCGACCCCCGGGACCAGGAGGTTGGGGAGCACGGAGGTGTACAGGCTCCCCGGGCCCAGGAGGATCAGATCCGCGTGGGCGATGGCCTCCAACACTTCCCGGAGCGGCCGGGCGGTCGGGGGTTTCAGGTACACCCGGCGGATGGCCTTGCGGGCTGCGGGGATCGCCGACTCCCCCTCCGCGTGGCTGCCGTCCAGGAACTCCGCGCACAGGACGATGTTGTCGGCGGTGGCGGGCAGCACCTGGCCCCGGACGGCCAGGACCCGGCTGGCCAGCCGCACCGCGGACACAAGGTCGCCGGCCACTCCCGTCATGCTGGCGAGGAAAAGGTTGCCGAAGGAGTGCCCCTTCAGGTCCCCGCGGTCGAACCGGTATTCGAACAGGCGCGTCATAAGGGGCTCCGCTTCCGCCAGGGCCACCAGGCAGTCGTTGATATCGCCCGGAGGGAGCACCCCCAGCTCGCGGCGCAGCCGGCCGGAGCTTCCGCCGTCGTCGAACACCGTCACCACCGCGGTTACAGACACCCCGTACCGCTTGAGTCCTCGCAGCAGGGTAGACAGGCCCGTGCCGCCGCCCACCGCCACGATCCGCGGGCCCCTCCCCAGAGCCCTGCGCTGCACCATCAGCTCCGCTAGCCGGTGGTCGCCCCGGGGCAGGAACACCGTAGCCACCGACCGCACCGTGGCGCGTACGCCCAGGAACACGCAGTACAGGCCCCCCACCACCAGCCCGACCCCGGTGACCACCAACCCCCAGGCCTCGCCGCCGGAGATCCACGAGCTCAACCACACGACCCCGTACAGGATCCGGAGGATCCCCACCGACACCACATCGGCCAGCAGCACAGCTCCCAGGGCCACCCAGAACACTCCCAAAAACACCAGGGCCACGTAGCGCTTCACCCGGATCCCGGGCACCAGCCACTTGGCGAACTGACGGACGCGGCGCACGACGCGATCCGCCAGACGGGCTCCTCCCCCCACGGGACTCACTCCCGGTGCAGGTCGCGGTGACGCGCCCGGACTTCGTAGCCCCGCCCCCGCAGCATCCGCACCAGCTCCTCGGCCACCGCCACGGACCGGTGCCGGCCTCCCGTGCAACCCACCGCCACCGTCACGTCTGTCTTCCCCTCCCGCTCGAACTCGGGGAGCAGGAACGAGACCAGATCCACCATTCTGCGCCAGAAGGCCTGCCCTTGCGGAGACTCCAGCACGTAGGAACGCACCTCGGGATCCAGCCCGGATCGGTCGCGAAGGGATTCCACGTAGTGGGGGTTGGGAAGAAAGCGTGTGTCGAACACCAGGTCGGCATCCAGGGGCAGGCCGTGCTTGTACCCGAACGAAACCACGGTCACCGCCAGCCCCACGCCCGTGCCGGGTCCGAAGGCGGCCCGCAGCTCGGACCGCAGCTGCGCGGGGGTCATGTCGCTGGTGTCCAGGACCCGGTGGGCCCGCTCCCGCACCGGCTCCAGGCGCCGCCGCTCCTCGCGGATGCGGTCCAGGACCGACCCCGTGGCGGCCAGGGGGTGCTTGCGCCGGGTCTCCTTGAACCGCCGCACGAGGACCTCGTCCGAAGCGTCCAGGAACAGGATGCGGTAGCGCAGTCCCAGGGCGTCCAGATGCTGCAGGGCCTCGCTAAGGGTTTCGAAAAACTCGCCACTGCGGATGTCCACCACCGCCGCGGCCCGCGGAACCCTGCCCCGCGCGTGCAACAGCAGTTCCGCAAACCGCGGGAGCAGGGTCGGAGGGAGGTTGTCCACGCAGAAGAACCCTAGGTCCTCCAGCACGTGGGCCGCCTGGGACTTGCCGGCCCCCGAAAGGCCCGTGACCAGGACGAAGTGGACCCGCCCGCGCTCCTGCGACCGGGCGGCCGAGGCTTCCCCTTCCCGCAAGGTCCTGCTGGCCGACACCTGTTCCTCCCGCAGCCTGCAGGCCCAGGGTACCGCCCACCGCGGCCGCGGTCCAGCTGGTCAGACGGCCACCAGCTTGGTCAGGGCCACGCTGGCGAGGCTCACCAGGACCGCCAGCACAAACACGCTTGCGAAGCCGCCGTGGGGGATCCCCAGCGACCAAGCTACCAGGTAGAGCAAAAACGTGTTGACCACCAGGGTGAACAGCCCCAGAGTCAGCAGGTTCAGGGGCAGGGTCAGGAGCAGGAGGACCGGCCGCACTACCGCGTTTACCAAGCCCAGGGCCAGGCCGGCCAGCAGGAGCGTCCGCGGACTGCCCACCTGCAGCGCCTGCGGGTACAAGGCGGTGGCCAGCCACAGGGCCGCCGCCGTCACCCCGATCCGGACCAGGAAGGCCACAGTCCTAGCGACCCAGCGCCCGGGCCACCAGTTCCGGGACCTGAGTCGGTAGCTCTGCCACGGCGACTCCGACCTGCTGCAGCGCTTCGACTTTGGCCTGTGCAGTCCCCTCCGTCCCCGAGATCACCGCGCCCGCGTGGCCCATGCGCTTCCCCGGCGGCGCGGTGCGCCCGGCCACGTACGCCACCACAGGTTTGCGGACGTGCTCCCGGATGTAGCGGGCCGCCTCCTCCTCTGCAGCCCCGCCGATCTCGCCCACCAGCACGATGGCCTCCGTCTCGCCGTCCCGCTCGAACAGCTCCAGCAGCTCCACGAAGCTCATACCGATGATGGGGTCTCCCCCCATGCCCACAGCGGTGGACTGGCCGATGCCGGCCCGGCTGAGCCCTGCCACGATCTCGTACGTGAGGGTGCCGGAGCGGGATAGGAGGCCTATAGGCCCGCGCCGGAACAGGTGGGAGGGCATGATGCCGATCTTGCACCGCTCCGGAGCGGTGATGCCGGGACAGTTGGGGCCGATCACGTGGACCCCTCGCCGCCGGGCGAAGTCCACGATGGCGATGGCGTCGTGGACGGGGATGTGCTCGGTGATCACCACCACGGGGTCCAGCCCCGCCGCGATGGCCTCCAGGGCCGCGTCTTTGGCAAACCGGGCAGGGACGAAGATGCAGGACGCGTTGGCACCCGTTTCCTCTACCGCCTCCTCCACGGTGTCGAACACCGGCACCCCGTGCACCCGCGTCCCGCCCTTGCCGGGCGTGACCCCCGCCACCACCCGGGTTCCGAACTCCAGCATGCGGGCGGTGTGGAATTCGCCCTGGTAGCCGGTGATCCCCTGCACCAAGACGCGGGTGTGCTCGCCGACCAGGACCGCCATCGTGTCCTCCTCACTCCTCCCCCGAGCGCAGGAGCGCCCGGATCCGCTCGCCCACCGTCCGGATGCGATCCGCTTGCCCCGGCACCAACTCCCAGTTCAGCCCCCGGCCGTCCCCTTCCCACCTCGGCACCAGGTGCAGGTGGAAGTGTGGGACCGACTGGCAGGCCGCGCGGCCGTTGGCCTGCAGCACGTTCAGGCCGCCCGGCCTTCGTAGCCCGCAGCACGCCGTCGCCAATCTTGCAGAACACGCAGTCCACCCGAGTCCCGCCCCCCTAGCGCCCTCGCGCCAGGGCCACCGCCCGCCGGGCGGCCTCTTCCGGATCCGTGAAGGCGAAGATTCCTGCCTGCTCGAGGATCCGCCGACCCTCCTCCTCGTTGGTCCCCGTGAGGCGGATGCTGGTGGGCACCGGCGGGGGAGCGGACGCGATGGCCCTGGCCACGTCGTCACACCGCGTGATGCCGCCGAAGATGTTGATGAACAGCGCCCGAACCCCCGGTTTCCGCAGGACGATGTCGAGAGCCCGACGCATGGCCTCCGTAGAGGCGCCTCCCCCCACGTCCAGGAAGTTGGCCGGACGGCCGCCGAAGTGCGCCACCATGTCCAGCGTGGACATGACGAGGCCCGCGCCGTTGCCGATGATGGCGATGTCGCCATCCAGCTCCACGTAGGAGAGGTCGTACTCGCGGGCCATCCGTTCCAGCTCGGTGGTCTCCTCGTCCGCGGGCAGGTCCGGCTGCCGGGGACGGGCGTTGTCGTCCACCACCAGCTTCGCGTCCACCGCCAGCCACTGGCCGTCGCACAGGGCCAGGGGATTGATCTCCGCCAGTTCCGCGTCCCGCTCGCACGCGAGTCGGTACAGGTCGCAGGTGACCTCCGCGAACTGCCCCAGCAGCGGGCCGGAAAGCCCCAACCGACGGGCCACCCACCGGCCGTGGAAGGGGTGGAAACCCAAGGCGGGATCCACGGCGAGTTTGACGATGCGCTCTGGCGTCCGCCGCGCCACCTCCTCGATGTCCACACCGCCCTCCGCAGACGCCACCAGGGTCAGGCGCCGGCTGGATCGGTCCACCACGAAAGCCAGGTAGTACTCCCGGTCGATCCGGGCGGCCTCCACCACCAGCAGCCGCCGTACGCGCTCCCCGCGGATCTCCATCCCCAGGATCCGGGCGGCCTTCTCGCGGGCCTCCTCTGGTGTGGCCGCCAGCTGGACGCCCCCGGCTTTGCCGCGCCCGCCCACCAGGACCTGCGCCTTCAACACCACCGGGTAGCGCAGGTCCAGGGTGAGGAGATCCTCGGCCCGATCCACTACCACGCCCCGCTGGACCGGGATGCCGTAGGCGGCGAACAGCTCCTTGGCCTGGTACTCGTGCAGCCGCATGGGCTAGAGGGGGAGCGCAGCCAGCAGCTCCCGTACGGCGGCGACCGAGGCTCGAAAGGCCCGCTCTTCCTCCTCCGACAGCGGCACCTCCAGAATGCGCTCCACGCCGCGGGACCCCAGGACCACGGGGACGCCCACGCACACGTCCCGCTCGCCATACTCACCGTCCAGGTACACGCAGCACGGGATCACGCGCTTCAGGTCCAGCAGCACCGCCTCGGTCATGGCGCACAGGGCGGCGCCGGGAGCGGTGAAGGCGCTGGCCTTCATGAGCTCCGTGATCTCCGCGCCCGCGCGGCGGGTGCGTGCCACCACCGCCTGCAGGCGGTCGGGCGGCAGCAGGCGGCTGACGGGCACCCCCCGCACATTCGCGGAGGACGCCAGAGGAACCATGTCCTTGTCCGTGTGCGCGCCGATCACCATCGCCTGCACATCCTGCAGGGACACCCCCAGCTCCAGGGCGAGGAAGGTGCGGAACCGCGTGCTGTCCAGGGCCCCGCTGAGGCCGAACAGCCGCTCCCGGGGTAGGCCCGACACCCGGTGGGCCAGGTAGGTCATAGCGTCCAGGGGGTTGGTCACCACGATGAACACCGCGTCGGGGGACCGAGGCACCACCTGCTCCATGACGCTGCGCACGATCCCGGCGTTGGTACCCACCAGCTCCTCCCGGGTCATGCCGGGCTTTCGCGGGACCCCCGCCGTGACGATGACCACGTCCGAGCCTGTGGTGTCCCCGTAATCGTTCGTCCCCAGCACCCGAACGTCGAACCCGGCGATGGGACCGGCCTGCTGCAGATCCAGGGCCTTGCCCTGTGGGAGCCCCTCTACGATGTCCACCAGCACCAGGTCGCCCAGCTGGCGGGAGGCGATCCAGTGGGCGGCGGCCGTGCCCACGGTGCCCGCGCCCACAATGGTGATCTTCGCGCGACCCCTCCGCATCCCAAGCCTCCTCTCGCGTCTAGCCCATGCGCTCGATGACCGCGGTGGCGAACTCGCTGGTTCGCACCTCCCGGGCGCCGTCCATCAGGCGCGCCAAGTCGTAGGTGACGATCTTCTCCCGGAAGCACGCCTCCATGCCCCGGATGACCCGCTGGGCCGCCTCATCCCACCCCAGGTACTCCAGCATCATCACGCCAGACAGGGTGAGGGAGCTGGGGTTCACCTTGTCCAGGTTGGCGTACTTGGGTGCCGTGCCGTGGGTGGCTTCGAACACCGCGTGGAAGTCCCCCACGTTGGCGCCCGGAGCCATCCCGATGCCGCCCACCTGCGCGGCCAAGGCATCGGAGAGGTAGTCCCCGTTCAGGTTGCCCGTGGCGATCACGTCGATGTCCTGTGGACGGGTGAGCACGTGCTGGAAGGTCACGTCCGCGATGTAGTCCTGGATCAGCAGCTTGCCCGGCGGGACCTTGCCCCCGTACTTCTCCTGCACCTCGTCCCAGGTGACCGTGACGTCGCCGAACTCCTCCCGAGCCACCTGGTAGCCCCACTCCCGAAACGCTCCCTCCGTGTACTTCATGATGTTGCCCTTGTGGACCAAGGTGACGTTCCGGCGCTTGCGATCCAGGGCGTACCGGATGGCCTTCCGCACCAGGCGCTTGGTGCCGAACTCGCTCATGGGCTTGATCCCGATGCCAGAGTCCGGTCGCAGCTCCACCCCGAACTCACTGCGCAGCCACTCGATCACGCGCTTGGCCTCAGGGGATCCCGCAGGCCACTCGATCCCCTTGTAGATGTCCTCCGTGTTCTCACGGAACACCACCATGTCCACCTTCTCCGGGTGGCGAACCGGGGACGGAACCCCCTCGAACCACCGGATCGGCCGGATGCATGCATACAGGTCCAAAAGCTGCCGCAGGGCCACGTTCAGCGACCGGAAACCCCCGCCCACCGGCGTGGTTAGGGGGCCCTTGATGCCCACGTGGAAGTGCTGGAACGCCCGCAGGGTGTCAGCCGGGAGCCAGTCCCCGAACTGGTGATTGGCCTTCTCCCCCGCGTACACCTCGAACCACACGATCCGCCGTTTGCCCCCGTAGGCGGCCTGGACCGCCGCGTCCAGGATCCGCCGGGTGGCCCTCCAGATGTCCGGGCCGGTGCCGTCCCCCTCGATGAAAGGAATGATGGGGTCGTCAGGGACCAGCAACCGGCCATCCTCTACCTCGATCCGGTGCCCTTCCTTGGGGACGGAAAGCCTCTCCAGGGTCAGCATCGTGCCGCTCCTCTGAACCTGATCGGGGTTGGGTTTTTCGAAGGACCCGCTCGACAGGACCCAGGCGAGCCCACCCCAAGTGTACCCCGAAACCCGGTGGGCGGCCAACTCGCCTTTACAGGGGTTACCCGAACGTGTATGGTGGGGGTGGTCAGGCCAGTAGGCCACCGGGCCGCCATGGCGCACCCGTCCATCTTTCAACCCGTCCGGCCCCGGCGGATCTACGAGGACATCGTCCGCCAGATCCAGGGCCTCATTGCGGAGCGCCAGCTCCAACCCGGCGACCGGCTGCCGTCCGAGCGGGAGCTGGCGGAGCTGCTGAGCGTCAGCCGCGCTTCGGTCCGGGAGGCTTTGCGGGTCCTCAGCGCCATGGGGCTCGTGGAAGTCCGCTCCGGCGACGGCACCTTCGTCCGGCAGGCTTCCGCCCCCGTCGACCCTGCGGTGTGGGGCCTGCTGCGGGAGCGGGAGTTGCTCCTGGACCTGCTGGAGGCCCGCCGGCTCGTGGAGGAGGAGGTGGTAGCCCTGGCGGTCCACCGGGCCACCCAGGACGACATCGACCAGATGCAGGACCTGCTCAACCGCCGGGAACGGGAGCTGGCCGCGGGCAAGCACGACCTGGAGAGTGACCTCCAGTTCCACCAGCTGGTGGCCGAGGCCACCCGCAACCCCGTCCTGGTCTCCCTGGTGCGGTCCCTGTGCGAGATGTGGCTGCGCAGCCGCGAGGCCACGGGCCGGGCTCCCACGAGTCCCCACAAGGCCCAGGAGTTCCACCAGGCCATCGTGGAGGCCATCCGGATGCGCAACGAACCCCTGGCCCGCGGGGTTTTGCACCGACACATGGAGGACATGCGGGAGGACGTGGAGCGATCCACCTGAGCGACGAGGAGGTGCCATGTACCGAGGCGGCCCCGGAATGCTGGCGTGGGTGTTGCACCGCATCACCGGCGTGGCGGTGCTCGTGTTCCTGCTGCTGCACATCGTGGAGACCAGCATGCTCCTGTACGGGCCGCAGGCGTACGACCACGCCCTGGCCCTGTACAAGCAGCCGTGGTTCAAGCCCCTGGAGCTCCTGCTGGTCGCCGCGGTGGTGTACCACGCGGGTAACGGCCTCGTGGTCCTGGTCTTGGACCTGTTCCCCCACGCCACCCGCTGGTACCGGACCCTGTTCTGGGTGGGGGCGGCGGCGTACGTGGTGGTCATGGTACCCGTGGCGGTGATCATGCTGCGGCCCCTGTTCGCCCCTTAGGAAGGAGGGAGGACGGTGCAAGCGACGCGCGTGCGGCCCAACGGGTGGGAGTGGGTGTCCTGGCTGTACATGCGGGTGTCGGCGGTCCTGCTGCTGGGGCTGGTGCTGGGCCACCTCTACATCATGCACGTGATCAACAGCACCGACACCATCGACTTCGCCTTCGTCGCACAGCGGTTCGCGACGCCCTTCTGGCGCGTCTACGACCTCCTCATCCTGGTCCTGGCCCTGTCCCACGGCCTGAACGGGTTGCGCGGGATCGTGAACGACTACACGCGGCCGGGCGGCGGGTGGCGCCTGGTGTGGAACCTGGGGCTGTGGACGGTGGGCCTCGTGTTCACCCTGCTGGGCGCCCTGGTGCTGTTCTCCTTCGACCCCTCGGCCTTCGCCCGGCGCTGAGAGGAGGGGACCATGCCGGTGCACGAGTACGACGCGGTGATCGTGGGCGCCGGCGGCGCAGGGCTGTTTGCGGCCCTGGAGCTGGGGCGCCAGCGGGACCTGAGGGTGGCGGTGCTCTCGAAGCTGTACCCCACCCGCTCCCACACCGGTGCCGCCCAGGGCGGCATCGGTGCCGCCCTGGGCAACGAGGAGGAGGATCACTGGGAGTGGCACATGTTCGACACCGTGAAGGGTGGGGACTACCTGGTGGACCAGGACGCGGCGGAGATCCTGGCCCGCGAGGCCATCGAGACCATCTACGACCTGGAGCACTACGGCCTGCCCTTCGACCGCACCCCGGACGGCCGGATCGCCCAGCGGCGGTTCGGCGGCCACACCCACCACTTCGGCCAGGGCCCCGTACGCCGTGCGTGTCACGCGGCCGACCGGACCGGGCACATGATCCTCCAGACCCTGTACCAGCAGTGCCTGCGCAACAACGTGCACTTCTTCAACGAGTTCCAGGTGGTGGACCTCCTCCTGGAGGACGGGGTGGCCGCGGGGGTGGTGGCGTGGGAGATCCTCACGGGCGAGCTGCACGTGTTCCACAGCCGGGCCGTGATGTTCGCCACGGGAGGATGGGGGAGGATCTTCAAGGTCAGCAGCAACGCCCACACCCTCACCGGCGATGGGGCGGCCATCTGCTGGCGCCGCGGGATCCCCCTGGAGGACATGGAGTTCTACCAGTTCCACCCCACGGGCATCTACCGGCTGGGCATCCTGATGTCCGAGGCCGCCCGCGGGGAGGGGGCCATCCTCCGCAACCGCCACGGCGAGCGCTTCATGGAGCGGTACTCTCCCAACCTGCTGGACCTGGCACCCCGGGACATCATCGCCCGCGCCATGATCACGGAGATCCGGGAGGGTCGGGGGATCGACGGGAAGGACTATCTGCACCTGGACTTTACCCACCTGCCCCGGCAGGTGCTGGACGAGAAGCTGCCGGAGATCACCTCCTTCGCCCGCACCTACCTGGGCGTCGACCCCGCGACCCAGCCGGTGCCGGTCCAGCCCACTGCCCACTACGCCATGGGCGGGATCCCCACCGACGTGTGGGGCCGGGTGATCCGGGACGAGCGCAACACGCCGGTGCCGGGCCTGTATGCCGCCGGGGAGTGCGCGTGCGTATCGGTGCACGGGGCCAACCGTCTGGGGACGAACTCCCTGGTGGACATCCTGGTGTTCGGACGGCGCGCGGGGCGGGACATGGCTCGCTACCTGAAGGAGGCGGAGCGGGTACCCGTGGCCCACAACCCGGACAGCGACGTCCGCGAGGAACTCGAGCGACTGCGGAACAGCACGGGCGGCGAGAAGGTGGGCACCATCCGGGAGGAGCTCGCAGCCTGCATGATGGAGTGGTGTGGGATCTTCCGCAACGGGCCGGACCTGCAGCGGATGCTGGACAAGCTGGGGGAGCTGCGCGACCGTTACGCCCGCATCACCCTGGACGACCGCGGGTGTAAGTTCAACCAGGACCTGCTGGAGGCGTGGGAGCTGGGGTGCCTGCTGGACGTGGCGGAGGCCACCGTCCGCTCCGCCCTGAACCGCACAGAAAGCCGCGGGGCCCACATGCGGGAGGACTACCCCAAGCGGGACGACGCCCAGTGGCTCAAGCACACCCTGCTGTACCGGGACGGGCGCTTCGCCTACAAGCCGGTCACCATCACGCGCTTCCAGCCCCAGGAGCGGAAGTACTGAGGAGGAGCCCATGAAGGTCCACGTGCGGATCAAGCGCTTCAACCCGGAGAAGGACCGGCGACCCTACTGGGCGGACTACGAGGTGCCCACGGACCCCTTCGACCGGGTCCTGGACGTCCTGCACTACATCAAGTGGAACCTGGACGGGACCCTGGCCCTCCGCCGCTCCTGCGCGCACGGGATCTGTGGCTCGGATGCCATGCTGATCAACGGCCGGAACCGGCTCGCGTGCAAGGTCCTCGTGAAGGACCTGGGCAACCGGATCACCGTGGAGCCCCTCCGCGGGCTGCCCGTGATCAAGGATCTCGTGGTGGACATGGAACCCTTCTTTGCGAAATACCGGCACGTGATGCCGTGGCTGGTCAACGACGAACCGCCGCCCGCCCGGGAGCGGTTGCAGAGCCCGGAGGAGCGGGCCCGCATCGACGACACCACCAAGTGCATCCTGTGCGCGGTGTGCACCACCGCGTGCCCCATCTTCTGGGGCAACGGGGAGTTCCTGGGGCCCGCGGCCCTGGTGGCGGCGCACCGGTTCATCTTCGACAGCCGCGACCGCGCGGCCGCCGAGCGCCTTGCCCTCCTGGCGGAGCGCAGCGGCGCCTTCAAGTGCCGGACCGTGTTCAACTGCACGGACGCGTGCCCGCAGGGGATCGAGATCACGAAGGCCATCCAGGAGCTCAAGCGGGCCATCGTGTTGAGCCGGGCCTGACATGAAGCGGGGGAGGGTCGCAGCCCTCCCCCGCTTGCTGGTGACCCCTGTCCGGGTCCTACCGCCGACCCCCCACCAGCCCCTGCTCCCGCCACTTCTGGAACACCCGCCGAATCTGGGCGGCCGCCGCGTCCAGGGCCTGTTCCGGCGTGTCGATCCCCTGGGCGACGCGGGCGAACATCACGTTGAGGATCCACGTGTTGAACACCTCGTCGATGGCTGCACTGGACGGCCCCGGCCAGCCCACGTTGTGCGCCCATTCGTACGCGGTCTCGATGGTGGCCAGCTTGTCCTTGCGGTCCCCTGCGGCCTTCGCCACGGGGTCGTCCCGGAGGTAGGCCAGGCGCTTCTGCTTGGAGATGGCGTTCTGGAACGTGGGGTAGTCGTACGCCTGCGAGGCGTGGAACTTCCCGGGCGGCCAGCCCTCCCGGGCCGCCACGTCCGGGTCGTAGCTCAACACCAGGTCGATGAGCAGCTTCTTGGCGGCCTCCCGCACGGGGCGCGGCCGGTTGCGCCAGATGAAGTACACCCCCATCACGTGCTCCAGCCCCCGCGCTCCCGCGGGCCCCCGGGGTGCGCGTTCCGTGATGAGGGTGTCCCGCGCCAGGAGGACCGCCTTCGAGGTATTGGGGTCCTCTCCCCGTTTGAGCGCCTGCGCAGCCAGAGCCTGGGCGGTACGGGTGATGGAGATGGCGTTCATGGCAACGGAGATGCGGCCGGCCAGGAACTCCTCGTTGTTGGACGCCGCGGTCCACGCGAACACGCCCGCGAACATGGTCTCGTTGTACAGCGCCCGCACGAACCGCAAGGCGTCCAGGGTCCGCTGGCGGAACGGCGGCACGTCCAGAACCACGTTCCCCGCCTCGTCCTGCTCCCCGGTCCCCCACGAGTACATCAGGGCCCGCAGCCACATTGCCGTATCGATCTCCTGGCTCAGACCGAGGCCCACGGGGTGGCCCATGCGCTTGAGCTCCCGCCCCACCTTGAGGACATCTTCCCAGGTCACCGGCCCCGCGGTGGAACTCCCCAAGGCCTTGGCCGAGGCCTGCCGCCACATCCAGCCCCGGTAGTGCATCGGGTCGGGAACGAAGTTGTCTGACACCCCGAAATACCGTCGGGTCACGGGGTTGTACGTGCTCTTCTCCGCCAACGGGATATAGGGGCCCACCCTCCGCTTGAGCTCCTCGATGACCTCCCGGTGGGCGTCGGTGTCCACCTGCCGCTCCAGGGTGGCGGGCGGCGTGAGGTACTGCATCATGTCGTGGCCCGGGTCGGCACCCGCGGCCACCCGGGCCGCCTCGGAAGCGGCGATGGCGGGGAGCTCCGCCACGCCCACGTTCTCCACCACCACCCGTACCCCGTTCTTCTCCCCCCACTTGGGAGCGAAGACCTTGTTGAACCACTCGTCGTACGGCGGGACGAAGTGCCGCCACTGCAGGATCCGCAGCGTCACCGGCTGCGCCCGGGTCCGCTCGGTGAGCACGAGGGGACCCAGGCTCCCCACCGCCGCCCCGGCGGCCGCGGACCTGAGGAAGTCCCGGCGCGTGAGCCGGCGCCACCGGCCCTCTGCTACCTGCACCCACGCTCCGTCCTGCTTCCGCTCATCCTCCATCGCGATCCCCCCTTTGTCTTGGTCCGTTCTCCTCAGCGGAAAGCGCCGCCGAGGGTGAAACTCCCCACGAAACGCTCGATCACCAGGTAGTACAGGGCGGCCACCGGCACGCTGGCGAGGAACGCGGAGGCCATGAGCGGGCCCCAGTCGAAGATGTCCCCCCGCACCATGTCTGCAGGCACCCCGACGCTCACGGTCTTCTGCGCGGTGGCGGTGACGAAACTGAGGGCGTACACGAACTCCTGGGCAGACAGGGTGAAGCTGAAGATGACCACGGTGACGATCCCGGGGACCGCGAGCGGCAGCAGCACACGGCCCAAGGCCCCCAGCCGGGTACATCCGTCCACCATGGCCGCCTCCTCCAGCTCCCGGGGCAGACCCCGCAGGAACCCGGACAGCAGCCACGTGCACAGGGGCACGGTGATGGTGGGGTACACCACGATCAGGGCCCAGAGGGTGTTCTGCAGGCCCAGGGTGGTCACTACCAGGGACATGGGGATAAAGAGCAGGGTCGGCGGGATCAGGTACACGAGGAAGATGGCGATGCTGGCCCGCTCCCCCCACCGGCCCAGCAGGCGCGCGAGGCTGTACGCGGCGGGCACCGTGAGCAGGAGGGTGACCACCACCACCCCCACCCCCACCAGGGCGGTGTTCACCACCCACCGGGCGAACCGGGTTTTCGTGAAGGCGTACTCTAAGTGCTCCAGGGTGGGCGGCTCGTTGAACCAGAACGGGTTGTGCTCCGGATTGTACAGGTCGGAGTTCTGCTTGAAGGCGGTGATTCCCATCCACGCGAAGGGGAACGCCGTGAACACCACGAAGACCCCGACCAGCAGCACGCGCCCGGCGGCCAGCAACCAGCGCCGCGTCCGGCCGGTCACCAGCCCACCTCCACCCGCCGGGCAGCCCGGAGCACGAACACCGCGGCCACCAGGAGTACGGGGAACAGCAACAGGGAGATGGTGGCGCCCACGCTCAGGTTCCCGCCTACGATCCCCTTAAAGAAAGCCAGGCTGGCCAGCACCTGGGTGGTGTCGAAGGGCCCCCCTCGGGTGAGGACGTACACCACCGTCATGTCCGTGAAGGTGAAGATGGTGCCGAACAGGAGGGCCACCACCGCCACGGGTGCCAGCAGCGGCAGCATCACGTGCCGGTACTTCTGCCACAGGTTCGCCCCGTCCACCTCCGCCTGGTCCAGGAAGTCCTGGGGGATGGCGGAGTGGCCGGCCAGCAGAACCACGGTGGCGAAGGGCAGCATCCGCCACACGTGCACCGCCACCACCGCCCCGAAGGCCAGGTCCGGCCGCCCCAGCCAGAACATATTGGCTCCCGGCGGCAGCAGGCTCAGGCCCCGCAGGGCCCAGTCCAGGACGCTGAACCGGGCGTGTAGGATCCACAGCCACCCGATGGTGGACAGGGAGACGGGGGCCACCCACGGCAGCAGGAGGAGGAACATCACCGCCCCGCGGCCGCGGAACGGCCGGCGCAGGGCCAAGGCCAGCACGTTGGACAGCACCATCACCAGGACCTGCGCGGCCAGGGTGAACACGAAGGTGTTGCGCAGGGCCCGGGAGGCCACGGGGTCCTGGAACACCAGGGCGAAGTTCGCGAGCCCGATGAACCGGCCGAAGGGGTTGCCCGTGGTGGCGTCTGTCCAGCTGAGGTAGAGGGCGAACAGGAACGGGAACCCCACGAGGAGGACGATGTAGGCCACCGCGGGCACCAGGAGGATCGGCGCCAGGACGCGATCCCGCTCCAGCCACGTGCGGCCCCGGGACAGCGCCCCTCCGATCCCCTGCGCCACCGCCATCTGAGCCCTCCGGCCGCTCGCCCCTCCCGCCGCTCGCCCCTCCCGCCGCGCCACGCCGTCTGGGCGCGGTCTCCAGCAAAACCTAGCCGTGGGGGTGCAACGATGTCAAGGCGTCGGTCCGCCCTCCGCGGCCGGCGCCCTCGCGCGCCACGGCGCTTCCGGGGTTCCCGCGGCGAGGTTGACCCATCGCGCCGCCACGAACAGCAGGTCCCCAAGCCGGTTCAGGTACCGGAGGATTTCCGGGTTCACCGCGGCCCGTTCCGCCAGGGCCACCACCCGCCGCTCCGCACGCCGGCAGACTGCCCGGGCCACGTGCAACAGGGCACCTGCCTCGGTGCCACCCGGAAGCACGAAGCCGCGCAGGGGCGGGAGGTCCGCCTCCAGGCGGTCGATCCACCCTTCCAGCGCCTGCACCGACGAGGCGCTGACGCGCGGCACCCGCGCGGCCAGCTTGGGATCCTCCACCCGCGGGGTAGCCAGTTCCGCGCCTACCTCGAACAGCCTCCCCTGCACGTCCGCCAGCAGGTCCGACAGCGCCCCCGCGGGCAACTTGGCCCGCACCAGCCCCAGCAGGGTGTTCAGCTCGTCCACCGCTCCGTAGGCCTCTACCCGGGGATCCGCCTTGGACACCCGCTCGCCGCCGAACAGGCCGGTTTGCCCGCTGTCGCCCGTCCGCGTGTAGATCTTCACCCCGACGTCTCCTACCGGCCCTCGCTCAGCCGCTCCCACAAGGGGCGGGGGAGCCCTCGCGCCTGCATCTTCGCCTGCACCGCCTCCACAGGGTAGGGCACCCGCCGGAGCTCCAGGCTCCTCGTACCGGTGTCCAGGATCCCATACGCGGCGCGGGGATCCCCGTCCCGTGGCTGGCCCACGCTGCCGACGTTGATCAAGTGCCGGAGATCACGTTCCAGTTTCACTGCGCCACTGGGCGCCAGGGGGAACACGTACGTGCGGACGCCGTCGTGGGCGAAGCGCACGGGCACGTGGGTATGCCCGAACAGGCACACGGAGAACTCCGCGGACCGGAAGTTGTCGTCCGCGGTCTCCCAGTCCAGGATGTACTCCTCCACGGGGTCCTGCGGGCTGGCGTGGACCAGCAGCATCCCCTCGAAGGTCTGCCGCGGCTGCAGGCCCTCCAGGTACGCCCGCACGGACGGCGACAGTTGCTCCCGGGTCCACTCCACCGCGGCCCGCGCGAACAGGTTGAAGCGCCGCGCGTCCAGCCGGCCTAGGGCCGCGAGGTCGTGGTTGCCCACCAGGGCGGCCACCAGCAGGTCCCGCAGCCTCTCCACGCACGCGTTGGGGTCCGGCCCGTAGCCGACGAAGTCTCCCAGACACACGAGCCCCTCCACCCCCTGGCGGCGCGCGTCCTCCAGCACGGCCTCCAGGGCTTCCAGGTTCGCGTGGACGTCCGACAGGACCGCGTAGCGCATGGGCTCCCGCACCCGGAGGATACCCCAGGAGGGGCCCGGCTGTCCTACCGGGTTCGGCGAGCGGCCAGCACCTGGAGCACCTGGGACCACGGCACGCCCTCGCGCGCGAGGAGGACCAGCAGGTGGTACAGGAGGTCTGCAGCCTCCTGCGCCAGCCGCTCCGGCCCCTCCTCCCGCGCGGCGCGGACCACTTCCGCAGTCTCCTCGAACAGCTTCTCGTGCAGCCGCGCGGGGTCTGCGGCAAGCAGCGACGCGGTGTAGGAGCCCGGTGGCGCTTGCCGCAGGCGGTCGCGAATGACCCGCTCCAGCTCCGCCAGCACGCCCACGGCCGGCTCTGCGCGCTGACCGGCCAGGTCCCGGTGGAAGCAGGACAGCTCGCCGGTGTGACACGCGGGCCCCTGGGGGTCCACCACGTAGAGCAGGGCGTCCCCGTCGCAGTCCTGCAGGATCTGGGAGACGGCGAGGGAGTGGCCGGAGGTCTCCCCCTTGCGCCACAAGGCGCTGCGGGACCGGCTCCAGAAGTGGGCCAGTCCCAGCTCGCGGGTGCGCTGCACGGCGTCGTCGTTGGCGTACGCCAGCATCAGCACCTGCCCCGAACGCCGGTCCTGGACCACCACCGGCCGCAGCCCCCCGACCTTCCCCGTGCTCACAGGCTCTCCCACGGTTGCACCTCACGGACGGGAATCCCCTGAGCCTTCAAGGCGGCCTTCACGTCCCGGATGCGGAGCTGCCCGAAGTGGAAGACGGATGCCGCGAGGGCGGCGTCGGCTTCCCCCTCCGTGAGGACCTCCACGAAGTGCTCTACCTTCCCCGCCCCCCCGGAGGCGATGACGGGCACGGTGACGGCCCGGCTGACCGCCCGCGTCAACTCCACGTCGAACCCCTCCGTGGTCCCGTCCCGGTCCATGCTGGTCAGCAGGATCTCGCCCGCTCCCAGCTCCGCCGCCCGCTCCGCCCACCTCACCGCGTCGAGCCCTGTGGGGCGACGGCCCCCGTGGGTGTAGACCTCCCAGCCCTGCGCTCGGCGCCGAGCGTCGATGGCCACGACCACACACTGGCGCCCGAACCGCTCCGCCAGCCGACCGACCAGGCCCGGATCGTGCACTGCTGCGGTGTTCACCGCCACCTTGTCCGCGCCAGCCTTCAGCATCCGCCGCGCGTCCTCCACCGACCGGATCCCGCCGCCCACGGTGAGGGGGATGAAGACCTCGCCCGCAGTGCGCCACACCACCTCCTCCAGGATGGGCCGGTGTTGCGCGGAGGCCGTGATGTCCAGGAACACCAGCTCGTCCGCTCCCTCCCGGTCGTACGCCGCGGCCAGCTGTGCGGGGTCCCCTGCGTCCCGCAGGTCCACGAAACGCACGCCCTTCACCACGCGGCCCGCGTCCACGTCCAGACAGGGGATGATCCGCTTGGCCAAGCTCACGGATTTGCCCCCTCGCCCGTCCGCGCGGCCTCCAGGGCGTCCTCCAGCCGCAGGGTTCCCTCGTACAGCGCCCGGCCGACCACCACTCCGTCGACACCGGCCCGCCGGAGGGTGCGTACGTCCTCCGCGTGCCGCACCCCGCCGGAGGCCACCACAGAGGCCCCCGAGGACACCAGGGTCCGATAAAGGGACAGATTGGGTCCGGCCAGAACGCCGTCCGCGGCGACGTCGGTCACCAACAACCGCCTCGCCCCGCACCCCAACGCCCGCCCCGCGGCTTCTTCCACCCCGAGGGGTATCGCCTCCGTCCAGCCGCGGATCACCACCCGACCGTCCCGCGCGTCCAGGGCCACCACCACGCGCTCGCCCCAGCGAACGCACAGGCGCTCCAGCCACCCGGGATCCAGGACCGCGCGGGTTCCCACCACCACGCGGTCCGCGCCCGCCTCCAAAGCCTGTTCTACCGCCTTTTCCGTGCGCAGCCCGCCACCCACCTGCACCCGTACGCCCGAGCGCGCCAGGGCGGATACCACGTACAGGTGCCGTGGGACCCCCTGCCGCGCGCCGTCCAGATCCACCACGTGCACCCACGTGGCTCCGGCCCGTACCCACCCCTGGGCCACCTCCACCGGGTCCCCCGGGTACTCCGTGACCCGGCGGAAGTCTCCCTGGGCCAGCCGGACCACGCGGCCGTCCAGAAGGTCCAGGGCCGGGAACACCGTCACGGCCGCGCCTCCGCCCCGACCCGCTCCCGGACACCCAGGAGCAGCCGGCGACCCACGTCGCCGCTCTTCTCAGGGTGGAACTGGAAACCCACCACTGAGCCCACCTCCACTACCGCGGGGATGTGAAGCGTGTACCACGTCTGTGCCACCACGCAGTCCGAAGCGGGGACCGCGTAGTAGGAGTGGACGAAGTACACGTACTCCCCGGACCGCACGTGTGCGGTGACCGCCGACGGCTTCACCAGCTCCATCCGGTTCCACCCCATGTGGGGCACCTTGACGCCGTGGGGGAGCCGCACCACCCGACCCCCGAGGAGCCCCAGACCGGGATGGACGCCGTCCTCCTCGCTCCACTCAAACAGCAGCTGCATCCCCAGGCACAGGCCCAGCAGGGGCCTGCCTTCCCCGGCCCACGCCCGGAGGGCATCCACGAACCCCGCCTCGGACAGCCGACGCATCGCCGGGCCGAAGGCGCCCACACCTGGGAGGACGACCAACCTCGCACCGTCCAGGTCAGAGGGCCGCTCCGCCCGCACGACCGCGAACCCCGCGCGCGCCAGGGCCCGTTCCACGCTGCGCAGGTTGCCGGCACCGTAATCCACCAGGGCCGCCCGCACGGCGCTTCCCCTACAGCACGCCCTTGGTCGATGGGTGGCTGGCCCGCTCCACGCGCACCGCGCGGCCCAGGGCGACCCCGAAGCCCTTGAAAGCCGCCTCCGCCAGGTGGTGGCTGTTCCGTCCATGAACCGCCACCACGTGCAGGCTCACCCGGGCGCGGACTACGAAGGCCCGGAAGAACTCCTCCACCAGCTCGGTGGCGAAGGACCCGATGACGGGCGCAGGCCAGCGGACGTCCCAGTGGAGGTACGGGCGTCCGCTCACGTCCACCGCACACAACACCAGCGCGTCGTCCATGACCGCGTGCAGGCTGCTGAACCGCGCGATCCCCTGGCCGTCGCCCAAAGCCTGGCTGAAGGCGTCGCCCAACACGATCCCCACGTCCTCCACGGTGTGGTGCGGGTCCACCGCCACGTCCCCCGACGCGTCCGCCTCTAGGTCGAACCCGCCGTGGTGAGCCCACTGGGCCAGCATGTGGTCCAAAAACGGAACCTGGGTGCGGACGCGGTGGCGACCCTCACCATCCAGCCGGAGCAGGACCCGCACCCGGGTCTCGGCAGTGGCGCGCTCCACCTGGGCCTGCCTCACACCGCCACCTCTCGAGCGGCCCGCAAGGCCGACAGGAACGCGTCGTTGTCCTCCCGGGACCCCACCGTCACCCTCAGACATCCCTCCAGCATGGGGTAGCGGGACACGTCCCGCACCAGGACCCCGCGCTCCAGCAGGCGCAGGAAGGTTTCGCGAGCATCCGGCACCCGGAAGAGGAGGAAGTTGGCGTCGCTGGGGTAGACCTGCACGCCGATGTCCTCCAGGGCATCCCGGATGCGCTCCCGTTCCTGCACCACCTCCTGCACCCGACAGGCCACCAGCTCCCCGCGACGAGCCATCACCTCCACCGCCACCTGCCCGAACAGGTTCACGTTGTACGGCGGCACCACCTTGGATACCTGGGCCACCACCTCGGGGTGCGCCACCACCCAGCCCACCCGTGCTCCCGCGAGCCCGAAGGCCTTGGAGGCCGTGCGCAGCACCACCAGGTGGGGGTACCGGTCCTGCAAGGGCAGGACCGACCGGGGACAGAACCCCCAGTACGCCTCGTCCACCACCACGGGCCCGTGGAAGGCGCGCAGCAGCGCCTCTACCTCCTCCGGCGTCACCGCGCGTCCGGTGGGGTTGTTGGGCGACGCCAGGAACACCAGCGCGGCCTCGGCTTCCCGCGCCGAGCGGGCCAGCAGGTCCACGTCCACCCTCAGGTCCTGCCGCAGGCGCACCGGCCGGACCCGGGCTCCCGCCACCACCGCGAGGGGGGCCGCCATGGAGTAACCGGGCTCGGGCAGCACCACGGTCCGTCCCGCGGCGAAGGTCTGCATCAGGGCCAGGATGGCCTCGTTGGACCCGTTGGTGAGCAGTACCCGGTCCGGGGAAACCCCGCAGGCCTCCGCCACCGCCTCCCGGGCGCCGTCTGCCCGCATGGGCGGGTAGCGGTTCCAGGCGAGTCCCCTCAGCCGGGACAGGATCTCCTCCTTGAGCTCGGCGGGCACGTCCCGGGGGCACTCGTTCTGGTTGAGCTTGACCGGTACTTCTGCCCCCGCGAGCCGGTAGCCTGCCAGCGCGGCCACCTCCGGTCTCGGCTGGGGCGTCACCGCGCACCTCCTGCCGGACGGTCCCGTACCGCCATCACATGGGCCGGGAAGCCCTCGTAGGTCCCCAGGTGCTCCACCACCGGCCGGAGCTTCTCCAGCCCGTGAGGGTCGAGCTCCGCCACGGACGTGACCTTCAGGTAGCTGAGCACCGTCACGCCCGACTCCCGACGAGCTGCGCCACCCGTGGGCAGCGCGGCCGGGACGCCGATGGCGTAGTTGGCCGCAGAGAAGGGCGTGTGGGGGCCCAGCAGGATCTCGCCTGCGTTCCGGATCCGGTGCGCCGCCCACCAGGGATCCCTGGCGTGCACCATGACGTGCTCCGGCGCGTAGAGGTTCACGAAGGCCACCGCCTCCTCCCAGTCTTCCACCACCAGGATTCCGCCCAGGTCGCTGAGCGCGTCCAGGGCGTACCCGCGCCGCGGCTCCGGCAACCGATCCAGCAGGGACCGCACCCGTCCCCGCACCGCGTGCGCCAGCTCCTCCGAGGGGGTGACCAGCCATGCCGCGGAGTCGCTGCCGTGCTCCGCCTCGTTCAGCAGGTCCAGCGCCACGCGGTCCGGGTCCGCGTCCGCGTCCGCCAGGACGACCGACTCCGTGGGGCCGAAGGTGCCCAGCACCCGCACGCCGCGGGTTTGCGCCAGCAGCTGCATGGCCACCACGAAGGGGTTGCCCGGGCCCACCAGCGCCTCCACCCGGGGGAACGACTCCGTCCCCACCGCCAGGGCCGCGATCCCGGCGGGTCCGTTACACCGGTACACGCGGTCCACCCCCAGCAGTGCCGCGGCCACCAGCACCGCGGGGTCCGCGCTCCCGTCGGGCTGAGGGGGCACCACCACCGCGATCTCCGGCACTCCCGCCACGACAGCCGGCGTGAGCAGAGTAACCACCGTCGACGGGAACTTCCCTTTCCCGGAAGGGATGTAGGCGCCCACGGAGTTCAGGGGGGTGAACTGCACTCCCACGGTGAGTCCAGGTTCCAGTTCCTCCACCATCCGGGCGGCAGGCCGCAGCCACTCCGAGAAGCGGCGGGCGCGATCCACCGCGGCCGCCAGCGCAGCCCCCACACCCTCGCCGACCTTTTCCCGGGCCGCGGCGAACTCTTCGGGTGCCACCCGTAACCGGCTCGGCTCCAGGCGGACGCCGTCGAATTGCGCGGTGGCGTCCACCACCGCGGCGTCCCCGCGGCGCTCCACGTCCTCCAGCAGTGTCCGCACCGCCTCCTGCGTGCTGGCCTCCAGGGCTTGCGCCTGCGATCGGGTGAGGATGCGCCGCAGCTCTGCTGCGGGGATCTCCCGCAACTTCAAAAGCCGCACCTCCGCCCTCACGGCACGCCCTCCACCACGCGGGTCAGCCGGCCCACCAGCTCCCGGACCGCCTCGCTGCGGGCCCGCAGGCTCACGGGGTTCACCACCAAGCGCGCGGTGGACTGGAACACCTCCGCCACCTCCACCAGCCCGTTGGCCCGCAGGGTGGTGCCCGTCATGACCAGGTCCAGGATCCCGTCGCTGAGTCCGACCCGGGGAGCCAGTTCCACCGAACCGTACAGCTCCACGATCTCCACGGGGCGTCCCCGCTCCCAGAAGAACCGCTCCGCCACCCGCGGGTACTTGGTGGCTACCCGCAGGTGCCGGCGCGGGTCCCCCCAAAGGTGCCGACGGTCCGCGGGCAGCGCCACCACGCCCCGGCACCGTCCGAAACCCAAGTCCACCAGCTCGTACACGTCGTGGGCCTGCTCCAGCAGGATGTCCTTGCCTACGACCCCGCAGTCCGCAGCACCTCGCTCCACGTAGGTCAGCAGGTCCACCGGCTTCGCCACGATCACCGTCAGCTCGCCCCACTGCCAGACCAGGCTCCGGTCCTGTGCATCCGGACCCCCGTAACCCGCAGCCCGGAGGAGCCGCACCGCGTCCGCGAGCAGCCGTCCGGACGGGAGGGCCACCGTCAGCGACCTCACGGCGTGCGGCCCTCCAACAGGGCGTCCAGGTCTTCCGGAGCCAGCAGCCTCCGCGAGCCGTCCCGCTCCACCCACCAGATGCCCTCAGCCCGGAAGTTCAACCCGGGCTGCAGGCGGCCCTCCTCGGCAGGCGTCGCGGCCACCCGCAGCCCAGCGGCCCGCGCCCGCCGGACCCACGCAAGAGCCTGCGCCCGCGCTGACCGCTCGTACCCCACCTCCAGCACCGGGGCCAGGACCCCGCCCCGCGGGGAGCTGGCCAGGACGCGCTCCAGGTGTACCGCGAACCCCACCGCGGGCCGCGACGCGCCGAACCGCTCGAGGAGCTGGTCGTACCGCCCGCCGCCCAGCAGGGGAGCCCCGCTGCCGGGCGCGTAGGCCTCCAGCACGACGCCGGTGTAGTAGTCGAAGTCGCGGATGATCCCCAGGTCGACTTCCACGGCATCGCCCACCGCGTACCCCTGCACGGCCTCCAGCACCGCCTCCAGCTCGTCCAGCGCCTCCTGCCCCACCCGGAGGCTGCGGGCCCGCGGCAGCGCGCCGGATCCCCGCAGGGACGGCAGGTCCAGCAGCGCCCCCCGCACGGGCGCGGGGGCACCGTCCAGCAGGGAGGACAGCGTCACGAAGTCCCTCCGGTACAGAGCTTCCTGTGCCACCTGCCGGTCTTCTTCCAACCCGGAAGCGTCCAGCAAGGCCCGCAAGAAGCCCGCGTGGCCCAGGCCCACCCGCACACCCGGAACCGCAGCCTGCCGCAGGGCGTCCACGGCCAGGGCCACCACCTCCGCGTCCGCGTCCGCCCCGCCGTCCCCCACCCGTTCCACGCCGGCCTGCGGAAACTCCCGGCTGTTGCCCCTGCCCAACTCGCCCCGGAACACGGAGCCCACGTAGTACAGCCTCGCTACCGTGTCAGGCCAGCGGGTGGCCACGAATCGCGCCACCGGGACCGTCATCTCCGGCCGCAGGGCCAGCAGCTCGCCGGTCCGATCTACCACCACGAACAACGTCGCGGCAGGGGGGTTGCCCATCCCCCGCGTCCACGTGTCCAGGTACTCCAGCGCCGGGGTGGCCACCTCCCGGTAGCCCCACGCCTCGAAGGTCCGCCGCAGGCACCCCTCCACGGCCCGCAACGCCGCCAATTCCTCCGGCGTCCAGTCCCGCAGCCCGGCCGGCAGACGCTGCCAGGGAGGTGCGGTCCGGGACTTTATCTCTTTACCTCGATAAAGGAGTGAACGGCGCACGGGCCCACGTTACCACGACTCCCGCTCCGGGTCAACTCCGGCCCCGGGCCCCGCGGGTGCGCGCCAAGCGCCGCAGCACCAGCCGGTATCCGTCCGCCCCGTACTCCAGGAAACGCTTGACCCGGCTCACGGTGGCAGAGCTGGCCCCCGTGCGGCGGACCACCTCCTCGTAGGTCGCCCCCTCGTGCAGCAGGCGCGCCACGTGGAACCGCTGCGCCAGCGCCCGCAGCTCGTGGACCGTACACAGGTCCTCGAAGAATCGGTAGCACTCCTCTACGGATCGTAGCTGCAGGATGGCCTCGAACAGCCGATCCACGTGAGGATCCCGCAGTTTGGGATTCACCGGCATCCTCGTTCCTCCGCCCTCCGCCCCGACGCCCACAGGGCAGCGAACAGCCCCACGCCCACCAACGCCGTCAGGCCCACCGTCCAGCGCGGGGACGGCGCCACGACCCGCACCCCGGGATCCAGCACCAGCTGGGCCGCCGCCGCCAGCCCCAGCCCTGCCAGCGTCCGTCCCGAGGTGGCCAGTCGGGCCGCAAGGCCGGTGCTGCCCGCCGCCCCCAGCAGCCGAGCCACGGAGGCGGCCAGAACGGCCCCCACGGACACGCCGCCCGGCAGCCCCAGCTGCGCCATCTGGAACGCTGACCGCAGGATCACTGCCTCCGACCACGCTCCGAAGCCGGCGCCTACCGCCGCCCCCACCTCCCCACCCCCCGGCCGCGGCCCCCGGTACAGATGGTGCAGCACCACCGCCGCGGTGAGCTTGAACACCTCGGCGAACACCACCACCACCGCCACCACGAGCCAAGAGGGCGGGCCTTCTCCACCCGCCAGAGAGGCGAGCAGGACACCCAGCGGCCGAGCCACGAACTGTACTGCGAAGAACACCCCGCCCCCTACTGCGAACGCGCACCACACCCGGGAGTCCTGCCAGTTTGTCCGGTTCACCGCCGCGGTAGCGAGGAGCCCTAGGGTGAAGGAGGCTCCCCAAGCCGTCCACACGCCGTTGCCCTCCGTTACACCGCCCTACGGAGCCTGCGTGGCCTGCGCGTCCTCCACCTCCGGCCCCACCTCCCCCGCCGGCTCCTCGCTCGGGGAGGAGGGTACGGGTTCCGGAACCGGCGGTGCCCCCAGCGCGGTGAACAGCGCCTCCCGCGCGCGGTCGCCGTCCACGTCCCGCACCCAGCGCACGTTGGGCGGGCGGCGAGACATCCCCAGCGGGTCCAGCACCAGCTGCCCCCGGGTTAACTCACCGCGCGTCTCCACGTCCGCCCGCACCCGTGCCACGTCCCGGATCACCGCGGGGTCCAGGGCCGCGGCCGTGGCCAGCACCGCGCCCAGGTCGGAACCCCGCTGCCGCAGGATCCTGCGGGCGTAGTCGGCCAGGGTGCGGGTGCCCTCCAGGAAGAACCGGCACTCTCGGGTGCCGCCTTGGCGGATCCGGTGGATGTCCGCGTCCCGCATCCACAGGTGCTGGCGGGCGAGATCCCACCCGAACAGCGTGATGGGCAGTCCGCTGTCCAGCACCAGAGCCGCCGCCTCCGGGTCCGCGTAGAAGTTGTACTCCGCACACGCGGTAACGTTGCCGCCCTGGCCCGACCCGCCGTACACGTACACCTGTGCGGGCATCTCTGCCAACCGCGGAGCCTGAATGAGGGCCGCAGCCAGGTTGGTGAGGGGGCCCAGGCACACGAGCTCGAGATCCTTGCGGTAATGCCGGCACAGGGACAGGATGGCGTCCACCGCGTGGGCAGACTCCGCCCGGCCCTTCGGCTTAGCTGCGGTGTGGGTGCCAAGGCCGCTGCGGCCGAAGAAGGCGTCGAAAGGACTGTGGGGACGGACGAGGGGCCGCTCGCAGCCCGCGTACACCGGCACGCGGGCGAGACCGCCCAGTTCCAGACCGTACAACATGTTCTCCGTGGCCTGTTGCACCCGCACGCAGCCGGCCACGGTGGTCACCGCCACCACCTCCACGTCTGGCCGCTTCGCGGCCATCCAAACCGCCACCACGTCCTCCGTGGTGCCGTCGCCGTCCACCAGGAACCTGCGCATGCGCACCTCCGCCGCTTCCCCGCTATTCTACGACGGCACCGCCGGGGCCGACCGACTTTGACAGAGCCCCCCGCGGGACTGTACATACTGAAGCCGTGCGCCCCCTCCCGTCGCTTTCCCCGCGAGCCCGGCACGCGTTCCTCCACGACCTGGCAGGCGCGGTGCTGTTCGGGGTGTTTTCGGGCACGGTGTTGCCCTTCGCGGGCGTGGTGGCGCGCCGGCTGGGCGCCCCGCCCCTGTGGATCTCCCTGCTGGCCAGCGCCCCGGCCCTCGGGTTCTTCCTCACCGCGGGATGGGCCCCTGCCCTGGTCCCGCGCAACCCCGTGGCCCTGGTGGTGTGGCCCGCCCTGGTGGCGAGGGGACTGTTCCTCCTCACGCCCTGGCTTGACGGCGCCGCGGGTCTCGTGGCCCTGGTGGTCGCCTACCACCTCCTGAACGGCCTGACGGTGCCCGCCTACGCGGAGACGGTCGGAAGGGTGTTTCCGCCGGAGCTGCGGGGAAGGCTGGTGGGAGTCGTGCGGGTAGGCTTCAGCGTGGCCGCCATGGCCGCGTCCCTGTCCGCGGGACCCGCCATCGAGCAGTTCGGCCACGGCCGGGTCTTTGCTGCAGCGTCCGTGTTCGGAGTCGCCGGCGCCCTGGTGTTCCGTCGCATCCGCCTGCCGCGGGGGCCCGCCCACCCCCTAGCCGCCCCGCCCGCTTGGTGGACCTCCCTCCGGGATCCGGCCTTCCGTGCCCTCCTGGTGACCACCTTCGTCTTCGGGTTCGGAGGGTGGATGATGGCGCCCGCTATCCCCCTCCTGCTAGTGGACGAGCTGCGCGCCACCCCGGCCCAGGTGGGCGTGCTGTCGGCCACCTCCGCCGTTGCCTCGGTCGCGGGTTTCTTCGTGTGGGGCCGGTACGTGGACCGGCGCTCCGGGGTTGCGTCCATGCGGACCCTCTTAACGACTGCCCTGGCCACGCCGGTGTTGTTCCTCCTCAGCTTCCACCCGTGGTTCGCCCTGCTGCCGTTTGCCTCGGACGGCTTCTTCGTGGCCGGCCTGGACTTGGCCTGGATGGCCGCGTGCATGGAACTCGCTCCCCCAGGGAGGGTCGCCGCCTACGCCGCCGCGTACACCGTCCTGATGGGACTCCGGGGGGTCACCGCGCCCTTCGTGGCGGGCGCGGTGGCCAGCGCCGCAGGCCCGAGGCCCGTCTTCCTCCTGGCCGCCCTCCTGATCGCCACCGCAGGTCTTCTAGCCCGCCGGCACCTGGTGCCTCAAGGCGGGCAGCAGCAGACTCCCAACGAGCTCTCGACGTAGAACCCGGGCATCGCGGAGGCGGCCACTCGGGACCTGCGGGCGTCGCGTCGTCTACGCAGGCCCGGTCCGCTGGAGCAGCCAGATGCAGTTCCCGTCGGGATCCCGCAGGCAAGCGGCCCGCGCGCCCCAGGGGTAGTCCTGTGGCTCCCGCTCCACGGTTACGCCCAGCTCCAGTAGCCGCCGGCACGCAGCGTCCACGTCAGGGACCCGGAAGCTGAGATGGTCGTACCCGGACGCGTTGCCTGTCAGATCGAACGAGCGCAAAGGCTGTACCGGCCCATCCGTGCGGAACAGGTAGAGGGCGACCCCGCCCGCCCGGAGGAGGGCCGAGTCCTCGGTGGCGTACTCAGGCCGGAAACCCAGGATCCGGTAAAAGGCAACGGCGCGTTCCAGGTCCCGCACCGCCACCCCGACGTTGTCCAGTGCCTCGATCAACGGTCTTTCGCGGCTCCCCGAAGTGACCGTGGCGCGCCCGGCAGGATTCGAACCTGCGGCCTTTGGCTCCGGAGGCCAACGCTCTGTCCTCTGAGCTACGGGCGCGTTCCGTCCTAATCCTATCGGCACAGCCGAAGCCGCGCAACCGACCCCGCCCCCCCTTTCACCCCTCGAACCGGATCCGGTTGCGGAGCACGCCGATCCGGGACACCTCCGCCTCCACCACATCCCCGTGCTCCAGGAAGACCGGGGGGTCCTGCCCGAATCCCATACCCGCCGGCGTACCTGTGGCGATCACGTCCCCCGGCAGCAGCGTGATCCCGCGCGACAGGTCCTCCATGGCCTCTGCCACAGAGAAGATCATGTCCCGGGTGTACCCGTGCTGCCGCACCCGGCCGTTCACCCGCAGCCACAGCTCCAGGTCCTGCGGGTCGAGGATCTCGTCCGCGGTCACTAGCACGGGGCCCGCCGGACACAACCCGTCCAGGCTCTTGCCGTAGAACCATTGCCCGCCCCGGGCGAACTGCAGATCGCGTGCAGACAGGTCGTTGAGCACCGCATAGCCGAAGACGTACCCCAGCGCCCTGGAGGCGGGGATCCGGCGGCCGCCCCGACCCAGCACCACCCCAGCTCCACTTCCCAGTCCAGCTGGGACGTCAGCTCTCGGTCCACCACCACGTCCTCGTCCGGCCCCACAAGGCTCGTGGTGGCCTTGGTGAACCAGACGGGGGCCTTGGGGACCTGCCGGGCGGGGGACTCCTCCACAAGGGCCAGGTAGTTCAGCCCCAAGCAGAAGACGTTGCGGGGAGGATCCACAGGCGCGCGCAGCCGCAGCGCCTCCAGGGGGGGTGACAGCTGCCCCATTTTTGTGACCCCAGAAGACCAAGCGCGCCATGAACACGCTGGTCTCCTAAGGCCAGCCGAACGCCCACCAGATGTCGTACTTGGACCGCCGTTCGGTGGGGTAGTCCGCGCGCTCCGGGGGGCGGGTCGGGTGCACCCAGATGGGGAGGTCCCACTGGCTCATCCGCGCGAACAGCGGCTCGTACTGCGGCTGGTCCAGCGGCGCGCCGTTGCCGTTCACGTTGGTGAAGATCTGCACCCCGGTCGCCCCCAGCTCCCTGATCGCCCGCTCCGCCTCCTGCACAGCCGCGTCGGGTTGGTTCATGGGCAGCGAGGCCACGAACCCCACGAACCGGTCCGGGTATCGCTGCACCCACTCCGCCATGGCGTCGTTGGCGATCCTGGCTAGCTCCCAAGACCGTTCCGGAGGCGCCACCGCCTCGAGGGGCGGCGCGGCCAGGGAGATCACCTGCACGTAGCCCGGATGCCGGTCCATCAGCCGGAAGCGGAGGTCTAGGTCGTAGAGGGTCCGTACCCCGCGCACCCGCTTCTGCATGTACGCGCCGACGTCCCGCTCCTCAACCATTCGCCCGTAGTACCGGTCCGGTAACACGTGACAGAAGACGTCGATCTTGAGTTCGCTCACCCGAGGCCTCCCACGTATGGACCTCCCGCCACCCTCTTGCCCGGGCGTCGCATTTTATGGTTCCCGCGGCTTCGCCGCCGCGCAAGGGCCACGTTCCGTCATGCCGAACAGCGGCTGCAGGATCCCGCAAGCTGGCTCGGGGGTTACCCGCGCAGTGCCCTGCGCCGACGGTCCTCCGCGATAGCCTCCCGTAGCCGCTGTGCGTACTCGTGGGCAAGGTCACGGGCAGCCCGGCCGAACGCCCGCACGTCCTCCGGCGTCATCACCAGCACCACCTGGTCCGCCACCCGCACGCTCCACTCGTCCAGCACGCCGACCGCGCGGACGTCCAAGGGGGAGGGATCCTCGTTGAACACGCGGTCTAGCCGCGCCGCGACCTCCTCGGCCCGCGGCCGGCCCCCGGTGACCCGCGCCACCGCCTGGCCGTTTACCCGCACCACGCCCACGGAACCCTCCTCTTCAACCGAAAGCCGCAGGAAGCCCGCGGCCACCCGCCGGTGAAGCGGTACTCCACGGCGCACAAGCTCCTCCTCCACCGCCCGTAGCCGTTCGCCCCACGTGGGGTGCGTGCGAAACGCCCCGGGATCGGTGCCCCCTGACAGCGCATCCTCTCGGGCCAAGCGTTCCAGCAGGGTCAGCATCCCCACGGGGTGCCACGGCGTCTGCAGCAGGTAACCCACCGCCGCGAGGTCCGCCTCTCGCTCCAGCTCCCGGCCGAAGGCGCTCAGGATGCCCCCGGCCACCAGCTGTGCCCCCGCCGCCACCCGGGCGTCCCGTGCCAGGACCGCCACCAGCAGCACCAGAAGGTTGGTCCGGGTGGCCTCCCGTTCCAGGCGCTGGTGGTGGCGCAAGGCCACGTGGGCCGCCTCGTGGGCCAGCAAAGCTGCGAGCTCGTGGTCGGTGCGGACCAAGGCCACCAGGGCGGAGGTGACATACACCAAGCCGCCCGGGAGGGCGACTGCGTTGGGCGTGCGGTGCTCCACCACTTTAAACGTCCACGGCAGTTGCGGCCGCTCAGTAACCGCGGCGACCGCCTTGCCGATGCGGGTGACCCGCTCGTTGGTCGCGGGGTCCGTGACCACCCGCAGCGCCCGCTCGATCTGCGCGCCCGCGCGCCGGCCGGCCTCCACCTCCGCCCGGTCCTGCCCCGTCTGGGCTGCCAGGGGCCCGCCCAGCAAGAGCAGCACCAGCGTCACCGCGCCAAGCCGAAGCACCGTCGTGCATTCTCCGCAGTCCGGTCCGCCACCGCGCCCGACTCCTGTCCCCGCGCAGTCGCCACGGCCTCCACCACCAGCGGGAGGTAACCCGGCTCGTTCCGCCGGCCCCGCCGCGGGTGGGGTGCGGCGAACGGGGAGTCCGTTTCCACCAGGAGGAGTTCGTCCGGAATCCGGGCCACCGCGCGCCGCAGCTCCTCCGCCTTCGGGTAGGTCACCGGGCCGCCCACTGATATCCAGTAGCCGCGAGCCGCACAGGCCTCCGCGTACTCGGCAGGCCCTGTGAACATGTGCATCACCACCCCTATTGCCCCCTCCTCCTCCAGAATGCGCAGCAGGTGTAGGTGCGCGCCGCGATTGTGCACCACCAGAGGCTTCCCGCAGGCCCGGCTCAGACGCACGTGCCAGCGCAGGGTGTCCTCCTGGACCTCCCGCGGACAGTCCCCACGTTCGTAGTCCAACCCGCACTCGCCCACCGCCACCACTTTGGGGTGCCCCACCAGGGTGGCCACCACCGCGCGGTCGGCGTCCCCTACGAGGTGTGCCTGGGTGGGGTGAATCCCCACAGCGGCGTAGACGGGCTGGAACCACTCCGCCAGCTCCACGGCCCTCTGGCTGGTCCGGCCGTCCGTGCCCAGCGTCACGAGGGCACACACCCCCGCTGCCAGCGCCCTACCCACCACGGTCTCCCGGTCCGGGTCGAAGTCCGGGTGGTCCAGGTGCACGTGGCTGTCGATCACGACACCCGGGCGCCGGGCGGCAGCTCGCGGTCCAGGGTGACCAGGGCGAGCTGGCCATCCCACTCTGCCGCCAGCAGCATCCCCCGAGACTCCACGCCGCGGACCTTGCGCGGCTGCAGGTTCGCCACCACCACGATGGTCTTGCCCACCAGGTCGTCGGGTTGGTAGTGGGGCACCAGCCCCGTGACGATGGTACGGACCTCGCGCCCCAGGTCCACCCGGACCTCGATGAGCTTGTCGGTGTTGGGGATCCGTCGCGCCTCCACCACGCGGCCCACCCGCAGGTCCAACCTCCGGAACTCCTCCAGGCTCAGCGCCTCGTCCGCCACTGCCTCCTGCACCTGTAGCGGCCTTTCCTCCTCTACCCGCGGGAAGATGGGGGGCCCAGGTCGCACCCGGGTGCCCGGGCGCAGCCAACGCCAGCGCCGCGCATCGTCCAGCCCAAGTCCGGTCCCCCGGTACGGCTCTCCGCGCGCGCGGAGCTCTCGTGCTCGCTCCTCGAACTCAGGGTAGCCGAGCTGGGACCACACCTTGAGGGTGGCGGTGGGCAGCACGGGCTCCAGCAGCACCGTGGCCACCCGCAGGGCCTCCAGGGTGTTGGTCAGGACCGTTCCCGCCCGGTCCCGCCGCCCGGCTCGGTGAAGGTTCCAGGGCGCCTCCCGGTCCAGGTACCGGTTGGCGGCACCGAGGAGCTGCCAGATGCTCAGGAGCGCCCGCTGGAAGTCGCACCGCTGGACGCACTCCCACACCGCGTCTACCGTACCCACCGCCTGCTCCCGGAGTTCCCGGTCGCCGCCCTCCTCGGGTCCCGGCTCGGGCAACCGACCCTCGAAGTACCGCTCCACCAGCGGGAGGGTCCGGTTCAGGAGGTTGCCGTAGTCGTTGGCCAGGTCCGCGTTGAACCGGGCCACCAGCTGAGCCCGGCTGAAGTCGCCGTCCTGGCCGAACGGCACCTCCCGGAGCAGGAAGTACCGCACCGCGTCCACACACACGTCCACCTCTGCCGCGCTGCGCTGGGCCAGCTCGCGCGCCACCGCCATGGGATCCACCACATTCCCCAGGGTCTTGCTGATCTTCTGCCCCTCCAGGGTCAAAAACCCGTGGACGAGGACCTGCCGGGGGGGTTCCAGGCCCGCACTGAACAGCATGGCGGGCCACAGCAGGGAGTGGAACCGGTTGATGTCCTTCCCGATGAGGTGGTGGGCGGGCCACCACGCCCGGAAGCGCTCCTCGTCCCGCCCGAAGCCGATGGCACTGACATAGTTCGTCAGCGCGTCGAACCACACGTACACCACGTGACCGGGGTCATCGGGTACGGGGATCCCCCACGCCAGCTTCTCCACCGGCCGGGACACCGACACGTCCTCCAGGGAGTCCACCAGCTGGAGCATCTCCGCCCACCGGCTCTCCGGGACCACGAAGTCCGGGCGCTCCTCCAACAGCCGGCGGAGCCGTTCCCGATACCGGGACAGCCGGAAGAAGTAGTTCTCCTCCTCCACCACCTGCGGCTCCGTCAGGTGTCGGGGACAGCGCCCGTCCACCAGTTCGCTGAGGGTCACGAAGGCCTCGCACTGCACGCAGTACAGGGCCCGGTAGTGCTTCCGGTACAGGTCGCCCGCCGCGGCCACCCGCCGCCAGATCTCCTGCACCGCCGGCCAGTGACGCCGACGGTCCGTGGTGCGGATGAAGTCGTCGTGGGACAGGTTCAGGTCCCGGCAGAGCTGCTGGAACGCCGCCGCGTTGCGGTCCACGAAGGCCTGCACATCCTCGCCTGCCTGGGCCGCGGCGTTGGCAATGTTCTGGCCGTGTTCGTCGGTCCCCGTGAGGAAGAACACCGCCTCCCCCGCCAGGCGGTGGTAGCGGGCCAGCACATCCGCCAGGACCTTCTCGTACGCGTGGCCGATGTGGGGCGTGGCGTTCACGTAGTCGATGGCGGTGGTGATGTAGAAGCGCCCGGCCAACCCTCCTTCACCTCCTCCCGGTGTCGGCTCACGGCAGACCGTCGCCGTACCGTTCCTCCCTCCAGGGGTCACCCCGCAGGTGGTAGCCCGCGGCTTCCCAGAATCCCGGTCGCTCCTCCGTGAGGAACTCCAGCCCCCGGACCCACTTGGCGCTCTTCCAGAAGTACAGGTGCGGGATCACCAAGCGGAGCGGCCAGCCGTGTTCCGGCGAAAGCGGCCGACCGTCGTGTTCGTACGCGAACACCACGTCGTCGCGGTCCAGGTCCTCCACGGTCACGTTGGTCGTGTACCCCCCTTCCGCGTGCACCATCACCCACCGGGCCCCGGGGCGGGGCCGCACCTCCCGCAGGACCGCCCGCGCCGGCACGCCGGCGAACCGGTTGTCCAGCCGTGTCCACCGGGTCACGCAGTGGACGTCGCAGCACACCTCCCCGTAGCCCAGGGACCGGAAGGCTTCGTACGTCCACTCCCGTTCCTCCTCCACGGCCCCGAACACCCGGAACCGCCACGTTCCGAGGTCCGCCCGGGGCACCGGGCCGTAATGCAGGACCGGCCATTGGTCCGTCACGAACTGCCCCGGGGGAACCCGAGGGGTTCGCACCTCCCCCACGCCGCCTCCTCACACGTCGGGCTGCAGCGCGGCTTCCTCCGCCTCCCGCCGCCTGCGCACGATCAGGAACGAGACCAGCACCGCCGCCTCGTACAGCGCGAACATGGGCAGCGCCAGCAGGAACATGGTCACCGGGCTCCAGTCCGGCGTCACCGCGGCGGAGATCACCAGGATGACCATCAGGGCCAGCTTCCACTCCCGCTGCAGGCGCTGCGGACTCACCACGCCCAGAGCGCAGGCCGCCACCACCAGCAGAGGCGTCTGGAACCCCAGCCCCATGCCCACCAGAAGCCAGGTGACGAAGTGCAGGTAGTTCAGGGCCGTGATCTGGACCCGGATGAGCTGTCCGGCCTGCGCCAGCAACCACTGGGACGCCGCGGGCAGGATGAAGAAATACCCGAACACCGCCCCTGTCACGAAGAGCACGCCCGCGGCCAGGCTGACGGGCACCACCACCCGCCGCTCGTTCGGCTTGAGGGCGGGGTCCACGAAGCGGAACATCTGGTAGACGATCCAGGGCATGGACAACGCCAGGCCTCCCGTGACCGCCACCCGGAACCGTGCCAGGAACGGCTCCAGCATGCCGATGGCGTGGAGCTGGATCCCCCCCGTGGGCTGCAGCAGCACGCGCAGCAGCGGTTCCGAGAAGTTCCACGAAAGCGCCGTGCCCACGGCGAGCCCCAGGAGGCTCCAGAGGAGGCGCTGCCGCAGCTCCTCCAGGTGCTCAATCCACGTCATCGGCCGGTCCTCGCGCGCCACACCCCTCACCCCGCAGCGGCCGGAGCGGTCTTCCGGTTGAACCGATCCATGGCACGGTGGATCCCGTCCCGCAGGGCCACCTCCACCGCGTCCGCGGCACGCTCCACGGCCTCCTCCACCTGCCCTCGCTCTTCCGGCTCGAACCGGGACAGCACGTGGTCCACGGCGTCCGAGCCAGGCCGTCCGATACCCACCCGCACCCGTGGGATCTCCAGGGTCCCCAGGCCCTCCAGCACGGAGGCCATACCGCGGTGCCCGCCCGCACTTCCCCGCGCCCGGATCCGGATCGCCCCCACGGGTAGATCCATGTCGTCGTACACCACCAGCACATGGCTGGGCTCCAGCCCCCGGCGCCGCACCAGCTCCGCCACCGCCTGGCCGCTCAGGTTCATGAACGTCAGGGGCTTGGCCAGCAGCACCGGTTCGCCGCCGACCTCCGCCTGCGCCACCTCCGCCCGCCCCTCTGCCCGGAAACGGGCTCCCCAGCGCCGGGCCAGCCGCTCCACCACCTCGAACCCGACGTTGTGACGGGTCCCGCGGTACCGGCGGCCAGGGTTCCCAAGGCCCACCACCAGCCTCATCGCTCCCAGTGTACGCCACGCGGGAAAACGAAAGCGGGGGCGCCGCAGCGCCCCCGCCCGGCTCCCTGGTCGGCTACTCCTCCTCTTCTTCGGCGGCCTTCCCCCTGCCCACCACCTCCGGCTGCGCCGGGACTTCCTCCGCGGCCGCGGGGGCTTCCTCCGGCGCCACCGCCGGAGCCAGGACGGTCACCAGCGTCTCCTCCGGCGGCGTCAGGACGGTCACCCTGGGCGGGACCTTGAGGTCGCGGACGTGCAGGGAGGCACCCAAGGTCAGCTGGGACACGTCCAGCTCCAGGTGGTCGGGCAGGTCGGTGGGCAGCCCCGCGACCTCCACCTCGTGCCGCAGGAACTCCAGGATTCCCCCCTCCCGGACGCCCGGGGCCTCCCCCTTCAGGCGAACGGGCAGCCGGGTGTACACCTTCTCCGTGAGGCTGATGCGGTGTAGGTCCACGTGTAGGATCCGTCGGGTCAGCACGTCCCGCTGGACATCCTGTAGCATGGCGAGCTCCGTGCGCGCCGGCCCGTTGCCCCGGATGACGACGTCCAAAAGCACGTTGGCACCCGCCAGTCTCTGCAGGGCCGCCTCCAGGGCGCGTGCGTCCACCGCCACGGCCAGCGGCTCGATCCCGCGGCCGTACAGCACACCGGGGACGCGGGCCGCGCGGCGCAGCTTGCGCACCGCGGACTTCCCCCGTTCCCTGCGCACCTCGACCTCCAGCGTCAACCGCTGCATCCTGAACCTCCCCGGGCCGGAGTCCAGGGCAGCATTATAGCAGCCCTGGCCTCAGGCCTCCTCCAGGAACTGCAGGAGCGCCCGGATGCGGCTCTCCAGTTCGTCCCGGACGCTCCGGAAAGCCTGCAACCGGTCTTCCTCCGAACCGTGGACCTCCACGGGGTCCGGCAGGTCCCAGTGCAGGGTTCGGGCTCCGGGGAAGGACGGACAGCTCTGCCGGGCCCGGTCGCACACCGTCACCACGTAGTCGAAGGCCTGACCCTGAAACTCTGAGACGAGCTTGGACCGCTGACCCGAGATGTCTACCCCCCGCTCCGCCATGACCCGCACCGCCAGGGGGTGGAGTCCCCTTGGCTCCGTGCCCGCGCTGTACACCTGAACCCGGCCGGCAGAGAGGTGGCGCAGCCAGCCCTCCGCCATCTGCGACCGCGCGGAGTTGCCGGTACACAGAAACAGGACCCGCACGTTCCCTTTCATACGTTCAGCTCCCGCAATTCCCCCGTGACGATGTACACCACACGCTCGGCCACGTTCGTCACGTGGTCCGCGGCCCGCTCCAGGTGCTGCGCCACCAGGATCAGGTCCAGGGCCCGGGAGATCGTCCGCGGGTCCTCCACCATATAGGTGATGAGCTCCCGGAACACCTGGGTGCGCAGGGCGTCCACCAGGTCGTCCTTCTGCGCCAGGGACTCCGCGAGGGCGGCGTCGCGGCCCACGAAGGCCTGCAGGGCGTCCTGCAGCATCTCCTGAACCAGCCGCTCCATGTACGGGATGTCCACCAGGGGCTTCAGAAGCGGCTCGCGGCTCAGACGCTTGGTGGCCTTCGCGATCCCCTCCGCGTGGTCCGCCATGCGTTCCAGGTCGATGGAGATGGCCAGCACGGACATGAGCACCCGCAGGTCCCCGGCCATGGGCTGCTGGGTCGCCAGCAACTTCGCCACCCGTTCCTCCAGGTCCAGGTGCAGGCGGTCCACCACGTCGTCCTCCGCGATGACCGCCTCCGCGGCCTGCACGTCCTGTTTCTTGAGGGCCTCCACCGCCCGGTGGATCAGGTCGCCCGCCAGGCTGCCCATGCGGACCACGTCCTCCTCCAGACGGCGCAGGGCCTCGTCGTACGCCTCCCGGATGTGCCGTCCACCCCCCGACACCGTTCCACCCCCTTTAGCCAAACCGGCCCGTGATGTAATCCTCCGTGCGCCGGTCCCGAGGCCGGGTGAACACTTCCTCCGTGGGACCGAACTCCACCAGCTCCCCGTCCAGCAGAAACGCGGTGAAGTCCGACACCCGGGCCGCCTGCTGCATGTTGTGGGTGACGATGACCAGCGTGTAGTCCCGCTTGAGGCCCTCCATGAGGGCCTCGATGCGGGCGGTGGAGATGGGGTCCAGAGCGGAGCACGGTTCGTCCAGCAACAGCACCTCGGGCTCCACCGCCAGCGCGCGGGCGATGCACAACCGCTGCTGTTGGCCACCGGATAGCTCCAGGCCGCTCTTCCGGTGTAGGTCGTCCTTCACCTCGTCCCACAACGCCGCCTGCCGCAGGGCCCGCTCTACCCGCTCGTCCAGCTCCCGCCGGCCCAGACGCCGGTGTAGCCGGAGGCCAAACGCCACGTTCTCGTACACCGACTTGGGGAACGGGTTCGGCTTCTGGAACACCATGCCGATCCGCAGCCGCACCTCCACCGGGTCCACACCCGGCCCGTAGAGGTCCTGGCCCCGGAACAGCACCCGCCCCTCGGTGCGGACCCCGGGGATCAGCTCGTTCATCCGGTTGATGGCGCGCACCAGCGTGCTCTTCCCGCAACCGGAGGGACCGATCACCGCCGTGATGCGGCGCTCCGGTATTTCCAAGGTGACGCCCCGTAGTGCCGGCTGGGCCCCGTACCACACCCGGAGGTCCTCCACCCCGAGGACCGGGATACCGGGGGCGACCCCCCGGTGTACCACCTCGGGCCTCAGCCGCGCCTCCACCGCTGCGTCCATGGTCTCCTCCTCACCACCGGATGCGAGCCCGGTTCCGCAACCAGATGGCCGTGCCGTTCAGGGCCAGCAGGACCGCCAGCAACAACAGGATCCCTGCCGCGGCCACTCGGTGGAACTCGGGGTTGGGAAGGGACACGTAGTTGAAGATCTGGATGGGCAGCACCGTGAAGTAGTCCAACACCCCGCGCGGCAGGAAGGGCACGTACTGCAGCGCCCCCAGCATGATGAGGGGGGCAGTTTCGCCCACAGCCCGGGACAGCGACAGGATGGTCCCCGTGAGGATGCCCGGCGCCGCGTAGGGCAGCACGTGGTGCCGCACCACCTGCCAGCGGGTGGCACCCAGGGCGTACGCCGCTTCCCGTACGGAGAACGGCACCGCCCGGATGGCCTCGCGGCTGGACAGGATGGTGAGAGGCAGGACCAGCAGGGCCAGGGTCAGGGCACCCGCCAGCACGCTCTTGCCCATCCGCATTCCTACCACGAACAGCTCCAGCCCCAAAAGACCGTACAGGACCGAGGGGACCGCGGCCAGGTTCGCGATGTTCACCTCCAGCAGCCGGGTCAGGCGCCCCGGCGGCGCGTACTCCTCCAGGTACACGGCCGCCGCCACGCCTACGGGGAACGCTATCAGGCTCATGATCCCCGCGACGTACAGGGTCCCCACCAGGGCGCTGGCGTAGCCCGCCTGCTGGGGGAACCGCGACGGGAAGTTCGTGATCCGTTCCGGCCGCAGGTAGCCAGCCCCGTCCCGGACCACGTCCACCAGCAGGACCGCCAGGAACACCAGGCCGAGCAGCGTGGCGGCCTGGCAGGCGGCCACGAACAGCCGCCCGAAAGCCTTCCGCCGTTCGAGGCGTCGCCGCCAGCGCTGCTCCACAGCCACGGCGGTCACAGGTACCGCTCCCGGAAGCGTTGAACCACCCGCACACTCAGCACGTTCATCACGAAAGTTCCTGCAAACAGCAGCATCCCCACCGCGAACAGAGTCCGGTACTCCACCGAGCCGTACGGGGTGTCGCCCAGGCTGACCTGTACGATGAACGCGGTGATGGTCTCCACCGTCTCCAGGGGGTTCGCGGTCCAGTTGGGGCTCTGCCCCGCAGCCAGAGCGACGATCATGGTCTCCCCCACCGCCCGCGACAGGGCCAGCACGCAAGCGGCCGCGATCCCCGACAGCGCCGCCGGCACCACTACCCGCACCGCCACCTCCATGCGGGTCGCACCGAGGGCGTACGCCCCGTACCGCAGGTCCAGGGGTACTGCGCGCATCACGTCCTCGCTCAGGGAGGACACCAGGGGCAGGATCATGATCCCCATCACCAACCCCGCGGACAGGGCGTTCTGCCCCGCCAGGGCGGATCCGAAGACGTGGTCCTGGAGGAACGGGGTCACGAACGTGAGCGCGAAGTAACCGTACACGATGGTCGGGATCCCGGCCAGGACCTCCAGCGCGGGCTTCACCCGCGCCCGCACGGAGTCGGGCGCGAACTCGCTGAGGTACACCGCCGCCAGCAGGCCCAAAGGGACCGCCACCCCCAGGGCGATGGTACTGGTGAGCACAGTCCCTGCCACCAGGGGCAGCACACCGAAACGCTTGTTGCTGTACAAGGGGCTCCACGTGGTCTCCGTGAAGAACTCCCGGACGAGCTCCCGGGGCCGGCCGACTAGGTCCGGCCGGGCTTCCCTGAACCGCTGGAGGTCCGCCCGGACCGACACGAGCCGGGGGTTCGCGGCGTCCAGGGGGAGCCGGAAGAACTGGACGGTCTCGAAGGCCAGCGCCGCTACGATGGCCACCGTCACCACCACGGACAGCAGCGCGCTCGCCGCCAGAGCCCGCTCCAGCCACCGTTCGGCACGCCGTCCCCTGCCCACGGACCCCACCTTGCGCACGCTCTGTTAAGTCCTGGTTAACGGGCCCGTCCGGCGGCGGGCGGCGAGGGGCGCCCGCTCGCTCGGGATCCGCCGCCGGACCTCGGTCCGGAACGGGCCGGAGCCCTGGCTTGACTTGGGGCCCCGGCCCGAAGCGCTACCGGCAGTGGGCCACATACTGCCTGTTCACCTGGTCCAGGGTGGCGTGCCCAGCGGCCCTACCGCCCTCCCGGAAGGCGGTCCCGGGCTTCAGCCGCGCGATGCACTGCCGCGCGGCGGCGTACACCGCGTCGGGGAACTCCACGTAGCCCACGGCCCGGGTGAGGTTGGTCTTCTTGCCCCGCTGCCGCGGGTCGTCCACCTGCAGGTTCACGCCCGTACCCGGGCCCACGTACCAGCTGGCGAACTGACGCACCTCCGGCTTGCTCGTGGCGCTGGTGCGGTTCAGGTAGATGAAGATGGGACGGGTCAGGGGGTAGCGGCCGGACTTGCTGTTGTCGAAGGTGGGCTCGATCCCGCGGCACTGGTCGTTGGAGGCGAGGTCCACCCGGTCGCTAGGGTCGATGGCGACCCCCTTCACGCGCCCCAGGTTCTCCTCCAGGTACGCCAGCCCGAAGTAGCCCAGGGCCCCCTCGTCTCGGCTGACGAACTGCACGGTCACGTTGTCGTCCTCCGTGGCCTGGTAGTCGCCCCGGCTGGCCTTGGCCTTGCCCACTACCATCTCCGTAAAGCTGTCAAAGGTCCCGGAGTCGGCTCCCGCTCCCGCCAGCCTGAGGGGACGGTCCGGAAAGGTGGGCCGGACCTGGCGCCAGCTGGTGATCTTCCGTTCCGCCCCCGGCTCCCAGATGCGCTTAAGCTCGCCCCGGGTGAGGCAGGTGGCCCAGGTGTTGCGGGGGTGCACCACCACGCTGAGCCCGTCGATGGCCACCGGGACTTCCACATAGCTCACCTGGTTCCGCTGGCACGCCTCGTCCTCCTCAGGCCGGATGGGCCGGGAGGCGTCCTGGATGTCCGTGCGGGCCTGGGGGCTGTCCGCGCAGAACTTCTTGAACCCGCCTCCGGTGCCGCTGATCCCCACCGTGATCCGAATGTCCCGGCCCTGCGCCGTCTTGCGGAACTCCTCCGCCACCGCGCTGGTGAGCGGTGCCACCGTGCTGGAGCCGTCCACCACGATGGTCCCCGGAGGGCTGGCGGTGCCTCCGGCACGCTGCTGCGCCCACCCTGCCCCCATTAGGGTCCCGACCACCACCGCCGCGAGAACCACGGCCAAGCGCCTGTTCACGGTCGTGCCACCTCCTTCTCCTCGGTCTCGCGGTCAGGTTGCCCTCCCAAGTTCAAGCTGGAGGTAAGGCCCGATTAAGAGCGCGTAAAGTGGCTTGCCTCTTCGCCACCGGTCGCCTATGGTGTTCACCAGCCGGCACGAACGATGGGTTTCAGGGGGTGCGAAGTGCAACGGCCGGTGGTGTGGACCGCGGGCGTGGTGCTGGCCCTGGTGGCCCTGCTGGTCACCGCCCTGGTGGGCGCTGTAGCCGGCTTTGCCCTGGGCGCTGGGTTCCGGCCCCTCGGGGACGGCGGGGAGCGGGTGGTGGCCGGCGAGGGTGCGGACAAAGTGGCGCTGGTGCGGGTGGTGGGCGCCATCAGCCAGGAAGGCGGGGGCCTGCTGTCCTTCGGCCCGGCGGCATCGTCCCGGCGGGTGCTGGCGCAGCTGGAGCGGGCCCGCAGGGACCGCGCGGTCAAGGCGGTGGTAGTGGAGCTCAACACGCCCGGAGGCTCGGTGGTCGCCAGCGCCCAGATCCACGACAAACTGGTGGAGCTGCGCCGCGCAGGCAAGCCGGTGGTGGCGCTCCTGACCGAAGTGGCGGCGTCTGGGGGCTACTACGTGGCCGCCGGCGCGGACCGCGTGGTGGCGGACCCCTCCACCCTGACGGGCAGCATCGGCGTCATCGTGGTGCTGCCGAACGTGCAGGAGTTCAACCGGCGCATCGGCCTGCGGACCGTGGTGTTCAAGAGCGGCCGGTTCAAGGACATGGGCAATCCCGACCGGTCCCTGACCCCGGAGGAAGCCGCGCTGTTCCAGGGCATCGTGGAGGAGGCGTACCGGAGGTTCGTGGAGGTGGTGGTGCAGGGCCGACGCATGGAGCGCTCGCGGGTGCTGCAGCTGGCGGACGGGCGGATCTACACGGGCGCGCAGGCTCAACGGCTCGGGCTGGTGGACCGGCTGGGGTCCTTCGACGACGGGGTCTCAGAAGCCCTGCGGCTAGCCCGGATCCCGAAGGCACGCGTGGTGGAGTACACGGGGGGAGGCTGGCTGGGCGCCGTGCTCGGTCTGCGCGTCGCTGGACTCCTGCCGGAAGCGGGCTCCGACCCGCTGCCCTTCAGCCTCCAGTACCTCATGGCCCCCTGAAGCAGATGGAAACCGCACCGCCACCTCACGGCCTACCGGCCACGGGGGCTTCCAGACGGAACAGCCGTCGGGCGTTGCCGGACATGACCACCGCCCGCTCCTCCTCCGACAGGCCCAGCCGCTCCAGGATCCGCAGCTGCTCCTCGAGGATGGCACCACGGTACGGCCCCACGGCGGTGTCAGTCCCGAACACCACCCGCTGCGGCCCGAACGCCCGCAGGGCGTCCGCGAACACGGACTCCAGGGAGGGGTTCCCGGGCGTGTACTCGCGCCAGTTGTTGGTCCCGGAGGTGTCCACGAACACGTTGTCGGTGTGGTAGGCGAGGAACAGGGTCTCCCGCAGAAAGCCGGCGCCGAAGTGGGCGATACCGAACGTCACCTCCGGGAACTGTTTGACCGCCGCGGAAAGGAACAGGGGATTCGCGTAGGTCAGGTCATAGAGAGGCGCCACGGTGATCCCGAAGTGGAACAGGACCGGGATGCCCAGCTCCGCGGCCTTCTCGTACACGGGGAAGACCGCCCGGTCGCTGGCGTGGAACCGCTGGGTGGGCGGGTACAGCTTCAGGCCCCGCAGTCCCCACTCCCGGAAGCGTGCCACGATGCGCGGCGCGTCCGGGTGGAGGGGATCTGCAAGGCTGCCCCACCCGAAGAACCGCCGGGGGTTCAGGGAGCAGAATTCCGCCAGTTCCTCGTTGGCCTCCCCCACCGCGATGAAGAAGGCGGCGGCCACCCCGTGGGCGTCCAGTTGCTGTTCCCACCACGCGGCGATCTCCTCCAGGCTCTGGCCCGCGAGCTGGTGCAGCCGGTTCCGCCGGGCCCGTGCGGCCGCTTCGAGCGCCGGGGCACGGATGGGAACGTTGGGCCGCACCGCGCGCTCCACCATGCGCGGGGTGACCAGGTGGACGTGGGCGTCGATGACCTCGAGGGGCCGCACCGCAAGCCTACAGCTTGTACCCAAACTTGCGCAGCAGGTCCTTGCGCCAGGCCACCTCGGCGTCGTCCTCCACCCCCAGGGGCTTGAACCCGTCCATCACACCCAACACCGCCCGCTGGTCCCCCTCCTCGGCCACCACCACGACCAGCGGGTTTGCGGTGGCCGCGAAGATCCGCACCACCTCCGGGCAGGCCTTCACCGCGTGCAGGACGTTGACGGGGTAGTATCCCTCGCCCAGCACGATCAGGAAGGTGTGGCCCGCGGCGATGGCCAGCACATTACGCACCGCCAGGTCCACCAGCTTCGGGTCGGTTCCGGACCGGCGCACAAGTCGCTTGCCGGAGGCCTCCGAGAACGCCAGGCCGAACTTGATGCCGGGCACCGCGGTGACCAGGGCCTCGTGCAGATCCTCCACGGTCTTGATGAAGTGGGACTGCCCGAGGATGACGTTCAGGGGCTCTGGCTTTTCGATGGGGACCAGCTTGAGTTCCATACTTTCCATTCTACATTGAAGCCGCCGCGCCGGGTGGAGCGGACTGCAGAGCGACCACGGATCCCCCGGAACCGCGGACGGGGTTCCCCGGCCCGGCACCTTTCGCCTCCTTGCGATCGTACCATCGAGGATCGTAGCATGGCACCGGGAGGGGGTGAAGTCATGCGGACTCTGGCCTGGGTCGCCCTTGCAGCGCTGGTGGTCCTGCTCGGGACGGGAGGCCTGGTATGGGCCCACGGGCCCGTCCCGCCCTCCGGTACTCCCGGGCACGGGCCCGGGCAGATGCACGGAGCCATGACGCCGGTGACGCGCGATCCGGAGGCCCTGCGCTCCATGGTGGACGCGTGCCTCCGGGCCATGCGGGATCCGCAGATGCAGCGACACATGCAAGAGCACGTGTCTGACCCCGGAGCGCGGCGCATGATGGGGGACATGATGCGAAGCACGATGCCCGGCATGCCCATGATGCCGATGATGCCCAGGTAAGCCGCGGTGGCTAGATCCCGCACGGTCGCGCGGGGCCACCTGTTTGCGGCTCCCTGGCTGGTGTCCGCAGCTGTGGCGCTGGGCACGGGCGCCTTTGCCACGCACCGGCCCGCCGCCGAGGCGGCGGTAGCTCAGGTCTGGGAGCTTCCCGGGCCGCACACCCACGGCCTCGCGGTGGATCCCTTCGACCCGGAGGTGGTGTGGGTGGCCGCACACGGCAGTCTGCTCCGCATCCGCAACGGCCGGTGGGAGCGGGTCGGCAACCATACCTACGACCCCACGGGCTTCTTGGTGCGTCCCCGACAGCCCCGTGTGCTCCTCACCAGTGGTCACCCGGGTCCGCGAGACCGCCGGCCTAACCCCTTAGGCATGGAGGGGAGCCGCGACGGGGGATTGAGCTGGCAACCGCTCGCTCTGACCGGTCCAGCTGACTTCCACGCCGCGGCCCAGAGCTGGTCGGATCCTCGGGTACTGTACGGCTGGAACGTGGCCCGACGCACCGCGCTTTACCGGAGCCGGGACGGTGGTCGGACCTGGGCCTACCTGGGCGAGCAAGGGCTGTCCGGGGTGTTCTCCCTGAACGTCCACCCCGGGGATCCCAAGGCGGTGTTCGCCGCGACCCAGCAGGGAGTGTTTGTAAGCCGTGACGGAGGCGAGCGCTGGCGCCCGTCAGACGGTCCGCCGGGCCGCGTTCCCGTGACGGCCCTGGCCTTCCATCCCCGGGAACCCCACCGCACATTCGCCTACGCTGCGTCCCCGGAACTGGGACTGGTACGGAGCACCGACGAGGGGAGGAGCTGCCACTCCCTGGGTCTCTTCCCCGGCGGGCAGGATGCGGTCGGCCAACTGGCTCTGGATCCCGCCGACCCGAAAACCCTTTACCTCAGTACGTTGTCCGCGGACCTGTACCGGTCTGCGGACGGAGGAAAGACGCTTCAGAGGCTCTTGGAGAGGGGTAGGGTGCTGGCACCGTGACGCGGCCGCCGCAGGAGCCCGACATTACCACCCTGCGCCTGGACCGGCCCGGGATCCGGGCAGTCCTGGGAGACCTGGAGGCAGAGATCATGGAGGTCATCTGGTCCCGCCCGCCGGGCGACGCGGTCACCGTGCGGGACGTGTTCGAGGAGCTGTACCCCCGCCGCCGGATCGCCTACACCACCGTGATGAACACCATGGTGCGCCTGGCCCGGAAAGGCCTGTTGACCGCGGAGCGCCGGGCGCCCGCGTACGTCTACCGCGCCACCCTGGGCCGCCAGGCGTTCGTGGATCGGTTTGTAAGGCGGGCCCTCGAACAGCTGCTGGTGAACTTCGGCGGCGTAGCTGCGGAGCGGCTGGGGGAGTACCTGGACCCGCAGACGCGGACACGTCTCCTCCGCCTTGTGGAGGAAGCTCGGTCGCGCCGCCGCGGGGAACGATGATGGGCTTCCAGTTCCTCCTGGGCTCCCTGGCGCTGGCGGCCGTGCTGAGCGGAGGGGCCGCCCTCCTCCCCCGCCGGGTACCCGCAGGCGGTCGCCCGTTGGGTTTCGTCGTGCTGGGCCTGCCCCTTTTCGTCTTAGGGCTCGCCACGGCGCACCTGCTGGGATGGTACGGGGCGGATGGTGCCTCGCTTCACGGATGGGACCAGGTGGGTAGCCTGGGGCTGCGGGTCGTGCTGTGGGGCAGTGTGTCGTGGGCCCTCATGCGAAACTTGCTGCGCTTGCGCACCGCCCGCCGGTTGCCGGGCAGCTGGCCGGCCTGGGGACACCCTGCCCTGGCACAGTCCCTCGCGCCGGCGTGCGAGCGGTGGAAATTCCCGCTCCCGCGCCTGCGGGTGCTGGACACCCCTTCCCCTGCAGCCATGGGCGGCTGGCTCGGCGAACCCACGGTGGTCGTCTCCCGGTGGCTCCTGGAACACCTCGACGGCGACGAGCTGGAAGCGGTCCTCGCCCACGAGCTCGCCCACCTGTTGCGACGTGGGGGTACGGTTCTGTGGGTGGCGCGGTTGCCCCGCGACTCCGTGTGGTACCTGCCCTGGGCGGGGCGGACCTTCGAGCTCCTGGAGACCGAGGAGGAGCTGGAGGCCGACCCGCTGGCTGCGAAGCTTACCGGGCAGTCCCTGGCCCTGGCCTCCGCCCTGGGCCGCTTCACGGAGTATGGCTTGCGGGCTGCCCGAGCTCTGCCCACCTTCGGCAGTAGTTCTGGCTGGGTCCTGGAGGAGCGGCTGCGGCGTCTGGTGGAGGGTCAGGCGAGGCCAGGCAGCGGGCTGGCTGGAAGCCTGCTGGCGGGAGGGCTCGCTGCGGCCACATGGCGGGTGGTCCCTCCCTATCTGCCAGCCTCCGCCGCGGCGCTGCTCCGTGTACTGTCGGATTGCACCCTCCTAGCAGGGGCCGACAGGAAGCTCTCGTGCCCGTGGGCCGCATGGCTGCGAGTGCAACCGGCGATGGACCGAGCTCAGTCGGGAGGTGGAACGTGATGGAGTCTCTGGTCCTGCTCCTCGCCTGCCCGGTGGGCATGGGGGTCGCCATGCGGCTGGGCACGCGCCGGGCACAGCAGGCTTCCCTCGCGCCCCTGCCCGATGCGCCTGCTTTGAGTGCCCGCGCGAACCTCCGCGAGCAACAGGCCGCAAGGCGGCGGGTCGTGGTTGCAGTCGCGCTGGCAGGTGTGTTCCTGTGGCGGCTGGCACCCCAGCTGGTGCTGCCCGCTGTGATCCTGCTGCTGTTACTCGCCTGCCCGGTTTCCCACTACCTCCTCCTGCGGGGCGCGCCGGGTGCTCCGTGCCATTCCGCACCCCAGGAGCCGTCGGGAGCCCAGCAGGCCCGTACCCCGCCGGCGGGTCAGGGTGAGCAGGCGTTTGGGGCTCGCTGGCATGCCGGAGGCCAACGTGGGGCCTGACGACACGCGACGGGGTCGCAGGGGGCCTTGGATCGCTGCGGTCGGCCTCCTCCTGGTGATCGGATTGATGGGTGTGCTGTGGTCCGCGCTGGTACGCGGCCAGACGGCGGGCCGCGGAGGGCTTGCCATCAACGCCACGGGCCGTGCGGGGGAGGTGCGGATGCGGCCCGCACCCAACTTCGAGCTGCGGCTGTTCGAGGGAGGGACCTTTCGTCTGGCGGACCAGCGCGGCAACCTCGTAGTGGTCAACTTCTGGGCCTCGTGGTGCCCGCCATGCCGGGAGGAAGCGCCGGAGCTGGAGGCGGCCTGGCGTGCACTCGGCCCCGCGGGGACGGTGTTCCTGGGGATCAACGTGTGGGAATCGGAGGAGTCCGCGCGGGCGTTTCTTGTAGCGTACGGCATCACCTACCCGAACGGGCCGGACCCGCGGGGGCGGATCCTTGTGGATTTCGGCATCACGGGGATCCCTGAGACGTACGTGGTGGACGGCACGGGCAGGCTGGTGCGGCGGTGGGTAGGCCCCATCACCCGGCAGGAGCTGGCGCGGCTCCTGGAGGGCGTCCGGAGGTCGGTACCGTGAGTCTGGACGGCGCCAAGCGAAAAGGAACACGCGTCGATCCCGCGGGGTTCGCGTTCGCCCTCGCGGGCCTCGGGGCCGGGTTGATCCTCGTCGGCTCCACCAAGACCCTCTATCTGGCCCAGGGCCAGCTGGCCACAGCCGTGAGCTGGCTGCCGGTCGGGTACGCCTTCGCTGCGGGGATGGTGGCCGCGGTCAACCCCTGCGGGATTTTGCTCCTCCCCTCCCTCGCGGCGTACGCCCTCGCGACCCCGGACGCGCTGGTCCGCACCGGGACGGGTCGGGCCACCCGCGCGTTGGCCCTGGGAGCCGTGTCCACCCTCGGGTTCGTGGTCCTGTTCGGGGCCGCGGGAGTGGCGTTGGGCGCAGGCGGGCGCGCTCTGGCTCGCTTCTTCCCGTACGGCGGCCTGCTGGTCGGCACAGGGTTGGCTACCTTGGGCCTGTGGCTCACACTCTCCGGGCGGGAGTTCGGCCTCGCCGGGGCGACCCGCGTCTGGGAGCGTGCGCGGCTCGCCCCCCGGATCCTTTCATTCTTCCTGTTCGGAGTGGCCTACGGGCTCGGCTCCCTTGCCTGCACGTTACCCGTGTTCCTGGCCGTGGTGGGCACCGCGCTGGCGGCGGACAGCCTCCTCGCGGCCTCGTGGCGCTTCCTGGGCTACGCCCTGGGCATGGGAACGGTGTTGACCGTGGCCCTGGTGGGCGTGAGCCTGTTCGAGGCCACCGTGATGCGCTGGGTGCGTGCCGTGGTTCCCCACGTGCACCGCGTGGCGGCAGCGTTTCTGGTAGCCGCGGGGGTGTACACGGTGGGCTACTGGTGGCGCGCCCTCTGAAGGGCCGTGCGCCGCGGGCGCTGGCTTGTGCTCCTGGTCATCCCCGTGGTCCTCGCCACGGGGTGGATCCTCCGGCGAGCGCAGGTGCCCGCCAGGCCGCAGGTGCTCTCCGCCCCCCAGCGAACCCTGCGCCCAGACGTCCCGACGGGTCGCCCCGCGCCCGGCTTCGTTCGAGAGACCCTGGACGGTCGGGAACTCTCCCTGTCGGAGCTACTGGGCAAGCCGGTGGTGATAAACTTCTGGGCTTCCTGGTGCGTACCGTGCCGGGCAGAAGCACCCACCCTCGCGGAGGCCGCCCGCCGTTTCCCGGGCCGGGTGCACTTCCTGGGAGTCAACGTCCTGGACGACATTCAGGACGCCCGTCGCTTCGCCGAACAGTACGGTTTACCGTTTCCGTCTGTGGTGGACGACGACGGGAGCCTCCTTCGCGCGTACCGGGTGGTGGGTCTGCCCACCACGGTGTTCGTGACTCCGTCCGGCGTTATCCGCGACGTGCACGCGGGGCCTTTCGTGGGGCCCGAGGGCGCCCGGCGCCTGGAAGCCTACCTGCTCCGACTCCCGAAGGAGCCCTGAGGGCCCTACCCCTACCGTACCCCCACCATCGCGAGCCCGCCCAGTCGGATCTGGACGTACACCAGGTGCCCTCCCGCGGCCACCATGCCCAGGGCCCCTGCCGTCCGCAGGTGCGGAATCCACCGGCGCGCCCACCGCAGGACCGCGCTCTTGCCCGCCGCCAAGGCCACAGAGACCGCGAGCAGGACCGCGCCCATGCCCAGCCCGTACGCGGCGAACACCACCAGCCCCTGCAGCAGGCCGCCGGCCGCGAGGGCCTGGGTCACCACCACGAGGAACAGGGGTAGCGTGCACCCCAGGGACGCCACTCCGTAGGCCGCCCCGAACAGCAGAAAGCCTGACCCGGTGCGGCTCCGGGCCGGATTGAACAGACCCTGCACCGGTAGCCCCGGGGAGAACGACGGACGCACCAGCATGGCTACGCCTACTCCCCCCACCACCACCCCCACGACCGCGACCACGGGCGGCACGAACCGCACGAGGGCGTATCCCGCCGCGGAGACGAGTCCTCCCAACCCCGCGAACACCCCGAGCACGCCTGCGGTCATCCCGGCGCCCGCCCGCACGCCGGCCAGCAGGCTCCCGCCCGACCCATCGTCCCGACCTACGAAGTACGCCACGTAGGCGGGCAGCAAAGCAAACCCGCAGGGGTTCAGGCACGCCGCCGCGCCTGCCAGAAACGCGAACCCCGCCAAGGCGCCCGAGGGCACGAAGCTACCTCAGCGTCCTACGCCCACCACGGCCAGAGCCCGGCGCCAGGTCTGGTCAGTGGCCGGATAGACATCCGTCCACCGGATCACCCCTTGGGGGTCCAGTAAAAACTTCGTGTCGAGGAACCGCACCCGGTACCTCAGCACCATCCGGTCCCGATCCGCGGCGTAAAACCAGCTTGCGGGGAATCCGTAACGGTCCCGGAAGGCCCGCAGATCCTCATCCGTCTCCCGCGGATCCACGAACACGATGAGCACCCGGAACCGTTCCGAGCCCACCTCCTGCTGGAACCGGTGGAGTTCCCGAAGGCCTTCCACGCACGGCAGGCACCAGGTGGCGGTGAAGAACAGAAGACCCGGCTTTCCGCCCGCCAGAAGGGTGGCACGGGTGACCCCCCGGCCCGTTACGTCCACCAGTCGGAAATCGGGGGCCGTATCGCCGGTACGCGTTCCCTCCACCCCGGTCGGGGCCACCGCCGTGGCCTCCCGCGTTTGCACCGCGTTCCACAAGGCCGCCGCCACCAGGGTCGCGGCCCCGCCAGCGAGAAGGAACAGGAAAAGAGCCCTCGCTTTCCGCCGAGCGTCCTTGTTGCCCATCTGGCGTCCCTCCCGTCTGGCATCCGTAAGCGCCTTCCCGTTCCTACCAAGGGAGCCGACAGGCGGTAAGGCAGCCGCTCCACCACTCCAGGAGGAACAGCAGGCCCCACAGAATGGTCACCGCCACCGCAAGGAGCTCCCCCGCGCTCAGGGGCACCGGATCAAGTCCCCTGACCCGCCACCAGCCTCCGCCCGTTCCGCGACAGCTCGAGGGCGTTGTTCAGAGAGCCCGACTCATTGAGTTCCAGGCTGGCGACGCGCACCCCGTCCGCGCGGAACAGGTCCACCCGGCGGGTCCCGCCGACCGCGATCCATCGGGCATCCGGCGTGGCGGCGAACACGGGGAAAGCGCAGCAGCTTGCGGCCGGAAGGTTCTGCTTCCACCGTACCTGCCCTGAGTGCACATCCACGACGGTGACCCCCCGCTCCGGGATCCCCTGCTGCCCATTGAACGTCACGCTCGTGGCCACGGCGCGGGACCCGTTCTCCGCGAGCGGCACGTCGGTAAGGCCAGGCGGCAGCGCGACCACCGCTGGGGCCCCCTCGACACCATCCGAGGCGCCTGCACCCCGTAGGCGGTCAGCGCAGCTCCCGCCAAAACCGCGAAGGCAGCCCCCAGCCGCACCACCCAGCCGCTCCCCATCAGCGCCGAAGGATCACCTGGAAACGACAATCCGCGCCAGCTTTCTTATCTGTCTAACCGTATATTACTCCGCGAGCTCTGCCGGGTGTTCGTCAACTTGGCGAGCTCTTTCGCGAACGCGGCGCTCCGTGCTCCCCGTACGCCAGCCCAAGCGGTATAATTCGGACATCCGTAACCCTCAGCCCCGGCTCGCGGAGGTACGCCCTATGGACGAAGCGTTCGATCTCGTCATCCTGGGGTCCGGGTCTACCGCTTTCGCCGCCGCCCTGCGGGCCCAGGAGCTCGGCCGGACCGTGGTCATGACCGAATCCCGAACGCTCGGCGGCACGTGCGTCAGTCGCGGGTGCCTCCCCAGCAAGAACCTCATCGAGGCAGCCCGGGTGTACTGGGACGCGCTTCACCCGCGCTTCCCGGGCCTGCACCCCCAGGGTATGGAGCTGGACTTCCCCGCCCTGGTCCGCCAGAAGGACCAGCTCGTGGAGGCGTACCGGGAGAAGCGCTACGCGTCCCTCGTGCGGGACTCGGACCGGATTCGGGTGTACGAGGGACACGCGCGGTTCACCCCGGACGGCGCCGTGGAGGTGGACGGGCGAAGGCTGCACGGGCAGCATTACCTCATCGCCACGGGCTCCCGGCCGGCCGTGCCGCCCGTGGAGGGCCTGGACCGCGTCCCCTACCTCACCTCTGACCTCCTCACCTCCGGAGAGTCCGAGGAGCTGCGCGAGCTGCCCGCCTCCCTGGTCATCCTCGGCGGAGGCTACATCGCCCTGGAGCTGGGTCAGATGTTCTCCCGGTTCGGCGTGAAGGTCACCCTCCTCCAGCGCAGCCGGCGCATCCTTGCGGGCCACGAACCGGAGGTCTCCCAGGCCCTCACGGGGGTACTGGCCGACGAAGGCATCCGCATCGTCACCGGGGTTGCCGTGGACTCGGTGCGGGAGGTGGACGGGCAGGTGGAGGTGTTGGCCCAGCGGGCAGGCCAGCCCACCACCTACCGTGCCGACCGGCTCCTGGTGGCCACGGGTCGCGTGCCCAACACGGACGGCCTGGGTCTCGAACACGCCGGGGTGCGGACCGACGAACGGGGCTTCGTGGTGGTGGACGAATACCTCCGCACTACCGCACCCAACGTTTGGGCCGCGGGGGACGTCATCGATCACCACGCGGATGCTCAGCTGGCTACCCCGGTGGGGGCCCACGACGGTGTGCTCGTGGCGATGAACGCATTCTCCGGCGAGCTGCGCAGGGCCGACCATTCCGTGATCCCCCGCACCATCTTCACGGACCCGCAGGTCGCGACCGTGGGCCTCACGGAAGCTGAAGCGCACGCCCGCGGCCACCGGTGCACCTGCTCCTCGGTCCCCATGGACCTCGTGCCCCGGGCCGGCGCGGTGCGGGACACCCGCGGGGTCATCAAGATGGTCCTGGACGCGGACACCCGACGCGTGATCGGCGTCTCCATGGTGGGACGGGACGCGGGCGAGGTGATTCACGAGGCGGCCATGGCCATCCGTCTGGGGGCCACCGTCCACGACTTCATCGACCTGGTCCACGTCTACCCGACCATGGCGGAGGCGCTGAAGATCGTGGCCCTGTCCTTCTTCAAGGATCCCGGCCGCCTCAGCTGCTGCGCGGAGTAAGTAGCACGCGCGGCCCGCGAGATGCCTCAGGTGCCGGGGAGGCCCGGTGACCACAGCTCGTGCACCGGCCCCCGCTCAACACCCCGCAGCGACGGATGGACCGCCACCCAGTTTTCCGCACACGCCTGACCGCAGAACAGGTTGTTCACCCCGCACCCCCCGCCCCGCACGTGCCATACGCCGGCCGGCTCCGTCGGGATCAGGCGCGCGTCCTCCACCACCAGACGGATCCGACGCGCGCAGGAGGCGCACGCGTCGTTCAGCCGTACCAGGCCCCGGTCGTAGGAGCGGCGCACTAGGTTCTGCGGCGCGATCCCTTCCAGGAAGCGCAGCATCTTCGGGGTCATGCCCGGCGCACCCGGACGCCGCGACAGGTTGCGCAGTCGCTCCGCCCGGTAGGAGGGGTTGGTCAGCAGACGAAGTCGTGAAAGCAGTTCACGTTGAACCGTTCCTCGCCGGCCACCACCTCGTGGAAGAAGAAGCTCACACCTTCCAGAAACCCGGCGCTGTGAGGGCTCCGGCACACCGCCTGCTTCTGTCTTCTCTCCAGGAACCCCACCCAGCTCAGGGCGTCCAGAGCGGCCCGTACGGACTCCTCAGGCTCCCCCAGAAGGACTGCCGCCCGACCCACGAGGCTCGCTTCCTCCACGGGCTCCCCCTCGTCCAGCAGCCGGAGGACGGCCCGGGCCACCCGCCGCTCCTCGTTCGTGAGGAAGTAGGCGGAGGGGTGCCAGCGCAGGAGGTCCGAGAGTCGCGGGTCCTGCGGAATGGCCCGCGCGACGCGCCGGCGGTCCGCATCGCAGAAGGGCTGCCCCGCGCGGTGCATGGCCTGTTCCACGTTGGTGCACCGCAGGGGGTCCTGCCAGTCCGTCTCGAGAACCCGGAGGACCTCCTCCATCGGGGGGTTCAACAGCACGGGGTAGAACGACCGCGAGGCGTTTCCGTCCCCGGCTCCGAGGCCTGCACGTCCGGGCCGTCCGCTCCGCCTGGTTAGTCGACACCTCCGTAGATCTGCCCCGTAGGGCCAGCAGCCCGTCCAGGAGCTTCACGCCGCAGCACAAGCCGAGAAGTCCGAGTGCCCCGAGTCCCGCGAACCACTCCACGGCGCTCCCTCCCCTAGCCCGCGCAGCAGCTCAGGCGGGCGGGATCCTTCTCAAACGCCTGGGCGGCCAGCTTCAGCCCCTCCACCAGGGTGAGGTACGGGAAGATCAAGCCGGCCAGCTCCTGCGTCGTGTAACGTTCCCGGATGGCCAGCACCGCGGTCTGGATCGCCTCCCCGGCCTCCGCGGCCAGGATGGACGCCCCCAGCAGCCGGTCGGTGTTGCGGTCGGCCACCAGCTTGATCAGCCCCCGCACGTCCCGAGCCACGCGGGCCCGGCTGAGGTGGCCGAGCGCCACCACCACGGTCTTCACGTCGAGTCCCCGCTCCCGCGCCTGAGCCTCCGTCCAGCCCGCGCTGGCCACCTGGGGGTCGGTGAAGGTGATCCGCGGCAGGACCTCCAGGTCCACGGTGCGGTGGTTCCCGTTCAACGCGTTCTCCGCGGCCACGGTCCCCATGTGAGCCGCCACGTAGACAAACATGGGGTCGCCCGTGCAGTCCCCCGCGGCGTAGACGGCCGGGTTGGTGGTCTGCGCGAACTCATTCACCCGAACCTCACCCTTGAGGCCCAGGCTGACCCCGGCTTCTTCCAGCCCCAGGCCCGCGGTGTTGGGCCGACGGCCCGTGGCTACCAGGAGCTGCTCGGCTTCCACCACCTGCTCCTCCCGCTCCGCCTCGGTGAAGGCCACCCGGTAGCGCCCCGCGCTGCGCTCCACGCGCGTGATCCGCACCGCGGGCCGCACCACCATGCCCTCCTCCTCCAGGTAGCCCCGCAGGGCTTCGCCAACCTCCGGTTCCTCCAGGGGGACGACCCGCGGCAGGGCTTCCAGCACCGTGACCTGACTCCCCGCCCGCAGGTACACCTGTGCCAGCTCCAGCCCCACCGCGCTCGCTCCGATCACCACCAGGGACCGCGGCAGCTCCCGCAGGTTCACCGCTTCGTTGCTGGTGAGGTAGCCCGCCTCTTCCAGACCGGGGATGGGCGGCGCCCACGGCCGGGAGCCCGTGGCCACCACGATCCGGTGCGGGCGGAAGACCGCGCCGTCCACCTGTACTGTGCCATCCGGCCGCAGGCGCGCCTGTCCCTGGACGTACCGGATGCCCGGGTATGCCGCCAGCACCTCCATGTACTTCTCGCGCCGCAGCTCGGCCACCAGCTCGTCCTTGTGGCGCATCACGCGGTGCCAGTGGAGGCTTCCCGCCGCGGTGGAGATGCCCTCGAACCGGTGCGTGCTCGCCTCGTGGTACGCCTCCACCGCACGGATGAGCGCCTTGCTCGGGACGCATCCCACGTTCACGCACGTCCCGCCCATCACCCCGCGCTCCACCAGCACCACCCGCGCGCCTAGCTCCGCGCCCCGGATGGCGGCCGCAAACCCCGCGGACCCACCGCCGATCACCACGAGGTCCACCGCTTCCCCTTCTTCGGCGCGAGGCACCTCCTCGAGCGACTTCCGCTCCCGCACGGCAGCCCGGTACCCGGCCTCCTGTACCGCCCCGACCAGGAGGGCGTCCGTGACCTCCCCAGCGGCCCGCACCCTGGCCTGACCCGCACGCCAGTCCGGAACCTCTGCATAGGCCACGCCGGGCACCGCTTCCAGTGCGTGCTGCACGTGCCGGGCACACGCGTCACACGTCATCCCGTGGACGTCCCGAGCCCCATGCGCCCCAACCCGATCCACCCGATCTCCATCGCTCCCTCCTGCTTCGAGCCAACCGAACGGCTCTGACGGGATCAGAATACACCTCCTGAGGGCGCAGCCCACGCCCTTCCTTGCGTGGGCTGCGGATTCCCGGTACGCTGCAGTTGCGATCCGATTGGCCGTATACATCCTGTACGGAGGGATGCGCGATGCGCTCGACACTCATGCCGGCCCCCTTCGTTCTGCCGAACCTTTCGGACGAGGTCCTCACGGCTAAGTTCTTCCGGGCCCTGGGGGACCCTACGCGGCTGCGGATCCTGCAGCTGGTGCTGGACGAGGAGAAGAACGTCACCCAGCTCGTGCAGCTCACAGGCTCCCCGCAGGGCCGCGTGTCCAGCCACCTCGCCTGCCTGCGGTGGTGCGGCTACGTAACGACCCGGCGGGAGGGCCGGCGGGTGTACTACCGGGTCGCGGATCCCCGGGTCCGCGAGCTCCTCGCGGTTGTCGCCTCGCTGGTCCGGGATCACACGGACCGGATCCGCAGCTGCACCCTCATCGACCGCCGGGCCCGCCGGACCCGTACCAGGCGGCAGCGGCCCCGCACCGTTTGACGCTCCGGGGGGAACTTGCTAGGATGGCCGCGGACCCCTCCCCGGGGGGGGAGGGGTGGAGGCGAAGGTGGCAGTCCGAACGCAACACGGCAGGAGCTTCCAGGGCACCGATCCCCGGGCGAAGGACCAGATCCTGGCCCGGCTCCGCAGCATCGAGGGGCACGTGCGCGGCATCCTGCGCATGGTGGAGGAGGACGCGTACTGCGTCGACGTCCTCCGGCAGACCAGGGCGGTGCAGAGCGCCCTGGACCGGGTGAACGCGTTGCTCCTGCAGCGCCACCTGAACCACTGCGTCACCACGGCTATCCGCTCCGACGACCCCGAGGAGCGGCAGCGGGTGATCCAGGAGTTGCTGGAGGTGTTCGAGGCAGGAGGTGCGCGATGAGCCGAGTGGTGCTCCCCGTCGAGGGCATGTCCTGTGCCTCGTGCGTGGCCAACGTGGAAGCAGCGCTCCAGCGGCTCCCCGGCGTCCACGAAGTACGGGTGAACCTGGCCACCGAGCAGGCCACGGTGGAGTACGACCCCTCTGCCGTGGACGTGCGGACCCTGCAGCGCGCCGTGGAAGAGATCGGCTACGGGCTGCGGAGCGCCACCGCGTACCTGCACATCACGGGCATGAGCTGCGCTTCGTGCGTGGAAAACGTCCGCCGCGCCCTGGCGTCCCTGCCCGGCGTGCTCGCCGCCTCCGTGAACCTCAGCACGGAAACCGCCCGGGTCGACTACCTGCCCGGGGCGGTGACGGTTCGGGAGATGGTAGCCGCGGTGCGCGAGGTGGGCTACGGGGCGGAGGAGAAGGTGGAGGGTGCCGCAGCCCTGGACCGCGAGCAGGAGGCCCGCCGCCGGGAGATCCGGCGTCAGCGCACCAACCTCCTCGTGGCGACTCCCCTCGCTCTGCTGGTGATGTTGGGTACCTTCCAACCCTATGGGTTCCTGTCCAGGATCGTCCCGGAGTTCCTGCACAACAAGCTGGTCCTGTTCCTGCTCACCACGCCCCTCGTAGCGGGCCCCGGCTCGCAGTTCTTCGTTCACTCCTTTGCCGGCCTCCGCCGCGGGGTCACGGACATGAACCTCCTGTACGCCACGGGCATCGGCGCCGCTTACCTCATCGCCGTGGTGAACACCTTCTGGCCGGAGGCGGGTTTCGGCGGTCCCCAGGCCACCTTCTACGAAGCTGCCGCGCTGCTCACGTGGTTCATCCTCCTGGGCCGCTACCTGGAGGCCATCACCCGGGGTCGCGCCTCCGAGGCCATCCGACGCCTGATGCGGCTGCAGCCGCGCCGCGCGCGGGTCCTGCGGGATGGCCAGGAGGTGGAGGTGTCCGTGGACGAAGTGGAAGTGGGGGACGTCCTCGTGGTCCGGCCCGGGGACCAGATCCCCGTGGACGGGGTCGTGCTGGAGGGGTACTCCGCGGTGGACCAGTCCATGATCACAGGGGAGAGCCTCCCGGTGGAAAAGAAAGCGGGAGACGAGGTCATCGGCGGCACCCTGAACCGGACCGGCTCCTTCACCTTCCGGGCCACCCGCGTGGGCCGGGAGACCGCTCTCGCCCAGATCATCCGCCTCGTGGAGGAGGCCCAGACCTCCAAGGCTCCCATCCAGAAGCTGGCGGACTTCGTGGCCGGCCGGTTCATCTTCTGGGTGCACGTGCTGGCCCTGCTGACCTTCCTGTTCTGGTACTTCGTAGGCTACGACCTGTGGTTCAGCCCCCAGACGCGCCTGATGCTGACCCCCTACGCGCTGACGGGCGCCAGCGCTGTGGGATTCGCGGTCCTGGTGTCCATCGCGGTGCTGGTGATCTCCTGTCCGTGCGCGGTGGGGCTGGCCACCCCCGCGGCCATGATGGCCGGCACCGGCAAAGCCGCGGAGTACGGCATCCTGTTCCGCGGCGCAGATGCGGTAGAGGCGCTCTCGAAGGTCCAGGTGGTGGTCTTCGACAAGACGGGTACCCTGACCCAGGGACTTCCTTCCGTCACCGACGTGATCCCGGTGGGCGCCGCAGACGAACAGGTCTTGGCCTGGGCCGCGGCCGCGGAGAAGCGGTCCGAGCACCCCCTGGGCGAGGCTGTGGTGCGGGCTGCTCAGGAGCGGGGGCTCGCCCTCCCGGACCCTGAAGAGTTCCAGGCCCTGCCGGGCCGCGGCGTGGTGGCGCGGGTGGACGGACACACGGTCCTGCTCGGCAACCGCGTCCTCATGGCCGAGCAGGGCGTGGCGCTGGACGAACTCGGGCTGCGGGCCGAGGAACTGGAGGCCCAGGGCAGGACCGCCATGTTCGTGGCGGTGGACGGCCGGGCCGTGGGGATCGTGGCCGTCGCCGACACGCTCCGGGACACGACGCCGCTGGCTGTCCGAGAGTTGCGAGCGATGGGCGTCCGGGTGGCCATGCTCACTGGCGACAACCGCCGCACCGCGCAGGCCATCGCGAGGCAACTCGGGATGGACACGGTGCTGGCAGAGGTCCTTCCCGGAGAGAAGGCTGCGGAGATCAAGCGGCTGCAGGACCAGGGCTACCGGGTCGCCATGGTCGGCGACGGCATCAACGACGCTCCCGCCCTGGCCCAGGCGGACGTGGGCATTGCCATGGGTGCGGGCACGGACGTGGCGAAGGAGACCGGCCACGTGGTCCTGGTGAGGGACGACCTGCTGGACGTGGTAGCCGCCCTGCAGATCGCCCGGGCCACCATGCGGTTGGTACGCCAGAACCTGTTCTGGGCCTTCGCGTACAACACCGCGGCCATCCCCCTGGCCTTCGGGATCCTGTACCCGTTCCTGCGCCAGATCGTGAGCCCGGAGCTGGCTGCGTTGCTGATGGCCACCAGCTCCCTCTCGGTGACCCTGAACACCCAGCGCATGCGCGGCTACGTCCCGCCCGTGCGCCGGCGGCACCGGCCCGCGGAGCGGGCCCGGGCAGAGGGCGCGGTGGCCCCTGCGGCCGCGGGGAGGTGAGGGATGTCGGCAAAAGCGGTCCGGAACCCGTCCGCGGTAGCCGCAGCAGTATACTTGGGCGTCTCCTTCCTGGCGGCCGCAGCCTTCGCAGTGCTGGCCACCCTGAAGGGCGAGACCTCGTGGCCGAGCCGCGTGATCGGGGCCGCGTGGGTGTTCCTGCTCACCACCATCGTCCTCATGCCCGTGGTCATCCCGTGGGTCCGCAACCGCGCAGAAGGGAGGTGACCGCGATGGAGAAGGTGTACCGGGTACCGCGCATGCACTGCAACGGGTGCGCCGCCACCGTGGAGCGGGTAGCCCGCGGCGTACCGGGCGTACGGTCCGTGCACGTGGACCTTGCCGGGAAGGAGGTCCGCGTGGTCTTCGAAGAAGGGGCCTTCGACGAGGAGGCCCTGAAGCGAGCCCTGGAGCAGGCAGGGTACCCGGTGGCCGCGTAGCAGCCGCCGTACGCGAGCCCAGCCCCGTGGTCGGCCAACGAGGCGTTCCTTACCGGCGAGTCTCGACCGGTCCCGAAGGGACAGGGACGCGACGTCGTGGCGGGCTCCGTAGTGATCAGATCCCCCTCGCCGCGCGGGGGGCGCGCCGGGTCAATCCGTTGCGGCCCCCCGCGAGGGGTCTCCTGGAGAGACTGTAGACTGTCTGCGCCCATGGCAGCCCTCAACACCATCTTGCTCTCCCGGGCGCGACTGGCATGAGGCCGACTTCGGTTCAAGGATCGGAGGACGCCACCTTCCCCGCTTCCCGCAGCCAACGGCTGTGGACCGCAGTGGGCGTGGGCGCCGCCACGGTTAGCGTCACCGCCCTCCTGGTGGCCGCGGGGCACTCCCTGGCGCTCTGGGGAAGCCCCTTGCGGGCGGAACTGCTGTCCATCAGCCGCGGCCAGTGGGAACTGGTGGCGATCTCCGCCGCCCTGTTCCTGGCCTTCCTGCTGTTGCTGCCCGTGCGGGCCCGGAGGGACTGGCGGCCCCACGGGCTGTACGCGGCCTTCGTGATCTCGCTGTTCGCGGAGATGTTCGGGTTCCCCCTCACGGCCTACCTGCTCTCCTCTGCCCTGGGCTGGACGCTGTTCGAGCGGGAGTTCATGACGTACATGTACCGCTTCGGAATGCCGGTGGGCTCCGCCCTCACCCTCCTGGGCGTACTCCTCGTGGTCCTCGGGTGGAGGGAGCTTTACCGGTACCGCGAGGCGCTCGTCACCACGGGGCCCTACCGATATCTCCGACACCCCCAGTACCTGGGCCTCGTGCTGGTAACCGGCGGATGGTTGGTGCACTGGCCCACCCTCCCCGGGCTGCTGATGTGGCCGGTGCTCGCCGCCGCCTATGTGCGGCAGGCGCGGCGGGAGGAAGCGGAGCTCGCCCGGTGCTTCGGGGCCACCTACGAGGAGTACGCGCGGCGCACCCCGGCCTGGATCCCACGACGCAGACCCGCTCCCCTCGCGCCGCAGTCTCCGCCACCCCCTCAGGCCTGAAGCACCGCCGCGGCGGACCTAGCGGACCACCCAACGCCCCTTCATGCCCGCCTCGTAGTGGCCCGGGATGTGGCAGCCGACCTCGAACGTACCCTTCTTCTTGGGCATGAAGCGCAGGACGACCCGCTCGCCCGGGGCGAGGGTGATCATGGCCAGGTCCTTGCCCATCCGCTCCACCTTCTTTGCCTTTCCCTCCACCCGCACGTCCAGTCCCCGGAAGTACGACCGCGCTTCCAGCTCCCGGTGCATGACATCCGGGTCCATCCCCGCCATGCGCATGTGGCCTGGGTTGTACACCATGAACTCGTGCTCTACCACCCCCCGGTTTACCAGACGCAGCTCCACAGGCACGCCGGCCCTGAGGGTGACCGTGGCGGGCACGAAGGCGAACTCCTTCATCTGCAGCTCCACCACCTGCCGCGGGCCCGCGGCCCCCGCGCCCCGCTGTACCCCGAGCCCCATCACTACGAACACGGTGATGACAGAGATCAACCCAGCCCTCACACGAAACACCTCCCTTCGCATTCTCATTCGTACGGTTCCACGATACGCGATCTGGGACGTCAGTCGAACGTGGGTGTTTCTTGGAACCGGTCGGCCGGACGTGGCGGGGCCTACGGCGAGACCACCAGGACCCCCCGCATGCCCGCCTCCCGGTGGCCGGGAACCGTGCAGTAGAACTCGTACGTCCCGGGCCGGTTCGCTACCAGCCCCGCCACCACCTCCTGCCCCGGAGCCACCGCGGCGCGGAAATCCAGATCCGGGACGTACAGGTCGTGGGGCACGCGACCGGTGTTCAGCAGCCTCAGGTTCACAGGCTCTCCGGCCCGCACCCGGACCACGCCGGGCCGGAAGGTGAAGTCCGCCAGCTCCACGGGCAGGAGCCGTCCGCCGGGGCGAGCGCTGGGCCCGGGGCTGGGATTCCAGCCTCCCATATGGGGCATGGGCATGCCGGGCATGCCCCAGCGGCCGTGCATGCCCCACCCGGCGTCCATCGCGAGCACTGCCCACACGGTCACGATCGCCAGAAGCACCACAACCGCGACGCCCACCCAACCCCGTGGCTCCCCGCTCTGCACTTCCAGGCTTTGCATCCGTTCCCGGTACTCCGCCGCCCCGAGCTCGCCCCGGGCCAGCCGTTCCCGCAGGGCCCGGCGCGCCTCCTCCCGACTGCTGTTCCGGGGGAACAGCAGCGATACCACCGCGGCGGCCAGGACCGCCACCAGCACCCAGAAAGCCACCATCCACACCATCACAAGACCCAGCATACGCGGCCTCCGTGAGGGACACCTGCGCCGTCCCTGAAGAATCCGTGAAGCACGCTACCCGGCCCGGGGCAGGGTAAAAGTGAAGGTGCTGCCCCGGCCCGGGCCGGGGCTTTCTGCCCAGATGCGGCCCCCGTGGAGCTCCACCAAGCCCCTGGCGATGGTCAGCCCGATTCCCGTCCCGCCACCGGCTCGGGCTCGGGACCGGTCGACCCGGTAGAACCGCTCGAAGACGTGGGGCAGGTGTTCCGCGGGGATCCCGACTCCGGTGTCGACCACCGACACCGCCACCTCCCCGTCCACGCGCCATGCCCGTACGGTCACCTGTCCCCCGGAGGGGGTGTACTGAAGGGTATTCCCCAGAAGGTTGGTCAGCGCCTGGGCCACCCGGTCCGGGTCTGCGAGCACGTGGGGCAGGTCCGCGGGTACCTCCACCACTAGGCGCACCCCTTTGTCCACAAACTGCGACCGGAGCCGGGAGAGCACCACCTCCAGTAGTTCGTGGACCGACGCGGCCTTTCGCCGCGACGCCACCCGTCCGGCCTCGACGCGCGACAGTTCCTGGAGGTCCTCCACCAGGCGCTCGAGACGACGGACCTCCCGGTGCATCCGGCCCAGCAGCTCGTGGGAGGGCTCCAGGACGCCGTCCAGCAGGCCTTCCAGGTAGCCCGCCAGGCCTGCCAAAGGTGTGCGCAGCTCGTGCGCCACGTCCGCTATCAGGTCCCTGCGGGCGCGCTCCAGGCGTTGCAGGGAGGCCGCCATACGGTTGAACTGGTCCGCGAGCTCCCCCAGCTCGTCCGCGGACCGCACCGGAACCCGCTCCCCGTACCGCCCGGAGGCGATCCGGTCCGCGGCCTGTCGCATGGCCTCAATGGGGTCCACGATCCGGCGAGCCACAAAGGTGGCCACCGCGAACGCCACCAGGACAGACGCGGCCACGGCCACCAGCACGGCGGTGCCTGCCGCCTGCTGGAATCCCGCGAACACCTCGTCGACCAGCCCCGCCTCACGGCCCAGCCGGTCCGCCATGGTGGCCAGGTGCTCCGCAAACGCCAGGGGCGCCAGGCCCCATGCGGTCCCCCAGGCCACCACCGCGCCGGTGGCGATGACGACCAGGAAGGCGAGGAGGAGCTTGGGGAACAGCCGCGTGGGCATCCTACGCCGGCTCGTCCACGAACCGGTACCCCACGCCGCGGATCGTGCCGATGAAGGAGGGGCGCGCCGGGTCGTCTCCCAGTTTCCGGCGAAGCTCCTTGATGTGCGCGTCCACCACCCTCTCGTCCCCGAAGTAGTCCTGGCCCCACACCCGCTCGATGAGCTGCTCCCGGCTCCATACCCGACCGGGGAAGAACGCCAGGGCCCAGCACCAGTCCCCGAGACACCGCTCGCCTCCGTCGCCATGGTAGGCTCACCCACCGCGCCGGCCGCTGTGCAGAGGCGGGTCTTCACAACATCGCCAGGCCTCCGCCCGGGCCGGCCAGCTACCCGCGGAACCCACCGCCAGGCTGGCCAGCACCCACACCACGAGAAACTGCCGCCTCCAGCTCACCCCCAACCCTCCGGCATCATGTTGGGCGACGTCCGTGAGGTGCCGTTGTCGGCCGTATGAAGAATCCGTGAACCAGAGGGTGCGCTCGCTACGTCGGGTCCCTCGTCGGGACGGTCCTAGTCGCCGTGGACGGAGAAGCCGGCGCGTCGGACCTGGGTCAACAGGATCCGCGCGTGCTCCGCATCCCGCGTCTCCACCAGCAGGGTGACGTCTGCCTCGCCCACCGGGACGTCGGGGGCGAGACGGTCGTGCTCCACGGTGACCACGTTGGCCCCCTCCTGAGCCACCACGTCCAGCAGCTGCCGCAGGCTGCCCGGGCGATCCAGCAAGCGTGTGTGCAACCGGAGGAGGCGTCCGGTCTTCATCAGCCCCCGGTCCACCACGCGCGCCAGGGTGTTCAGGTCCACGTTCCCCCCGCTCACCACCGCCACGGCGCGGGCCCCCGGCATGCGGACCTTGCCGTACACCAGGGCCGCTACCGCGGCCGCCCCCGCCCCTTCCGCCACCAGCTTCGCCCGCTCCAGCAGCAGTACCATGGCGCCCGCCAGCTCGTCCTCCTCCACGGTGACCATGTCGTCCACCCACCGCCGCAGGAGCCCCAGGACCCCACCCCGTGCAGCACTCACCGCAAGGCCATCCGCCAGAGTCCGCCGCGCGGGGACCTCGACCGCTCGCGCCTGCCCCCAGGACTGGTACACCGCGGGGGCCGCTGCGGCCTGCACCCCCACCACCCGGGCCGTGGGCACCAGGGACTTGACCGCCACCGCCACCCCGGAAATCAACCCCCCGCCGCCCACGGGGACCACCACCAGCTGCACGTCCGGGAGCTGCTCCACGATCTCCAGCCCCACGGTCCCCTGGCCCGCGATCACCGCTGGGTCGTCGAAGGCGTGCACGAGCACCGCACCCGAGTCCCGGTGCAGCGCCTGCGCGTGCGCGAAGGCCTCCTCGAAGTCATGTCCGTGCAACACCACCTCCGCACCGTACCCGCGCGTGGACTCCACCTTGACCAGGGGAGCCGCCTCCGGCATCACCACCGTGGCCCGTACGCCCAGCTCGCGCGCCGCCAGGGCCACTCCCTGGGCGTGGTTTCCCGCAGACGCGGCCACCACCCCGCAGCGTCGTTCCTCCGGGCTCAGCAGACGGATCCGGTTGAACGCACCCCGGACCTTGAAGGAACCGGTCCGCTGCAGGTTCTCCGCCTTCAGCCACAGCTCCACCCCCGCCATCTGGCCCAAGGCTCCAGCCCTCAGGAGTGGGGTTCGCTGCACGTACGGTCCCAGGGCCGCCGCCGCGTCCGTGATGTCCTCCAGGCGAATGTCGTACTCGGCCCACCACACAACCGGAGACCCTCCCTCGATTCTCATTTCCGGTGACCGACGGCGTACTCCGATCGACGGAGGACTCCGTGTAGAGCTCTAAAACGGCCACCGGCCCAGCAGGGCCCACAGGGCCGCGTCCCCGACGCCCCGTGCTAGCATGGGTCCCCAAAGGCTCCCCGTCACGCGCCGGATCAGGAAAAACGTTGCGCCGCTCAGGAGGTGCCAGGCCACCACCTCCCCCCTCGCCCCCAGGTATAGGACCAGGCTCCCCACCTGGGAGAGGACGAAGGCCGCGAGGGGAGAGGTGGGAAGGGAAGCGACGATCACGCCCCGCAGCCACAGCTCCTCCGCGGCTCCGAACACAAGGTTCGCCACGAGACGATCCCACCCAGGCGTCTGGAAGAACAGCGGGATCCCCTGAGCCGCAAACCCCGCCTGTACGAGCCACACCGCCATTCCAGAAAACCCCGCGGCGGTCAAAAGGCTCGTGAGCCGCCGCGCCCGCACAAGCCCGATCCTCCGCGGATCCGGGCAGGTCGCGAGGGCGACCGCACCCAGGAGTAGGCCCGTGAACACTCCCCCGAGCCCGAGGGCGCCTCCCAACATCGCGGCCGTGGCGGGCAGGAGAAACGGGACCACCACCTCCCGGCGCATCCACGGGAGCGCAGCCGGCAGCACCATGCCACCCAGGACCCCGGCGGCTACCCACACCCACAGGTCTCCCCAACGGGCGTAGGGCGTGAGGTCGGATCGGGGCTCGATGTGCCCGGCGACCCATCCCTGCGTCACCTGCGGAAGCCGTGCCTGGATGCGCCCAGTGCGTTCAATGATGGCGGAGATCCCGATACTGGCCGCCCGCACCACGTCCCGGTTCAGCTCCACCGCGCGCACGACCGCGAACCCCAGGTGCTGCACGGGTCCCGCCGACTCCCCGAACCAGCCCTCCTCGGTAGAGTGGATCAGGTAGCGGGCTCCGTCGGTCACCAGGGCTCGCGCGGAGGCGGCATACACGACCTCGTAACACAGGAGCACACCTACGGGCCCCTCTGGAGCCCACACGGCCTGATAGCCTGCTCCGGGATCCGCCCACCATTCCCCGAGGGGCACGAGCCGCACCTTGTCGTGCCGCCCCCTCACGCGTCCGCGGTCCACCACGACGGCTGAGTTACGCCGGCCGTCGATCTCCCCAGTGGCTAGGAGCGCCACGCCCTCGGGCACCGCGGCCTGAATCAGGGGATCGAGTCGCCCATCGCGGAGGAGGGGAGCCGGCCAGTAGTGCTCGGGCCACACCACCAGCCGCGCTCCCGAACGCAGCGCCTCCCGGGTGAGCTGCAGCAGGGTCTTTTGGGTCTGGGGGGCGTGGTCAGGATCGAGCTTGCGCTGCTGCGCCAGGTTCGGTTGGATCGCGGCCACCGGCATCCAGGGTTGCGCCTCCGCTTCCAGGCGCGCAAGTCTGCCGTTCCCCCACCCCCACGCCAGGGCCACCAGGAGCAGGGGCACCAGCCCCGAGGGTCTGCGGAGCAGGAGGAGCGCAAGTCCCCCGTTCGCCGCCACCACCGCCGCGGAAACGAGGTACACACCGCCCACGGACGCGAGCTGCAGGACGGGCAGGTTCGTCCACTGGGAGTACCCCACGAGCCCCCACGGGAACGAGGCCACACCCAGGCTGCGCAGCCACTCCACCACCACCCACGCCAGAGAGGCCGCCAAGAGGAACCGAATGTCCCCTCGGCCCTGGGCCCCGAAACTGGCCAGCGCGCCGAACAGGGCGGAGTACCCCACGCTCACCGCCACCACCGTAAGGTACGCGGCCACACCCAGGCTGTTGAGCCACGTGAGCAGCAGCCCATAGAACACCACGCCGAATGCGAGAGCCACCCCCGCCGCGGCTGCCGGTTGCAGCCCCCGGACGGCCAGGAGCAGGGGCACGAGTGCGACCCAGGCCAGGGGCCACCAGCCGGGATGCGGGAAGCTGAGGGCCAGCAGGACTCCGGAAAGCCCCGCGGCCACGTACCGAACACAGACGCCGCTGGCTCTGGCAAGTTTTGCCGGCCCCGCGCGACCGCCAGCGTGCGCATGGGGCCCGCCCGCCAGGGATGCGGAGGGTTCTTGGACTCCCACTGTGCTGACTGTAGCACGACGACCGTCGGTACCCGAGATCCGCACCACCCTCGCCGCGGACCGTACAGGATGGCGGCACGGCTGTGGGAGGTCGCCACGATGGCAGAGAGGAAGCCCGCCCGAGGCATGTCCTCCCCCGCTCGCGACACGCCCGCAACGGCCGAGGGACGCGGCCACGTGGGAGGTCGAAGGGCACTACCCTCCGGACGACCGAGAGGTTCATGGAACCAGATTCGGGTTGCCCGCCTTCCCGGACGAGCACCATGGCGTCGGCAGACACGCGGTCCGGCTCGTACTCTACCAGGGCCTCCTCATGCGCCATGGACACGTGCACGGACCGTACCCCGGGGAGTCGCAGGACCGCCTTGCGCACGGACTCCACACAGAGGGAGCAGTGCATCCCACCCAGCTTGAGGTGCAGCCGCTGCGGGTTCGAAGTCACCTTCACCACCTCCTCCCGGACGACGGTAAACCTTCCACCGTACTGGAAGGTCAACCGCCGCTCCCAAGCCGCCCGATCCCCACGGCCGGTTGACGGGGATCGTCGGCCCCCTTATCTTGGACGTGCGGGCGATGGGGCTCGCCCTTGCGTACCCGGTTAGCCGGGTTGATAGCTCCTACTGGGTTGCCAGTAGGAGCTTTTTGTTCAGGATGCGGCACATGACCCTGACCCTTACGGGCGAGGACCTGGCGCAGCTGGCGGAGGCCCTGTCCTCTCTCGGCTTCTGGCCCCTGGAGGTCGGCCTCGCGTGGCTGATCGCCGAGGGGGCCCGCCGGTACGCGGCTGACCAGGAAGCCTGGCACGAACTGACCGCGTCGGGTGAGCCCCACGGGGCCCCGGCACAGCTGGAGCTGCAGCGCCGGGAAGCCCTTGCCCACGCGTTGTCCATGCGCGCCCGCACCCTGGCCCGCGAGAGGGAGCTGGACGTGCTCCGTGAGCGGGTGAACGCGCTCAGCGCGGAGTACACGCGGTTGCGCCGAGCCCTGTTCGCTCTACGGAACCGGCAGCGGAAGCCCTCAGAGACCCTCCAAGAAGAGTAGGAGGAATCCATGGACGAGCACGACGTCCTGGTCACGGTGCACGTCCCCCTGGACGACGAGACAGCCCGGGAGGTGGACGCGATCCTGCGGGCAGAGGGTTGGACCCAGGAAGAGGGCCTGCGAATCCTCCTGGGCTACGGCGCGGCGGTGCACCTCTGGCCTCCGCCGGAGGACGCCCTGCGGGCCCTCGGAGCCGCACGGGCCGAACTCGCGACTTTGCGGCACCGCGCGTACCTGGCGGACGAGGCCGTGCGCGGGCTGCGTATGAATCTGGTGGGCCTCCAGGCCTCCGTGGAACAGGCTCGCCGATCTTTGGCCTACTGGAGACAGCGGCCCCGCGGGCTGGCCCTCCAACCCGCGGGTCCGGAGGAGGTCCCCTCCGGGCCGGCACCGGACCTGAGGAGGGCGCGGCGCGTCCGGAGCTGGCTCGCACGGTTGCTCGGGGGCGTGTGCCGTGCGCGGTGAGCCCCACGGCGCCGTGCGGCGGGACGACCTGGTCTTCGCCAGAGTCCGGGAGGCCCTGGCGTCCGGCGGCTGCCCCGTCTGCCGGCTCGCCACCCACGCGGTGCAGCGGTTCCTCGATAACTTCCTGTACGAGCGCGTGAACGATCCCAACACGCGACAGGAGGTGCGGGCCAGCTGGGGGTTCTGCCCGCACCACGCGTGGGCTCTCCCGGCGCAGCGCAACCCGGTCCTGGGGGTCGCCATCGTGTACCGGGACCTCGTGGGAGCCCTGCTGGACCGTGTGAACGCGGCGCTCCGGGGCCAGGCCAGACGCCGACGGGATGCGGGGTCCGCCCTCCAGCACGCCCTGCTCCCTGCTGCCCCGTGTCCCGCCTGCCTGCACCGTCAGCGCATGGAGGAAGTGTACGTGGCAAGCCTCCTGGAGCACTCTGCAGACCCCGAGGTGCGGCAGGCCCTTGCTGGCCCGGCGCCGCTGTGTCTTGCCCACCTGGCTCTCGCCGCGTCGGTGGCCAGGTCCCCGGAACACCTCACGCGCCTTCTGGAGGCCCAGCGACAGGCCCTGGCGCAGCTAGAGGCTGACCTTTCCGAACTCGTCCGCAAGCACGACTACCGCTTCCGCCACGAGGGACTGACCCCGGAGCAGGGCACCAGCTGGACGCGGGCGCTGGAGGTGCTCAGCGGCCGCGACCCCAACGAGGTCCGGTCGGCTCCGGACGTGCGGCCGCGAGCCATCCGGTCGCCCACAGGACGATGAAGGCCCAGACCCTCAGCGCCCGGCAAGACGCCGCCCGCGAAGCGACCCGCTTCGTGGTGCTGATGGGCGTGGTAAGTCTTTTGGCAGACGCCACGTACGAGGGTGCCCGCAGCATCCTCGGCCCCTATCTGCTGGCCCTGGGTGCTTCCGCCACCGCGGTCGGCTTCGTGGCCGGGCTGGGGGAGCTCGTGGGCTACGGGCTGCGCCTGGTGTCCGGTCGGCTGGCGGACCGGACCCGCCGCTTCTGGGACCTCACCGCGGCAGGGTACGCGGTGAACCTCCTGTCCGTCCCCCTCCTGGCCGTGGTGGGCCGGTGGGAGGCTGCCGCCGCGCTCGTGGTGGCCGAGCGCGCGGGCAAAGCCGTGCGAACCCCACCCCGGGACGCGATGCTTTCGTACGCGGCAAGCCGGGTGGGGGCTGGGTGGGCCTTCGGCCTGCATGAGGCTCTGGACCAAGTGGGAGCTGTGGCCGGCCCGCTGCTGGTGGCCGCGGTGCTCGGCGCGGGCGGCAGTCTGCGGTGGGGTTTCGCGGCCCTGGCATTTCCGGCGGCCCTCTGCCTGCTGACGGTGGCCTGGGCCCGTACCCGGTTCCCGCAACCGTCGCAGCTGGAGGACACTTCCAGCCCTCTGGACTTCCGACTGCGCCGCGCGCTCGGCCTCTACCTCCTGGGAGCAGGGCTCGTGGCGGCGGGGTTCGTGGACTTCCCTCTGCTGGCGTACCACTTCGCCCGGAACGCCGTCCTCCCAACGACAGCCGTGCCCGTGCTGTACGCGCTCGCCATGGCCACGGACGCTGTCGCGGCCCTAGTCCTGGGGCGTTGGTTCGACCGCTACGGTATCCGGACCCTGGCTCTGGGAACCGCGGCCACCGCGGCATTCGCGCCCCTCGCCATCTTCGGCGGCCCTGCGGGCGCCGTGGCCGGGATCGTCCTCTGGGGGATGGGCGTGGGCCTGCAGGAGTCGGTGCTGCGCGCGGCGGTGGCCCGCATGGTCCCCCCGGACCGCCGGGCCTCCGCTTTCGGGCTGTTCCAGACGGTGTACGGCGTCGCCTGGTTCGCGGGCAGCGCCCTGATGGGGCTCCTCTACGACGCGCACCCGAGCTACCTGGTTCTGTTCGCAGTGGCCACGCAGCTGTCTGCCGCCGGGTTGTTCGGCTGGTCCGCCGCGCGGTCGCCCCTGCGGCGGCCATGAGGTGGACAAGCTCCGGCGAGCGCCGACGACATTGACGGCCCCGGGGACCCTGGTGGATAATGCGCGCGGGCGATGGAGCCCGCCCGAACCGCCTCCCACGGAGGCTGATGGCTCCTACCCAAGTCGGGTAGGGGCCATTTCGTTTTGGCCCCGACCCCGGTGGAGGTGAGGCCATGGAAAGCGTCTGGTGGACGGCGGCGGTCTGGCTGGGCCTCGCCCTGCTGGCCGCCCTTCTCGGGATCTGGCTGCGGGTCTCGGTGGCCCTCACCGAAATCCTCGTGGGGATCCTGGCCCAGCTGATGATGGGAGTGTTCGGCCCCGCCTCGTTCCCCGGAGTCCGGGACGGCTGGGTGGTCTTCCTCGCGGGCACCGGATCGGTGGTCCTGACGTTCCTCGCGGGAGCCGAGCTCGACCCAGACGCCTTCCGCAGGCGCTGGAAGGAGGCCACCGTGATGGGCCTGGCCGGGTTCCTGGCTCCCTTTTTGGGCGCCGCGTGGGCCGCCCGGCAGGTCCTGGGGTGGGCTCCCCAGGCCAGCTGGCTCGCAGGGGTCGCGCTGTCCACCACGTCCGTGGCGGTGGTGTATGCGGTGCTGCTGGAACTGGGGATCAACCGCACGGACTACGGGAAGGTCATCCTGGCGGCGTGCTTCATCAACGACCTGGGGACGGTGGTGGCTCTGGGGCTCCTGTTCGCCCCCTTCAGCTGGCGGACCGCGGTCTTCGTCGTGGTTCTGATCGTCGCCCTGTGGGGTTCCGCCCGCGCCGCCCGGCCTGTGCTGCACCAGTTTGGCGGCCGGACCTCCGAGCTGGAGGTGAAATTCCTCCTGGGGGTGCTGTTCGCCCTCGGTGCCCTCGCGGCGTGGTCGGGGTCCGAAGCGGTCCTCCCCGCGTACGTGTTGGGCATGGCCCTGGCGGGGACGGTGGGCCGCCACCACGAGCTGGTCCGACGTCTGCGCAGCCTCACCTTCGGCCTGCTCACCCCCTTCTACTTCATCCGCGCGGGCCTGCTGGTCCAGCTCTCCGTCGTGGCGGGCGGCCTGGGGACGTTCACCGTGCTCTTCGCGGCCAAAGCACTGAGCAAGTTTGTGGGCGTGTTCCCCTTGACCCGGGCGTACCGGTACGCGCGGGACGAGGCCATGTACACGACCCTGCTGATGTCCACCGGACTCACCTTCGGGACCATCTCCTCCCTGTACGGCCTCACCCATGGCATCATCGACCCGGCGCAGTACTCGTTCCTCGTGACCACGGTGGTGGCCAGCGCGGTGGTGCCCACCTGGATCGCCAACCGGTTCTTCCTGCCGGCCCACCACGTGCAGCAGCCGGCTCCGGAGCCGGCCCTCGTACCCGGAGGGGACTGATGTTCCGGCGCGTGCTGGTCGGCTACGACGGCTCCCCGGCGGCCCGAAAGGCGCTGCTGGCCGCTCTGGACCTGGCCAGCCGGTACCGCGCGGACGTGGTCGCGCTGGCGGTAGTGCGCCCGCCGGAGTTCGCGGAGCTACAGGGGGAGGTGGACGCAGCCGTGGCTCAGTCCCGTGGGCCGCTGGCGGAGGCCTTCCGGTGGGCCCGGAACCAGGCTCGCAGGGCGGGGGTTCCGGTGACCCTGCGCACCGAGGTGGGGCACCCCGCAGAGGTCCTGGTGCGGGTGGCCCGCGAGGAGGCCTTCGACCTCATCGTCCTGGGCCGACGCGGGCTCACCCCGGTGCAGCGCTGGATGCTGGGCTCGGTCTCCGAGCGGGTGCTCCGGTACGCCCACTGCCCCGTGATGGTGGTGCACTGATGGACGAGCTCTCGAGCCTCCTGTTCCCCACGGGCCAGCCTCCTCCGCTGCCGGAGCACCCGCCCGCGTGCCTGCAGGACCTGGGGCTGGACCGGGTCGTGCAGGCCATCACGGCGGGCCGGGAGGAGTACGGTCTGCAACCGGTCTTCTACACGCCGCTGCGGGAACCCGAGGCAGTCTCCTTCCGCCACGAGGTCTTCCGCGACTTCCAAGAACCTCTCGTGTCGGAGACAGTCCGCACGTTCAGCTCGGCGCTCCGCGCGGTGCGGGCCCACCTCCGCCGCGCGGAGAAAGCGTTCTACGCAGTGGAGAAAGACCGCTGGTTCCTGGACGCGGCATCCCTGTACGCGCAGGCAGTCCTGGCGCTGCTGGAGGGCCTGTCCTCCTGTCCACTCCACAGCCGTGGCCTCCTCCGCTTCCGCCACCGGCTGGCCGCGTACGCGGATTCCCCCGCCTTCCGCAGCCTGGCGGAAGCCGCCGAACAGCTGAAGGCGGAGCTGTCGTCCCTGCGCTTTGCGGTGCTCGTCCAGGGCCTGCGGGTCACCGTCCGTCCCTACCGCGGGGAGCCGGACTACGCGGAGGTGGTGCGGTCCACCTTTGAGCGGTTCCGACAGGCCCACGACACCCCGTACCGCTTCGAGTTCCGGGGGTCCGCGGAGCTGAACCCTGTCGAAGCGCAGATCCTGGAAGGGGTTTCCCACCTGAACCCGGACCTGTTCCTTCGCGTGGCGGACTTCCGAAGAGCGTGCGGGGAACTGCCGGCACGGTGGATCGATGCCTTCGACCGGGAGGCGCAGTTCTACCTGGGCTACCTGGACTTCGTCGCTCCCCTCCGGGCGGCGGGCCTGCCCTTCTGTCTACCCAGATTGGTGCCCAACGGTACGGAGGCGTTCGTGCAGGATTGCTTCGACCTGGCGCTGGCCGCGAAGCTGGTGGCGGACGGCCGGCTCCCCATTCTCAACGACTTCCTCTTCCGCCCTCCGGAGCGCGCCCTGGTGGTGACCGGCCCCAACCAGGGGGGGAAGACCACGTTCGCCCGCGCGGTGGGCCAGGCCTTCTACTTGGCGTCCCTCGGTTGTCCGATCCCTGGCCGGGAGGCTCAGCTTCCGGTGCCGGACCAGGTCCTCACCCACTTTCCCCGCGGGGAGCACACGCTGGACATGCGCGGCAAACTGGAGGACGACCTCCTGAGGATCCGGGAGGTCCTCCAGGCTGCGACCCCCAGCAGTGTGGTGATCGTCAACGAGATCCTTTCCTCTACCGCCCTGCGCGACGCGCGTACCCTGGGCCGACGGCTGCTGGGACAGCTTTTGGACCTCGGCTGCCTGTGCGTGTGGGTGACGTTCCTGGACGAGCTGGCCTCCCTGAACGAGAAAACCGTGAGCCTGGTAGCCACGGTGCCACCCGGCCAGCCCGAAGCGCGCACCTTCCGCGTGGTGCGTCAGCCGGCGGACGGACGCGCCTACGCGGAGGCCCTGGCCCGCAGGTACCGGCTCACCTACCGGGAGGTCCGCCAGCGCTTCACCCCATGAAGCCGCACCTGCTGTACCCCGACCGGGACTTCGACTGGCGCTGGGCCCTGCAGGCGGCCACGGCCCGAGCCGGCCTGCGTGCCGGGCACCGCACCGTACCACCCGCGGGGTTCGACCCTTCCGCGGGACTCCCTCCGAACGCGGACGACCTGGTCCAGGACCTCGGGCTCTTACCGCTTCTGGAAGCCATGGCCGGGGAGGACGACCTGGTTTTCGAGGTCAGCCGGAGGCTCCTGCTGGAGGCCACGTGCGCAGACCCTTCGGTGGTGGCCTACCGCCAGGCTGTGCTGGCGGACTGCCTCGAAAACCCGGACGCCGTCCTCGAGCTGTACGACGTCAGCGTGGAGGCTCTAGACCAGCTCAAAGGCCGGTATCTGGGCGTCCTCGCCCGCTACCCCGACTGGGTCCTGCGCGAGTCCGTCAGCACCCTCGCGGCGCTGGTGGGTTCCCTCCGGAGACTGAAGTCTGTCGCGGATCTCCACGCATCCCGGTTCCCCAGCGAGGGCTGGACGCGCTTCTTCGCGGCGCTGCGCCGCGACCTGGAGGAGTCCTACCTCGGCGAGGTGCGGGCCTGCCTGGACGTGTTGAGGCTGCCCCACGGCCTCCTCTGGAGCGCGCGTCCGGGGCCTGCCAACAAGCCCACGGACTTCCTCCTGCACCGACCCCCCCAGCAGCGCCGGAGCTGGCTGGAGCGGTGGAAGACGTGGTTCCGCCGGAGCCGGGACGGCTACACCTTCGAGCTCTCCCCCCGTGACGAGGCGGGGGTCAAGGCCCTCGAGGCCCTCCGCGACCGGGCCTTGGCCTCAGCGGCCACGGCCGTGGGGGAAGCCGCCGACCACGTCCGGGATTTCTTCTCCTGCCTGCGGGCTGAACTGGCCTTCTACGTGGGCGCCCTGCGGCTGCACACTCAGCTTCGCCGGCGTGGATTGCCCACCTGCCTGCCCTCCGTGCACCCCGCAGGCTACACCCTTTCCGCCCGGGGCCTCTACGACCCCGTGCTGGCCCTGGCCACCGATCGGACTGTGGTCCCCAACGACCTGGAGGCGAGCGGCAAGCGCCTCATCCTGATCACCGGGCCCAACTCCGGGGGCAAGACCACCTTCCTCCGGAGCCTGGGGATCGCCTGGCTGATGGCCCAGGCGGGGCTGTTCGTGCCCGCCCAGTCCTTCTCCGTGAGTCTGTGCGAGGGGCTGCTCACCCACTTCAAGCGGGAGGAAGACCCACGCCTGGAGTCCGGCAAGTTCGTGGAGGAACTCCGCCGCATGCGAGCCCTCGTGGACCTCGCCACGCCGCGCTCGGTGTTCCTGTGCAACGAGTCCTTCTCCGCCACCCACGAGCGCGAGGGGTCGGAGATCGCCTGCCAGGTCCTGGACGCGTTCGTGGAAGCGGGAGTCCGCGTGCTCTTCGTTACCCACTTCTTCGAACTGGCGGACCGCTTCCGCGCCCGGCGATCTGACTCCGTGCTGTTCCTGCGGGCGGAGCGGGACGCCCGGGGCCGGCGCACCTATCGGGTGCTGGAGGGGGAGCCGCTGCCCACCAGCCACGCGGAGGACGTCTACCAGCGGGTCTTCGGGCCGGGTGTACTTTCCAGCGTGGGCGGACGGTCTGACTGAGCGGGCTACCGTTCCGGCGTTCCGCCGCCAGCGGGCAGGACCACGGCTAGCCGGGCACCGCCGGTCGGACGGTTGGCCGCCTCCACCCGGCCCCCGTGGGCCACCGCGATGTGCTTGGTGATGGCTAGCCCCAACCCCGTGCCTCCCTCCGCTCGACTGCGGGAGGGGTCGGCGCGGTAGAAGCGCTCGAACACCCGCGGGAGGTGCTCGGGGGGGATCCCCGGGCCGGTGTCCTCCACCACCAGGTACACCTCGCCGTCGCGCAGCTCTGTCTTCAGCACCACCCGACCGCCCGACGGTGTGTACTTGATCGCGTTGTCCACCAGGTTCCCGAGGGCCTGCTCCAAACGGTCGCGGTCGCCCCGCACCTGCGCCCTTTCGGGCTGGACCAGCAGGGTCACTCCCTTCCGTGCGGCCGCGGGACCGTACCGCCGCGCCACGGCCTCCAGCAGCTCGTGCGCCTGCAGGTCTTCCCACCGCAGCCGCACCACCCCGGCCTCCAGGGCCGACAGGTCCAGCAGGTCGTTCACCAGCCGGCTCATACGGTCCACCTCCTGGAGCATCTGACCCAGGAACCGGGCCGCCAGCCGCGGGTCTTCCAGTCCCCCGTCCCGCAACGCCTCCGCCATGGCCCGCACCGACGCAAGGGGGGTGCGCAGCTCGTGGGAGACGTTGGCCACGAAGTCGCGCCGCACCGCCTCCGCCCGCCGATCCCGCGTTACGTCGCGCACGAGAAGCAGGAACCCGCCCGCGGGCAGCCGGCGGGCCACCACCTGCAGTACGCCGCCCAGCTCCAGGTCCCGCACGGCCTCGCCCACCCGCTCGGCACGGTCCAGCAGCTCGTCCACCTCGTGCCGCCGAAACAGGGCCACCGCGGACATCTCCCCCGCCTGCTCGCGCGGCACGCCTAGCAGGGCCGCCGCGGGAGGGTTCACCCACACCGCGCGGCGTCGGTGGTCCAGCTCCACGAGACCCCACGGCAGCGCCTCCACTAGCTCCCGGAGGTGGCTCTCCTGGGCCCGAGCGCGTTCCAGGTCCTCCCGCAGGCCACGCAGCACCGACTCCACCGCCGCGGCCAGCTCGCCTCCGGAGGCCCCTCCCCAGTTCAAGTCCCGCGGGTCGCGGAGTTTCTGCGCGAGTGCCTGCAGGCTCCGCCGCCAGGACCACTCCCGCCACCCCGCGGCCAGGAGGGCGGCGCAGGCCAGCCACCCGAAGGCCGCGGCCCAGCCGTCCGCCAGCACAAAGCGCCACGCAGCCGCGGCACCGGCCGCCGCCGCCAGGACCCACCATGCCCAGGGCCTCACGGAGCCGTCCAGCGTCGGTGGTCTGTACGGGGCGGGTCAGGGTTCCAGACGGTACCCGACGCCCCGCACGGTCTCGATGCGCACCGTGGAGCCCGCCTCCCGCAGCTTGCGCCGCAGCCACGAGAGGTGCACGTCCACGGTACGCTCGTCCCCCTCATAGTCGTAGCCCCACACCCGCTCCAGCAGCTGGCCGCGACTGAGCACGCGTCCCGCGTTGCGCAGCAGCACTTCCAGCAGGTCGTACTCCTTAGGGCTCAAGGGCAAGGATCGGCCGCCGCAACGCACCTCGTGGCGCGCGGGATCCAACACCAGGTCGCCCACCATCAGGGGAGCCGTCTGCTGGATCCCCCGCCGCCGCAGGGCCGCCCGCACCCGGGCCAAGAGCTCGCGCATGGAGAAGGGCTTGGTGACGTAGTCGTCCGCGCCCAGATCCAACCCCACCACGCGGTCGGTCTCCTCTGACCGGGCCGTGAGCAGCAGGATGGGGACGTCGCTGTCCTGCCGCAGGATCCGGCACAGCTCGAACCCGCTCATGCCCGGCAGCATGACGTCCAGGAGGATCAGGTCGAACCGCTCGGACCGCGCCAGCTCCAGGGCCCGCAGGCCATCCAAGGCCTCCGCCACCTCGTGGCCCTCCCGTTGGAGGGCGAACCGGATCGCGTCCACCAGGGGTGGCTCGTCGTCCACCACCAGAATCCGGGCCGCCATCTCAGGGCAAAGCGGCGGGCGTCAGGGCCTGCAAAGGCCCCGTGTACTGCACCAGCTCCACGCCCGCCTCCTGCAGGAGCCGGGCGGCCATGGGGTCCGGATACTCGCCCGCATACACCACCCGGCGGATCCCCGCGTTCACGATCATCTTCGCGCACACCAGGCACGGCTGGTACGTGGAGTACAGCGTGGCCCCCGCGATGGCCACCCCGTGGTAGGCCGCCTGGATGATGGCGTTCTGCTCCGCGTGGATGCACAGGCATGTGTCGTGGCCCGTCCCCGGCGGCACAGCACCTGCACAGCGCGCGCACCCGCCGTCGCCGCAGTTCCGGAGTCCCCGCGGGGTGTCGTTGTATCCGGTGGACAGCACCATCCGGTCCTTCACCACCACCGCGCCCACGCGCCGGCGGGTACAGGTGGACCGCGTGGCGGCCAGGGCCGCCATGCTCATGAAGTACTCGTCCCAGCCGGGCCGCTCCACCCTACCGGGTGCCGAACAGCCGGTCCCCCGCGTCCCCCAGACCCGGGAGGATGTAGCCGTGGTCGTTGAGCCGCTCGTCCACCGCCGCGGTGTAGATCACCACGTCCGGGTGGTCCCGGTGGACCCGCGCGATGCCCTCGGGCGCCGCGATCAGGCACATGAGCTTGAACCGGCTCGCCCCACGTTCCTTGATGAGCCGGACGCACTCGGCCGCGGACCCACCCGTGGCCAGCATGGGATCCAACACCATCACCTCCCGCTCCGCGATGTCCGGGGGCAGCTTGACGTAGTAGGTGACCGGTTCCAGGGTCTCGGGGTCCCGCCAGATGCCCACGTGCCCCACCCGTGCCGTGGGCATCAGCTTGGTGATGCCCGGCTCCATCCCCAGACCCGCCCGCAGGATGGGGACCACCGCCAGCTCGTAGCCAGCGATGGACTTCCCCCGCGTCCGGGCGAGGGGCGTCTCCACCTCCACGTCCCGCGTCCGCAGGTCCCGGGTGGCCTCGAAGGCCAGGAGCATGCTGAGCTCCTCCACCAGCTCCCGGAACTCCTTGTGGGGGGTGTTCCGATCCCGCAGGATCGCCACCTTGTGCTGGATCAGGGGGTGATCCACCACGAAGACCTTGGACATCCTCGCACCCCCTTTCCGCCCCGACCCGGGCCCGAAGTCCCACACCACGCTGCCTAGCTGCGCGCCGGGGCTGGCCGGGGCACGTCCTCCTCCGCGTAGATGGGGAAGTTGGAGCACAGATGGTGCACCTCCGCGCGCACCCGGGCCTTCACCGCCGCGTCGTCAGGCGCGGCCAGCACCCGCGCGATCCACCGGCCGATCTGCCGCATCTCGTCCTCCCTCATCCCCCGGGTGGTCACCGCGGGTGTCCCCACCCGGATGCCGCTGGTCACCGTCGGCTTCTGGGGGTCGAAGGGGACCATGTTCTTGTTCACCACGATGTGCGCTTCGCCCAGGGCCTCCTCCGCCACCTTGCCCGTGAGACCTTTGCTCCGGAGATCCACCAGCATCAGGTGGTTGTCCGTGCCCCCGGAGGTGAGGTGGAAACCGTGCCGCTGCAGCTCCTCGGCGAGCGCCTGGGCGTTGCGGACGATCTGTGCCGCGTACGCGCGGAAGGCAGGGGTGGACGCCTCCTGGAAGCACACCGCCTTGGCCGCGATCACGTGCATGAGAGGGCCACCCTGCGAGAACGGGAACACGGCCCGGTCCACCGCCTTCGCCAGCTCCTCCTTGCACAGGATCATCCCCGACCGGGGACCCCGGAGCGTCTTGTGGGTGGTGGAGGTGACTAGATCGGCGTAGGGGACTGGATCGGGGTGGACCTTCCCGGCCACCAGCCCCGCGAAGTGGGCCATGTCCACCAGCAGGTACGCGCCCACCTCGTCCGCGATCTCCCGCAGCCGCGGGAAGTCGAAGTGGCGCGGGTAGGCGGTGGCGCCCGCCACGATCATCTTCGGCCGGTGCTCCCGGGCCAGGCGGGCCAGCTGGTCGTAGTCCAGCGTCTCCGTGCGGGGATCCACCCCGTAGGGGATCACCTGGAACAGCTGCCCGGAGAAGTTCACGGGGCTGCCGTGGGTCAGGTGGCCGCCGTGGGCCAGGTTCATGGCCAGGATCCTGTCCCCCGGCTGCAGCACGGCGAAGTACGCGGCGAAGTTGGCCTGGGAGCCCGAGTGGGGCTGCACGTTGGCATGCCCGGCCCCGAACAGCGCCTTGGCCCGCTCCACGGCCAGGCGCTCCACCACGTCCACGAACTCGCAGCCCCCGTAGTACCGCCGCCCCGGGTAGCCCTCCGCATACTTGTTGGTGAGCACGCTGCCCTGCGCCTCCAGCACCGCGCGGCTGGCGTAGTTCTCCGACGCGATGAGGTTGATGCGGGTCTGCTGCCGCTCGATGTCCCGCACGATGGCGTCCGCGACCTCGGGGTCCTGCCGTAGCAGGAACTCCAGCATGGTGGGTTCACCCCCTCCCGTACTTTCGCTCCACGGCCCGGATCTTCGCGAGCCGCCGGTCGTGCCGGCCGCCCTCGTAGCGAGCCTCCAGCCACGTGCGCACGATCTCCCGGGCCAGCTCCGGACCGATCACCCGCGCCCCCAGGGAGAGTACGTTGGCGTCGTTGTGGGCCCTGGCCATCCGCGCGGTGTAGGACTCCCAGCATACCGCGCACCGCACGCCCGGTACCTTGTTGGCCGCCATGGCCTCCCCGTTGCCGGTGCCGCCCAGGACGATGCCGAGGTCACATTCCCCGCGCGCCACCGCTTCCGCCGCGGGCACCACGAAGTCCGGGTAGTCCACGGGGTCGGGAGTGTGGGTTCCGAAGTCCTGGGCCTCGTGCCCCAGTTCCTGAACAAACCGCTTCAGCTCCTCCTTGAGGGCGTAGCCCGCGTGGTCGCTGGCGATGGCGATGCGCACGGCCGGCTCGTTACTTCGCGGCCGAGACCACCTCCACCTGCCCGGCGTCCCACACCCGCTCCACGGCCTCCACGGGGATAGGCCCGGGGCGCAGCACCCGCGGCCGATCCCCGGTGCAGTCCACTACGGTGGAGGGCCGGCCCCCCAGGCGGCCGCCGTCCAGCACCAAGCCCACACGGCCATCCAGGTCCGACAGCACCTGCGCCACCGTCACCGGCGCCGGCCGCCCCGTGGAGTTGGCGCTGGTGCCCACCAGGGGAAACCCGCACGCCCTGACCAGCGCCCTCGGCACGGGGTGGTCCGGCACCCTCAGGCCCACGGCGCCCGTCCCCGCGGTCACCAGCTCCGCCACCACGCCCCGGGACGGCAGCACCAGCGTCAGCGGCCCGGGCCAGAACCGCTTCATGAGCCTGCGGGCACCGTCAGGGATCTCCGCGAGCTCGGCGGCCTGTTGGGCGTCCGCCAGCAGCACGGGCACGGGTTGGTCCGGAGGCCTTCCCTTGATCTCGAAGACCCGGCGGACGGCGGACGGGTTGGTGGCGTCACAGCCCAGCCCGTACACGGTGTCCGTGGGGTACACCACCACGTCCCCCGCCCGCAGGGCCTCCACAGCCCTCCGGGGAGCCGGAGCGTCGGCGTCCACCCGCAACACCACCACGGGGTTCAACAGCAGCTCCACCATACGCTTGGATCCCTCCGCGAAAGGACCGGCCGACCCGAACGGGCCTCGGCCCCACTGTACGGCCCTGGCGTCGGCGCCGCAACCGGCGTCCGCTCACCCCCACCGCGCCACCACCACGCGCTCCAGCCCCGCCAGGTCCCTCACCACCCGCACCTCCCGGTAGCCCATCCCCTCCAGGGCCCCGACCACCTGCCGCGCCTGGTCCCACTTCGCCGCCACCTCCAACGCCAGGATCCCGCCCTCCCGCAACACCCCGCGCGCCTGGTCTGCAATCCGTTCGTGCAGCTCGACCCCGCGCGGGCCGGGTGCGAACACCGCCTCCTCCGGCTCCGCCAGCACCTCCGGGGGCAGCTCGGACCGCGCGGAACGGGGCACGTACGGTGGGTTTGCCGCCACCGCGTGCGCCCGCAGGCCAGCCTGTAGCAACGGCGCCAGGGCGTCCCCGTGGAGCAGGCGTACGCGCCCGGACACGCCGTGCCGGGCCGCGTTCCGCTCTGCCACGGCCAGGGCGTCCGGGGAGACGTCCGTGGCGTACACGGTGGCGTGTGGCCGGTGGATCGCCAGCGTCACGGCCACGGCCCCGCTGCCGGTGCCGACGTCCACGTACGCGGGGTCCTTCACCTCCCGCGTGGCCTCCAGAACCACCTCCACCAGGTGCTCCGTCTCGGGCCGAGGCACCAGCACCCGCTCGTCCACCCAGAACAGCAGCCCGAAGAACTCCCGCTCCCCGACCACGTACGCCAGCGGCCTCCCGGACCCGCGCTGCTCCAGCAGCTCCACGTAGCGCCGCCAGGCACCCTCCTCCAGGGGGGCCGGCCACCGCGCGTACAGCTGCGCCCGGGTCAGCCCGAGGGCACAGCGCAGCAGGACCTCTGCCTCCAGGGCGGCCGCCTCCACCCCGCAGGCGCTGAGGTGCTCCTTGCCCCACAGGTACGCCTCGCGGACGTTGGCGGCTACCGCGCCCCTGGAGACCGCGGTCGGGTGGTGGCTGGGCTGCATCCGACTTCCTTCAGCGCGCCGCCTGGGCCGCTTGGCCGCGGGCGTGAGCCGCCAGGGCGTCCAGGATGGGGTCCAGCTCCCCGTCCAGCACGGCGTCGAGCCGGTGCAGGGTCAGACCGATCCGGTGGTCGGTGACGCGGTTCTGCGGGAAGTTGTACGTGCGGATCCTCTCGCTGCGCTCCCCGGTGCCCACCTGCTGTCGCCGAGTAGCCGCGATGCGCTCCTGCTGCTCCCGGCGCCGCAGCTCCAGAAGGTGCGCCCGCAGGATCCGCAGGGCCTTCTCCCGGTTCTGGTACTGGGAACGCTCGTCCTGACACGTCACCACGATCCCCGTGGGAAGGTGCTTGATCCGCACCGCGGTCTCCACCTTGTTCACGTTCTGGCCGCCCGCGCCGCCAGCCCGGAAGGTGTCCACCTCCAGCTCCTCCGGCCGGATCTCCACCTCCACCTCCTCCGCCTCCGGCAGCACCGCCACCGTGGCGGTGGAGGTGTGGATGCGACCCGCCGCCTCCGTGGCGGGGACCCTCTGGACCCGGTGCACCCCGCTCTCGTACTTCAACCGGCTGTACGCGCCCTTGCCCGCGATGCTCAACGTGGCGGACTTCACCCCGCCCAGGTCCGACGGGCTCAGCTCCAGCACCTCCACCTTCCACCCGCGCCGCTCCGCGTATCGGGTGTACATCCGCAGCAGGTCCCCGGCGAACAGGGCGGCCTCCTCGCCCCCCGCGGCGGGTCGGATCTCCACGAAGATGTTGCGGTCGTCGTACGGGTCCTTGGGCGCCAGCAGATGCTCCAGCTCCGACCACAGCGCCCGCCTCCGCCCGTCCAGCCGCTCCAGCTCCTGGGCTGCCAGGTCCCGCAGCGCGGGGTCGGGGTCCTGTAGCAGGGCCTCGGCCTGGGTCCGCTCCTCCTCCACCTGACGGAGCGCCCTGGCTCGCTGGACCACCTCTTCCAGCTCCGCGTACTCCTTGGCCAGGTCCCGGTACCGCCCGGGGTCCTGCAGGACGGACGGGTCCCCGAGCAGCCGGCCCAATTCCTCATACCGCTGCTCCAATTGGGCCACGCGCGCCTCCAGCAGATCCTGCACGCCCTTCATCACACCACCGTCCGCTCCAACGACCCTGAGTCCTCCCGGTCCAGCACCGCCCGCAGGGCGCGGAGGGCCACCTCCACCTGCTGGGGCTCCGGTTCCCGTGTGGTCAGCCGCTGCAGCCAGATCCCCGGCGCCACCAGGGGACGCAGCCACCGAGACCGCGCCCCGGCCCGGATGACCTCGTACGCCACGCCCGCGATCAACGGGACCAGCAGCACCCGCGAAACCACCCGCGCCCACAGGGGCGGCTTGCCCAGCAGCGAGAACGCCACTACCGCCACGAGGACCACCACCAGCAGGAACGACGTCCCGCACCGCGGGTGGAACCGGCTCTGCTTCTGCACCTCCTCCACCACCAGCGGCACCCCGCGCTCCCACGCGTTCACCACCTTGTGCTCGGCACCGTGGTACATGAACACCCGGCGGATCTCCGGGAACAACCCCACCCCACCCACGTACAGCACCAGGACCGCGGTGCGCACCAGCCCCTCCACTAGGTTGAACGACACCGCCCCCCAGCCGGGATCCACCCACCGCACGAGCAGCGTGGGCAACACGAAAAACAGGCCCACCGCCAGGCCCACTCCCAGCCCCAGGCTCAGCGCTACCTCGCGGCTCGAGAGGGGCCGGCCCAGCTCCCCGACCACCGCCTGGCTGGCGGAGTACGCCAGCGCCCGCGTGCCCACCACCAGGGCCTCCCACAGCACCACGACCCCGCGAACCACCGGCAGCCGCGCCCACCGCCTGCGGACCAGCGCGCTCGGTCGGTGGAGCACCTCCTCCGCGATGGCCCCGTCGGGGCGGCGCACCGCGGTGCTGACCCAGTGGGGCCCGCGGATCATCACGCCCTCGAGGACCGCCTGGCCGCCGAGGGTGGCCCTGGGTGGGGAGCTCAGACGTCCCGCCACGTTTCCATCCTACCGGACCCGTACCTGCAGCGAACCGACCGGCTCGACTTCCCGAGCGGGAGAACGCCGGACGGCCCCCGTCCCTTCCCGAGGTTTTCCGGGCACGACCGCGTGGGCAACGCAGACGGTTACGGTAGGTAGCGCAGGGGGTTTACGGGCTGGCCGCGGACCCGGACCTCAAAGTGCACGTGCGGGCCGGTGCACGCGCCCGTACACCCCACCCGGGCGATCACCTGCCCGCGCTCCACCCGCTGACCGACCCGCACCAGCACTGCCGAGGCGTGGCCGTACCACGTCTCCATGCCGTCCCCGTGGTCGAGGATCACCACCAGCCCGTAGCCCCCGTACCAGCCCGCTCGCACCACCCGGCCATCCCGCGCGGCGTGGATGGGCGTCCCGCGCGGTGCCGCGATGTCCACCCCGCTGTGGTGCCGGCGCCATCGGGTGCCGAACCGCGAGGTCACCACCCCCCGGGCCGGCCACAGGTAGGCCACCACCGCGCGGGTGCGGGGTACGGCCCGCGGGGCCTGCGGGCGCGCGGTGGGGCCTGTCGGGATAACTAGCTTCTGCCCGATGTGCAGGCGGTCGCCTCGGATCCCGTTCGCCTCCGCCAGCTGCTCCACCGACACCCCGGTCTTGAGGGCGATGGCCCACAGCGTGTCCCCCTCGCGGACGGTGTAGGTGGACACCACGACCGCGCGGCGCGGGGCACCCTCGCGTGTGGAGGGGACTCGAAGAACCTGACCCGGGCGGAGAAAGTCCGCTTCCGAAATCCCGTTGGCCTCCACCAGCGCGTCCACCGTGGTGCCGAACCGGCGCGCGATCCCCCACAGGGTGTCTCCCTCCGCCACGGTGTACCGCTGGGACGCCGTCCGAGCCGCCAGCCGCGGCGTCCGGTTCGGGGGGTCAGGCCGCGGGGTGTTCGTTGGGGAGTGACGGGGGGTATCGCGGGCGACCAGGAACGCCGGGGGCTGGATCACCTCAGGCAGCCGCGGACGGGGACGCTCGCGGAACACCACGGAGCCCGAAGCCCCACGGTCGGTGGCCCTGTGAACCTCTGTGGAGCCGGTGCGCGGGCCCGGGACCAACAACACCACGCACACAGCCAGGGCTCGGAAAGCGGCGCGTCGCAACGCCCCTCCCGGGTGTCCTTCTGGGTCTTGTGGTTGCTGCTACGGACGACGCCCGCGCGACCGCGGACGGATAGATTATAGGCTAAGTTGTCAACCGGGTATAGATGCGAACGAATGCCCCCCACGCAGGTTGTCGCATCTGGGTCTATGCGAGGGGCGGCACAGACCTCTGGAGCCGGTCCGGGATCCCCTGCTTAGGAACCGACCCGGATCTCTTCCTCCGAGGACTTCACGATGGACCGAAGAAAGGCCGCGTTGTTGGGGGTCTTGCGCATCCGGTCCAGGATCAGCTCCGTCATGGCCACGGTGTCCAGCTGCTCCAGCGACTTGCGGAGCACCCAGACCTTGCGCAGCTCCTCCTCCGTCAGCAGCAGTTCCTCGCGCCGGGTGCCGGACATCTTGATGTCGATGGCGGGGAAGGTGCGCCGCTCCTGCAGCTTGCGGTTCAGGTGCAGCTCCATGTTCCCCGTTCCCTTGAACTCCTCGTAGATCATGTCGTCCATGCGACTCCCGGTGTCGATGAGGGCGGTGGCCACGATGGTCAGGCTGCCCCCCTCCTCGATCTTGCGCGCGGCTCCGAAGAACCGCTTGGGCCGGTGCAGGGCCGCGGGATCCAGGCCACCCGACAGGGTGCGGCCTGAGGGCGGGATCACCAGGTTGTTGGCCCGCGCGAACCGAGTCAGGCTGTCCAGGAGGATCACCACGTCCCGCTTGCCCTCCACGATCCGCTTGGCCCGCTCCAGCACCAAATCCGCTACCTGCACATGCTCCTCCGGCGGCCGGTCAAAGGTGCTGGCCACCACCTCCGCCTCCACGGACCGGCGCATGTCGGTGACCTCCTCGGGCCGCTCGTCCAGCAGCAGCACCATCAGGTACACCTCGGGGTGGTTCTGCACGATGGCCTGCCCGATCTTCTTCAACAGCGTGGTCTTCCCCGCTTTGGGCGGGGACACGATCATGGCTCGCTGCCCCTTGCCGATGGGCGCGAACAGATCCACCACCCGGGTGGTGAGGTCGCTGCCGGTCTCCAGGCGGAAGCGCTCGTACGGGAAGACCGGGGTCAGCTGTTCGAAGTGGGGGCGGTTGCGCGCCTGCTCGGGATCCAGCCCGTTCACCGCCTCCACCCGCAGGAGGGCGTAGTACTTCTCGTTGTCCTTGGGGGGCCTCACCTGCCCCAACACCTCGTCCCCCACCCGCAGCCCGAACCGCTTGATCTGGGAGGGGGACACGTAGATGTCCTCCGGGCCGGGCAGGTACCCGCTGGACCGCAGGAACCCGTAGCCCTCCGGCATGATCTCCAGGATCCCGGAGCGGAACATGAGCCCCGACTGCTCGGTCTGCGCCTGCAGGATCCGCATGATGAGCTCCTGCTTGCGGTACCGGCGGTAGTTGGGGATGTTCAGCTCCTTCGCGATCTCCTGGAGCTCGTTCAGGTTCTTGGCTTCCAGCTCCGCCAGCGCGAGAATGACTGCCACCTCCAGTTCCTGTGCCCCTGTGTCCGCTGCCGCCCGGCCGGGCCGACCGGGGACCTTTCGAAGCTCTGCAAGGCGCGCCGTTCCCGAAGATCAACGCCCGGGGTGCGGGTCGCTCCTACGACCCCCCAGCAGGCGCCGCGGTGCGGCTGGCCAGCTCCTCCTGCAGCCTGCGCCAGTCCGCCAGGAACCGCTCCAGCCCCTGGTCCGTGAGCGGGTGGCGGAACAGCTGCTCCAACGTGGCGAAGGGCATGGTGGCGATGTCCGCGCCCGCCCGCGCCGCCTCCAGCACGTGCAGGGGGTGCCGCAGGCTGGCCGCCAGCACCTGGGTGGGGAACCCGTACCGCCGCAGGATCTCCACCGCCTGCCGGACCGTGTCCATCCCCACGTGGCCGATGTCGTCCAGCCGACCCACGAAGGGGCTGACGAACGTCGCACCCGCCTTCGCCGCCAGCAACGCCTGCACCGGCGTGAACACCAGCGTCACGTTGGTGCGGATGCCCTCCCCCCGGAGGGCCACCACCGCGCGCAAGCCCTCCGGCGTCATGGGCACCTTCACCACCACGTTGGGAGCCCAGCCCACAAACTCCCGGGCCTCCCGGACCATGCCCTCCGCGTCCAGGCTGGTGGTCTCCACGCTGATGGGGCCGGAGACCCAGCGGGCGATCTCGCGGACGAGCTCCCGCGGCTCGCGCCCCTCCCGCGCCAATAGGGTCGGGTTCGTGGTCACCCCGTCCAGGATCCCCCACGACGCGGCGGTACGGATCTGGTCGGGGTTGGCGGTGTCCAGGAAGAAGAGCATGCGCGGGCTCCGCTACGGTCCCCTCGCCTCGATGTAGCTCACGTCTCCCACGTCCCCCAGCAACAGCATGGCCAATTCGTCGTTGGGCTTCAAGTCCTGTAGCTGAGCGGGCCGGTCGTTCCGGTACACCGCCACCACGGGGCCCAGGCGGAAGCTGCGGATCGTAGGCCCGTCCGTCACGGACAGGATGGAGGGGTTCCCGGGCTGGATGGCCCGGAAGCGGCCGCGCACGAAGCTGTACCGGCCCAGGACGTTCATGACTCCGTCCAGGGCCACCGCCGCGTCCAGCCGTGTGGCGGGGTCGTTGGCCCGCACCCGTCCCTCCGAGAGGAGGAGGAACCTCCGCTCCACCGCCAGGGCCACGTAGCCGCGGTGTTCCGGTTTCACGTCCTGGGCGTCCTGCGCGGGGATGGGGCTGCCGCGCTTGGCCAGCGCCTCCTGCTCCAGCCCGCTCACCCGGGCGGCCAGCTCCGCCACCTCGGCCCGCGAGATGGGTGCCCGCGGCCGGAACGTGTTGTCGGGGAAGCTGGTCACGAACCCCTTGGTGAAAAAGAGGGTCACCGTCATGGGCTGGGGTCGCGCGGTGACCACGCCCACCAGCTCGTACCGGCCGGGCGGCACCGGCCGGTCGTTCTGGTCCAGCTGCTTCCACTTCGTGTCCCCAAGGACCACCTGCTGGTTGGGCTGCACCGTCAGCTTCAGACCCTGGGTGGTGAACTGCTGGCCCAAAGACCAGCGGGCCACCTCCTCCCCGGACGGGCTGCGGATCACGAAGTCGTAGCGCTGGGAGGTGGGGAACTCCACCTGCGCGGCCTGGCCAGATGTGTTGCGCAGGGACAAGGTGAGCCCGATCTCCTCCCCGGGCCCGTAGGTCCCCTTGTCCGTCTCCAGGATCACCTCCCACTCCTGTACCTTGCGGATCGCCTTGCGCTGGTTGACGGTGCCCGCGCTGGCCAGGGCCGCCAGCAGACCGCGCGCATCGGAGGGGATCTCCTGAGCGTCCCGGTAGTCCGGCAGGCTGCCCCCGCCCTCCCGCAGCCCCACCGCCCGGGCGAGGGCGGTGAAGAAGTCCAGGCGGGTGATGCGTTCTTCCGGCTGGAACCGGCGATCCTGGGGGATGGGGAACACCCCTCTGGCCGCCAGCTTGTCCAGCATCCGCTGCTCCGGCCGGCCCGCCACGTCGGTAAAGATTTGGCTCCACGCGGGCAAAGTGAGGACGGCCGCCAGCACCACGGCCCAAACGCACCTCCGGCCCAACACGCCCACTGGACCTCCTCGGCTCTCCGTCAAGGGGGATCGCTCACAGGCGCGGCGACTTGTTCCCCTGGGCTTGGCGTCCCGACCTGGCGGGACTGCGACTACTCGCCCGGACGGTGCTCCGGCCCGACCCGGCCGGGCTCCGCGCTGCGCAGGTCCGCCAGTTCCTGTTCCAGCCGGCGGATCTCCGCCTCCAGCGCCTCCGCGGGCTCGCACAGGGCCGCCAGCTCGGGGTCCTGCAGGCTTCCCGCCCGGTATCTGGCGTGCACCAGCCGCCCGATGTCCGTATAGCGATCCTCCAGGCGGGCCTGCAGCGTCCCGATCTCCAGGCGCACCCGAGCCACCCGAGCGAGCCTCTCCGACTCGCGCGCCACCGAGGTGGCGCCCTCGCGCACCGAGCGCACCACCCGGTCCAGCAGCTCCCGCGCCGCACTCACGGCCGCATTATACCATCCGGAGCTCCACGGGTCCTGCTACCATGGTCCGGGACGTGCGCAACCTCAAGGCCGAGCTGCGGAGGGCCGTAGAGCAGTCGCTGGTGCTGCTCGGGGTGGAGGAGCCGGTGGACGTGCCCGTGCAGCCGACCCCGCCGGACCGGCCTGGTGACTACGGCACCCCCGTGGCCTTCACCCTCGCGCGAGTCCTGCGCCGTCCCCCCGCGGAGCTCGCGCGGGAACTGGCCGCCCGGGTCTGCCCGCCTGCCGGCGTGGCCGGTGTGGAGGCGGTAGGTGGGTATGTGAACTTCACGGTGGGGGCAGCAGAGTTGGTCCGGGCAGCCGCCGAACCCCTCCGCCCCCCTGCGCCCGTGGGGCGGAGGGTGCTGGTGGAGCACACCTCCGTCAACCCCAACAAGGAGCTGCACGTGGGCCACCTGCGCAACATCGCCCTCGGCGACGCCGTCAGCCGGATCCTCCGCTACGCGGGCTACGAGGTCCAGGTCCTCAACTACATCGACGACACGGGCCGCCAGGTGGCCGAGACCCTGTTCGCCCTGGAGCGGTACGGGCTGCGCTACGACGGGGTCACCAAGTACGACCACTGGGTGGGCCAAGCGTACGTCCGCTTGCACCGGGAGATGGAGGATCCCCGGCTCCGGGAGGAGCTGGAGGCAGGCGTGCGGGCGGTGCTCCACCGGCTGGAATCCGGCGAGCTGCGGTCGGAGGTGGAACGCGTCCTGCGGGCGCAGCTGGACACCATGTGGCGCCTGGGCGCGGAGTACGACGCCCTGGTGTGGGAGTCCGACCTGGTGCGGGAAGGCCTCCTGCAGCAGGCCCTGGCCCTTTTGGAACACACCCCGTACGTGCAACGACCCCGCGAGGGGAAGTACGCAGGGGCCCTGGTGATGGACACGTCGTCCTTCGTCCAGGGGCTGGAGGATCCGTACCTGGTACTGGTGCGGTCGGACGGCACCGCCACCTACCCGGCCAAGGACATCGCCTTCCAGTTCTGGAAGATGGGGCTGCTTCAGGGCCTGGGTTTCCGGCCGTTCGCCCAGCAGCCCTCCGGCCGCCTCCTGTACACCTCCCACCCCGAGGGTGACCGCTCGGTGGGCTTCGGAGGCTGCGAGGAGACCATCAACGTCATCGACGCCACCCAGAGCTACCCCCAGCGGGTGGTACGCGCCGCCCTCGCGGTGGCGGGCCGGCCGGACCTAGCCGAGGTCGCCCACCACCTGGCCTACGAGACCGTAACCCTGGAGGGTCGCCGGATCTCCGGCCGCCGGGGCCACACGGTCTCCGTGGACGAGGTGCTGGACGAGGCGCACCGTAGGGCGCGGGCGGTGGTGGCGGAAAAGAACCCGGAACACCCCGACCCCGAATCCGCTGCGGAGCAGGTAGGGATCGGCGCGGTACGGTTCGCCATGGTGAGGACGGAGCCCCGCCGGCAGATCGACTTCCGCTGGGAGCAGGCCCTGTCCTTCGACGGGGACAGCGGGCCGTACGTGCAGTACGCCCACGCCCGGGCAGCCTCCATCCTGCGCCGGGCGGAGGAGGCGGGCGTGCTGGCCGAGGAGGCGGACTTCGCGCAGGCCACGGAGTACGAGCGGCCCGTGGCCCGCACGCTGCTGGATTTCCCGGACGCGGTGGCCGCGGCCGCGGCCCAGCGCACCCCGCACGTGCTGGCCCAGTACCTGCTGGACCTGGCCGCGGCGTGGAACGCCTACTACAACGCCCGCCACCCAGACGGAAGCCCCGCCACCCCCGTGCTGCAGGCCCCGCCGGGGCTGCGGGGCGCCCGGCTGGCCCTGGTGCGGCAGGTGCGGGACGTGTTGCGTACCGGCCTGGAACTGTTGGGCGTCCCCGCCCCCGAGGTCATGTGACCTTCGTGGCCGAACCCGTCCGCGTCCTGATCCTGGGGGCCGGCGGCCGGGACTTCCACAACTTCAACGTGTACTTCCGCCACCGATCGGACTACCGGGTGGTGGCCTTCACCGCCACCCAGATCCCCAACCTCGCGGGCCGCCGCTATCCCCCCGAGCTGGCGGGGCCAGGCTACCCGGAGGGGATCCCCATCGTGCCCGAGGAGGAGATGGAGGCGTGGATCCGCCGGGAGGGAGTGCGGGAGGTGGTGTTCAGCTACAGTGACGTCTCGCACGAGCACGTGATGCACGTGGCCTCCCGGGCCCTGGCCGCGGGCAGCAGCGTCCGCCTCCTGGGACCCGAAGACACCATGCTGCGGGTCGGCGTGCCGGTGGTGGCGGTGGGTGCCGTGCGCACCGGCAGCGGCAAGAGCCAGACCACCCGGAAGCTGGCGCGCCTTTTGCGGGAGTGGGGCAAGCGGGTGGTGGTAGTCCGCCACCCCATGGCCTACGGCGACCTCTTGGCTCAGGCGGTGCAGCGCTTCGCCTCGTGGGAGGACCTGGACCGCACGCCCCTCACGGTGGAGGAGCGCGAGGAGTACGAGCCCCACGTCGCGATGGGTGTGCCGGTGTACGCGGGTGTGGACTACGGCGAGGTGTTCCGCAGGGCCGAGGCGGAGGCGGAGGTCCTGGTGTGGGACGGAGGCAACAACGACTTCCCCTTCGTGTGGCCCGACCGCTACGTGGTGGTGGCGGACCCCCACCGGCCCGGCCACGAGCTGCGCTACCACCCCGGCGAAACAAACCTCCGCATGGCGCACGTAGTGGTGGTGAACAAGGTGGACACCGCACCCCGGGCGGCGGTGGAGGAAGTGGTGCGCAACGTCCGGGCCGCAAACCCCGACGCGGTCATCGTGGAGGCGGCCTCGCCCATCCAGGTGGACCGTCCGGAGGTGGTGGCGGGCCGGCGGGTGGTGGTGGTGGAGGACGGGCCCACCGTCACCCACGGCGGGATGCCCTACGGCGCGGGGCTGCTGGCTGCCCGCCGGCTGGGGGCGGTGGTGGTGGACCCGCGGCCGTACGCGGTGGGCAGCTTGCAGCAGACCTTCCGTGACTACCCGCACCTCACCCAGGTGTTACCCGCCATGGGGTACGGAGGCCAGCAGCTGCGGGAACTGGAGCAAACTCTCCTGCGCGCGGAGGTAGACGCGGTGGTCGTGGGAACCCCCGTGGACCTGCGGCGGCTGCTACACCTGGACAAGCCCGCTGTCCGGGTGCGCTACGAGCTGGAGGAGGTCGGCTCTCCGACCCTGGCGGACCTGCTGCGTGATTGGCTCCACGAGTGGGAGTCGCGCGGTCGGGCCTGAAGCTGTTCAGAAGAGTCGGATCGGCCCCACCCGTTCACGGTCGGCCACGTACACGGAATCCACGAACCGGATCTCTCCGCAGCGCGCGCCCATCACCAGGGTGTGGGTGCGCTGACCCCCCGCGAAGAACAAAACCCCCTTGAACAGGTCGCCGTCGGTGATCCCGGTGCAGGAGAACACCACCTCGCGCCCCGGGACCAGGTCCTCGGTGAGGAAGATCCGGTCGGGATCGTCCACCCCCATCCCCCGGACCCGCTCCCGTTCCTCGTCGTTGCGGAACCAGAACCGGCCCTGGATCTCCCCTCCCAGACAGCGCAGGGCCGCGGCCGCCAGCACTCCCTCCGGGGCGCCCCCGATCCCCATCACCGCGTGCACCCCGGTGCCCGAGAGGGCAGCCGCGATGGCGGCGCTGACGTCCCCGTCGGGGATCAGCCGGATCCGGGCGCCGGCCTCGCGCACCTGCTCGATCAGTCCCGTGTGGCGGGGCCGATCCAGGATCACCACGGTGATGTCCTGCACGCTGCGGCGCAGGGAGCTGGCGATGGTGTTCAGGTTGCGCGCCACCGGCCACCGCAGGTCCACCCGACCCGCCGCGGACGGTCCCACGATCAGCTTTTCCATGTACACGTCGGGGGCGTGCAGGATCCCGCCCCGCTCGCTGGCGGCGATGACGGAGATGGCGTTGGGCTGGCCCCGGGCCACCAGGTTGGTCCCCTCCACGGGATCCACCGCGATGTCCACCGGGTAGCCGGTCCCCGCGCCCACCTCCTCGCCGATGTACAGCATGGGCGCCTCGTCCCGCTCGCCCTCCCCGATCACCACCCGGCCGCGGATGGACAGCTGGGCCAACGCGCCCCGCATGGCCTCCACCGCGGCCCGGTCCACCGCCTCGCCGTCGCCCCGGCCCATGAGGCGGGCCGCGGCCAGGGCCGCCGCCTCCGTCACCTGCACGAACTCCAACATCAGGGCGCGTTCCACGGCGCCCTCACTGCGGCGGCCGCGGTCCCAGCCGCACCTGGAGTTGCAGCCGCTGCCCGCCCCGGACCACCGTCACCGTCACCACGTCGCCCACCCGGCGCTGCAGGATCTCCCGCTGGAAGTCCGCGGCACCCTCGATCCGCTTGCCCTGCATCTCCACGATGATGTCCAGGGGCCTGACGCCCGCCGCCTCCGCCCCGCTGCCCGGCACCACCTGCTGCACCAGCACCCCGTGGTCTGCCGCCAGCCCGTACGCCTGCGCCAGCTCCTGGGTCACCTCCACGTACGCCACCCCGAAGAAGGGCCGCTGCACGCTGCCCGTGCGGATGAGCTGTTCCATCACGGACCGCGCCACCGAGGAGGGGATGGCGAAGCCGATGCCCTGGGCCTGCGGGATGATGGCGGTGTTGATCCCGATCACCTGGCCCGCGCTGTTCACCAGGGCGCCCCCGCTGTTGCCAGGGTTGATGGCAGCGTCGGTCTGGATCAGGTTGTCGATGACGAACCCGGGCACCTGGATGGAGCGGTTGAGGGCACTCACCACCCCTACCGTCACCGTGCTGCCCAGCCCGAAGGGGTTCCCGATGGCGATGGCCAGCTGGCCCACGCGCAGGGCGTGGGAGTCCCCCAGCTCTGCCGCCGGCAGCTTCCGGCCCTTGGGATCCACCTTGATCACGGCCAGGTCGGAGGGCGGGTCGGTACCCACCACCCGGCCTTCCAGCTCGGTGCCGTCCAGCAGCCGCACCCGGATCTGGGCAGCGTTCCGGATCACGTGGTTGTTGGTGAGGACGTACCCGTCCTGGCTGACGATCACGCCCGAGCCCGCTCCCTCCTGCGGGAACAGCTGGCCGAAGAAGTCCGGCGCGAAGCCGCGGGTCTGGATGTTCACCACCGCAGGCCGCACCTTCTCCACCACCTGGATGACCACGGACTCCTCCGTCTGCACCCGGACCACCCCACCCGGGGCCAACGGCGCCTGCGGGGAGGGGACTGCCCCGGGGACCGCCCCGGGCAGCCGTCGCGCGGACAGGTAGCCGCCCACGGCCCCGCTCGCCACCGCCAGCACCACCACCGCCACCCACACCCCCGGCCCAGGGCCGCGGGGCTTAGCAGGCGGAGGGGTGTCCTGAGCCGTTCCGTACACGTGGTAGGGTGTCGACATGGCTCTGCCCTCGCCTAGACGGTCCTCCCTCAACCCTTCTCCCATAATCTCACAACCCGCGGGCCGCCTTTCGCGGGCCGTCAGGGTTCGGGGCGGTCTAGCGGGACCAAACGGGCATGAGGATCTTGATGTGGGTCACCCGCAGGAGGGCGTCGTCCCGACGGCCGACCAGGGGCGGGAACAGGGTCCACGGACCGGCGTCCACCCGGCACAACACCAGGAACCGCTCGGCCACCCGCCGCTGCCACTCCTCCTCGTCCAGCAGGTCGTCCGGATCGTAGCGGGGCGCGATGAAGGCGGAGAACAGCGGCGCGGTCCCCTGGGGCGAAGGGTCGAGCGGGTTGAGGGGCCCCACCACCATCCACTGCGTGCCCAGCACCGCGCCCACCAGCTCCGGGCTGTGAGCGTGGTCTCGAGGGATGATCTGGAACCCACCCACCTGCCCCACGGGAGACGTGGAGATATCGATGACGCCCGGGTGGTTGGCCCGCACCCGACCGATCCCCACGTACTGCGTGCCCTCGAACCGGCCCACGCCGGCCACCGGCCGCAGCACGACCCCCAGGAGTTCCTCCGCGCCGTCGGGGTAGCGGGCGCGAATCAAGCCGCCGAACCGGTTCTCGAACTCCACCTCCGTGGGGTAGCGGGCCGGCCGCCGGACCACCACCCACAGCCGCGCGCCCACCGTGGGGACCCAGCCGGCCACGGGCCGCAGCCCGTCCGGGCCCTCCGCCAGGACCTCGTTGCCCACGAAGGCGCTGTAGCGCCCACCGAAGATCCCGCGGCCGCCCGGGATGTCCGTGAGGATCCCGTGGGGCGCCCACGGCGCGCCCCGGGGCCACACGCTGAAAATGAGCCCGCGGCCGTCTGCGGCCTCGCCCACCTTCACGTGGACCGCGTTGGCGCCGCTGGCCACCACCGTGCCCGCGCGACCCCAGCGGCTCGCGGTGAACCCCACCGCGGTGGCCACCGCGGGACGGACCACGCGCCCGATCACCCTCCACGTGCGGCCGCCGTCCTCGCTGGCCTCCACCGTCCCCCCGGACGCGTTCTCCAGCCGCCAGCGGTAGACCTCCACTCCGTCCACCGCGCCCGCGTGGCGCGCGCCCGAAACGCTCCACCACACCGTGGCCAGCACCACCACCAGACCCACCTTCCGGAGCATCCCGTCACCTCCTCCCGACCCATTGTGCGGGCAGGATTCCGCACCCGGGGACCCGAAAAGCCGAAACCGTGTTGAACTGGTTGCGCCGTCCCAAGTACGAGTCGGTGGAGCGACGGGACATCCCCGCGGGACTGTGGGCCAAGTGCCCCCGGTGCGGGCAGCTGGTGTACCGCAAGGAACTGGAACGCAACCTGAAGGTGTGTCCCAAGTGCGGCTACCACCACCGTCTGAGCGGGCCGGAGCGGCTCCGGCTGCTGGTGGACGAGGGGACCTTCGAGGAGTGGGACGCGGAGCTCGCCTCGGTCGACCCCTTGGGCTTCCCGGAGTATGCGGACCGCTACCGCCACGCAGTGCAGCGCACGGGCCGGCGGGAGGCCGTCCTCACGGGCCGTGGCCGCATCGAGGGTGTGGAAGCGGCGGTGGCGGTGCTGGACTTCGCGTTCCTGGGCGGCAGCATGGGCTCCGTGGTAGGCGAGAAGGTCGCCCGGACGTTCGAGCGCGCTGTGGAGCTGCGGCTTCCCGTGGTCACCTGCAGCGCCAGCGGCGGAGCCCGCATGCAGGAAGGCGTGCTGTCCCTCATGCAGCTGGCCAAGACGGTGGCCGCGGTGGGCCGGTTGCACACCGCGGGGTTGCCCTTCGTATCGGTTCTGTGCGACCCCACCACGGGCGGGGTCACCGCGTCCTTTGCCATGCTGGGCGACGTGCACGTGGCCGAACCGGGAGCCCTCATCGGCTTCGCGGGCGCCCGCGTCATCGAGCAGACCATCCGGCAGAAGCTCCCCGAGGGCTTCCAGACCGCGGAGTTCCTCCTGCGCCGCGGGCTGGTGGACCTCATCGTGCCCCGGTCAGAGCTGAAGAGCACCCTGGCGCGCCTGTTGCGGCTGATGGGGGCGGGCGGGGAGGTGGCCGTTGACCACCGCGCCTGATCGCGGAGAGCAGGAGCGGGAGCTGCAACAGCTGGAGGAGCAGCTGGCGCAGCTGCAGGCGGCGGGATCGGACGTCCCCGACCTGGAGACCCGGCTGCAGGCCCTAAGGGAGCGGGTGCAGGCCCTGCGGGAGGCCCTGTGGCGCCAGCCCACGCCCTGGCAGGTGGTGCAGGCCGCCCGTCACCCGCAGCGCCCCAAGCTCGGGGACTACCTGCAGAGGCTGTTCACGGACGTGGTGGAGCTGCACGGGGACCGCCTGTTCGGCGACGACCCCGCTATGTTCTGCGGGCTCGCCCGCCTGGACGGCCAGGCCGTGGTGGTGGTGGGTCACCACAAGGGCAAGGACACGCGGGAGAACGTCCACCGGCGGTGGGGCATGCCGAACCCGGAGGGCTACCGGAAGGCGGCGCGGGTCCTGCGGCTGGCGGACAAGCTGGGGCTGCCGGCGGTGACGCTGGTGGACACTCCCGCAGCGTACCCGGGCGTGGAGGCGGAGGAGCGCGGCCAGGCGGAAGCCATCGCCCGCAGCATCCTCACCCTGGCGCAGCTGCGGTCCCCCGTGGTGGTGGCCATCACCGGCGAGGGCGGTAGCGGCGGGGCGCTGGCCATCGGGGTCGGCGACCGGGTGCTCATGATGCAGTACGCCATCTACTCCGTGATCCCGCCCGAGGGCTGTGCCGCCATCCTGTGGCGGGACGCCGCTCGGAAGGAGGAGGCCGCGTCAGCCCTCAAGCTCACCGCGCAGGACCTGCTGGAGCTCGGCGTGGTGGACGAGGTGGTCCCTGAGCCCCTGGGGGGTGCCCACCTCGACCCGGAACGCGCCGCCCAGTTCCTGCGCGAGGCGCTGGTACGGCACCTGCGGGAGGTCCAGGCCCTCCCCCCGGAGGAGCGGCTACAGCGCCGCTACGATAAGTACCGGCGGATGGGCCGGTTCACCGCTCACCCGGAGGACCTACTGGCGGGCGGGCGGTGAAGGCCCCGAAAGAGGAGCGCCCATGTCGGACGAGCAGCGGCCCTCGCTGAACTTTGACGAGATCCGCGAGCTGGTGCGGATCGCCAGCGAAGCGGACATCACGGAGCTGGAGGTGGAGGCCGGGCACCTGCGGGTGGCCATCCGGAAGGCCCCTCGCGGGAGTCCGCCGCAGCCCGCGCCCTTCAACCCTCCGGCCGCGGCCCCTACGGCACCTCCCCCGGAGGCCCACAGTCCCCACTGGGTCCCCGTCACCGCGCCCATGGTGGGGACCTTCTACCGGGCGCCGGGACCGGACCAGCCGCCCTTCGTGCAGGAGGGCGACCGAGTGGAGGCAGGCCAGACCCTGTGCATCATCGAGGCGATGAAGATGTTCAACGAGATCCCCGCGGAGGTGTCCGGGCGGGTGGTGCGGGTGCTGGCGGAGAACGGGGCTCCCGTGGAGTACGGGCAGCCCCTGTTCCTCATCGACCCGCAGGGGTAGCCTCCCTGCATGTTCAGGAAAGTCCTCGTAGCGAACCGGGGCGAGATCGCGGTGCGGGTGATCCGGGCGTGCCGGGAGCTCGGGATCCGCACCGTGGCCGTGTACTCCGAGGCGGACCGGGACAGCCTGCACGTACGCCTGGCGGATGAGGCGTTCTGCATCGGCCCGCCTCCAGCTTCCGAGAGCTACCTGAACGTACCCAACATCCTTAGCACCGCCGAGCTGCTCGGGGTGGACGCCATCCACCCGGGCTACGGGTTCCTGTCGGAGGACCCACGGTTCGCGGAGATCTGCCGGGACGCCCGGATCGCCTTCATCGGCCCGCCCCCCGAGGCCATCGAGGCCATGGGCAACAAGGCCCGGGCCCGGGAGGTCGCCCAGCGCGCGGGCGTCCCCGTGGTGCCCGGCAGCCCCGGGCCCGTGCGGAACGAGCGCGAAGCCTACCAGATCGCCGACCGCATCGGCTACCCGTTGCTGGTGAAGGCCTCCGCGGGCGGAGGGGGGCGTGGCATGCGGGTGGTCCACAACCGCGAGGACCTCGCCCGCGCCCTGCAGGCCGCGCAGCGCGAGGCGGAGGCCGCCTTCGGCAGCGGCGAGCTGTACCTGGAGAAGTACCTGGAGGAGCCCCGGCACGTGGAGGTACAGGTCCTCGCGGACAGCCGGGGCGACGTGATCCACCTCGGCGACCGGGAGTGTTCGATCCAGCGCCGGCACCAGAAGCTGTTGGAGGAAGCGCCGGCCCCGGGGCTGTCTCCCCGCCTGCGAGGGCAGCTGTACCGCGCCGCCCTGCGCCTGGCCCGCACCATCGGCTACGTGAACGCGGGCACCGTGGAGTTTTTGGTGGACCGGCAGGACAACTTCTACTTCCTGGAGATGAACACCCGCATCCAGGTGGAGCACCCCGTCACGGAGGCCATCACGGGGCTGGACCTAGTGGCCGAGCAGATCCGCATCGCCGCGGGTGAGCGCCTCCGGTTCAGCCAGCGGGACGTGGAGTTCCGCGGCCACGCCCTGGAGTGCCGGATCAACGCGGAGGACCCCGCCCGCGACTTCCGTCCGTCCCCGGGTCGGGTGGTGTCCTTCGTGCCACCCGGCGGCCCCGGGGTGCGGGTGGACACCCACGTGTACGCGGGCTACACGATCCCCCCGTACTATGATTCACTGGTGGCAAAGGTGGTGGCCTGGGGGCGGGACCGGGCGGAGGCCATCGCCCGCATGGAGCGGGCGCTGCGAGAGTTCGAGGTCACCGGGATCCGTACCACCCTCCCGCTCCACCGGGCCATCCTGGACAACGCCTTCTTCCGGCGCGGCGAGGTGTACACGAACTTCGTCCAGCGCCGGGTGGACCTCGGCCAGCTCAGCCGGTGGTCCTCGTGAGCACGGAGGGGGAGGACCCATGCAGCACGCGGAGCCGGTGACCGTGCCGGTGGACACCCTCCTGGAGTGGTACCGGACCCTGGTCTTCTGCCGTCGCTTCGAGGAGCAGACGGAGCGGAGCTTCCGGCGCGGGAAGATCGGAGGCTACCTGCACGTGGCCATCGGCCAGGAGGCGGTCCCCCTGGGCTTTCTGTCCGCCCTCCGCGCGGACGACGTGTTCTTCGTCTCCTACCGGGACCACGTGCACACCCTGGTCCGGGGCACCGACCCGCGCGCGGTGATGGCGGAGCTGTACGGGAAGCTCGGGGGCACGTGTAAGGGCAAGGGCGGGTCCATGCACCTGTTCGACGTCGCCCGGGGAAACTACGGCGGCTACGGGATCGTGGGGGGACACATCCCGCTAGCGGTGGGGGCCGCGTACGCGCTCCGCTACCAGGGGACCGACCGGGTGTGCCTGTGCTTCTTCGGGGACGGCGCGATGAACAGCGGGGCCCTGCACGAGGCCGCCAACCTGGCGGGACTGTGGGGCCGCGAGGGGCTGTGCCCCGTGGTCTTCGTGGTGGAGAACAACCAGTACGGGATGGGCACCTCCGTGGAGCGCGCCTCCGCGGTGGTGGAGCTGGCACGGCGGTTCGACGCGTACGACATCCCGAACGAGCGGTGCGACGGGATGGACGTGGTGGGGGTCTACGAGGTGGCCCGGCGGGTGGTGGAGGAGGTGCGCCGCACGGGCCGGCCCTACGCGGTGGAGGCCCTCACCTACCGGTTCTCCGGCCACGGCGCCGCGGACCTGTTCCAGCCGTACCGCTCCAAGCAGGAGGTGGAACGCTGGCGCCAGCGCGACCCCATCCTCCTGCTGGAGCGGCGGCTCCGGGAAGCGGGCGCCCTGGACGACCACGCGGTCCGGGAGGTGGAGGCCTGGGCGGAAAAGCGGGTGCAGGAGGCGGTGAGCTTCGCGGAATCCAGCCCCGAACCGCCGCCGGAGGAGCTGTACCGGGACGTGTACGGAGCGTGAGGGACATGACGGAGATGACCTACCGGGAAGCCCTGCGGTCCACCCTGGTGGAGGAGATGGATCGCGACCCGCGCGTGCTGCTCCTGGGCGAGGACATCGGCGTCTACCAGGGGACCTTCCGGATCACCGAGGGGCTGTTGGAGCGTTACGGACCCAAGCGGGTCATCGATACCCCCATCTCGGAGCTGGGGTTCATCGGCGCCGCCATCGGCATGGCCATGCTGGGCCTGCGGCCGGTGGTGGAGGTCATGACCTGGAACTTCTCCCTCCCGGCCGCGGACCAGATCCTGCAGAACGCCGCCAAGGTCCGCTACTTCTCCGGCGGGCAGGTGTCCGTGCCGCTGGTCATCCGCGGCCCCAACGGAGCGGGGGTGCAGCTGTCCGCCCAGCACTCCCAGTCCCTCGAGTCGTTCTACGGCCACTTCCCCGGCCTGCGGGTGGTGGCTCCCGCCACCCCTGCGGACGCCAGGGGCTTGCTGCGCACCGCCCTTCGCTCGGAGGACCCCGTGATCTTCCTCGAGCACGCGGCCCTGTACGGGATCAAGGGGCCCGTGCCGGAGGGGGACGATACCGTCCCCTTCGGCCAAGCCACGGTCGTCCGCCGGGGCCGGCACGTCACCGTGGTGGCGTACAGCCGTATGCTCCACCTCGCCCTCGCGGCCGCGGACGAGCTCGCCCGCGAAGGCGTGGAGTGCGAGGTGCTAGACCTGCGCAGCCTGCGCCCCCTGGACATGGACACCGTGGCCGAGTCGGTGCGCCGCACGCACCGGGCGGTGGTGGTCCAGGAGCAGTGGCCGCTTTTCGGCGCGGCCGCGGAGGTCGCCGCGGGCATCTACGAACGGTGCTTCGACGACCTGGACGCACCGGTGGAGCGGGTCACCGGGGAGGACGTGCCCGCCCCCTACGCCCGCAACCTAGAGAAGCTCGCGTTCCCCGACGAGGATCGGATCGCCCGCGCGGTCCGACGGGTGCTGCAGTAGCGACCGGAGGAGGGCATGGCCGAGGTGATCATGCCCAAGATGGGCGATGCCATGACGGAGGGCAGGATCCTCTCGTGGCGCAAGCGCCACGGGGACCGGGTGGAGAAGGGCGAGGTCTTAGCGGAGATCGAGACGGACAAGGTGAACGTCGAGATCGAGGCCGAGGCCTCCGGGATCCTCCAGATCGTGGTGCCTGAGGGCCAGGCGGTGCCCGTCGGGCAGGTGATCGCATACATCGACGGGCAGCCCGCCCAGGCTGCCACGCGGGAGGCTCCCCCGCCGCCCGCGCAGCCCGAGCAGGCTCCGGCCGCGGAACCCGCTCCGGCGCCCACCCCTCCTCACGCGGAGCTAGGTCCGCCGCGGGTGAAAGCCTCGCCCCTGGCGCGCCGCATCGCTGCCGAGCACGGCATCGACCTCGCCCGGGTACGCGGGACCGGGCCCGGGGGACGGGTGGTGGAGCGGGATGTGCTGGCCTACCTGGAGAGCCGCGCGGCGGAGGCCCCCGCTGCCGCGGAGGCCGAGTATGAGGACGTACCCCTGAGCCGCATGCGCCAGGCCATCAGCCGCGTGGTCAGCCACAGCAAGCAGCACATCCCCCACTTCTACGTCACCGCGGAAGTCGACCTCACCCGTGCCCTGGAGCTGCGGGAGCAGCTGCAGGAGGCCCTGGGCGAGGAAGGGCGGGTGACGGTGAACGACCTGGTCCTGAAGGCGACCGCCCTGGCCCTGCGACAGCATCCGGACCTCAACAGCCAGGTGGTGGACGACCGCACCCTGCGGCGGTTCCGCCGCGTCCACCTGGGGATCATGGTGGCCACGCCGGACGGCCTGATCGCCCCCGTGCTGCGGGACGCGGATCGGCTGCCCCTGGTGCAGCTGGCCCAGGAGGCCCGGCGCCTGGTGGAAGGCGCCCACGCCCGTCGGCTGCGCCAGGAAGAGTACGCGGGTGCCACCTTCTCGGTCAGCAACCTCGGCAGGTACGACGTGCTAAACTTCGTGGCCATCATCCAGCCGCCGCAGGCGGGGATCCTGGCCGTGGGCCGAGCGCAGGAACGCCCCGTGGTGCGATCCGGCCAGGTGGTGGTGCGGTCGGTGCTGCAGCTGACGGTGTCCGCGGACCACCGGGTCACGGACGGGGTGGGTGCCGCTCAGTTCCTGGTGGACGTGAAGCGGCTGCTGGAGAACCCCGTACGGCTGCTCCTGTGAGCGCGCTGGGCCAGCCGATCCGGCCCACGGGCCCCTAGCCGGTCAGCTCCTCCAGGGCCTGCCGGTACGTCTCGAAGTCCTGGGGGCTCCACAGGACCATGCGCACCACGTCGAAGGTCCCGGGGTGTTGCCGGAGGAACTCCAGCAGGGTGCGCAGGGCGATGCGGGCCGCGCGCTCCACGGGGAACCCGTACGCCCCGGTACTGATGGAGGGGAACGCCACCGACCGCAGCCCCTTCTCCTTGGCCAGGGACAGGCTGGACCGGTAGGCGCTGGCCAGCACCTCGTCCTCGCCCTCCTGGCCTCCCCGCCAGACGGGCCCCACGGTGTGGATCACGTAGCGGGCCGGCAGGTTCCCGCCCGTGGTGAGGACCGCCTGGCCTGGCGGGAGCCGCCGTCCCGGCAGGGTCTTCGCGATCTGCTTGCACTCCTCCAGGATGGCCGGTCCCCCGGCTCTGTGGATGGCGCCGTCCACTCCCCCTCCGCCCATCAGGCTGGGGTTGGCCGCGTTCACGATGGCCTCGGTGGCCTGCTGCGTGATGTCCCCTCGGACCAGCTCCAGCACTCCTCCGCCCACGCGGACCGAGACTTTATCCACCGGAGATCCCTCCTTCCTTCCTCGCCACGTACGCGGCTCCCAGCAGGCCCGCCCGGTCTCCCAGGGCCGCGGGGACGATGCGCGCGGCCCGCCACGGACGGTCGAAACTCGCTTCCCGGGCAGCCTCCCGCAAGGGGTCGAAGAGCCAGCGCCCCGCCCGCGCCACCCCCCCACCGATCACCACCACCTCCGGGTTCAGCAGGTTCAGCAAACCCGCCACCGCCCAGCCCAGGTACCTTCCGGCTCTCTCGAAGGCTTCCCGGGCCAGGCCGTCGCCGGCCTCCGCGGCCTCGGCCACCTCCCGAGCGGAAAGCGGCCTCCCCGTCGCCAGCACGCTCGGTCGGCCCTCCCGGATGCGTTCCAGTACCCACCGGGCGATAGCGGGCCCCGAGGCGATGCCCTCTAGGTGCCCACGCCGCCCGCACGAGCACACGGGTCCTGCGGGATCCACCAGCACGTGTCCGATCTCCCCCGCGGTGTCGGTGGCCCCCCGGTACAGCCGCCCGTCCAGCACCAAGCCGCCGCCCACCCCCGTGCTGACCGTCACGTACACCAGGTGCCGGCTGCCGCGCCCCGCTCCCCGCCACCACTCACCCACCGCGGCAGCGTTGGCGTCGTTCTCCAGCACCACCGGCCGGCCCAGTCGTTTCTCCAGCATCCCGCGCAGGGGAACCTCCCTCCAGCCCTGGAGGTTGGGGGGCTCGAACACCACACCCTCGCGTACGCTGAGGGGACCTGGGACCGCGACACCCAGCCTGCCTGGCGGCAGAGGCCCCAGGCGTCGCACCAGTTCCGCGATGGCGTCGGCCACCGCCTCGGGTCCCGCCTGGGGTGTGGGCGCCCGCACGGTCTGCGTCACCTCGCCCTCCGGGCTCACCCTTCCTGCCCGGATCCACGTGCCGCCTAGGTCCACGGCTACCGCGGAATCCGCCACCGCACACCTCCCGACCGCTTGCAGGAACCAGGCCCCTCGAGCTCAAAGATACGCTACGAGCCCACGGGTGGGCCCCGGGAGGTGAACGATGACGTACCTGGTAGCCGCCGCCGTCGTCGGACTGTGGCTCCTGTACTCCGCGGTGAAGATCGTCCGGGAGTACCAGCGGCTGGTGGTGTTCCGGTTCGGGCGGTCGGTGGGCCAGCGGGGTCCCGGCATCGTGTTCCTGATCCCCTTCGTGGATCGCGCGGTGTGGGTGGACCTGCGGGAGGCGTTCCTGGAGATCCCCTCCCAGACCTGCATCACCAAGGACAACGCGCCCATCAACATCGACTTTTTGATCTACTGGAAGGTCGTGGAGCCTGAGGCGTCCGTGATCCAGGTGGCCGACTTCGCAGGCGCGGCCCGCGGCATCGCCACCACGACCCTCCGCGCGGTGATCGGGGACATCGTGCTGGACGACGTCCTGGCCCGGCGGGAGCAGATCAACCACGTGCTGCGGGCCAAGCTGGATGAGGTGACCGAGCGGTGGGGCGTGAAGGTGACCGCGGTGGAGATCCGGGAGATCCTACCGCCCCGGGAGGTCCAGGAGGCCATGACCCGTCAGATGTCCGCGGAGCGCAACCGCCGGGCGGTGGTGACGGAGGCGGACGGCAAGCGGGAGGCGGCCATCAAGGTGGCGGAGGGCGAAAAGCAGGCGGCCATCCTGAAGGCGGAAGGAGACCGCCAGGCGGCCATCCTGCGGGCGGAGGGGTTCGCCCTGGCCCTGGACAAGATCTTCAGCGTGGCCCGCAACGTGGACAGCAAGACCATGACCCTGCAGTACCTGGAGGCGCTGAAGGCCCTGGGGGAGAGCCCCGCCACCAAGTTCGTGTTCCCCATGGAGTTCACCCGGCTGCTGGCGCCTCTGGGGGACCTGGCCCAGAAGGCGCTGGAGGACAAGGGGTCCTCCGCGTAAGCCTGGCTACACGATGGCCTCGTGGGTCTGCGCGTTAAAGAGGTGCATCTTCCGCAGGTCCATGGCCACCGTGACCTCGTCCCCCATCTTCGCCTGGCTGTGGGCGTCCACCCGGGCCACCAGGGAGTGTCCCCCCGCGTCCAGGTACAGGATCACGTCGGACCCCAGGGGCTCGTGGACCTCCACCTTCGCCCGCAGGAGCACAAAGGAGGGGGGCAGCTGGCCGTCGCGCAGGGCCACGTCCTCCATGTGCTCCGGCCGGATCCCGAAGATCACCCGCTGCCCCTCCCACGGCCGCACGTACTCGTGCAGGTCGGGCGGGATGGGCACCTGCCAGGTGCCCGCGTCGAAGACCAGGGTCCCGTTCCGCTGACGGACCTCGCCCGGCACGAAGTTCATGGAGGGGCTGCCGATGAAGCCTGCCACGAACAGGTTGGCGGGCTTCTCGTACAGGTTCATGGGGCTGTCCACCTGCTGGACCACCCCGTCCCGCATCACCACGATGCGGTCCCCCATGGTCATGGCCTCCACCTGGTCGTGGGTCACGTACACCGTGGTGGTCTGCAGGCGCGCGTGCAGCTTCTTGAGCTCCGCGCGGGTCTGGACCCGCAGGGCCGCATCCAGGTTGCTGAGAGGCTCGTCCATGAGGAACACCTGAGGCTCCCGCACGATGGCCCGGCCTACTGCCACCCGCTGCCGCTGCCCGCCCGACAGCTGCCGCGGCTTGCGGTCCAGCAGGTTCTCGATGCCCAGCATGGCGGCTGCCTCCCGCACCCGGCGGTCGATCTCCGCTTTCGGGTACTTCCGCAGCCGCAGCCCGAAGGCCATGTTGTCGTACACGCTCATGTGCGGGTACAGGGCGTAGTTCTGGAACACCATGGCGATGTCCCGGTCCTTGGGCGGGACGTCGTTCACCAGCCGGTCCCCGATGTAGATGTTGCCCTCCGTGGCCTCCTCCAGCCCCGCGATCAGGCGCAGGCACGTGGTCTTCCCGCACCCCGAGGGACCCACCAGAACCGTGAACTGCCGGTCCGGGATCTCCAGGGTCACCCGGTTCACCGCCACCACGTTCCCGAACCGCTTGGTCACGTTCTCCAGGAACACCCGGGCCATGCCGGACTCCGCCTCCTTCGGTCCCCCGACTAAGTTTCCAGGCGCCGCTTCAGCTCGTCGATGGCTGCCACAGGGGTCGGATCCACCTCGTTCAGATAAGCAAGATACACGCTCACAAGATCCCCGAACAAGACGAGGGACAGGACCCGGGTTAGGCGCCCGCGGCCGTGCGCCCACACCTCGTGGAAGCCCGTCGCGCCCAGCGCCACCTGGCGGGTGATCTCCACCCGGCGGACCAGCCTCGGCGGGTCCTCGGGGTCCCGCAGGACCACTACCTCCAGCAGCCCCTCCGGCTGTCCGGCCAGAGCCCAGCCCACCGTCTCGTTGTGGTTCAGCTCCGGGAAGACGTTCCACGTGGCGTACACCTTGCTGTTCTCGTTGAGCTGCGTCTTCCAACGCAGCGCGGCCGCCTCCGACAGCCGGGAGGCGGCGTACACCACGGGCAGGCGCCCCACCAGGGCCCGCGCCAGCTGCTTGGCGGGGTTGTCCAGGGTGGGCACCTCCGGGCCCCAGCGGGCGGACAGGCTCCGCAACACCGCCTCCGCCTCGCCCAGTTCCTCCTCCAGCCCCTCCATCCACCCCCAACGGTGCAGGGCTCCCAGCATGGGCCCCAGCAGGTAGCCCAGAGCCGCCCGGGGAGGCAGACCCGGGGGGATCCGCACCCACGGGATTCCGTCCGCCCGGGCCCGGTCCGCCAGCTGGCCGCCCGAGGTCACCGCCACGCACCGAGCGCCCGCCCTGCCAGCCGCCTCGTACGCGCTCAGGGTCTCCTCCGTGTTCCCGGAGTACGAGCACGCGAACACCGCGTCCTGCGGGCCCACCCACGCGGGCAAGCTGTAGTCCTTCACCACCGTGACAGGGAAGCCGACCCGGTCGTACAGGAGGCCCCGCAGGAGGTCTCCGCCGATCCCCGAGCCCCCCATGCCCAGGACCAGCAGGTGTCGGGGAGGGGGTAGCGGAGACCCCAGGCGCAGCCCCAGCTCCCACCCTTCCCGCAGGAAGTCAGGGGTGCGCACGACCAACCCGACCATGTCCTGGGGGTCCACGGTTGAACGACGCCCAGGGTCGTCCAACAGATAGCTCACGATGCCATCTCTTCGGGATGCCGTCCCCAGACCCCTTTCCTGGGGCGGTGCGGCAGCCTGCCGGCAGGCGGTAAACTGCTTTTGCCATGGGTCGTTGCGTGCTGGCCGCCCTAGCGCGCCCGGAGGACGCCCGGGCTGCCTTGACCCTGCTTCTGCCCCTCAGCCGCGCGTGGGGCGCAGAACCCGTGCTGTGCCAGCCCGTGGCGGTCCCGCAGCAGGAACCCCTGAGCACCGCAGCCACCGCCGCACAACGCTGCCGAGAGCTGCTGGAAGCGGCGGTGCGGGAGGCGGGGGTGGAGCCGCCCGTGCGGACCGTGGTGCGGGCCGGCCACGAACCCTGGAGGGAGGTCGCCGCCGCCTGTGCGGAGGAGGGGGCGGACCTACTGGTGCTCCTCCGGACCGGCGGCCTGGACGAACCCCTGTTTGGATACCCCGTGGACACGCTGCTCCGGAGTACGCCCTGCGACACCGTCCTTGCGCCCATCCTGCCCGCAGGGGCGCTGTCCCGGATCCTGGTGGGGGTGCGCGGCGGGCCCAACGCGGAGCTGGCGCTGCGCGTGGCTCAAGCGCTGGCCCACGCCGCGGGAGGGGAGGTGACCGCCCTCCACGTGTTCCGGGAGGACATCTCCGAGCGGGATCGGTGGCGGGAGGAGCGGCCCTACCTGGTCGTGATGCAGCGGGCCGAGCGGTCGGTGCGTAAGCGCATCGCGGCCGGCAGTGCTGCCCAGGTGATCGCCCGCGAGGCGCCCGCGTACACCGCGGTGGTGGTGGGTGCCACCGCGGATCCCGGCCGCCCCGCGGTTCAGCCTGCCCTGCAGGCGGTGGAGCCCCTGGTGGTGGTGCGCAGCGGGCAGTCGGTGCAGGCGTGGTTGGCGGAGCACGCCACCGCGCCGGCTCGGTGGTCCAGGCCGGAAGTAGAGAAGTGGTTCGCGGAGAACACCTTCCACGCCCGGGAGTTCCAGGACCTGGACCGGCTGGTGGAGCTCAAGCGCCGGCGCGGCTGGACCATCAGCCTGGGACTACCGGCTCTCAACGAGGAGGACACCGTGGGGGCGGTCATCCGGGTCCTGCGGGATCGGCTGATGCGGGAAGTCCCGCTGCTGGACGAGATCGTGCTCATCGACAGCGACTCCACCGACCGGACGCGGGACATCGCACACGCGGAAGGCATCCCCGTCTACCGGCACCGGGAGATCCTGCCCCACCTGGGCTCGTACCGGGGCAAGGGAGAGGCCCTGTGGAAGAGCCTGTACGTGCTTCGGGGCGACGTGGTGGTGTGGGTGGACACGGACATCCGCAACATGCACCCGAAGTTCGTGTACGGGCTGGTGGGGCCGCTGCTGCGGGAGGACCGCATCCTGTTCGTGAAGGGGTACTACCGCCGTCCCGTGCAGATCGGCGACCGCCTGTACGAGACCGGCGGGGGCCGGGTGACCGAGCTGGTGGCGCGTCCCCTCCTGAACCTGTTCTTCCCCCAGCTCTCGGGGCTCATCCAGCCCCTGGCGGGCGAGTACGCGGGGCGCAGGGAGGCCCTGGAACAGATCCCCTTCTTCACCGGCTACGGGGTGGAGACGGGGATGCTGATCGACCTGCTGAACCGGTTCGGGCTGGAGGCCATCGGGCAGGTAGACCTGGAGCAGCGGGTGCACCGAAACCAGTCGCTGCAGAGCCTGTCCCTGATGGCGTTCCAGATCGTGCAGGTGATCGCCCGGCGGCTGGAGGACCGGCTGGGCACCCCCCTGCTGGACGCCGCGGCCCGCACCATGAAGCTGGTGCGCTACGAGGAAGGGCGGCTGTCTTTGGAGGAGCGGGAGGTGGTGGAGGCGGAGCGACCGCCCATGGCCACCGTCCCCGAGTACCGGGGCCGTCGACAGGCCCTCGCCGCGGGGTCGCGCGCCGATGGCTGAGCGGCCCCTGGACCCCCTGGAGACCGTCCGGTCGCGCCTGGACCCCACCGCCGTCCCCTTCACGGATCGAGGGAGCCGGATCCTGGTGTTCCGGGAACCCGACCAGCACCGGCTGTACGTGAGGGTATGCGAGCGGTGGCCGAAGCTGGAGTATGCAGAGGGGACCTACCGGGTCCGGCCACCCCTGATCAAAGAGGCGGAGCTGCTGGACGGGGACGGGAAGCCCGTGGCGTGGGACCTCGCCCCCTACCCGCACGCGCTCGTGTTCCACACCCCCCTGGGACGGTTCGAGCTGTGCTTCGCCACGCCCGAGCTTCTGGCCTTGCGCCCGCCGCGGGGCCGCTGGGGGATCCGGTTCGTGGTGCGTGCGGTTAGCGTCACCCCCGATCGCCGGGGGGGGCGCGCGCGGGGTGTCCGCAACGTTGCGTACACCACCAACGCGCCGATCCTACGGAACGAGGCGGTCGCCACGGAGGCTGGCCAGTGGCGGGTGACGGTGGTGGTGGACGATCACCCACAGCCTCTGTTCACCCTCAACGTCACCCCCCGCCTCGGGTTCGACCGCCGGATCCAGCCCCTGGGCCTGTTCGAGGACGCGGAGCGCCGATGGCGGCAGTGGTTCGACCGAGTCCCCCCCTGCCCGCCTCACCTGCGCGCCGCTTACCTGTACGCCTGGTACCTGATGCGGGCGGGGCTCATCAGCAGCCGGTTCTACGTCACCCGGGAGGCTATGGTCCCGTCGAAGGTGCACTACGTAGGGCTGTGGCAGTGGGACGCCTTCTTCCACGCCCTGGCCTACCGGCACGTGGACGCCCAGCTGGCCCACGACCAGTTCCGGGTGCTGTTCGACCACCAGCGGCCGGACGGGATGGTCCCGGACTGCGTGTTCGACGAGGGGCTGGTGGAGCGGATGGGGTATCCGGTGGACGCCTCGGTGACCAAGCCACCGGTGGCGGGGTGGTGCCTGTGGCGCGTGTACGAGGCCACGGGGGATACCGACTTCCTGGACGAGATGTACGAGCCCCTGACCCGGTGGCAGCGGTGGTGGCTGGAGCGGTGCGACCGGGACGGTGACGGTGTCTGCCAGTACGACCACCCCTTCTCCTCGGGCCTGGACGACAGCCCCCTGTGGGATCATGGGATGCCGGTGGAGTCGCCCGACCTCAACACCTACCTGTGCCTGCAGGCGGAGTCCCTGGGCTACATCGCCGCAGCCCTGGGCTTTTCGGAGGAGGCTTGGGCGTGGCGGGCGCAGGCGGACCAGCTGGCGGACTCGCTCCTGCACCACCTGTACGACCCGAAGGCCAGGGTCTTCTGGGCCCAGCGGATGACGGAGCAGGGCCACGAGCGAGTGCCCGTCCTCGCCGCGGTGTCCCTGTTCCCCCTCCTCACCGGCCGCATGCCGGAAGCCGTCCGCGCGTCCTTGGTGGACCGCCTGGAGGACCCGGAGAGCTTCTGGACGCCCTACCCGGTGCCGACCGTGGCCCGGTGCGACCCCACCTACGACCCGGACCGCATGTGGCGCGGCCCCGTGTGGGTCAACATCAACTACTTGCTGATCGAGGCGCTGCTGCGCTGCGGCGACCCGGACCGGGCCCGCGAGCTGTGCGACCGCACCCTGGAGATGGTGGCGGCCTTCCCGGACATCCGGGAGTACTACAACCCCGAGACGGGCCAGCCGGGGACCCAGGCGGCTCCCGCCTTCGGGTGGTCCGCGGCGCTGTTCATCGACCTGGCTGTACGCCGCGACCGGGGGGAGATCTAACGTGGAGTTCGGGCGCGAAGTCCTTCGCGAGCTGGCGTCTCCGGCCCAGCTGGCTGCCGCCGTGCGGACCCTGGTGGCCGTGGCGGTCATCGTGGCCGCAGCCGCGGCGGTCGTGTCCCTTTCGCGCCGCGTGCTGGACCGCCTGCTCCAGCCGCTGCCGGGAGTCCGGGACTACGAGGCCCGGCTGGCCCGCGCCCGGACCCTGGCCTCCGTGGCCCACAGCGTGGTGCGCTACACCGTGTACTTCGTGGCGCTGGTGATGATCCTGCGGCAGGTCCACGTGGACGCGACCGCGGTCCTCGCCAGCGCCGGGATCGCGGGGCTGGCGGTGGGGCTGGGCGCCCAGACCCTGGTGCGGGACAGCTTCTCCGGGTTCTTCCTGTTGCTGGACGGCGGTCTGCAGGTGGGTGACGTGGTCTCCGTGGGAGGAGAGCTGGGCCAGGTGGAGCAGATCACTTTGCGGAACACCCAGATCCGCCGTTACACGGGCGAGCTGGTGACCATCCCCAACGGCGAGATCACCCGCTTCGCGAACCTCAGCCGTGGCTCCCTGCGCGCGGTGGTGCTGGCTACCCTGCCCGCGGACGCGGACCTGGACGCTGCGGCGGCGGTGGCGCAGCGGGTGGCGGGTACTTGGGCTGCGGCGCACCCGGACTGGGTGACCGGTCCTGTGGAGGTAGACCCGCTGGTGGAGCTGTCGCCGGCGGGTGTCAGCCTCCGTGTCGCCGTCCCGGTCCTCCCCCTATACCGGGCGGAGGCGGAGCGCCAGCTGCGCTGGCAGCTTCGACAGGCGTTCCGGAACGCGGGGCTTGCGGTTCAGGCGCTGTCCGCAAGCCCGTGGCCGATGTGAGGAGGACGCGGAGGGATCCATGGCCAGGAGTTCCGACCGGCCCTCTCCCGGTGGCCGCCGACGGATCCTCGGCCTGGTGTTGGCGGGCGGACGCGGTGAACGGCTGCACCCCCTGACCCGAGATCGCAGCAAGCCCGCGGTCCCCTTCGGGGGCAAGTACCGCATCGTGGACTTCGTGCTCAGCAACCTGATCAACTCCAACGTCTTCTCCCTGTACATCCTAGTGCAGTACAAATCCCAGTCCCTGATCGACCACCTCCGCCACGCCTGGCGAGCCAGCGGGCTGCACGAGGACCACTTCGTCCTGGTGGTGCCGCCCCAGATGCGGTGGGGCGACTCCTGGTACCGGGGCACCGCGGACGCCGTGTACCAGAACCTGAACCTCATCCGCGACTTCGGGCCGGCCCTGGTGGCCGTGTTCGGAGCCGACCACATCTACCGGATGGACGTCTCGCAGATGGTGGACTTCCACCTGGACCGGGAGGCGGAGGTGACGGTGGCCGCCCTGCCCGTACCCCTGGAGGAGGCCACCCGCATGGGTGTGCTGGAAACCGACGCCGACGGCCGGGTGCGGGGCTTCGAGGAGAAGCCCGTCCGGCCCCGACCCATGCCGGGTCGGCCCGGGTTCGCGCTCGCCTCCATGGGCAACTATCTGTTCGACGCCCGCCTTCTGGTGGAGGCGGTGACCCAGGACGCCGCCAGGGACACGGAGCACGACTTCGGCCGGAGCATCCTGCCCGCCCTCGTGTCCGGCCACCGCGTGTTCGCGTACGACTTCCACACCAACCGAATCCCCGGCACCAAGCCGTACGAAGAGCCCGGTTACTGGCGCGACGTGGGGACCCTGGGAGCCTACTGGCGCGCCCACATGGACCTGCTGGGGCCGCAACCCCGGTTCGACCTCTCCAACCACCTGTGGCCCATCAAGGGCGCGCCGTACGCGGGTCCCGCCGCCCGCATCGTCTTCGGAGAAGTCCAGGACTCCCTGGTGGGAGAAGGCTGCGTGATCCACGGCGGCCGGGTCGTGCGGTCGGTGCTGGGCCGCGAGGTGCGCGTGGAGGAGGACGTGGAGGTGGAGGAGTCGGTGGTGATGGACTACTGCGTCCTGCGGCCCGGGGTGCGGCTCCGCCGGGTCATCGTGGACCGCTTCAACACCCTGGAGCCGGGTACCGAGATCGGCTTTGACCCGGAGGAGGACAGCCGCCGGTACCACGTGGACCCCTCGGGGCTGGTGGTCCTGGGCCGGGGAGCCACCCGGGCCCTCTAGCATTGACATTCTTCGATGAATCGTCTAGCCTGCGGCCATGGAGCCGGTGCAGGTGACGGGAGCCCCCTTCGAGCTGTCCCGTATGCGCTGCCGGGTCCCTGAGGTGCCGGAAGAGGCCCGACAGCGCTCTGTGGCCGCGGCGCGCGGGTTTGCGGCCCTGGGCGAGCCCGCTAGGCTGCTGGCGCTTAGGCTCCTGGCGCGGTGGGGGACCCTTTGCGTGTGCCAGCTGCAGGCGGCCCTGCTCCTGAGTCAGCCCACCGTGTCCCACCACCTGAGGGTACTCAGGGACGCGGAGCTGGTGGAGGTCGAACGGCGTGGCCCGTGGGCCTACTACCGGATCCGGAAGGACGCGGTCAAGCGCTTGGCGGCGGAGCTGCTGGATCTCCTGTAGCCGGCGCAGACCGCGCCCAGGCGCTTGCGGACCCCTTCCAGGAGGTGCAGACGTGAACGTCCGGCGTGCCACTCCACACGACGAACCGTCCGTGCTGGCGCTGCTGGCCCACTGCGGCTTACCCTGCGCGGGCGTGCGGGACCACCTACAAACCTTCTGGCTGGCGGAGGAACCGGAGGGGGTCGTCGGGACCGCCGGGCTGGAGGTGTACGCGGAGGTAGCCCTCCTGCGGTCCGTGGCGACGGCTCCGTCGTGCCGGAACCTCGGGATCGCACGACGGCTCTGCCAGGAAGTTCTGGCTGAAGCGGGCCGGCTGGGCGTGCGGCAGGTTTACCTCCTCACGGAGACCGCGGCCGACTACTTCGCCCGCCGGTTCGGATTCCAAGAGGTCCCGCGCGCGGAAGCGGACCCGCGGCTGCAGGCCTCCCAGGAGCTCGCCGGCGCGTGCCCCCAGACCGCCCGGCTGATGGTCCTGGCGCTGGATCTCATCGATCTGCGTCGATTGATCGGGTAGGGGGGAGCCGTGTCCTCCCGGTCGATCCAGCATGCCGTCCGGGCGCACTACGCCCGGCTTGCCCGCGAGAGGACCGCGGGGTGTGGGTGCGGCTGCGCTCCCCCACTGGATTCAGAGGGGTCCGGTCTCGTGCAGCTGTCTTTGGGGTGCGGGAGCCCGGTCGCCCGCGCAGACCTGGTTCCGGGAGAAGTTGTGGTGGACCTGGGAAGCGGCGCGGGCCTGGACGTACTGCGCGCCGCTCGGGCGGTCGGACCCCACGGGCACGCGGTGGGAGTGGACCTGACACAGGAGATGGTGGCCCTGGCCCGGCGGAACGCCGCGGCCCTGGGCGCTGCCAACGCCCGCTTCGTGGTGGGTGAACTCGAGGCGCTGCCGCTGCCCGACGGCTTCGCGGACGTGGTCGTGAGCAACTGCGTGGTGAACCTGGTCCCGGACAAGGCGCAAGCGTTCCGGGAGGCCCACCGGGTGCTGCGGCCCGGAGGCCGCCTCGTGGTCTCCGACGTCGTGGCTCACCGCGCCGTCCCGCCGGGAGTTCGGGAGGACCCCCAGGCCTGGAGCGCCTGCGTGGCCGGCGCGGTGAGCTTGCCGGAGTACTTCCGACTGTTGGCGGAGGCGGGCTTCCACGCCGCGGAGGTCCTGGAGGAGTCGCAGGTTGAGTGCGGCGGCCCTTGGAGGGTGTCCCTGCGGTCGGTCACCCTCCGGGCCCGCAAGCCCTCCGTTAGACCCCCGTCAGCCTGCCCACGGGACCCGTGTGCCGGGCGGACCGCGCGGTGTAGCCGCTGCTACAATCGCCTTGATGCAGCCCCTGGTCGGCCTAATCATGGGCTCCCGGTCTGACTGGGAGACGTTGCGGCACGCTGCGGAGACCCTGGACCAGCTGGGGGTTCCGTACGAGGTCCGCGTGGTGTCCGCGCACCGCACGCCCGACCTGCTGTACGACTACGCCAAGAGCGCGGAGGCCCGCGGGCTGGAGGTCATCATTGCAGGGGCAGGGGGCGCCGCCCACCTCCCGGGGATGACCGCGGCCAACACCGTCCTGCCCGTGCTCGGGGTGCCCGTGGAAACCCAGGCTCTGAGGGGTCTGGACTCCCTGCTGTCCATCGTGCAGATGCCCGCGGGCGTGCCGGTGGGTACCCTGGCCATCGGGCGGGCGGGTGCGGTGAACGCCGCCATCCTCGCGGCCAGCATCCTCGGGAACAAACACCCGCACGTGCGGGAAGCCCTGCGCCGTTACCGCGCCGCCCAGACCCAGGCGGTTCTGGAGCAGGCCGACCCCCGCACGGTGCCGTGAGGATCGGAGTCCTCGGCGGTGGGCAGCTGGGTAGGATGCTGGGCCTGGCCGGCCTGCCCCTGGGGCTACAGTTCACCTTCCTGGACCCCGCGGCGGACGCCTGCGCCGCAGCGGTGGGTCGCCACCTAGAGGCGGCCTACACGGACCCTGACGCCCTGCAAGAGCTGGCTCGCACCTGTGAGCGGGTCACCTACGAATTCGAGAACGTCCCGGTGCAGGCCGCCGCGGAGCTTGCGCATTCCGTGCCGGTGTACCCACCCCCCCGAGCCCTTGAGGTGGCGCAGGACCGGCTGCGGGAAAAGCAGTTCTTCCGCTCCCTGGGGATCCCCACAGCGGAGTTCGCGGCGGTGGACTCCCGGCAGGACCTGGAAGCCGCGGTGGCGCACGTGGGGCTTCCGGCGGTGCTGAAGACCCGCCGGATGGGCTACGACGGAAAAGGGCAGTGGGTCCTCAGGGCACCGGACGACCTGGAGGAGGCGTGGGAAGCGCTGACCGGGAATTCACCGCTCGCCGCGCCCTGCGTGGACGCGGCGTCAGGCGCCCTGCTAGCGGAAGCTCTCGTCCCGTTCCGCAGGGAGCTATCGGTGCTGGCCGCGCGGGACACTTCGGGCGAGGTGGTGTGCTACCCCGTGGTGGAGAACCACCACGAGGGCGGCCTCCTGCGGCTGTCCCTGGCTCCCGTCCCGGGTCTGGACCCCGGCCTGGAGGAGCTGGCACACACCTACGTGCGCCGCGCCCTGGAAGCACTGCAGTACGTGGGCGTCCTATGCCTGGAGCTGTTCGAAGTGGACGGCCAGCTCCTGGCCAACGAGATGGCCCCGCGGGTGCACAACTCCGGCCACTGGACCCTCGAGGGCGCCTGCACCAGCCAGTTCGCCAACCACGTGCGGGCGGTGGCGGGCCTGCCCCTGGGATCGCCGCAGCCGCGCGGCTGGTGCGCCATGGTGAACCTCATCGGCTTCCGGCCGGATCCCGCGGCGGTGCTCCGGATCCCCGGGACCTCCTTCCACTGGTACGGCAAGGCAGTACGGCCAGGCCGGAAGGTGGGCCACGTGACGGTGTGCGCGGACCGTCCGGAGCAGGTGGCGGAGCGGCTGGAGCAGCTGCGGCGTCACGGGGTGCCCCTGCCGGAACGCGCAGAGGCCGGCCTCTTCGGGCGCTGAGGACCATGCGGCTGAGCCGCCGGCGCTTCCAGCAGCTGGTGGAGGAAGCCCTGGCACAGGTCCCTGAAGCCTTCCGCCGGGCCCTGGACAACGTGCACGTGGTGGTGGAGGACTGGCCCACCGCCGAACAACTGGCTGCAGTGGGCCTGCCGGAGGACAGGGTGCTGTTCGGGCTGTACGAGGGCACCCCCCTTCCGGAGCGCGGCCTCGAACCGCCGCTGCTGCCGGACCGCATCACCCTGTTCCAGGGCCCGCTGGAGGAGGCGTGTGATTCCGAAGACGCCCTGCGGGAGGAAATCCGCCGGACGGTCCTGCACGAGCTCGGCCACCACTTCGGTCTGGACGAGGACCGCCTGGAGGAACTGGGGTACGGGTGAATCCCGCCGCTACCGGCTTTCGCGGTGCCCCGTTACGCCGGCACCGGTTCCTTGCGCTCGATGGCAATCGCCCCACCCCGGACGGTGACCACCGCCACATCGCCCTCCCGGAGGTCTCCCCGCAGCACCATGCGGCTCAGCGGGTTCTCCACGGTCCGCTGGATCAGCCGCCGCAGGGGTCGGGCACCGTAGTCGGGGCTGTAACCCTCCTGCGCCAGCCAGACCCGCGCCTCCGGGGTGACCTCCACCCGGATCTTCAGGTCCGCCAGCCGGCGCTCCAGCTGGGCCAGCTGCAGGTCCACGATCCGTTCCAGCTGGGCTTTAGAGAGCGGCCGGAAGACGATCACCTCGTCCAGCCGGTTCAGGAACTCCGGCCGGAAGGTCCTGCGCAGCTCGTCCATCACGTACACCTTGGCCAGCTCGAAGGCGGCGGGGTCTTCAGGGTCCAGGTGCTGCAGGTGATGGCTGCCGACGTTGCTGGTGAGGATCAGGACCGTGTTCTTGAAGTCCACGGTCCGCCCCTGGGCGTCCGTGAGCCGCCCGTCCTCCATCACCTGCAGGAGCACGTTGAGCACGTCCGGGTGGGCCTTCTCCACCTCGTCGAAGAGCACCACCCGGTAGGGCCGGCGGCGGACCGCCTCGGTCAGCTGTCCACCCTCCTCGTAGCCCACGTAGCCGGGCGGAGCCCCCACCAATCGGGACACCGTGTGCTTCTCCTGGTACTCCGACATGTCCAGGCGCACCATAGCGTCCTCGGAGTCGAACAACACCTCCGCCAGCGCCCGGGCCAGCTCCGTCTTCCCGACCCCCGTGGGGCCGAGGAACAGGAACGCGCCGATGGGCCGCTTGGGGTCCTTCAGCCCGGCCCGGGCCCGCCGGATGGCGTCCGCCACCGCCTGCACCGCCTCCTCCTGTCCTACGACCCGCTGGTGCAGCCGGTCCTCCAGGTGGAGGAGTTTGTGCATCTCACCCTCCAGGAGCCGGGTCACGGGGATGCCCGTCCACTTGCTCACCACCTCCGCGATGTCCTCGGCATCCACCTCCTCCTTCAGGAGCCGCTGCGGGCCCAGGGACCGCAGCTCCGCCTCCGCCGCGGCCAGCTGTTTCTGCAGCTCCGGCAACGTCCCGTACCGCAGCCGGGCGGCCCGCTCCAGGTCCGCCACCCGCTCCGACCTCTCCAGCTCCACCTTCGTGCGGTCGATCTCTGCCTTCACCTGCCGGATCCGCTGCACGATCTCCTTCTCCTGTTCCCAGCGCCGCCGGAGCGCCTCGCTGTCCTGCCGCAGCCGGGCCAGCTCCTGCTCCAGCTTTCCCAGGCGTTCCTGCGCCGCGGGGTCCGTCTCCTTCCGCAGCGCCTCCCGCTCGATCTCCAGCTGCATGATCCGTCGGTCGATCTCGTCCAGTTCCGCGGGCTTGCTGTCGATCTCCATCCGGAGCTTGGCCGCGGCCTCATCGATGAGGTCGATGGCCTTGTCGGGCAGGAAGCGGTCGCTGATGTACCGGGTGGAGAGGGTGGCCGCGGCGATCACGGCCGCGTCCGTGATCCGGACCCCGTGGTGGACCTCGTACTTCTCCTTGAGGCCCCGAAGGATGGAGATGGTGTCCTCCACGGACGGCTCGCCCACGTACACGGGCTGGAACCGGCGTTCCAGGGCCGGGTCCTTCTCGATGTGTTTGCGGTACTCGTCCAGGGTGGTGGCACCGATGCAGTGCAGTTCGCCCCGGGCCAGCATGGGCTTGAGGATGTTGGCGGCGTCCATGGCGGCACCCTCCGCGGCGCCTGCCCCCACCACCGTGTGGATCTCGTCGATGAACAGGATGATCTCGCCCTGGCTGTCCGCGATCTCCTTCAGCACCGCCTTGAGCCGCTCCTCGAACTCCCCCCGGTACTTGGTCCCTGCCACCAAAGCGCCCATGTCCAGCTGGAAGATCCGCTTGTGCTTGAGCTGCTCCGGCACATCCCCCCGCACCATGCGCTGGGCCAGGCCCTCCACGATGGCGGTCTTCCCGACCCCCGGCTCCCCGATGAGCACCGGGTTGTTCTTCGTGCGGCGGCTCAGCACGTGGATCACCCGCCGGATCTCCTCGTCCCGCCCGATCACGGGATCCAGCTTGCCCTGCCGCGCCAGCTCCGTCAGGTCACGGCCGTAGCGTTCCAGCACCTGGTACTTGGCCTCGGGCCGGGGGTCGGTGACCCGCACGCGTCCCCGGACCTCCGACAGGGCCCGCAGGACCGCCTCCTTGGTGACCCCGTTCTGCTCGAGGACGCGACCGGCTCCCGTCTGGGGAGCGTCCGCGAGGGCGAGGAGGAAGTGCTCCGTGCTGGTGTACTCGTCGCCCATGCGCTGCGCCTCGCGCTCCGCCGCTTCCCACACCCGTCGGAGCCCGGGCGCCACGTACAGTTCGGCGGTGCCGTGTACCTGCGGCAGGACCGCCAGCGCCTGCTCCACCTGTTGCCGGATGCGCGGCACGGAAGCCCCGGCCCGCTGCAGCGCCTGCGGCACCACGCCCTCCGGCTGGTCCAGCAGCGCCGCCAGCAAATGCTCGGTGTCTACTTGCGGGTGCTGGCGCTCCCGGGCCAGCTCCTGGGCCCGGAGGATGGCCTCCTGGGACTTCTCCGTCAGCTTCTCCCACCGCATCGCCAGTTCACCTCGTCTTCAACGCCTACTTCAGCCCCATCCCGGCCCGGGGGTTCTCCCGCCGCAGCTTCGCCAGCTGCTCCACCAGCCTTCGCTCCTCCGCGGACAGCCCTCGCGGAAGCACCACCTTCAGCCGCACCAGCAGGTCGCCGCGGCCCCCACCCCGCAGCCGGGGCATCCCCAGGCCCCGGAGGCGCAGCACCTGACCGTGCTGCGTCTCCGGGGGAACCTGTACCTTCACCCTCCCCTCCAGGGTGGGGACCTCGATCTCCGCTCCCAGCAGCGCCTCCGTCAACGAGATCGGGATCTCACAGACCAGATCGTCTCCCTCCCGGGTGAACACCGGGTGGGGCTGCACCCGGACCTCCACGTACACGTCCCCGTCCGCAGCGCCCCGCACCCGGACCTTCTGCCCGGTCCGGACCCCGGGCGGGATGCGCACGGTGACCCGACGCGGGAAGCCGTTGCGCACCACCAGCTCCCGCTCCGTACCGCGGAAGGCCTCCTCCAGGCTGATCTCCGCGGTGGCGGCCACCGGTGGCCTCGACCACACCCGGCCGGCCTCGAAGGGCTCCCCGCCCAGGTCTGCGAAGAACCGGCGGAAGAATTCGGAGAACCCTCCGAACAGGTCCTGGGGCTGCTCGAACAGCACCGTCCACTCCTCCGGCCGGCCGCCGGGGCGGGTGAACACCTGCTCCCAGGGCATCCCCCGCTCCCGCAGGTCCAGCATCTGGTCGTAGCGGGCACGCTTTTCGGGGTCGCTCAGCACCTGGTAGGCTTCGTTGATCTCCTTGAACTTCTCCGCGGCCTTGGGGTCCTTGTTCACGTCGGGGTGGTACTGCCGCGCCAGCCGTCGGAAGGCCTCGCCGATGGCCTTGCCGTCAGCCTTCCGGTCCACGCCCAGGATCCGGTAGTAGTCCTTGAACTCCATGGCGTTCCACGCCGCGGGCCCCTACTGGGCCACCCGCACCCGCGCGGGCCTCAGGACCCGGCCGTCCAGCACGTACCCGTGCTGGATCACCCCCAGCACGGTTCCCGGTTCGACTCCCGCCTCCTCCGCGGAGGCTACCTCCACTGCCTCGTGCCGCGCGGGGTCAAAGCGCTCCCCCGCGGCCTCCATGCGCTCCACCCCCAGACTGCGCAGCTGCTCCAGCAGGGATCGGTGGGTCATCCGCAGCCCCTCGAGGACGCTGGCCACCAGCTCGTGGTTTGCACCGCGCTCCGCGTACCCGATGGCCCGTTCCAGGTCGTCCACCGCGGAAAGCACCACCAGCAGCACCTGCCGACGGGTCCGCTCCACCGCGTCCCGCTGCATGCGTGCCGCGGCCTTCTTGTAGTTCTCCAGGTCCGCGGCCGCGTGGAGGAACTGCTGCCAGTTGCGCTCCGCCTCCTGGCGGTAACGCTCCAGCTCCTCCCGCAGGGTCGCCACCTCCTCAGGGCTTACCGTCCCGGCGGCTTCGGGCCCAGCCTCCTCGGCCACCCTGGCGGGCCCTTCTACCCCTCCCTGGGGCGGCTCCACGTCCCCCTGCGGCTCCACGCCCTCCGGCTCCCGACGCTCGTCTAACATCCTCCGAACCCTCCAGGCTTGCCGGGCCCAGGACCGGCCCAGGCGGCTTTAGGGGCCGGTTACGAGTCTTGCGGCCCCACGCCTAGTCACTGGGCTTGTAGTCCGCGTCGATCACCTCGCCATCGCCCCGGGTCTCCTTGCCCCCGGTGCTGGCGCCCGTGGCGGCGCCCCGGTACAACAGCTCGCTCAACCTGTAGGTGAGCCGCTGCACCTCGTCCGACAGCTGCCGCACCCGACCCACGTCGCGGGCCTGCACCGCCTGGCGGAGCTCTGCCACCTTCTGCTCCAACTCCCGCCGGTCCGCTTCGGACACCGACTTGGCCTGGTCGCGGAGCAGCCGCTCCGTCTGGTAGGCGAGGCTGTCCCCGCGGTTCAGGATCTCCGCCTCCTCTCGCTTCCGGCGATCCTCCTCCGCGTGCGCCTCCGCCTCCCGGATCATCCGCTCCACCTCCTCCCGGGTCAGGGTGGAGGTGCCAGTGATCCGGATGGACTGCTCGCGGCCCGTGGCCAGGTCCTTGGCGGACACCGCCAGGATCCCGTTGGCGTCGATGTCAAAAGTCACCTCGATCTTGGGCACGCCCCGCGGCGCGGGCGGGATTCCGTCCAGGATGAACCGGCCCAGGGTGCGGTTGTCGCGGGCCATGGGCCGCTCGCCCTGCAGCACGTGGATCTCCACCTGCGTCTGGCCGTCCTCCGCGGTGGTGAAGGTCTCGCTCTTGCGGGTGGGGATGGTGGTGTTGCGGGGGATCAGGACGGTCATCACCCCGCCCAGGGTCTCGATGCCCAGGGACAGCGGGGTCACGTCCAGGAGCACCACGTCCCGCACCTCGCCCGCCAGCACGCCCGCCTGGATGGCGGCGCCGATGGCGACCACCTCGTCCGGGTGCACCTCCTTGTTGGGCTCCTTCCCCGTGAGCCGGCGCACCAGCTCCTGGATCATGGGCATGCGGGTGCTGCCGCCCACCAGGATGACCTCGTGCAGGTCCCGCTCGCTGAGCTTCGCGTCCTGGAGGGCCTGCCGGAACGGGGCGATGCACCGCTCCACCAGGTCCGCGGTGAGCTCCTCGAACCTGGCCCGGGTCAGCACCATGTCCAGGTGCTTGGGACCCGTGGCGTCGGCGGTGATGAAGGGCAGGTTGATGGTGGTCTGCACCATGGCGCTGAGTTCGATCTTGGCCCGCTCCGCCGCCTCCCGGAGGCGCTGCAGCGCCTGCCGGTCCTGCCGCAGGTCGATGCCGTGCTGCTTGCGGAACTCGTCGGCCAGCCAGTTGACGATCCGCTCGTCCCAGTCGTCCCCGCCGAGGTGGGTGTCCCCCGCGGTGGCCCGCACCTGGAACACGCCCTCGCCGATCTCCAGGACGGAGACGTCGAAGGTCCCTCCCCCCAGGTCCCACACCAGCACCGTCTCCGAGCCCTTCTTATCCAGCCCGTACGCCAGGCAGGCGGCGGTGGGCTCGTTGATGATCCGCAGGACCTTCAACCCCGCGATCTCCCCTGCGTTCTTGGTAGCGGTCCGCTGGGCGTCGTTGAAGTACGCGGGCACAGTGATCACCGCGGCCTCCACCTTCTCCCCCAGGTAGGCCTCCGCGTCCTCCTTCAGCTTCTGCAGGATCATGGCGGAGATCTCCTCCGGGGTGAAGGTGCGGCCTGCGGCGGGGATCTCCACCACCGCCATCCCGTGTTGGCCTTCCACCACCTTGTAGGGCACCATCTTCCGCTCGACTTCCACCTCGTGGAAGCGGCGCCCCATGAACCGCTTGATGGAGTAGATGGTGTTCTCGGGGTTCAGGATGGCCTGACGCTTGGCCATCTGGCCCACCAGCCGCTCCCCCGTCTTGGTGAAGGCCACCACGGAGGGGGTGAGGCGGCTGCCCTCCCGGTTCGGGATCACCACCGGCTCCCCCCCCACCATGGCCGCGATGACCGAGTTGGTGGTTCCCAGATCGATGCCGACGACCCTGCCCATCTCCGCTCCCTCCCGGCGGGGGCGGCCCTCAGAGGCCGCCCCCAGTTGTCCACGACTTCAGCTCACCGGACGTCCACCTTCACCTGCTTGGGCTTGGCCCGTTCGCTCTTGGGCACCCGCAGCTCCAGGAGCCCGTTGCGGTAGGTGGCCCTGGCCTCCTCCGCCTTCACCTCCGTCGGCAGCGCCAGGGTCCGAGAGAACTGCCCGTAGCGCAGCTCCCGCCGCAGGTAGTTGCGGCCGCGCTCCTCCTGCTCCTCCTTCGCCTCCGCCTCGATGGTGACGGTGTTGTCCTGGACGGTCACGTTCACGTTCTTGGGGTCCACCCCCGGCAGCTCTGCCCGGACCACCACCTCCTGGTCCGTCTCGAACACCTCCACCGCGGGCTCCCACACCACCGGCTCCCGCGGCTCCCGACGCCGAAGCGGCCGCTGGCCCGTCAGCTCGTCGAACAGCCGGTCGAGCGACCGCTGCATCTCCCGCAGCTCCTCGAAGGGATCCCACCGCAGAATGCTCATCGCCGTCCCCTCCTTTCCGTCTGGGTGTCGCACAGCTCCAGCAACCACCGGGCCACCTCCTCGTGCCGTTCCTGGATCTCCAGGAACAGCCTTACCCCGGCCAGGTTCAGCCCCACCTCCTGCGTCAGGTACTGGATCAGCCTCACCCGCTGCACATCCCGCTCACTGAACAGCCGGATGTGCTTGCGGCGGGCCGGACGGATCAGGCCCTTCGCCTCGTAGATCCGCAGGGTCCGCGGGTGCACCCCGGCCAGCTCCGCCGCCACGCTGATCACGTACACGGGCAACTCGTCCCGGCGCAGGGTCCGCTCCGCCACGGCCCGACCTCGCCAACAGTCTCCACGTCCACCAGTAGCAGGCTGACAACGTGATTGTCAAGTGTTTTGACATTAAGTCGCTTCGACCGCCCGCGGCCAGCGGACTTGGGCCAGCTTGTACGGGAAGGGCGGGATCCACGAGGCCAACGGGTGCGGGTAGTCCTCCTCCCGCAGGTCCGGCCGCTCCGCCGCCTCGCCTGCGTGCACCCTCAGGAACACGCCGCCGGGGCTCACCCGCTCTACATCCTCTACAGGTACGACCACCCGGCGCTCCCACAACGGACCGGCGGCGAAGGGCGGGGCCCCCGGGTCCGGAAAGTCCCCCGCCACCACCACCGCCTGCACCCGCCGGCTGTCGGGATCCACCACCACCGACTCCACCCGGCCCACCTCCTGGTCCGTGGCGTACACCGGCTGCCCGACTTCCGGCTGCACCACCTGACGCCAGGTTAGGGGGATGTCCAGCCCCGTCAGGTGGTTGGAGACCCCCCGCACCCGGGGCACGCGGGCGATCGCCCGTTCCAGCGCCCGCGCCGCGTCCAGGGACGGAAGCGTGCCCGTGACCTCCACCACACCGTCCCGCACCCGCAGGTAGTAGCCGACGAGGTGACGCGTGGCTTCGTCCGCCTGCACGGACGCTACCACCTGCTGCAGCAGCTCATGGTCCACCACCAGTTCGTTGCGTACGTCCACCACGCCGGGAACCGACCGCGCCACCTCCTCTGCCCGGCTGGCCAGCGCACGGTTGTGTACATGACCCCGCAGCCACACCACCCCGTCGGTCACCTCGGCGCGGACGGGGAGGGCCAGGGTCCGGAGCAGCTCCTCCCGCTGGAGCGCCTCCTCCACGTCCCGCTCCAGCTCGTCGTCCGGCCGGTAGCCGGGCAGGCGCGCCACGGCGTCCCGGGAAGCTTCTAGGACTACCACGCCGTCCTCCACGGTACCCACCCAATCCGCGGGGATCGCCACGTCACGGGAAAACAGAAGTCCCTGGCGGACCACCAAGTGCTTCACGCGCCCCGTGGCCCCGTCCACCAGCACCTGGTCCACCCGGCCGATGAGGCCGTCGCTGGCCAGCACCCGCTGGCCGCGGCGGATGGTGACCAGCCGCTCCTCCGGGCGGGCTTCCGCCGGCCCTGACATCTGGCGCTGCAGCCCCTCCATGCGCCGGAGCGAACCCGGCAGCGCCAGCCACGCGCCACCCTCCCGCAACCCACGCCAGCCGGGCCACGAAAGCGACGCGGGCGCGTGCGCCTCCGCCTGCCAGCGGGGGAGCTGTTCCAGCTCCGCCAGCGACCCCCGAACCCAGACGGCCCCCTCCGTGGCGTCCTCCACCGCCTCCGCGGGCAGTACCACTTCCCGCCCCGAGCCCAGCCGCACCACCACGGCGACCACGCGCCGCTCCCGGGGGCTCACCACCACTTGCGCCAGCTCCCCCGCCACGCCGTCGGAGGCGTGCACGGTGGCTCCGGGGCGGATCTCCAGCCGCGCCGAACGCTCTCTGCTCATCCTTCACCCTCCACGCGCGTTCCTCACCGCCCCCAGTGTGCGGTCCCGGCTGCGGGGCGTCAAGCCCTTATACTTGACAGATGCAGCCCGGGACTGGACGGTGTAGAAGGTTCCAGGCAGCACACCCCACCCGGTCAGCTCCCCACGGTTCCGCGAGGGATCCCCTCGTGGCCTGCACCAGGAACGCGGGACCGGCTCCGGGAGCTGCAGGAAGTCCCCCCCCGGAGGGGTTGGGAGGGTGTCCTTGCACCCCGGCCGCTCCCCGGAAAGCCCACAAGCCGCAGCAGGTCGGCCAGGTCGATCCCGTGAACGCCTCGGGGGATCGTAGCGCGTCTGAGCTCGGCTCCGCGGTATACTCGTCCCGCCTCCCCCTTGGCGGGCGGAGGGGCATCAAACGCCGTGACTTGACAGAGACCGAGGAGGGACCGTGACCGCTCTGGACATCCTGTGGTTCTTCTTTATCGCCTCAGCCCTGCAGCCCGTCCTGCAGCGGCGCTGGCTGGAGGCCGCGCGGCTGCGCCTGATCCACGAGTTGGAGCGCGCGCGCGGGTCTCGGGTGATCGCCATGATCCACCGCCAGGAGACCATGAGCCTGCTGGGTTTCCCCCTGGTCCGCTACATCGACATCGACGACTCCGAGGCGGTCCTGCGCGCGGTGCGCTTCACACCCCCGGAGATGCCCATCGACCTGATCCTCCACACCCCCGGCGGTCTCGTGCTGGCCGCGGAGCAGATCGCCCGCGCCCTCCAAGCCCACCGGGGGAAGGTGACGGTGTTCGTGCCTCACTACGCCATGTCGGGCGGTACCCTCATCGCCCTGGCCGCGGACGAGATCGTCATGGATCCGCACGCGGTCCTGGGGCCCGTGGATCCCCAGTTGGGCCAGTACCCTGCGGCCTCCGTCCTCAAGGTGCTGGAGCGCAAGAACATCAACGAGGTGGACGACCAGACGGTGATCCTGGCGGACGTGGCGGAGAAGGCCTTGCGCCAGGTCCGGGGCGCGGTCCGGGAGCTGCTGGCGGACAAGATGCCCCCGGAACGCGCGGACGCTGTGGCGGACGCTTTGAGCTGCGGCAGGTGGACCCACGACTATCCCATCACCGTGGAGGAGGCCCGGGCGCTGGGGCTCCGCGTCTCCACGGACATGCCCCAGGAGATCCACCGCCTGATGGCCCTGTACCCTCAGGCGGGGCCCCGCCGGCCGTCGGTGGAGTACGTGCCCATCCCCTACGCGCCGCCCACGCCGCGGCCCGTCCCGGGTCGAGGCCCCGGCCGGCCGCGGGAATAGCTCGCGAGGTGGGGGTACCAGGAAGCGGACAGGCTGGCAAAGCTCGCTGCCCGAGAGGGCTGTGTGCAGATCGTCGCGGGACAGCCAGCTGTGACGGCGAAAGGAGGTGAGCCCGAGGCTGGACTTGGGCTTGCTGATCGTGCGCTCGGTAGGGGGGCTCCTGTTCGTCGGGCACGGGGCTGAAGCTGTTCGGCTGGCCCGCCGGGGCGGGCCTGGGCCGGACGGGCGCCTGGATGGAGTCGCTGGGCCTCCGGCCGGGCTGGCTGTGGGCGCTGGCCGCAGGCCTGGCAGAGCTGGTGGGCGGTGCGTTGCTGGCCCTGGGCTCGCTCACGCCCCTGGCCACGGGGCTGTTGCTCCCGGTCATGGCAGCGGCCACCGTCCCGGTGCATGCCCGCCGAGAACGGCGGCTTTGAGTACCCGCTGGTCCACGCCGCGGTCGCCGTAGGTGTCGGCCTGATGGGGCCCGGCGCCTACGCCCTGGACCCGCAGGTAGGCCAGCCGGCAGCCAGCTCCCACGCCCTGAGCCTTCCCGGAGCCGCCGGACGCTCCGGGGGTCAGGGGACTTGCTCAGCCGGTCGGACGGTCCGCGGGAGGGCCCGCGGGTGCGCCTGGCGGCTTCGGTACTCCGGCTTCCACCGCAGCCACCATCGCTCCAGCGAACCGAACGCCCAGAAGAGCAGCAGGATGACCCCCACCACCAGCGCGATGAGTGCCAGCGTGAGCGACGCGTTGTACGTGCTCTGGGCGAAGGACAGCAGGTACCCCAGGCCCTGGCTGGAAGCCACGAACTCGCCCACCACCGCGCCGGTGAAGGCAAAACCCACCGCCACCTTCAGGCCGCTGGCTACCCACGCGGTCACGGACGGAACGTACACCTCGCGGACCACCTCGCGCCGCCCCCCGCCCAGGGTCCGGACGCGCTCCACCAGCCGTCCGTCCACCTCCCGGATGCCGGTGTACGTGGCGAAGAACATGACCACCATCACCAGCAGGAAGCTGAGGGCCACCTTGGAGGCCATCCCGATGCCCAGCCAGATCACGAAGACCGGCGCCAGGATCACCCGCGGGATCGCGTTCAGCAGCGCCATGGCAGGCTCCACCACCTGCGCCAGGGGGCGGAAGCCCGCGCACACCAACCCGAACAGCGCCCCGGTGCCCGTGCCCAGGACGAGGCCTGCCAGCGCCTCCGTGACCGTCACCCGGAAGTGGGGCCACACCTGGCCTGACCGGACCAGCTCGTAGACCACCCACCCCACCCCGCTGGGGGGAGGGAACAGGAACGGGTCCAGCCAGCGGGCACGGCTCGCTAGCTCCCAGCCACCCAGAAACAGCGCCAGGCCCACCGCGCGGCTCATGCCGACAGCTCCCAGCCCATGCGTGCCACCTCCATCCGCAAGGTGTCCCACACCGCGCGGACCAGCGGCCCGAACCCGCTTTCCGCGCGCACGGCCACGGGGTCCCGGGGCCGTCCGAAGGGAACCCGGTAGGCGGCCACGATGCGTGCGCCGGGCCCCGCGGACATCACCGCCACCCGGTCGCAGAGGCTGATAGCCTCCTCCAGGTCATGGGTCACGAGCAATACCGCCGTCCCCGCGTCAGCCACCAGCCGACAGAAGTCCACCTCCAGCACGTGGCGCACGATGGCGTCCACGCTGGCGAAGGGCTCGTCCATCAGTAGCAGCCGCGGCCGTACGGCCAGCACCTGCGCCAGCGCCACCCGCTTGCGCATCCCGCCGGATAGCTCCGAGGGGTAGTGGTCACCGAACCCCTCCAGCCCGACCCGGCGAAGCCACCGGTCCGCCTGCTCCCGAGCCTCGCGGGGGGAGGCGCCGCGGAAACGCAGGGGCAACGCCACGTTCTCCCGCGCCGTGCGCCAGGGGAGCAGCGCGTCGTCCTGGAACAGGATCCCGACCTCGGGGCTGGGACCCCGCACGGGATTCCCGAACACCTCCACCCGCCCGGCCTCGGGCTGGACCAGCCCGGCCACGCACCGGAGCAGGGTGCTCTTGCCGCAACCTGAGGGGCCCACCAGGCCCAGGAACTCGCCCTCGCCCAGCTCCAGGTCCACGCCGCCCAGGACCCGGTGAGACCCGTACCGGACTTCCAGACCCCGAATCCGCAGCGCGCTCACAGCCCCTCCACGATGGCGTTGCTAACGAGCTCCGCGGGATCCACCGGGCGGCTCAGTACGCCCGCCTGAACCTGCAGGTCGGCGACGCGACGGGCGGCAGCCAGGTCGATGCGCCCCGACTGCGGGTACAGGGACCGGCGGTGGCGCGCCAGCACCGCCTCGAACAGGTCCCGATCGCCGCCCGCCACCAGCTCCGGCGGGAGCGCTTGCACCACCAGCCGGGGGGTCCCGTAGTGGACCAAGCGCAGGGCCCGCGTCAGGGCCCGCGCCAGCGCCCGCATCTCCGCCTCGCGGGCCTGCCACTCGTCCCTGCGCACCGCCACCCCCATGAACTCGTACGGACCACCCAGGAAGCGCTCCGCCTGCTTCAGGTCCATGAGGTTCGCCAGCACCCGCCCTCCGCTGCGGCTGAGAAGAGTCAACGCGGGCTCCTGCACCATCCCCGCGTCCACGTGGCCCACCCGGAGCGCCTCGAACAGGTTCGGCCCCAACACCGCGAACCGGACCCGCTGGGGATCCACCCCCGCCCGGCGCACCAGGTACAGCGCCAGGACGTGGTCCGCGTTCCCGAGCCCCGAGACCCCCACCGTCCGGCCCGCTAGGTCCTCCAGTCGTCGGATGCGATCCGCCTGGCCCGGCGCAGTCACCAGGGCGAACAGCGGCAGCCTCCCGGTGGTGAAGAAGCGGACGATACGCGCGCCCCGCGCGTACGCCCCGAGCGCCACGTCGAACGACGTGGCGGCGTAGTCCACCGCGCCGGCCACCAGGGCCTGCATGGCCGCCGCGCCGCCGCGGAAGTACACCAGCTCCACGTCCAGCCCCTGTTCCGCGAAGTAGCCGTGGTGCCGGGCCACCTCGTAGGGCACCACGCACAGCAGCTGCCCGCAGAACCCCAACCTCACCCGGCGGCGGGTCTGCGCAGAACCGGTACGCGCCAGCGCGTGCCAACCCGACATCCCCACGGCCACCAGCCAGGCCAGGAACCGCCGCCGCGGTAGCCGCGAGGTGTCCACGGCAACCTCCTGGCAGCAGTGCTCCGTCGGGTGCAAGGGCCGGTTCGGCATCCCGTCACCTCCTGCGTCTGGGTCTACCATCCACCCCGGCCCGTGCGGGCGGGCCCTCGACGACCCACCTCGCCCGCCACGCGGCGGGCCGGAGTCGCGGGCCGCACACGCCTAGAACTGCTTGGGAAACCGTGAGGATGCGGCCGCGCGCGGTCAGGCGACGCGGGGGTCGGCGTGGCGGGAGCTAGCCCGCCGCCCCCGCGGGGGACAGATGCACTGCCGCGGCGCAAACGGGAGGTACAGTTCGTGCAGCCAGCCCATGCTGGCCATAGTGTAGACCAGCGCCGAGGACGACATCAACCGCGCCGGGCCAACCACGGCCAGGCCACGAAGGTAGCTGAGCCCACGGCCAGCAGCGCGGCCAGGAGGAGCGAGACCCCACGAGGCTCCTGGGGCACGCCTTCCACCCCCAGCGGGATCACCGCGTCCGGCGGGAGACCCCGCGCCTGCAGCCACGCCACCCGCAGCCCTTCCACCTGCCGGACCTCCCGCAGCCGCAGGATCTCCGACCGCACCCGCAGGGGTTCCGGGATGAACACGTCTAGGGACTCGGTGGGCAGCCCGGTGGGCAACTCCAGAAGCGACGGCCCCCGGGCCCGCACCCGGTACAGCACCACCCCGACCCGCTCGCCGGGCTGCACCGGCAGGGTGTCCACCAGCGCGCCGTCCGGGTCCACGCCAGCGGGGACGATCCCCCTGACGACCTGGACGTCCTGCGCACCGCGCAGCAGCGGAACCCGCCACGTCCCCGCGCCGGCATCCGCCCCCACGTAAGTCCGCCGGGAGGGGTTGTGCACCACCGTCACCTCCCGAACGACGAACCACGGGCCCTCCCGATCCAGCAGCAACGCGCGCCGCGAGATCCGGAGAGCCGGAGGCTCCCGCGTGGCGTCGAACACCCGCAACGTCACGGCCGCTGGGGTCGGCGAAGACGGGTGAGGGTCGCTGGTGTAGGTCACCCCGTCAAACGTCGCCTGCACCACGTACGTGCGCCGCGCCGACTGCAGCTGTGCCCGGAAGCGGCCCCGCCGGTCCGTGCGGGCCACCGCCTCCACAGGCGGCCTCCCGGGTTCCATCCCCACCACCCGTACCTCCAGGCCGGCCACGGGTCGGCCCGTTTCACCGTGCACCACCACTCCCTCCACCACGCTGGCCGCTGCGGAGGCCGCGGCCAGCAGCACCGTGGCGCAAGCCAACAGGACGGCCGCCCGACGGGTCAGGCCCGGCCCGCGTTTCCCCTCAGCCGCCTGCCTCACCGTCATCCGACCACGTCCACGGGCTGCGGCGTCCGAACCGGTACACCACGTAGCCCGCACCACCGGCCGCCAGCACCGCGGGCGCGAGCCAGAGCACCCAGCCGGAGCCGGCGGCGGGAGGGGTCGCCAGCACCGACGGCCCGTACCGCTCCACGAAGTACGCCAGCACTGCGTCCTCGGTTTCCCCCTGCGCCAGCTTTTCCCGGATCACCGCCCGCATGTGCGCCGCCAGCTCTGCGGTGGAGTCCGCCACCGTCCGGCCCTCGCACACCGGGCACATCAACCGCGAGGCCACCGCGCGAACGCGCTGGTCCAGGTCCCCGGAGGCCCACGCCACCGCGCACCACAGCGTCGCCAGGACTGCGGCCAACAGGCCGCCGCGCCACCTCACGGCCCCCCGCCCTCCCGCGGCCCGCGCAGGACCCGCAGCACCTCCCGAACGGCCCGGCCCCGGTGCCCGTCCCGCGCAGGCTGCACTCGCAACGGCCAGGGGCCCAGGGCGAAGATCGCGCGCCCGCCCCCTCCCCGCGGCCACAGGGTTACCGCCGTGCCCAGCCCCGCCAGAAGGGCGCCCAGCCAGACCCAGCGCACCAGGGGGTTCACCCAGGCGCGGAACGTGGCGGAGCCGTCCGGCTGGAAGGCCCACAGCACCACGTACACGTCGTCCCGCCAGGTAGACCGGATGGCCGGTCGGCTGACCACCTGCCCCCACCTGGGGTAGAACAACCGCACCGGCTGCAGCAGCACGGAGGGTCCACCTTCTCCCCTCAGCTCCACCGTCGCGCGTCGCACATCCGCCAGGGCTGTGGCACCCGCTTCCAAACCCCCGTAACGCAGAACGTACGGGCCAAGGCCGAAGCTCTGCCCGGGGCGTACCGTCACCTCCCGCTCCCGCACGTACGCGTGGCTCCCCACGATGCCGACGGCCATCACCAGGACCCCGAGGTGCACCACGTAGCCCCCGTACCGCCGGGGCTGCGTCCGGAACGCTTCCAGGAGGCCCCGAAGGTAGCCCCGGCCGATCCGCGCGCCCGCCCGGCCGGCGTCGTGCAACGCCTGCAGGGTCGCAGATAAAGCGAAGGTCACCGCGGCAGCGGCCGCGACCACGCCGGGCCGGCGCAGCACCACCCCGGATCCCACCGCCACCACGAGCGCCGCGAACAACGGGGACCGGAAGCGCGCCACCACACCCGCACCCGCGCGCCGCCACGGCAGCCCCACCGCGACACCCATCAGCACCAGGAGCGCCAAGCCCACGGGCGCGGCCACCGCGTGGAAGTACGGGGGCCCCACAAACACCTGCGGGCCTCCCGCCGCCTGGATCGCCAGCGGGTACAGGGTGCCCACCAGCACCGCGCCCGCAAAGCTCAAAAACAGCACGTTGTTGAACAGGAAAGCACCCTCCCGCGAGCGCAGGTCGTCCACCGGCGGGCTGCCCCGGAGGTCGTCCCACCGCCACGCCACGAGGGCGAAGGACCCCACCAGCAGCAGGGCCACGAAGCCGAGGAAGTACGGGCCGATCTCAGACCGCGCGAAGCTGTGGACGGACACCACCAGCCCCGTGCGTGTGAGGAAGGTTCCGAGGATGGCCGTGCCGAACGCCAGCACCACCAGGCTCAGGTTCCACGCGGCGAAGGCTCCGCGCCGCTCCTGCACCACCGCGGAGTGAAGGTACGCGGTGGCGACCAGCCAGGGGACCAAGGCTGCGTTCTCCACCGGGTCCCAGCCCCAGTACCCGCCCCAGCCCAGGGTCCGGTACGCCCACCACCCCCCCACCACCAGCCCGGCTCCCAGGCTCAGCCAGCTGGCCACGGTCCAGCGGCGGGTGGCCGCGATCCAGCCCGCGTCCAGCTTCCGGGTCACCAAAGCCGCCATAGCGAAGGCGTAGGGTACGGCAAGCCCCACGAACCCCAGGTACAACAGAGGCGGGTGGGCCACCATGCCGGGGTCTTCCAGCAGGGGGTTCAGCCCGCGCCCGTCCGCGGGCGCAAAGGGCAGGGGCCGGAACGGGCGCTCCAGGACCACCAGAAACAGGAAAAAGCCCAGTACCGCGCTCAACACCGCACAGGCCCAGGCGGACAGCTCCGGGTGCTGGCGACGCTGTCCGGCCACCGCGGCGGAGGCCACCAGGGCCAGCAGCCAGCTCCAGAACAGCAACGATCCCGCCTGCGCACCCCACACGGCGCTCACCCGGTACATCAGGGGCGTGGCGAGGCTGGTGTTGCGGGCCACGTAGTCCAGCCGGAAGTCCCACGTCACCAGGGCGTACACCAGCGTGGCCACGCATGCGGTTAGGGCAGCGGCGGCCGCCCACAGGGCCCGCGCGCCGCTGTCCGCCCAACGCGTGTTCCCCGTGCGGGCGCCGTGGAAGCTGGCCCCCGCGGCATACGCAGAGAGCGCCAGCGCCAAGCCCGCGGCGAACCCACCGAGCTCGCTCACAGCCCCCCCTCCGCGGCGCGGAGCAGTCGCTGGGGGGTTGCGGGACCCGTGTGCGGGCGAGTCCGCCACAGGGCGAGGATGTGTGGCTCCATGACCTCCCTCGGAACCGCGCTACTACAGTAGCCCGGTTCCGGGGAGCCCTCAACCAGCCCTCGCCCGCCTAGCGGCTCTCCGCGATCAGGCGCAACAGCTCCGCCACGCCCCGGCTTGCGTTATTCTTCTGTGCCAGGTCGCGGCTCCGGATCCCGGCCACCGCAAGCTGGTCCGCCGCCTCCGCCACCAGCAGCCAGGCCGTGCCCGCACGGTCCGCCCGCAGGTCCACCAGCAGGCCGTCCCCCTGGCCCTGGCAGACGTGCCCCCAGCTGGCGTTGAAGTTCTTGCCCCTGGGCCCCTCGATGCAGTTCAAGGCGTGGCCCAGGTGCTGGTCCACCGACGAAGCCGCGTCCGCCGCGGCGGCAAATCCCGCGTGGGTGGACCCGGTCCGCGCCTGCACCTTCCACTTCGGCTCTGACGCGGGCGCGCCCACCTGGTACTCCCCGGCCTTGTAGGACTGGGCGAGCGCTGCGGAGGCCAGCGCCACGAAGAGCCCCAGGCCCACCCCCGCCGAAAGCGTGCGCATGCCTCACCTCCTGCACCCGGCCTCCCTCCGAGGATGCGGGGAGGGTTTCACAGCCGTGTCACGAGCTCCCGCGTCAGCACCCCCACGGCCGCGCAGCCCAGCACCACCCACGCGGAGTTCACCCGCCGCCACAGCAGCAGCAAGGCCCCTGCCGCCAGGGCCAGGGTGGGCCCGTCGGTCAGCGAGGCCTGTGCCAGGCGCAGGCTCACGCCCGTCATCAGCGCCCACGAGGCTGCGTTCACGCCGTCCAGGAACCCGGAGGCGAGTCTGGACCGCCGCATCCGGGGGACCAGGGGGTGCGTGGCGGCCACGAACACGAAGGCCGGCAGGAAGATCCCCGCCGTGGCCGCCGCAGCACCGGGAAGCCCTGCCACCAGGTAACCCACGAAGGTGGCGGTGGTGAACACCGGGCCTGGCGTCACCTGCCCCACCGCCACCGCGTCCAGCAGCTGCGCATCGGAAAGCCAGCGCAGCCGCACCACGAAGTCCGCGTGCAGGAAGGCCAGCAGCACGTACCCGCTGCCGAAGAGGACCGACCCGATCTTCAGGAAGGTGAAGAACAGGGTGCCCAGCTGGAAGGGCACTGCGGTGGGAGCTGCGGCCGCTGCAGGCGCCACCAGGGGCAGCAGCGCCGCCACACCCACAGTCCGCACTCGGGCCGCCACCGCGACGATGCCCGCACCGAACAGGAGCACCAGCTCGTGAGCTCCCCGCAGCCACAACACCAGCACCGCACCCGCCAGCGCCCAGGTGAGTCCGTCCCTCAGGGCCGCCCGCCCCAGCCCCCACAGGGCCACGGCCACCACCACCACAATGGCCGGCTTCGCGCCGTACAGGGCCGAGGCCACCTGCGGCAGGCTGCCGTAGCGCACGTACGCCCAGGCACAGCCCAGCACCGCCAGAAAAGCGGGCAGGATGAAGCAGCCGCCCGCCGTCACCAGCCCCGGCCAACCTGCTCGGCGGTACCCCAGGTGGATGGCCAGCTCGGTGGAGTTGGGGCCGGGGATCAGGTGGGTAGCACCCACCAGGTCCAGGAACTCGGCCTCGGACACCCACCGCCGGCGGCGGACCAAGTCCTCGTGCATGAGGGCGACGTGCGCCGCGGGCCCGCCGAAGCCGACCAGGCCGAGCTTGAGGAACGCCAGGGCGACCTCCCGGAGGGTGCCCTGACAACCTTCCGACGGGCCGACCGCCACGCCGGGCCTCTAAAGGGGGTACGCGCTCAGCACCAGGCAGCTCTGGTGCGGCTCCCGGGTCGCGCAGGCCAGCCACAGGTCCAGCGCCCGCGTCCGCCGCCGCCGGTCTCCGGAGTCCAGGTACTCCACCGCGTGCAGCAGCCGCGCCACCGCCTCTACATCCACCTCGCCGCCGGTGACCTCCGCGGCGAACGCCCGGACCACATCGGGGACCAGCTGCTCCGGCGCCCCGCACAGCATGCCCGCCACCAGCGTCCCTCGGGCCGCCACCACCACCATGCGCAGGTCCCCCGACGGCCGAGCGTACGTGCGGAACTCCAGCTCCGTGCCCAGCTTCTCCTGCGCGCTGCGGATGGACCCCGTGTACCGGAAGCCGTGCACCCGGGAAAGCGGCCCCACCTCGATCCCTGCCGCGCGGCCGCGGCAGAAGGGCGGCGGCGTCTTGCGGGGCGGCCAGGCGGACAGAGCTGTCATGGCCTCCTGGATCTGCTCCAGCAGTGCCGCGTGGACCTCCGGGTCCGGTCCCTGCTCCGGGGCGCTGCGGGCTGCCCCGGGCCACTCCGTGCGCAGTCCCACTTCCGCCCGGAACCGGTCGTACTCCTGCCGCCGCTGCGGGTCCGACAGCACCGCGAAGGCCTCGTTGATCAACTGCGCCCGATCCACGTCCCCGCCCAGGTCCGGGTGGTGCTTCAGCTCCAGCATGAGCACGTGGTAGACTTTGCGGATGACGGCAGGATGGGCGCTGGGGTGTACCTGGAGCACCTCGTAGTAGTCCACGTCGGTACGGAAGCGCGCGTTCGACATCCCGACCCCCGGACCCGTTCCTGCTAGCTTTATACCCCAGTTCGGGAATCGCCCGGACTCCTGGACCGTTCCACCGTACGGTCCAGCGAACCCCATGCGGCGGAGGGCAAGCGATGCGCGATCTCGTGATCCTCGGTTCCGGTCCCGCGGGCCTGACCGCGGCCATCTACGCGGCCCGGGCCAACCTGCACCCCCTGGTCCTGGAGGGCTCTCAACCCGGGGGCCAGCTCATGCTCACCACCGAGGTGGAGAACTACCCGGGGTTCGCGGAGCCTATCCTGGGGCCGGAGCTCATGCAGCAGATGCGGCGCCAGGCCGAGCGGGTCGGGACGGAGTTCGTGGCGGAGGACGCGGTGGCGGTGGACTTCCGCGCCCGCCCGTTCCGAATCCAGGCGGGGAGCGGGGAAGTATACGAGGCGCGGGCAGTCATCGTGGCCACGGGCGCGCGGGCCCGCATGCTGGGCCTGCCGTCGGAAAGCCGGTACCTCGGCCGTGGCGTGAGCACCTGCGCCACCTGCGACGGGTTCTTCTTCCGCGGCAAGCGGGTGGTGGTGGTGGGAGGCGGGGACACCGCCATGGAGGAAGCCTTGTACCTGTCCAACCTGGCGGAGTCCGTGCGGGTGGTGCACCGCCGGGATCAGCTCCGCGCCAGCCGGATCCTGCAGGACCGGGCCCTCCGCAACCCCAAGATCGAGTTCGTGTGGAACCACGTGGTGGAGGAGATCCTGGGGGAGGACTCCCGGGTGACGGGGGTGCGCCTGCGCCACACCCAGACGGGGGAGGTACGGGAGCTGGCCACCGACGGGGTGTTCGTGGCCATCGGTCACGTCCCCAACACCGAGCTGTTCCGGGGACAGCTGGAGCTGGACACCGCGGGCTACGTGATCCTCAAGCGGGGGATGATGACCAGCGTGGAAGGGGTGTTCGCCGCGGGCGACGTACACGACCGCACCTACCGCCAGGCGGTGACCGCGGCGGGGTACGGGTGTCAGGCGGCCATCGAGGCGGAGCGCTGGCTGGCGCAGCAGGACTGACGGAGGACCTGCGCGCATACGCGCCGAACCCTCCGCGAAAACGGAGGCCGCCGTGCGCGATCCGGAGGGAGTGCCCTTCCTTTCAGCCCTGTTTGACCTCTCCTTCGAGCGGATGGTCACCCTGCGGGTGGCCCGCTGGGTCTACGCGGCCGGAGTGATCCTGCTGGCCTTCTGGTCGCTGGCCTTCCTCCTGGCCGCCCTGGTGCGGGGCGGCCCTCCGGCCCTGCTGGGCCTCGTGACGGCGCCCCTGGGCTTCCTGCTGGGGTGTGCCCTCCTCCGGCTGGCCCTGGAGGCGCTGGTGGTGGTGTTCCGGATCCACGAGGCCGTCTCGGAGCTGGCGCGCCGACCCGCGGAGCCTATACGGTAGCGCCCACCGCCGCCTCGATCCGCCGCTTGAGCTCGGCCTTGGGCATGTAGCCGATGATGCGCTCCACCAGCTGCCCGCCCTTGAACACCCCGAGGGTGGGGATCGAAAGGATGTTGTAGCGCACCGCGGTGGACGGGTTGCGGTCCACATCCAGCTTGGCAAACTTCACCCGACCCTCGTACTCCCGCGCCAGCTCCTCCACGATGGGGGCGATCAGGCGGCAGGGCCCGCACCACGCGGCCCAGAAGTCTACCACCGTGGGCAGCTGCGCCTGCAGCACCTCGCGGTCGAAGCTCTCGTCGGTGACCTCCACGGGCTTGGCCATCCTCCCTGAACCTCCTCCGCTTGGGGTTTGGGGCCTCGCGTGCTGGAAACGGCGCCGTCTGGCCCGCTATTCCCGCCAGGATCCTAGCACAACCGCAGGGAGCGCCCGCCTCCGTGGTGAAATCCCCGCTGAACGCCCAGCGCCGGAGGTCGTGGGATGACGGGTTCCATCCGCGTGGGCCGCCTGCTGGGGATCACCGTGCAGGTGCACGCCACGTGGTTCCTGGCGGTGTGGGCCATCGCCTGGTCGCTGGCCCGGGGGATTTTCCCGCAGCGGATCCCCGGCCTTCCCGTGGAGACCTACTGGACCATGGGGTTCGCCGGCGCGCTACTGCTCTTCGGGTCCGTACTGGTCCACGAGCTGGGCCACGCCGTGGTAGCCAGGCACTTCCGCATCCCCACCCGCAGCATCACCCTGTTCCTGTTCGGCGGGGTGGCGCAGATCGCGCGGGAGCCCGAGCGGCCCGCGCACGAGCTGTGGGTGGCTCTGGCGGGCCCGGCCACGTCGCTGCTGCTGGCAGGGCTGTTCCGGATCCTCACCCCCTCCGGAGACCCGGTGCCCGCCACGGCCCTGATGGGGTATCTGTCCTCCGTGAACCTCCTGCTGGCTGTCTTCAACCTCCTGCCTGCCTTTCCCCTGGACGGCGGGCGGGTGCTGCGGGCTATCCTGTGGTCCTTCCTGGGCCTGGAGCGCGCCACCCGCGTGAGCACCTCCCTCGGCCACGCCACCGCGGCCGCCTTCATCGCCCTGGGGGTGCTGGCCATCTTCACCGGCCGCCCCGTGGACGGCCTGTGGCTGGTCCTCATCGGCTGGTTCCTGGACCAGGGTGCGGGAGCCTCCTACCAGCAGATGCTCCTGCGACACGCCCTGAGGGGCGTGCGGGTGCGGGACATCATGACTCCTGACCCCGTCACCCTGGAAGCCGACCTCACCCTGGAGGAAGCGGTGGCGGGCTACTTCCTGCCCCGCAAACACGGCGGCTACCCGGTCGTGTACGGAGACCGGCTGCTGGGCATCCTCACCCTGCACGACCTGAAGCAGGTGCCCCGGGAGAGGTGGTCCACCACCCGCGTGCGCGAGGCCATGACCCCCATCGACCGGGCCCACACGGTGCGGCCGGAGGCTCCCGCGTACGACGCCCTGGCCCGGATGGTGCAGGCGGGGGTGGGCCGCCTCCTGGTGCTGGACGCCGACGGCGAGCTGGTGGGGATCCTCACCCGCAGTGACCTGCTGCACCTGATCCGGCTGCGGTCCGAGCTGCGCGAGTGAGGGCGTGGGACCCCACGCGGCCCGCCGCCTGCCAGCCGACCTCCTTTTCCCGCTGGTGGGCCGGTGGGTGGTGCTGCAGAACCTGTCCACCGCGGACGCCGCGGAGCTCGCCTCCGTGTGGAGCCCCAGCCTGTTCCGCAACATGCTGGACTGGCCGGACGACGCCACCGTGGAGGGGACCCGCGCCTACCTGCGCCGGCTCCTGCGCCGACCGGGCATTCGGGCGTACGTGATCCGGCTGAAGCGGGACCTGGCCCCGGCCGGCATCACGGGCCTGGTGGACCTGCGGCCCGTTCAGCGGTGCGCCGAGGTGTGCTGCACCCTGCTGCTGCCACCCTACCGCGGAGGGGCCGTCTTCCCGGAGACCATGTTGCTGCTACTCGGCCTGGCCTTCGACGTCCTCCGCCTGCCCCGCGTGCGGTGGAGGACGTCCGCAGCCAACCTGGCCGCGCGGGCTGCCCTGAACAAGCTGGGGGCCTCCGTGGAGGCGTTCCAGGCCGCGGCGGATGTGGCACGGGACGGCCACGTGCACGACACCCTCGTGTACCGCGTCCTCCACAGCGAGTGGCCCACCGTCCGCCTCCGACTGCAGCACCGTTGTGGGACCGCGCTCCCCTCCACCCCGCTCGCCGCGGAGGCTGCCACCCCCACGGCCGTGGGCGGCGGGCTCAGGCCTCCCGGAGCGTTTAGCGCACCCACCACAGGACCGCGCCCACTGCCAGAAGGGTGACGAGGCATCCCGGCCGGCCCGCGACCCTGGGGCCCCGTGCGGCCAGCCGCGTGGCCCGCTTCATGTGGCGCACGAACTCCTCGTACCGGCCCAGCCGCTTGTACACCGCGGCTAGGTTCTGGTGCGCCACCGCGTAGTCGGGGTCCAGCTCCAGGGCCTTCCGGTACGCCCGGACCGCCTCCTCCAGGTCGCCCCGCTCGCCGTGGACGGTGCCGATGTTGCAGTAGGCGGGTGCGTAAAGGGGGTCTAGCTGCAGGGCCTCCCGGAACCTGGCCAGCGCCTCCTCGTACCGCCCCTGGCGGGCCAGGGCCACCCCGAGCCTGCTGTGGGCGTGGGCGGAGGTCGGGCGCAGGGCCACCGCTTGCTGGAAGCACTCCTCTGCCCGATGCCACGCGCCCTCCGCGAGGGCCTCTTCGCCCCGGCTCAGCAGTTCCTCGAAGGAGTCCACCCCGACCCCGTCACACCGCGGGCTCCACGCGGTCAAAGCCCGTGTAGGGCACGAGGGCTTCCGGGATTCGGACGCTGCCGTCCGGCTGTTGGTAGTTCTCCAGCAGGGCGATGAGGACGCGCGACGTGGCCAGGGCGGTACCGTTCAGGGTGTGTACGAACTCCGTCCTGCCCCGCTCGCGGAAGCGCACGTTGAGCCGCCGCGCCTGGAAGTCCGTGGTGTTGCTGCAGGAGGTCACCTCCCCGTAGGCCCCCCGACCCGGCATCCACGCCTCCAGGTCGTAGGTCTTCGCGGACGCGGTGCCCAGGTCCCCCGCGCACAGCAGCACCACCCGGTACGGGATCCCCAGCCCCTGCAGGATCTCCTCCTCCACGCTCACCAGGAACTCATGCTCTTCCCACGACCGTTCGGGGTGCGCGAACGAGAACATCTCCACCTTGTCGAATTGGTGCACACGGTACAGGCCTCGGGTCTCGCGGCCGTGGGCGCCGGCTTCCCGGCGGAAGCACCAGGAGATCCCCGCGAACCGCACCGGCAGCCGCTGCGCGTCCAGGACCTCGTCTCGGTAGAAACCGGCCAGACTCTGCTCCGACGTCCCGATCAGGGCCAGGTCGTCCTCCGCCACGCGGTACGTCTGCTGCGGGTCGAAGGTGGCCCCGCCCCAGGCGCCCGTGATGATCTCCGGCCGCACCAGCACCGGCGGGATCACCGGCACGAACCCGTGGGCCAGCAGACGGTCCAGGGCGTACCGGACGAGGGCCATCTCCACAAGCGCGCCCTTCCCCAGGAGGTAGTAGAAACGGGAGCCGGAGACCTTGGCGGCCCGCTCGAAGTCCAGGATGCCCAGCCGCCGGCCGAGCTCCACGTGGTCCTTGGGCTCGAAGTCGAACCGGGTCGGCCTGCCCCACGTGCGGACCACCACGTTGTCCTGCTCCCCCACACCGTCCGGGACCGTGGGGTGCGGGGGATTGGGGAACAGGAGCAGCACCCGCTCCAGCTCTTCCCGCCGGCGCCGCACCTCGGGTTCCAGTTCCTTCAGGCGCGCCGCCAGCTCCCGCACCTCCGCGATCTTCTGCCCCCGCACCTCTCGGGAAAGCCGCGCCACCTCCTCGCTGGCGCGGTTCTGTTGCGCCCGCAGTCGCTCCACCTCCTGCAGCGCCTCCCGCCAGGAGCGGTCCAGCTCCAGCGCCCGGTCCACCAGGGACGGATCATGGCCTCGACGCCGCAACGCTTCCCGGAACGTCTGCGGATCCTCGCGGAGGGATCTCAGGTCCACCACCGCCGCTGCCCCCAAACGCCGGACTCGCTACCTCCCTGCTCCGCAGGCGCGGATCGGAGCCTCCGTCACAGCCGCGCCACCTTCACGTCGTAGATCCCGTCCAGGGACCGGATCTCCGCCACCGCGTCCGGAGGAACAGGGTCGTCCAGGGTCAACACCATCACCGCCACTCCTCCTGGGCTCTCGCGGCCCAGGTGCATGCCCGCGATGTTGACGCCGTGGCGGCCCAGGATGGTCCCCACCCGCCCGATCATCCCGGGCCGGTCGGTGTTCCAGGCGAACAGCATGTAAGGAGCCGGGTCCAGGTCGATCCGGTAGTGGCCGATGCGCACGATGCGCGGCTCGCTTCGGCCAAACAGCGTCCCGCCCAACTGGAAGTCGCCGCTAGGGGTGTGGGCGGTGACCACCATCAGGCTGGCAAAGTCCTCGCTGGTCTCCTGCCGGGACTCCACCACCCGGATGCCCCGCTCGCTGGCCAGCAGGTGCGCGTTCACCACGTTCACCACCTGGTCGGTCACCCCGCTCAGCAGGCCCACCAGCACGGAGGCCACCAGGGGTGAAGGCTCCACGTGGCTGAGCTCGCCCTCCAGCCGCACCTCCACCGCGTAGACGGGGCCGGGGCTCAGCTGCCGCAGCAGGGCTCCCAGGACGCGGCCCAGTTCCAGGTGGGGGCTGAGGCGCTCCCACGCGTCGCCGCGGAAGGCTGCCACGTTCACCGCGCCGCGGGGCAGCCGGCCCGCCAGCGCCTGCAGGACCTGCTCCGCCACGTCCACGCCGATAGCCTCCTGGGCCTCCCGGGTGGAGGCCCCCAGGTGGGGGGTCGCCACCACCCGGGGGTGCCGGACCAGCCGGAGGTCCCTGGGGGGCTCCTCCGCGAACACGTCCAGCGCCGCTCCGGCCACGTGTCCCTCCTCCAGGGCCTCCAGTAGCGCCTCCTCGTCCACCAGCCCCCCGCGGGCGCAGTTGACCAGTCGCACGCCCCGCTTCATCCGACGCAGCTGGTCCCGGCCGATCATGCCCCGGGTCTGGGCGGATAGGGGCACGTGGAGGGTGATGAAGTCCGCCTCCTCCAGCAGGCGCTCGAAGGGCACCAGCTCGGAGCCGAGGTGCGCAGCGCGCTCCGCGCTCACGTAGGGGTCGTAGGCCAACACCCGCATCCCTACACCCCGGGCCAGACGCGCCACCTCACTCCCGATGCGGCCCAGCCCCACCACCCCCAGGGTCTTCCCGTACACCTCGGTACCCACGAAGGCCTCGCGGCTCCACTCCCCGCGCTGCAGGGACTGATAGGCCTGCGGCAGGTTCCGGCAGCAGGCCAACAGCATCGCCAGGGTGTGCTCCGCGGTGGCCCGGACGCTGCTGTCCGGCGTGTTGATCACCAACACCCCCGCGCGGGTGGCAGCCTCCACGTCGATGTTGTCCACGCCCACGCCCGCCCGCGCCACTACCCGCAGGTCCCGCCCCGCCTCGAGGGCGCGCCGGGTGACCCTGGTGCGGCTCCGCACCACTAGGGCGTGCACGCCCTCCAGCCGGGCGCACAGCTCCTCCTCCGACAGCCCCCCAAACACCTGCACCTCGCAGGACTCCCGAAGCCGGCGCAGGCCCGCTTCACCCAAGCCGTCCGCCACCAGCACCCGGTGGCGGACGCCTACCGCGCCGACCTTCTGCCGATCCGTAGCCAGTGCCATGCCGCCTACACCGCCTGCGCCGCCCGGGCCCCGAACACACGCCGGGCTGCCTCCAGCCCCGCCTGCGGTTCCACCGCCACGCCCAGCTCCCGCAGCACCGCGCCCAGCGCCTCCATGCACCGCAGGATGTCCTGGGGCCTCACGTAGCCCAGGTGGCCGATCCGGAACGCCCTGCCCTCCAGCCTGCCCTGGCCCCCTGCCAGGACTACCCCGTACCGCTCCCGCACGCGGCCCACCAGAGCCTCCGCGGACACGCCCTCCGGCAGCCACACCGCCGTCACCGTCCAGGAAGCCCATCGCTCGTCCGCCACCGGTCGCAGACCCAGGGCGCGGACGCCTGCGCGGACCGCCTCGCTGAGAAGCCGGTGCCGTTCCCACACGGCTTCGTAGCCTTCCTGCCGGATCAGCTCCAGAGAGGCCTCCAGGCTGTAGAAGACCGAAACCGCCGGGGTGAAGGGCGTCTGCGTCAGGGGCTGCCGGAGGGCGTCTTGCACCATGCCCATGTCCCAGTAGTAGCGGGGCATCCGAGCCGTGCGGTGCGCCTCCCACGCGCGCTCGCTGGCAGCCAGGAAGCTCACCCCGGGCGGGCAGCCCAGCGCCTTCTGGGACGCGGTGACCACCACGTCCAGCCCCCACGCGTCCATCTCAAGGGGGATGGCCCCCAGGGAGCTCACCGCGTCCACCAAAAGCAGCGCGGGACGGTCTCCCCGCGCACCGGCTAGGGCGCTCAAGTCGTTCTGCACGCCTGTGGAGGTCTCGTTGTGGGTGACCAGCACCGCCCGGTAGTCCGCCTTCTTCAGGTGTTCCTCCAACAGCTCGGGCGGCACCCCCGTGCCCCACTCCACCTCCACGTGGGTGACCTCTGCCCCGTAAGCCCGAGCGATGCGGCTGAAGCGGTTCCCGAAGGCCCCGCACGACAGCGTCAGCACCCGGTCTCCCGGCGAGAGGGTGTTCACCACCGCGGCCTCCAGCACCCCGGTCCCGGAGCTGGCGTACGGGATCACCGGCTGGCGCGTGCGGTACAGCTCCCGCACCCCCTCCAGCACGGTCCGCAGGACCCGCGCGAACGCCTCGCTGCGGTGGTTGGTCATGGGCCGGCTCCCGGCCTCCCGCACGGGCGCGGGCACCGGGGTCGGTCCCGGGATCAGGAGCAGCTCGTCCATCCTCCACCTCCAACAAAAAACCTCCGCGTCTCAGAGACGGGAGGTTTCCGCTTCCCGCGGTGCCACTCTGATTCCGGCCTCAGGGGCCGGCACCTCTCCGGCTCTATCGGGCCTCCCCCGGCGGCGTTGTCGCCGCGGCTCCGGAGGTGGAACCCGCCGCGTCCGCCCGCCGGCTCCCACCGGCCTGCCGGCTCGCTGAGGGTGCAGACGAGGTGCTGCCTCCGTCCTCGCCGGTCTCGTTTACAAACGATAGGGCCCGCGGGCCCGCCTGTCTAGGGGCCGGGGATCACAGCCACCCATGGGCCCCCCTGCCGGTGGGGAGGTATAGTGGAAACGGGAAGTCAAGGGATGCTGAACGTCCACCAGCTCAAGATCTTCCGGACCGTGGTGCGGGCGGGTTCGTTCTCCCGCGCCGCGGAGGAGCTGCGCATCACCCAGCCCTCCGTGAGCATCCAGGTGCGGGAGCTGGAGCGGGCCCTGGGCGTGGAGCTGTTCGAGCAGATCGGCAAGCGCATCTTCCTCACCGAGGCTGGGCGCGTTCTGGACGAGTACGCGGTGCGGATCCTCTCCCTGCTGGAAGAGGCGGAGCAGGCGATCCGGGACCTGCGGGGGACGGCGGCCGGCTCTCTCCGGGTGGGAGCCAACAACACCCCCGGGACGTACCTCCTCCCGCCCCTCCTGGCGCGGGTGCGAGAGCAGGCGCCGGAGGCGGAGATCACCCTGGAGATCCTGCCCACCCGGCGGGTTTACGAGAAGCTGCTGCGCAACGAGCTGGACGTGGGGGTGGTGGGCGACGGCATGCGGCACGAGTCCATCGTCCACTTCCCCTACCACACCGACCAGTTGGTGGTCATCGCGTCGCCCGATCACCCCCTGGCGCAGCGCAGGGACGTGACCGCGGCGGAGCTGGTTCGCCAGCGGCTTGTGATGCGGGAGCGGGGGAGCGGGACCCGGGAGGCGGCGGAGCGGGCGTTCCGCGGCCTCGGGCTGGTGCCTACCCCCGCCATGGAACTGCAGGGGAACGAGGCGGTCGTCCGGGCGGTGGCCGCGGGGCTCGGGGTGGGAGTGATTTCCCGACTGGCCGCGGAGGAGGCCTTGCGGCAGGGACACCTGGTGGTGGTGGACACCGTGGACTTCCGGCCCACCCGGACCCTGTGGGGCGTCCGCCACCGGGAGAAGCGGGTCAGCCTCCTCATGCGGGCGCTGCTGGAGCTGATGGGCGACCCGCAGTTCACCCGGGTCGCCGCGGAGGACGCGGGTGCGGGTTAGGACTGCGCCTGCCCAGGGCGCCACCTGGACGGAGCCGTGCCGGTAGAGGTCCTGGAGCACACCGCCGAGGTCGGCCTCCGGGCCAGTGCGGACTCTTTGGGGAGTCTGTTGCAAGAGCTGGCCGCGGGCCTGTTCGGTCTGATCACAGACCCCCAGACGGTGCAGGAGCGGGAATCCTGGCAGGTAGAGGTGCAGGCCGACGACCTCACCGCCCTGGCGGTGGAGTGGCTGAACGAGCTGTTGTTCCTGCACGCCCGGGACGGGATGCTGGCCCGACGCTGCGCGGTGCACGAGGCGGGTGAGGGGCGGGTGCGGGCCACGGTGTGGGGAGAGCGGTTCGACCCCGGCCGCCATCCCCGGGGGATCGAGGTGAAGTCCGCTACCTACCACCAGGCCCGGGTGGAACCGTCCTCGGGGGGCTGGACCGCGGTAGTGTACCTGGACGTGTAGGATGCTCGTGGACGTCCACACCCACTTCTACCCGGAGGCCTACTTGGCCCTCCTGGAGCAGCAAGCCCACGGCGTGCGGATCCGCACCGACGCCCAGGGCCGCCGCTACCTGGAGCAGCACGGCACCCGCCTGGCCACCCTCACGCGGCCCATGGTGGATCTCGAAGAGCGCCTGCGGATCATGGACCACCTGGGTGCGTCCGTCCAGGTGCTGTCGCTCACGAGCCCCAACGTGTACGCGTTCCTCGGACCCCTGGCGGTGCAGGCTGCGCGTCTGGTCAACCAGGCCTACGCCGAGGTCAAGGCGCGCTACCCGGACCGGTTCCGGTGCCTGGCCAGCGTACCCTTGGGAACGGGTGCGGAGGTGGAGGAACTAGCCCGTGTTTGACAACGGCAGGGCTGGAACCCGCATGGTTAGCCGTTGCTGGGTAGGCGATTTCACTACAGGGGTCAGGGGGCGTGAGCCTGGGCAGCCCCACCGCCTTGAGGACGGCCTGGGCGTGGGGGGTGGGCTTGGTAACGAGCCGGGTCTGGTGCCCGTCCAGTTCCAGGGTGACCAGCCGCACGGGGCGGAGCGCTTCCAGGGCGGTATCCAGGGAGAGCGCCAGCCCGGCTCGCTGTGGCCCTCAAAGTAGGTGCTCGTGAGGTCGAGAAACACCAACTCCACCTGCAGCCCAAACAGGTCCCCGCAGCTGGGTAGAGGTACTCCACGGGACCTTGGGCCGACTGGCGGACCACCTTCCGGAGGAACATTCGACAACCGCTGATACGACATCAGCACACCGGTTCCTGCAAGCTCTCGGGGAAACCCGGCGAAATAGTTTCACAACAAAAAATCCGCCGCAAGCTAGCCCCGAGGCAAAAAATCCAGGCCTGATGCGGGTTTCAGCTCAAAGGCCCCCTCCCCCAAGGGCCCCGAAAGCCACCAACTTGTTAAACATGGGCTAGCCCGCCCCCAAACCCGGCGGGTCCGGGCCCCACAGGCCGGACAGCAGGCCTCCTTAGCCTCCTCCGTCCGCTCTACCCGGTAGATAATCCACGATTGCAGCCCCAACAGCGCAGCGATACCCTGGTGCATGGGCGGCGGCGAGCCTCCTTTCCGGGATGTTGTCTCCTAGCCATCCCCTGGCTCGTCTGCCGC
>CALIMJ010000012.1 GCA_938028835.1 uncultured bacterium | reverse complement strand
GCTTCGCCGGCGAATCCACACCGGGCAAGGAAGCCCGGAAAACCCAGTTCAAGGAGGAAGGGAAGCCATGGGACTGAGGATCAACCAGAACATCGCGGCCCTGAACGCCCACCGCAACCTGGTGGCCACCGACAACGCCCTAAGCAAGTCCCTGGAGCGCCTTTCGAGCGGCTTCCGCATCAACCGGGCCGCGGACGACGCGGCAGGGCTTGCCATCAGCGAGAAGCTGCGGGCCCAGGTGCGGGGGCTCGCGCAGGCCATCCGGAACGCTCAGGACGGCATCTCCATGATCCAGACGGCAGAAGGCGCGCTCAACGAGGTCCACTCCATGCTGCAGCGGATGCGGGAGCTGGCGTTGCAGGCCGCCAACGACACCCTCTCCGACGAGGACCGGCAGGCGATCAACCAGGAGATCCAGCAGCTGCGCGCGGAGATCGACAACGTGAGCGGCCGCACCACGTTTAACGGCAAGAGGCTGCTGGATGGCTCGCTGGTCACGAGGCTGGCAACCAACAGCGCGCTTCGGATCGGCCTCAGAGTCACGGATGGGACGGAGTCTGCGGATGTGACCGAGGTGGACGTGAGCGCGGCCCGGCCGGGGACCAGCTACACGCTGAGGGGCAGCAACACCTCGCTCACCCTGACCCGGGACGACGGAGTTGCGCAGACCATCACGGTGAGCGGGATTTCGGCGGGCGGGAGCCAGGTGCTGGACTTCAGCCAGCTGGGGATCCGGATCAGGGTAGAGTCCGGCGGAGGCATCACCGCGGCCAACCTGGTCAGGGCACTGACGGACCCCGCGAACGACACCATCACCACAGAATCAGGGCTCGGTAGTGCGAACTTCCAGGTGGGCCCTGCGGCGGTAGACTCCATCAGTGTGTCGTTCGCGAAGGTGGACGTGGCAGCGCTGGGCCTCACCACTGCTCTGGACGCCTTCGGCGGAAGCCAGAGCGTGACGAACGCCCAGGCCCTGGTCAGAGCCGTGGACTCGGCGGTGAACACGGTGTCCACGGAGCGGGGGAAGTACGGGGCTGCGCAGAACCGCCTGGAGCACACCGTGGCGAGCCTGGGCGTGGCGCAGGAGAACATGAGCGCCGCGGAGTCGCGGATCCGGGACGTGGACATGGCCCAGGAGATGGTGGCGTTCACCCGCAACCAGATCCTGCTGCAGGCCGGTACCGCCATGCTGGCGCAGGCCAACGCGGCGCCGCAGGTGGTGCTGCAGCTGCTGCGGTAAGGCGGAGGCGTTGGGGCGGGGCCCGCACGGGCCCCGCCCCCAGGCGGGGAGGTGGTGAAGATGCAGGTGCCTCCGCCCGGCTCGGGCAGGCCTAAGAAGCCGGAGGCAGCCGAGCCGCAAGCTGCACCGCAGAGGGCGGTCCGGGGAAACGGTTCGGGTCCGGCGGCCGAGCGACCCCAGACAACGCCTTCTGCCCTGGACGTGGCGGCTCAGTTCATCGTGGACGAGCGGACCGGCCGGGTGCTCGTGCGCATCTACGACACCCGCACGGGCGAGACCATCCGCACCATCCCGCCCAACCAGGTGGTGGAGTTCCTAATGGGAGCCGGCGGGGTGGACGTGAGGGTGTAGCGGCACGGAGTTTGCGTGTTCTTCCTGAAAGAGGCCCGGACCCCGCGGGGGAGGGGCCGGAGGAGGGTGCGGTGTCCACCTTCAGCATCGACGGACTGATCTCGGGGCTCAACACCACGGACGTCATCAACAGGCTCCTGGAGGTCGAGCGGGCGCCGGTGCGCAAGCTGGAAGCCCGCAAGAATGAGGCCAGCGCACGCCTTGCGGCCTGGCGGACCCTCAACACCAAGTTGAGCAACCTGGAGGACCGAGCCGCGGCCCTGGCGCGCTCCCTCACCTACCAGGCGGCGAAGGCCACCAGCAGCGACAGCCGCGTCCTCGTGGCCTCGGCCTCCTCGGGGGCCCCCGGGGGGACCTACACGCTCACCGTGAACCGCCTGGCCTCCTTCCACCAGATCGGCACCAGCACCTACGCGGACAAAGACGCTCAGGTATTCGGCGCCGGGACGGTCACCGTCACCGTGAACGGGCAGGCCACGGACGTATCCATCGGGAGCGGCCAGAGCTCGCTGTGGGGGATCGCCGCGGCCATCAACGCCTCAGGGGCGGGGGTGTACGCCGCGGTGGTGCAGGTGGACGGCGGGTGGCGGCTCCTCCTGACCTCGAGGACCTCCGGGGCCGCGGGCGCGGTCTCCGTGGATGCCAGCGGGCTGGCGGGCGGCAGCGAGACCCTGACCTTCCCCTACGAGTTGAGCCCGGCCCAGGACGCCGAGGTCGCGCTGGGCAGCGGGGCGGGGGCGGTGACCGTGCACCGGCCGTCCAACTTGGTCACCGGCCTGTTGCCCGGGCTCACCCTGGCCCTGGCCGGCACGGGCACCGTGACCGTGGCCGTGGAGCAGGACCTGGAGGCGGTGAAGAAGGCGGTGCGGGAGTTCGTGGCCGCCTACAACGACGTCGTGGACAGCCTCACCCAGTACGGGCGGTACGACCCGAACACCCAGCAACGCGGGGCCCTGCAGGGCGACGGGACCCTCCAGCGGATCCAAGCGCAGCTTCCCGACGCGGTCCTGCGCGCCGAGGTCCCAGGTCAGACCCTCAAGCACCTGAGCGACCTGGGCGTGCGCGTGGGCCGGGACGGCAGGCTGACCCTGGACGAGTCGAAGCTCGCCGACGCCCTGCAGGGCCGCTTCGACGAGAGCCGGCGGGTGCTGGAGGCCGCAGGGGCCAGGCTGCGGGACCTGGCGGACGGGCTCGTGAAGGCCGGCGGGCCGGTGTGGCTCGCGGTGGATGGCCTCAACCACCGCATCCGCACGTACGACCAGCAGATCGGACGGTGGGAGGACCGGGTGGAGCGCAAGCGGGACCAGCTCGTGCGGATGTTCACCGAGCTGGAGAAGAGCCTGGGGCAGCTCCGGAGCCAGGGGGACTGGCTCGCCATGCAGATCCGGAGGTTCGGAGGAAACCAACCGTGAGCCAGGCCGCGCTCGCGTACCGGTCCTTCCACGCGTCCACCGCTTCCGCCGGCCAGCTGGTGGTGATGCTGTACGACGGTGCCGTGCGCTTCCTGGAAGAGGCGGCCCGGGCCTACCGGTCTGGGGACCCGCAGGCCGGGGGGCGCAGCGTCGCCCGGGCCGAGCAGGTACTGCTGGAGCTCATGGGGTCCCTGGACCTGCGGTACGACGTGGCCCGCAGCCTCCTCACCCTCTACCGGTTCATGTTCGAGCGGCTGGCCGACGCGCGGCGCCGCCACGATCCTGCGGAGCTGGAACGGGTGCGGGCCTGGCTGGTGGAACTGCGGGACGCCTGGCAGGAAGCGGAGCGGCAGCTGCGCGCGGGAGGGAAGGTCTCGTGAGCCCGGCAGAGCGCTACGTGGAGGCCTGCCGGGAGGTGCTGCGGTGCACGCGGGAGCTGGCCCGCGCCGCGGACCGCGGGCAGTGGGGGGCGGTGCTGGCCCACCTTCTCGCCCGGCAGCGGGCCATGGACGCTGCGGACCGGCTGCCTCCTCCCGCAGCCCAAGACCTGGCCACGCTGCGGGCCCGGGCGCTGCCCGTGCTTGAAGAGGCCGAGGAGGTGAACCGACGGGTGACTGAGCGCGTGCGTCGCCTGCGCGATCGGCTGCGTCCCGTGGTCGCCTCCGGCGAGTCGCAGTTCCTGGACACCTACCGGTAGGCTTCGGCAGCCGCCGGGGCGGTTCGGGCACAGAGGTTGCAAGCGCCGCCGGCGAGCCTGCTTGCGGAGGTGGGACTGGTGAGACGCTGGATGCGGGTTGCGGACTGGTCTGTTCGCTGGAAGCTGCTGGTGACGCTCGGTCTTCCGGGGGCGGTGGCGCTTGCCAGCGGGTGGATGGCTGTCCGGGCGGTGGATCGCGTCCGGGCGGAGGTGGCCGCGGTGCAGCGGGAACTGGCCGCCCTGGACCACGTGCTGCAGGCGGACCGCGACGCCTACCAAGCCCTGTCCGCCTTCTACGCCCTGCTGGGCACCGACCCCAACCACCGCACCCGGTACCAGGAACTGAGCCAGTTCATGGACGAGAACCTCAACCAGGCGGTGGAACGCGCCAGCAAGGCGCAGGAGTTCCTCCAGGAGGAACGGGACCGGCTGCTGGCCGCGGGCTTCTCCGGCGGCGTGCGCGCCTGGGGCGAGGAGATCCGGGCCCTGCGGTCCCAGTACGAGCAGGGACTACTGACCTCCGCGGACGCGCTGGAGCAGGGGCGTCAGAAGGTCCGCGGGACCTTTGACCCGGCCCGCGAGCAGCTGGACCAGCTAGAGGACCAGCTGACGCAGGGGGCCAGAGCGCGCGAGCAACGGGTGGCTGCTCTTCACGGCAGCCTGCGGCGGGACATCGCGGGCCTGGTGGTGTTGGGCCTGCTGCTGGCCGGCGGGTTCGGGTGGACGACCACGCGCCGGCTGGTCGGGCAGGTGCGGGCGGTGGAGGAGGCCGTGGCCGCGCTCAGTCGGGGAGACTTAACCCACCGGGTGGCGGTCTACGGCCAGGATGAGCTGGGACGCATGGCCGCGGGCCTTCAGGTGGCCACCGACACGCTGCGGGAGATGGTCCAGCAGCTGCGCGACAGCGCCGGTGAGGTGGCGGGCGCCTCGCGGCAAGTGGCGGCCACCAGCGACCAGGTGGCCCGCAGCGCCGGGGAGATCGCCCGCGCGGTGCAGGAGGTCGCCAGCGGTGCGGAGCTGCAGGCCCGCAGCGTGCACGAGACCACGCAGACGGTCCAGCAGGTCAGCCAGAGCCTGGAGGAGGTGGCGGGCAACACGAGCCAGACCGCGCAGGCTGCTCAGCAGGCCAACGAGGCCGCCTCCGAGGGCGCAGCGCGGGTGGATCGGGTGGTACAGGCCATGGGGGAGATCCGCCGCGCCGCGGAGGAGATGGCCCAGGTGGTGTCCGTGCTGGGAGAGAAGGGCAAGAACATCGGCCGCATCGTGGGGCTCATCACGGAGATCGCGTCCCAGACCAACCTGCTGGCCCTGAACGCGGCCATCGAGGCGGCCCGGGCCGGAGACCAGGGGAGGGGCTTCGCGGTGGTGGCGGAGGAGGTCCGCAAGCTGGCGCAGGAGTCCGCGCAGGCCGCGGAGCAGATCGCGGACATCGTGCGGGAGATCCAGGAGGAGACGCAGCGGGCGGTGCGGGCCATGGAGCGCGGAAGCCAGGAGGTGCAGACGGGCGTGCGGCTGGCGGACGAAGCGGGCGAGGCCTTCCAGCGGATCCGGCGCAGCGTGGCGGACGTCACGGGCCGCACGGAGGGTGTGTCGGCGGCCACCCAGCAGCTGTCCGCCAGCGCCCAGCAGATCGAGGCCGCGGTGCGCAAGCTCCTCGAGACCGCCCAGCAGAACTCCGCGTCTGCGGAGGAGGTGGGCGCGGCGGTGGAGGAGATCTCCGCCGGCACCCAGGAGATGTCCGGCGGCGCCCAACGGCTGGCGCGGGTGGCGGAGGACCTGGAGCGGGTGGTGGCCCGGTTCCAGGTCTAGTGGCACGGATCTTGCAGTAACGCGTGGCGGGTCCCGCAGGGGACCCATCGGGGGGAGCCGCGGACGGCGGACCTGTGTCCGGTCGTCCCGACTCCCAATTTTTCTTGCAGATCCGGGGAGCCACATGGGGACGACGGTTCAGCTACGCCCGGAACGTGTGCCAGAAGCCCAAGCCGGTACGGTCCTCTTCCTCGAACCCCTGGGCGGTCTCGCGGAGCAGCTCACCCACGAGGTGAAGCGTGCGGGGCTCCGGGTGCTGGTGGCACCGGGAAGCGCGCCTCTCCCTCGCCCGGAGGAAGTCTCCGCGGTGGTGGTGGGCAGTACGGAGGGCCTCGCCGCGGTGCGGGCCAGGGCGCCGGAGCTGCCCGTGGTGGTGGCCCTGCCGTCCCCCACGGTCTCCGAGGTGGTCGCCGCGGTGCGCGCGGGTGCCGCGGAGGTGGTGGCCGGGTCCGAGGGCTTGGGGGTGGCGGCCGAGAGGATCCGCCAGCTCGTGCGGCTGCGCGGCGAGCGGGACGAACGGGCGCGGTGGCAGGCGGACCTGGCTCGAGCCTACCGCTTCGACGGAGTCGTGGGAAGCTCGCGCGCCATGCTGGAGGTGCTGCGGGTGGCCTCCATCGTCGCTCCAACGGACGCGACGGTGCTGCTCACGGGCGAATCGGGGACCGGGAAGGAGCTGGTGGCCCGTTCCATCCACCTGCAGAGCCGCCGGGCTTCGGGACCGCTGGTGGTGCTGCACTGCGGGGCGGTGCCGGAGACCCTGCTGGAGACCGAGCTGTTCGGCCACGAGAAGGGGGCCTACACCCACGCGGTGGGCTCCCGCCCGGGCAGGTTCGAGCAAGCCCAGGGCGGCACGCTGTTCCTGGACGAAGTGGGCGACATGTCTGCCCGCATGCAGGTCAAGCTGCTGCGGGTGCTCCAGGAACGCGTGGTCGAGCGGGTGGGCGGGAGCCGGCCGGTGCGGGTGGACTGTCGCATCGTGGCGGCCACGAACCGGGACCTGCGGCAGATGGTCCGGGAGGGGACGTTCCGGGAGGACCTGTACTACCGATTGAACGTAGTGTCGCTGCACCTGCCGCCCCTCCGGGAGCGGCTGGAGGACCTCCCGCTGCTGGTGGACTTCTTCGTGCAGAAGTACCGCCGGCAGACCGGCAGACCCGTGCGCGGCTTCACGGAAGCTGCGTTGCAGAAGCTCCGGCAGTACCCCTGGCCGGGCAACGTGCGGGAGCTGGAGGCGGTGGTACACCGCGCGGTGATCCTGGCGCAGGGCGAGTGGGTGGACGCGGGTGACGTCGTGGTGGACGGCTGGCTGGGCGCCCGTGGCGCGTGACGGCACGGAGTTTGCAACGCTGCCGCGAGGGAGCGCGGCTGTCGTGGAACCGCTTCGGTGCGTGGTGGTGGGCAACGTGGCGTTGGGGGGGAGCCACGCGGGCGTCCGGTTCCGTCACGTTCCCTCGGTGTGCGGACTCGAGGCGGCGGCGCTCATGTGGGAGACGGACGCGGTGGTGGTGGACGTAGACGAGGTGCCCGCAGAGGACGCGGGCCGGCTGGTGACCCGGTACCCCCACGTCCCCGTGGTGGCGGTGGCGCCTTTAGAGCGCGTACCGGAAGCCCTCCGGTGGGGTGCCACCGGCGTGGTGGTACGACCCCTGGACCCGGAGACCCTGGCCGGCGAAGTGCGCCGGGCAGTAGTGCACCTCCGCCGCCTCCGCGAGGCCGCCCGGAGGGAGGTGCTGCAGCCGCTGGTACGCCTGCGGGAACTGGTGCCCGCCGACGCCAGCCCCGAAGCGGTCCTCCGCAGGCTGGCGGAGATCGCGCGGGTGACGGTGGGTGCGGACCGCGCGGCTGCGGTCACCCTGGACCCGGAGGCGACCGACCTGGCGGTGGCGATGGCGGAGCGGCGGGGCTCCCAGACCGCGGAGGGGTTCTGGACCGTGGTCCCGATGACCCTCGCACAGGCACCCAGCGGCGCGCAGGCCGAGGAGTCCCACGTGGCCAGCGCACCCCTGGCCACCGCGGACCGTACCCTGGGCGCCCTCACGGTAGTGCGGGAGGCGCACCGGCAGGCCTTCGGCCCGGCGGAGCGGGAGCTGCTGGACGTGTTGGGGATCGTGGGGGCTCTTCCCCTGGTTCAGATCGACCTGCTCCGCAAGCTGCAGCACGGCCACCGGCGGCTGGTGGAGGCTCTGGCCTACGCCTGCGAGCTGCACGAGGCTTCCCTGCGAGGGCACAGCGAGCGGTTGGCCTCCTACGCGGTGGCCGTGGGCCGCCGGCTGGGGTTCTCGGAGAGGGACCTGGAGGACCTGTGGGTGGCGGGGATGCTGCACGACGTGGGCAAGATCGGCATCAGCGACACCCTCCTGCTCAAGCCGGGCCCGCTCACCCCGGAGGAGTACCAGATGGTCCAGCGCCACACGGTCATGGGGGCGGAGATCCTGTCCGCGGCGGGCTTCGGGGAGAACGTGGTGCGGTGGGTGCTGCACCACCACGAGCGGTGGGACGGCCGGGGGTACCCCATGGGCCTGACCGGCTCGGACATCCCCGCGGGCGCCCGGATCCTGGCGGTGGCGGACGCCTACGAGGTGATGACCACGGGCCGGGTGTACCGGGGCCCGGTCCTGCCGGGCCAGGCGCTGGAGGAGCTGCACCGGCAGCGGGGCGCGCAGTTCGACCCGGAGGTGGTGGCGGCTTTCACAGAGAGTCTGGCCTCCGGGGAGCTGGGCTGGGAAGCCGAGCGGTGGCAGGCACGACAGCCGTGGAGGTGAGGGATGGACGCGCAGCGCGGGCAGACCCAGGAACAGCAGCTGGTGGTGGTGCGCCTGGACCGGGAACGGTACGGGGTGCCCATCGAGCACGTGCACGAGATCATCCGCATGCAGGAGGTGACCCGGATCCCCCGGGCCCCGAGCTTCGTGGAGGGCGTGATCAACCTGCGGGGCCAGGTGATCCCCGTGATCGACCTGCGGCGCCGGTTCGGGCTGGGGGCGGGCGAGGGGAACGGGGCCTCGCGCATCGTGGTGGTGGAAATGAACGGCAGCCGCGTGGGCATGGTGGTGGACGCGGTCCTGGAGGTGATGCGCCTGCCGGAGAGCGCGGTGGTGCCGCCGGAGGATCTGCTGGCGACCTCGGAGGTGGGCTTCCTGCGGGGCGTGGCGAAGCAGGGCGAGGAGTTGATCCTGCTGCTGGACCTGCAGCGGGTGCTGGAGGTCCACGAGCAGCGTGCGCTGTCGGAGATGCAGACGGCCTAGGGGCCATGCAGCTGCAGCGCCTGCTACCGGTTTTCCTCTCCGAGGCGGACGAGCACCTGCAGGCCCTGGAGGAGGGCGTCCTCCAGCTGGAGCGGCTCGGCCCCACCCCCGGGCTGGTGGCCGACCTGTTCCGCAGCGTCCACACCCTCAAGGGCTCCGCGGGTGCCCTGGGCTTCCGGCGGATCGCGGAGCTGGCCCACGCCATGGAGGAGGTGCTGGAGGCCCTGCGGGCTGGCCGCGCCGCGGACGGGCTCGCAGACCTCCTGCTGGAGTGCGTGGACACCCTTCGGGCGCTCCGTCAGGAGGTGTCCGACGGCGGCGAACGCACGGACGTGGACGCGCTGGTGGAGCGCCTCCGGGCCTGGGAGGAGGGCGGCGCGAAGGACGGGCTGCACCCGGTGGACGTGCGGGTGCGGCTGCGGGAGGACTGTCCCATGCGCGCGGCGCGGGCCCTGGCACTGCTGCGGCTGCTGCGGGAGCACGCGCACGTCGACCAGGTGGCCCCGCCCGAGGAGGCCATCGCCCAGGGCCAGCTGGAGCTGGAGTTCACGGCCCGTGTGCGGGCCCGGGAGCCAGAGGCGCTGCAGGAGTTGCTGGCCGGACCCGAGGTGGAGTCCGTGCGGGTCATGCCCGCGTGGGAGGCCCGGGACGAGCGGTGGCTGGACCTGGGCCCTCAAGCGCGGGGCAAGCTGCCCGACGATCCGGAACTCACGCGCCGGGCGTCCCTGCGCACCGTGCGGGTGGACGTGGAGCGCCTGGACCGGCTGATGAACCTCGTGGGCGAGCTGGTGGTGGACCGCATCCGGTTCCAGCAGATCGCGGAGCGGCTGCGGAGCCTGGATCGGGCCAACGGGCTGGCGCAGGAGCTGGCGGAAGCCGCAGGCCACCTGGGCCGGGTGGCGGGCGACCTGCAGGCGCAGGTCCTCAAAGCCCGCATGCTCCCCATCGAGCACCTGTTCAGCCGGTTCCCGCGCTACGTGCGCGACCTGGCGCAGCGGGCCGGCAAGCGGGTGGAGGTGGTGCTGGAGGGGCAGGACACCGAGCTGGACCGGTCGGTGATCGAGCAGATCGGCGGTCCCCTGATGCACCTGGTGCGAAACGCGGTGGACCACGGCATCGAGCCGCCCGAGGAGCGCCAGCGGCTGGGCAAACCCGCCGCAGGCCGTCTGCGCCTGGCCGCGGTTCAGGAAGAGGAAGGGATCCTGGTGGTGGTGGAGGACGACGGCCGCGGGATCGACACCGACCGGGTGCGGGAGAAGGCGGTGGCTCTGGGGCTGTTGAGCGCGGAGGCGGCAGCACGGCTATCGGAGGAGGAAGCGGTGGAGCTGATCTTCCACCCGGGCCTCAGTACCGCCAGCCAGGTTACGGACGTTTCGGGCCGCGGGGTGGGCATGGACGCCGTGCGGGCGGGGGTGCAGGCCCTGGGCGGATCCGTGGAGGTGGAAACCCAGCGCGGCCACGGGACGCGCTTTGTCCTCCGTCTGCCCCTGACCCTGGCCATCGTGCGGGCGCTCCTGGTGTCGTGCGGGGGCGAGCGGTACGCCATCCCGCTGGCGGGGGTGCAGGAGATCGTGGAGGTGCCCGCGGAGCGGGTGCACCGGGTGGGCTCGTACCGGACGACGCTCCTGCGGGGGAACGTGTTGCCCCTGGTGTCAGTCCACGAGGCGCTGGGCCTTCCCGCCCCGGAAGGCTCCGGGCGGTTCCTGTGCGTGGTCACGGGTGCCCGCCGCCGGGTGGGGCTTTGGGTGGATCGGGTCCTGGGCGAAGGCGAGATCGTCGTCAAGCCGCTGGGCAGCTACCTGGGCCAGGTGGAGGGTGTGTCAGGCGCCACCATCCTGGGGGACGGGCGGGTGGCCCTGATCCTGGAACCCTCGGCCCTGGTGCGGCTGGCCCTGCGGGAGGAGGAGCTGGCGCATGTCGGCTAGGGTGCTGGTGGTGGACGACGCCCTGTTCATGCGGGCCATGATCCGGGAGGCCCTCACCAACAGCGGCTTCCAGGTGGTGGCAGAGGCCAGCAACGGCGAAGAGGCCGTCGCCCGCTACGAGGAGTCAAGACCCGACGTGGTCACGATGGACATCACCATGCCGCAGATGGACGGGGTGCAGGCGGTGCGGGAGATCCTGCGCCGCGACCCGTCCGCGCGGATCGTGATGGTCAGCGCCATGGGACAGCAGGCGCTGGTGGTGGAGGCCATCCAGGCTGGCGCGCGGGACTTCGTGGTGAAGCCCTTCGACCAGACGCGGCTCGTGGAGGCGATCCGGCGGGCCCTGCGCTAGCCGGACCGGCGGTACCGCACCGGCACCGAGGGGGGCGGGCCGGCGCAGGCAGAAACCGGCGCACGGAGGGGTGACATGGTCGGAGCGGAGGTGCGTGCAGTCTGCGTCCCCTCGGTGGAGGCGAGGACGCTGCAGACCATCCTCGCGGTGAACACCATCCTTCCCCTGACGGTGATGGAGCTGCTCGCCCGGGTGGAGCAGGAGCTGGAGGAAAACCCCGTGCTGGAGCGGGTGCGGATGGCCTGCCCGCACTGCGGCCATCCGGTGGAGGGGGTGGCCTGCAGCCGGTGCGGGGAGTTCGCCTTCGGCGGGTGGCGGGCTTGGGCGAGCAGGCGGTACGCCGCTGAACGGTCCGAGGAGCGGCCCTCCGCCCTCGACCGGGCGGCGGCGCCCGCCAACCTGTTGGACTCCCTGGAAGCACAGCTGCGGGTGAACGTGAGCGACCCCGCGGTCCTGCGGGTGGCCCTGCACCTGGTGGGCTACGTGGACGGCCGCGGCTACCTGGACGCGGACCTGGCGTACGTCGCCGCGGAGCTGCGGGTTCCGCTGGACCTGGTGGAGCGCGCCCTGCAGGCCCTGCAGGCGTGCGAGCCCGCGGGGGTGGGTGCACGGGACGTGCGGGAGTGTCTGCTGCTGCAGCTGGAACGGATTCCGGACTGTCCACCGCGCCGTGTGGCGCAGGCAGCGGTGGCCGGTCACCTGGAGGCCCTGGGTCGGGGCCAGTACGGTGCGGTGGCCGCGTCCCTGGGTGTGCGAGTGGAAGACGTGCACGCCGCGGTGCGGTACATCCGGCGCCACCTGGTCGCCCACCCCGCGGAGGCGTTCTACCTGGAGCACGGCGGGGACCGGGTCCGGCCGGAGGAGCTGGCCGTGCCGGACGTGGCCATCCACCGGACCGAGGATGGCTACCGGGTGGAGCTGGTGGGTGCCGCCGCCACACAGCTGCGGGTCCACCCCCTGGTCCGCCAGGTGTTCCTGCACGGTCACCTGACGGCCGAGGAGCGGGAGCGGCTGCGGGCGCAGGTCCGCAGGGGCCGGCTGTTCATCGAGGCGCTGCGGCGGCGGAACGCGATGCTGCAGCGGTGCGCGGAGTACCTGGTCCGCTACCAGCGGGAGTTCCTCGATTACGGGCCCGCGCACCTGAAGCCGCTGACCCTGAGCCGGCTGGCGGAGGCTCTGGGGGTGTGGGAGTCCACGGTGAGCCGGGCGCTGAGCGGGAAGTTCGTGCAGATGCCCGACGGCCGGGTGGTGCCCTTCGAGGTGTTCTTCGACAGCAGCCTGCCTGTGCGGGAGCGGATCCGGCAGCTGGTGGCGGGCGAGGACCCGCTGGCGCCCCTCACGGACGAGGACCTGGCCGCCCGGCTGAGGGCGGAGGGGTTCGCGGTGGCCCGACGGACGGTGACCAAGTACCGGGAGATGGCGCGGATCCCCTCCGCCCGGGCGCGGCGGCGCGCCGCGGCGTTCTCCGAGGCCGCCGTGTAGGGGTCCCGCCGCGGCACCGATTGTGCAACGCCGTCCGGTGGGATGGGCAACGTCCTGGACTCCAGCGGCCAGTACCTGCTGGCTTCGTTGAGGGCCCTGGCCCGACGGCACGCGGTGCTGGCGGGCAACCTGGCCAACGCCCACACCCCCGGCTACGCGCGGGTCGACGTGGACTTCGGGGCGACCCTCCGGGCGCTGTACGAGGAGGCCACAGGCGAAGGGATCCCGGTTCCGGGGGTGGCGTTCCTGCGGTCGGACGGCACCGAGCCGGACCCGGAACTCGAGGCTGCGGAACTGAGCCGCACCGCGCTGCAGGCCATGGCCCTCACCAACCTGCTGGCAGCCAAGCTGGAGTTGCTGCGTTCCGCCATCCTGGAGGGGCGCCGCTAGTTAAGGAGGAGACGGTGTCGCTGTTCCGCGCTTTGGAGACCAGCGCTTCGGCCCTCACCGCAGAACGCGTGCGGATGGAGGTGGCCACTTCCAACCTGGCCAACGCCCAAACCACCCGGACCCCGGAGGGCGGGCCCTACCGCCGTCGCGTGGTGTTCTTCGCGCCCCTCGTGGAACGGCTGGCGGCGTCGCTGGGCGGGGCCGCGCTTTCCGACAGCCGCGGCGTGGTGGTGGCGGGCATCGTGGAGGATCCCTCGCCGCCGCGGCGGGTGTACGACCCCGGTCACCCCGACGCGGACCGCGAGGGGTTCGTGGCGCTGCCCAACGTGGAACCCGTCATGGAGATGGCCGACCTGATGGCCTCGGCCCGGAACTACGAGCTGAACGCAGTGGCCTTCAACACCGTCAAGCAGGTCATCCTCAAGGCCCTGGAGCTGGGGAGGAGGTGAAGGCGTGGAGGTGCGCGGTGTCGCCCCCCTACGCCCGCCGCAGACGTCGCCCCTGCAGCAGACCCTGTCCGCGTTCGCGGAGGCCCTGGAGCGGGCGGTGCGCAGCGCGGACGAGCTGCAGCGCCGCGCGGACGCGGCCGCGGCGGCCCTGGCGGACGGTCGGACCGACGACGTGCACGCGGTGATGGTGGCCATGGAGGAGGCCGGTCTAGCCCTCCAGCTGGCCATCCAGGTGCGCAACCGGCTGCTGGAGTCCTACCAGGAGCTGGTGCGCATGCAGGTGTAGCGCGCCGGAGGCTTGCGGGTGCTGCAGGCGTGGTCGGGCTGGCCTCCCGCACGCAAGCGCGTGGTGGCGCTGGTGGCCGCGGGGGCCGCGGTGGCGCTGGCGGTGTGGAGCTGGCTTGGGCGTCCGCAGTTCGTGCCCCTATACAGCAAGCTGGACGTGCAGGAGGCAGCCCGCGTGGTGGAAGCCCTTCAGCAGATGGGGGTGCCCTACCGCCTCACCGGCGCGGGCACCACCGTGGAGGTCCCGCGGGACCGCGTCTACGCGGCCCGACTGCAGCTGGCTGCGCAGGGACTCCCCCGCTCGGGCGGGGTGGGGTTCGAGCTGTTCGACCGCAGTAGCTTCGGGACCAGCGAGCTGGTACAGCGGGTGAACCTGCAACGGGCCCTGGCGGGCGAGCTGGTGCGCAGTATCGAGACCCTGGAGGCGGTGGAGTCCGCGCGGGTGCACCTGGCGATCCCACAGGATCGGCTCTTCCGCGACGAGGCCAGTTCCCCCAGCGCCTCCGTGGTGGTGGGCCTGCGGCCGGGCGCGCGCCTGAGCGCGGGCCAGGTTCGGGCCATCCGGCACCTGGTGGCCAGCAGCGTGGAGGGGCTGTCGCCCGAGCGGGTGACGGTCGTGGACACCCGCGGCCGGCTCCTCTCCGCAGGCCAGGAGGACCCCTCCGGCGCAAACACCGTCCAGCTGGGGGAGCGGGAACAGGTGGAAGCCGCCCTCCAGCAGCGGGTTCAGAGCATGCTGGACGAGGTGCTGGGGCCCGGAAAGGCCCTGGCCCAGGTGAGTGCGGAGGTGGACTTCAGCCGCCGGCAGGTCGAGCAGGAGAGCTTCCTGCCGGACCAGCGGGCCCCCACCTCCGAGGTCACCGTGGAGGAGTCGTACGCGGGTAGGGGCGGGCTGCCGCCGGGTGGGCCCGCCACGGTGTCGGTGCCCTCGTACACGCAGGCGCCTGCAGCGGCCTCCGGTTCCGAGTACCGGCGCCGGGAGTCCCGCACCACGTACCAGGTGACGCGGCGGGTGGAGCGAGCCACCTCCACGGGCGGCATCCGGCGGCTCTCGGTGGCCGTGCTGGTGGACCGCCGTGTCCCGCAGGCGGCGGTGCGGGCGCTGGAGGCCGCAGTGGCTGCGGGGGTCGGCCTAGACCGACGGAGGGGCGACGTGCTGGTGGTCCAGGCGGTGGACCTCCCCGGCGCCGCTGAGCCCTCCGCGCCGCAGGCGGAGACGCCGGCCGCGGCAACGGGGCGGCCGGGCCTACCCGTGTGGCTGCTGGCGGCAGCCGGCGGTGCGGGGCTACTGGTCCTCCTGGCGGTGGTGCTGGTGGTCCTGCGCCGGCGCCGGGCCGCGCCGGTGAAGGTGGAAACCCTCCAGCCGGTCCCGGTCGCGCCACCTGCGGTTCCGTCGGCTGAGGAGGACGAGGAGGAGCGTATCCTTCGGGCCCTACGGGAACGCGAGGAAAGCCAGCAGGCCGTGCTCCGGCGTGAGCTGCAACGCATGGCGCAGGATCGGCCCGCGGACGTCGCCGCGGTGATCAAGAGCTGGATGCAGGAGAAGTAGCGATGGCGACCCGGCAGGCCATCAGCGGGCGTCAGAAGGCGGCCATGCTCCTGGTGTCTTTGGGTCCCGAGCTGGCAGCGTCCGTGCTGCGCCACCTGGGGGAGGAAGAGATCGAGGCGCTCACCTTCGAGATCGCCAACCTCCCTCAGGTCACCGCCCAGGAACGAGAGGAAGTCGTACAGGAGTGCTACCAGACGGCCCTGGCCCGCGAGTACGTGTCCGTGGGCGGGCTGCAGTACGCGCGGGAACTCCTGGAGCGGTCCGTGGGGCCCCAGCGGGCCGCAGAGATCCTCGAGCGCCTGACCACCTCCCTGCAGGTGAGCCCGTTCGACGCCTTCCGCCGCATGGACCCCGCGCAGCTGGCGAGCCTGCTTCAGCAGGAGCACCCGCAGACCATCGCCCTGGTGGTGGCGTACCTGAAGCCCGCGCAGGCCGCGGCGGTGCTGGCGAGCCTGCCCAGGGAGCTGCAGGTGGAGGTGGCCATGCGGGTAGCGGTGATGGACCGCACCACCCCCGAGACCATCCGGGAGGTGGAGGCGGCGCTGGAGAGCAAGCTGGTCAACCTCCCCACCCAGGAGTTCACCGCGGTGGGCGGCGTCCAGGCCCTGGTGTCCATCATCAACGAGTCCGACCGCGCCACCGAGCGGGTGATCCTGGAGGCGCTGGAGGAGAAGGACCCCGAGCTGGCGGCCCAGGTGAAGAAGCTCATGTTCGTGTTCGAGGACCTGTTGAGCCTGGATGACCGCTCGGTGCAGATCGTGCTCCGCAACGTGGACAGCAAGGACCTCGCCCTGGCCCTGAAGGGCGCCAGCGAGGAGCTGCGGGAGAAGATCTTCCGGAACATGAGCCAGCGGGCCGCGGAGGCGCTGCGGGAGGACCTGCAGCTGATGGGCCCCGTGCGGCGGCGGGACGTGGAGGAGGCCCAGGGCCGCATCGTCAACGTGGTGCGCCAGCTGGAGGAGTCGGGCCAGATCGTGATCGCCCGCGGGGGCCAGGAGGAAGTGCTGCTGTAAGGGGGAGCGGTGCCCGGCGACGTGCGCGCGGTCATCAAGGGGGCGCCCCGGGACGAGGTGATCGCCCGGATCACTACCACCATGCCCTCCGCTGCTCGAGGGGAGGTGGGCCAGGCGGCGGACGTCCTGCGGTCCGCGTACGAGGCTGCCCGCCGGCTGCAGGAGGCGGCCCAGGTGGAGGCCGCGCGGGCGGTGGCGGAAGCCCAGGCGCGGGCACGCGCGGAGCTGGAGGCGGCGTGGGCGGAACGGCTGCGGCGGCTGGACCGTCTGCTGGACGAGCTCAGCCGCCAGGCCCCGACGGCGCTGGCGGAGCAGTTCGCGCCCGCGGTGGTGACCCTGGCACTGGAAGTGGCCCGCAAGGTCATCCGGCGGGAGGTGGAGTCTGACCCTGCGCTGCTGCTGGGGTGGGTGCGGGACGCCGCGGAGCGGCTGCACACCTCCGGCGGGCTGGTGGTGCGGGTGAACCCGGAGGACCTGGAGCGGCTGCGGTCGTGCGGGGTCGACCTGGAGCGCGCGGGCGCGCGGCTGCACTGGGTCGCGGACCCGTCCGTGGACGGCGGGTGCGTGGTGGAGTGCGACGCGGGCGTGGTGGACGCCACCGTGGCGACCCAGCTGCGCACCCTGCAGGAGCGGCTGGAGGAGGCCTCCGGTGCGTGAGCCCGGGCCCGTGCCCCTGGAGGCGTGGCTGGAGACGGTGCGCCGCACGGACCCGGTAAGGGTCACGGGCCGTGTAGTCCAGGTGGTGGGGCTGGTGGCGGAGGCCCGGGGTCCGCGCGTGCACGTGGGCGAGTGGTGCACGGTGCAGACCGCGGACGGCGAACTCCCCGCAGAGGTGGTGGGCTTCCGCGACGACCGCTTCCTGATGATGCCGCTTGGACCTCTGAGCGGGCTGAGCCCGGGCAGCGCGGTGGTCCCTTCCGGCCGGGCCATGCGGGTACCCGCAGGTCCTGCCCTCCTGGGGCGCGTGGTGGACGGCCTGGGCTGCCCGCTGGACGGCCGTCCCCTGGAGGTACGGGAGTGGAGGCCGCTGCATGCGGACCCGCCCAACCCGCTGCACCGCCCTCGGATCACGGAGCCGCTGCCCACGGGCGTACGGGTTATCGACGGGCTGCTGACCCTGGGCCGCGGCCAGCGGGTGGGCATCTTCGCGGGCAGCGGCGTGGGCAAGAGCACCCTGCTCGGGATGATCGCGCGCCACAGCAGCGCGGACGCCAACGTGATCGCCCTGGTGGGGGAGCGCGGACGGGAGGTGCTGGACTTCATCGAGAACGACCTGGGGGAGGGCCTGGAACGGTCCGTGGTGGTGGTGGCCACCTCGGACCAGCCGCCCCTGGTGCGGGCGCGGGCGCCGTTCGTCGCCACGGCCATCGCGGAAGCGTTCCGCGACCGCGGCATGCACGTGATGCTCATGATGGACTCCGTCACGCGCTTCTGCATGGCCCAGCGGGAGATCGGGCTCGCGGTGGGCGAGCCACCCACCACCCGCGGCTACACGCCCTCCGTGTTCGCCCTGCTCCCCCAGCTGATGGAGCGGGCGGGCACCGCCCGCCGGGGTTCCATCACCGCCCTGTACACGGTGCTGGTGGAGGGCGACGACCTCATGGAGCCCGTGGCCGACCACGCCCGCAGCATCCTGGACGGCCACATCGTGCTGTCGAGGAGTCTCGCTTCCCAGGGGCACTACCCGCCGGTGGAGGTGCTGGAGTCCACCAGCCGCCTGATGCCGTCCGTGGCGGGCCCGGATCACCTGCGGTGGGCGCAGGCGGTGCGGGCGCACCTGGCCACCTACCGCGAGGTGGAGGACCTGGTGAACCTGGGCGCGTACACGCGGGGCAGCAACCCGCGGGTGGACGCCGCTCTGGACCGCATCGAAGCCATCCGCGCCTTCCTCCGCCAGCTGCCGACCGAACGCAGCAGCTTCCAGGAGACCCTGGCGCGGCTGGCGCAGCTGGCGGAAGGGACGTGAAGCGCTTCCGCTTCCGGCTGGAGGGGCTACTTCGGCTGCGCCGGTTGCAGGAGCGGCAGGCGCGGCGGCAGCTGGCCGACGCCCTGCGCGCCCTGCGGCAGTTGGAGACCGTGTGCCAGCTGGCCCGCCGCGCCGTGCGGGAAGCTGAAGGGCAGGTGCTGCGGGCGCAGGACGCCCGAGAGCTGCGGGGGTGGGCGGAGGCGATGCAGCGGCGGCGCCAGGAACTGGCGGCGGCGGAACGGGCTCGCGTAGCAGCTTCCCGGCACGCGGAGGAACTGTGGGCACGCTTTTTGCAGCTCCGCCGCGACCGGAAGGGGGTGGAGCAGGTGCGGGAGCGGCGCTGGCGGCTGCACCAGAGAGAACAGGTGAGGCGGGAGCAAGCGGAGCTGGACGAGCTGGCCCTGCTCCGCCGGAGGAAGCGGGCATGAGCCCGGCGCTGCTCACCGCTCTGGCGCGGATCCGGTGGATCGAAGCACAGCTGGGCTGGCCGCCGGACTCGGCCACCGGAGTCCCGCGCGCCCCCAGGGACGGCGCGGGGCAGTTCCGCGACTTGGTGGAGCGGGCCGCGCGGCGGTACGGGTTGGACCCCGCCCTGGTGGACGCGTTGGTGCGGGCCGAATCCGGGTACGACCCGGATGCCACCTCGCCCGCGGGCGCCGTGGGATTGATGCAGCTCATGCCCGCTACGGCCCGAGCCTTGGGGGTCACAGACCCGTACGACCCTGCCCAAAACGTGGAGGGCGGCGTTCGCTACCTGCGCGGGTTGCTGGAGCGGTTCGGTGACGTGGGGCTGGCCCTGGCCGCGTACAACGCAGGGCCCGGGGCGGTGGTTCGGTTCGGGGGCGTTCCGCCGTACCCCGAGACGCGGGCGTACGTGGATCGCGTGTTGAGCACCTGGCAGAGGCTGCGGTCGGGGGGTGACCGGTGAACCTGCCGGGGGTCTGTACGTACGGGTCTCGCGAGCCGGTGGAAGTCGGCCCTTCATCCGGCCCGACGGACGCACAGTTCGCGGCGCTGCTGGCCCTGGTGGTGCCGCAGGTGAGTTCTCCTGAGCCGGAGCCGGCCGGGAGGGCTGAGTTCGGGGGACCTGTGGATCGCGCTGACGGCTCGATCCAGCGGGAGGAGGAGCAGGGCGCGGTGCCCGAGGGCGAAAAAGGCGAGCGCTGCAGGGCGAGCACAGAGGAAGGCGCCGTCGCTGGGCCCGGCGGCTTGACGCCGCAGGCCGCACACGTGCACGTGCCGGTTCCCGGCGTCGGGGTCTGTGGGCTGCTCGAAGCCCCTGCCACCGACGGCCGCGGACCGGATACGAGTGGGGAGCTGGCCGTGGGCCCGCGCCAGCCGCCCGAGGTCGGCGGGTTCACCCGGGCCACCCCTTCCGGGCTCCCCCCGGCAAGGCAGACTGCTGGGGAGAGGCCAACCCCGGAGGCTCGTGCGCGGGACACGTCGGAGGTGCCCTCTCCCTCGCCCCCGCCGGCCGCCCAGGTGCGGGGGACGAAGGAAAAGTCCGGAGGAGCTGACCCCGTGCCCTTTCCACCACAGTTTCATGGGGAAGAGCTCGAGCTGCCCCGAGTGGCTGCAGGGAGAGGGCACGCGGCGGGAGCGGCCGTTCTCTCGGTAAGCGGGCAGGAGCACTCCTCCGAGGTCCTGACGGCGGCTCCGTCTCCTCAGCCTCCCGTTTCACCCGCTCACCCAGGGCCCGCAGCAGTATCGCCCGAGGTGCCGCGTGCTGCCGATCCGGGTCGAGGAGGCAAGCCGCGAGGTGAGTCCGGTGCCGCAGTCTTGGTGGATGGACTCGGGGAGCTGCGGGTGTCGGGAGGCGACGCCGGGCTAGCTTCGGCGCCGGGGCTCGGGTCGCTCCCGGGGGTCGGGGGTGCCAACGTCCCGAGGGCGGGGGGGTCAGTCGGCCAGGACCATTCGCCGGAGGGGTTCCAAGCGCGCGGGGGGAGCGGGCCGGGACTGGAGGCTCAGCCCACCGTGGCCGCAAGCCCTCCGCCGGCCCCCGAAGACACCCTGCGAGAGCCGGGGATGCAGGCCGCGGCGAGCAGCGATTCAGCCGGGGCCGCCGCTCCGGAGGTGCCGCCGCAGGAGGAGGCTGTAGCGCGGGAGCCACGTGTCGGGCGCTTCAAGGAGCGCGCCGAGCGAACGCTGGAAGTGGCGCAACGGACAGGGCGTGCCGGATGGACGCCTCCACAGGCGCAGGCAGGCCGGGAAGAGGGGGCTCCCCGCGAGCCCGACGCGGCCGCCCCGGCGCCGCCGGAGAAGCCGCCGACTTCCCCGCCGCAGCGGCTGCGGCTGGAGCTCCAGGACACGCAGGGGGAGCCGGTGCGGGTGGAGGTGCGGGCACGTTCGGACACGGTGTGGGCGCGGGTAGAGGCCAGCCCAGGGGTCGCGCAGGCGGTTCGCGGTGAGCTGGTGGGCCTGCATCAGGCGCTGGGAGGGCGGGGCCTCTCCCTCGCGGGGCTTGAAGTGGACATCCTGCCGCGCGGTCGCGGAAGGGGACCGGACGCACCGATGGCGGTCGGGACGCTCGGCCGGGGCCGGACGCAACGCCGCGTGGAGGAAGTCCGGCTGGCCGCGGGCTCGGTGGACTACGTGGTGTGAGGAGGTGGTGGCGGTGCAGGTGCAGCACGTGCAGGCAGGCGGGCAGGCAGCTACAGGGCCGCGGGTGCTGGGCAAGGACGACTTCCTGAAGCTGCTGGTCGCTCAGCTGCGCCACCAGGATCCCCTGCAGCCGGTGAGCGACCGCGAGTTCGTGGCGCAGCTGGCGCAGTTCAGCGCCCTCGAGCAGATGACCAACGTCTCCCAGGCGGTGCTGGAGCTGGCTCGCCGGCAGGAGGCGGCCGCGGCCTTCGGGCTCGTGGGGCGCCGGGTGAGGGTGCAGGCGGAGGACGGTTCCACGGTGGAGGGAATGGTCTCCGCGGTGCGGCGGCAGGACGGAATGTTTGTGCTGGTGGTGGAGGACCGAGCCTACACCCTGGACCAGCTGGTGGAGGTGGTGGCTTGATCCGCAGGGTGTCTGGGCCGGAGGTCGCGGGGCGGGCACCGGCGGGGCCGCAGGCGCCGGGTGCGGGCTTTCAGCGGGCGTTGACGGAGGCCCTGCGGCTTTCCCACCACGCCCAGCAGCGCTTTCAAAGCCGCGCGGTGGCCGTGAGCCCGGAGCAGGTGGAGCGCCTGACCGCGGCGGTGGAGGCGGCGCGGCACAAGGGGTGCCGCAACGCGGTGGTGCTGGTGGACCGCCACGCGTTCGTGGTGAGCGTCCCCGCCAGCACCGTGGTGACGGTGATGCCCGCGGACCGCCTGCGGGTGTTCACCAACATCGATGGCGCGGTGATCGCGTAGAGGACACTCGGGGCCGGTCCTCTTGCGAGGGGGCCCCCAAACCGGAGGGAGGAGATGCTGAGATCGCTGTTTGCGGGTGTGTCCGGCCTGCGGAACCACCAGGTGCGTATGGACGTGATCGGCAACAACATTGCCAACGTGAACACGGTGGGGTTCAAGGCCGGCCGCGTGAACTTCGCGGAGGCCCTGAGCCAGATCATCCGGGGCGCCCAGGCGCCGTCGGAAGCGCAGGGCGGGATGAACGCCATGCAGGTGGGGCTGGGCGTCCAGGTGGGCAGCATCGACACCCTGTTCACGCAGGGGAACCTGCAGTACACGGGCAACCTCACCGACCTGGCGGTCCAGGGGGATGGCTTCCTGGTGGTGGGGGACGGGCTGCGCCGTTTCTACACGCGCGACGGGGCCGTTGTCCTGGACGCCGACGGCAACCTGGTCCACGCCAGCAGCGGCCTGCGGCTGATGGGCTGGCAGGCGGACGCGGCGGGGTCGGTGGACACCGCAGGGCCCCTGTCCCCCCTGAGGATCCCGGTGGGCACCCACATTCCGCCCCGGGCCACGACCAACGTGACCTTCGGAGGCAATCTGGACGCGGCCGCGGACGCGGGGGTCCCCTGGATCACCACGGTCACGGTGTTCGACTCCCTGGGCAACGCCCTGGAGCTCGTGGTGGAGTTCGAGAAGACGGGGACGAACGAGTGGACGTGGACCGCGCGCTACGGTGGCACCGACGTGGGGACGGGTACCCTCACGTTCGGCAGCGACGGAACCGTCGCCGCCGGTGGGAGCACGGCGGTGACCTTCGACCCCGGGACCGGGGCAGACCCGCTGAGCCTGACCCTGGACTTCAGCGCGCTGACCCAGTACGGTGGGAATTCTACCGTCTCCCTTCAGCAGCAGGACGGGTACGCCACGGGCAGCCTGGAATCCTTCGCCATCGACGGCAACGGGGTGATCACCGGCCTGTACTCCAACGGCCGGACGCAGGTCATCGGCCAGGTGGCCCTGGCGCTGTTCGCCAACCCCGGAGGGCTGCTGAAGGCGGGGAGCAACCTGTACGCGGAGTCGTCCAACTCGGGCCCTGCGGCGGTGGGTGAGGCGGGGACGGGGGGACGGGGGGCCCTGACCGCGGGCGCCCTGGAGATGTCCAACGTGGACCTGGCGCAGGAGTTCACCAACATGATCACGGCCCAGCGGGGGTTTCAGGCCAACGCCCGGGTGATCACCACCTCGGACGAACTGCTTCAAGAGTTGATCTCTCTCCGCCGATAACCGGCTCGGGAGCGGCGGGGCCCGCACTTCCGAGGGCCCCGCCGGCCGGAGCCGATGATCAAGGTCACGCGCCTCAACGGAACCGAGACGGTCATCAACGCGGACCTCATCGAGTCCGTGGAGGCGACCCCTGACACCGTCATCTCGCTCACCACCGGACACCGGTACGTGGTGCACGAGTCGGTGGACGAGGTGGTGGCCCGGGTGCTGGCGTACCGGCTGGCGTGCCGCCGCGGCCCGGAACAGGGCGAATCCGAAGGAAGCCGGTGAGAGATGGACCTGGCAACCCTCCTCGGCCTCGTGGTCGGGTGGGCCAGCGTGGGCGCGGGCGCCATCCTGAAGGGAGGCAAGCCCGAGTACTACGTGAGCGTGCCCGCCTTCATCCTGGTGTTCGGGGGCACCGTGGGAGCCACCATGGTGTCTTACTCCCTCAAGCAGATGCTGGATCTCCCGCGGGTCACCCTGCACGCGTTCTTCCACCGCCCCGTGGACATCCCCGGGACCATGAACCGGCTCATCCATTTCGCGGACCGCGCCCGGCGGGAGGGGCTGCTGAGCCTGGAGGGGGACATCCGGGACGGGGAGGACCCCTTCTTGGCCAAGGGCGTCCGGCTGGTGGTGGACGGCACCGACTCCGCAGTGGTGCGGGAGATCCTCGACACGGAGATCGAACTCATGGAGGAGCGCCACCGGGTAGGCGAGAGTATCTACACCACCATGGCGGGGTTCTCGCCGACCCTGGGCATCATCGGCACCGTGATCAGCCTGATCAACATGATGCAGCAGCTGGATGACCCTTCGAAGCTGGGGCACATGCTCGCCGCGGCCTTCATCGCCACGCTGTACGGGGTGGCCCTCGCCAACCTGATCTTCCTGCCCCTGGCGAACAAGCTGCGGGCGCGGTCACAGGAAGAGGTGTTGCTCCGACAGGTGGTGGTGGAGGGCGTGCTGGCGATCCAGGCGGGGGAGAACCCGCGGGTCATCGAGGAGAAGCTACGGGCGTTCCTGCCCCCGGCTTTGCGTTCGAAGGTCAGCCGTGAGGCGGCGGCGGGCGCGGGGGGGGCGGGCGCTACGGCGGGAGCCCCGGCGGTGAGCGCCCGGTGAGCCGGCGGAGGCGCCAGGAGGGGGCCGGGGGCGGCGGGGGCCACGGCGGGGGTGGCATGGAACGGTGGCTGGTGACCTACGCGGACATGATCACCCTCATGATGGCGTACTTCATCATGGTGTACTCGCTGTCGCAGCTGGACCTCGCGAAGTTCCGGAAGGTGGTGGCCGGTTTCCGGGCGGCCACGGCCACAATGGGTCTGATGGACGGGGCGTCCGGTGTGCTGCCCGGCGGCAGCGGGGTCCTCGAACTCGAGGGCCCCCCACCTTCCCCCAGCGCTTCCGCGGACCCCCTGGCCGAGAGCCTGCAGGCCCTGGCAGGAGGGATCAGCCAGCAGGTGGTCGCCGCGGGACTTGGGAGCCTGGTGGAGGTGCGGGTGACCCCCGAGGGTGTACGGGTGTCCATGGCCGGGCCGCTTCTGTTCGAGACCGCCAGTGCGGACCTGCGGCCGGAAGCGGACCCCGTGCTCCGGGCGGTGGCGCAGGCCCTCCGGTCCCGCAGGGAGCTGCAGGCGCGGGTGGAAGGACACGCGGACACCCGCCCCATCCACACCTACCGGTTCCCGTCCAACTGGGAGCTCAGCAGTGCCCGCGCGGCCGCGGTGGTCCGCCGTCTGGCGGCCCTCTCGGGCGCGGACGGCACCCGGTTCACCATCGTGGGCTACGGGGACTCCCGACCGGCCCGACCCGGTGACGACCCGGAGGCCCTGGCCCGGAACCGCAGGGTAGAGATCGTCCTTTTGCGGCCCTGACCACGTGCCCGGCACGGAAGTTGCAGGACCCGCGGGCCGGAGGCCGGCGATGCGCACGACACCCGCGGAACGGGGCGCGGCGAAGCTGGGGCTGGCGGCGGCCGCGGTGAGCCTGGCGGTGGCCGCGGCAGCCGCGGGAGCCCTCCTAGGCAGGCCCCGCGGCGCCGAACCCAAACTCCACCACGCGGTGGTGCCCCTCGGGACCCTGGTGGTGAACCTGGACCCGTCGGACGGATTCCGCTACCTGAAAGTGACCCTGGCGTTACGGGTCCAGACCCCGCTGGCGGGCGAACGGCTGAAGGAGGCGGCCAGCGAGGAGAAGTTCCGGTGGCAGGACACAGTGGTCCGCCACCTCACGGGTCAGCGGTACTCGGAGATCCGCAGCCCGCAGGGCCGCAGGCGGCTGGAGCGCGAGCTCGTGGAGCGCCTGAACGGGGAGGGGAGCAGGGAGTTCCAGGTGGAGGGCGTGTACTTCTCGGAGTTCGTCGCGCAATGACGGCCGAGCTACTCTCGCAGGCGGAGATCGACCAGCTGGTGGCGGCCATCCAGTCGGGCCAGGTACCGGCGGAGGCCACGGCTCCTTCCCCCGAGCGCGCGGTGCGGCCCTACGACTTCCGGCGGCCGGACCGGTTCTCCAAGGACCAGCTCCGAACCGTCTCCATCCTGCACGGCGCCTTTGCCCGCATGGCCGGCATGGCCCTGTCCGTACACCTGCGGTTCCCCGTCAACGTGGCGGTACGGTCCGTGGAGCAGCTCAGCTACGAGGAGTTCGTGCGATCGATCCCCACCCCCACAGTCATCGTGCTGTTCCGCCTGGAGCCCCTGGAGGGCCGGGCCCTGCTCGAGCTCGGGGGGACCTTTGCCCTGGCGGTGGTGGATCGCCTGTTGGGCGGTCCGGGGAGGGCGGACGGGCTGGCGCGACCGTTGACGGAACTGGAGCGGGGGCTGGTGGAGCGGTTGATGCAGCGGTTGCTGCCGCTGCTGCACGACGCCTGGCAGTCCGTGGCGGACGTAAAGCCCGTGCTGGTGGGTATGGAGACCAACCCCCAGTTCGCCCACATCGCCGGGCCCACGGACGTGGTGCTGCTGGTGCACTTCCAGGTGGAAACCCCTCAGCAGGCGTACCGGATGAACCTGTGCCTGCCCTACCTGCTCCTCCAGCCCATCCTCAGCCTGTTGAGCGCCACCACCCTGTTTCGGGCGCCGTCGCGGGCCAGTCAGGCGGAGGCCCTGCGGCAGGCGGTGGAGGAGGTCACGGTGCCCGTCCAGGTGCGCTTGGGGCGGGCCCGGGTCACCCTGGGGGACCTGGTGGCGCTGGCGCCCCACGACGTGATCCAGCTGGACCGCCCCGCCCACGCGCCCCTGGACGTCCTTGTGGAAGGCGCCGTGGTGTTCAGCGGCCGTCCGGGCCGCGTGGGTCGGCGGCTGGCGGTGGAGATCCTGAGCTGGGAGGACGCCCCCCGCCATGCCTAGCACGCACGCCGTGGACGCCCTGGACCTGCTGGCGGAGCTGTCCAACATCGCCATGGGCTCCGCCGCCACGGCGCTGTCACAGCTGGTCCGCCGGCAGGTCCGCATCACCTCCCCGCAGGCGGAGGTGCTGGACTGGTCGTCGGTGGACCGGGCCGGCCTAGTGGGCTACCTGGGCGTCCGTGTCGAGACCTCCGGGGCCGTGCGCAGCCACAGCTACCTGCTCATGCGGGAGGAGGACGTGCGGGTGCTGGTGGACCTGATGCTGGGCGGGGACGGGTCCGGTTCCCGCGTGCTGGAGCGGGAGATGCTGCTCAGCGGCGCCGGCGAGGCCATGAATCAGATGATGGGCTCCGCCACCACCGCCCTGGCGGAGTTCCTAGGCGCGGCGGTGACCATCTCGCCCCCGGAGGTCCTGGTCCTGGACAGCGAGGCTGCCGCAGACCGCCTGCGCCCGTCGGAAGGCCAGGTCGTGCGGGTGACGTTCCACCTGCATGTGGAAGGGCTGATCGAGAGCGTGTTCTACCAGCTCTACGACGCGGAGGTCCTACCGGGGCTGGTGGAACTCGGCACGAGGGCCGCGCAGCGGGTGGCGGGCGTGCAGCCCCCCTCCGCGTCTCGCACGCCACCCCCTCCTGTACCGCCGGAGCCCCTCCGAACCGCCCCCGCCGCGCGGCCCGTGGAGTTCGCGCCCCTGGAACCGCGGCCCGTCCCCTCTGCTGGCCGCAACATCGAGCTGCTCCTGGACGTGCCCCTACAAGTGACGGTGGAGCTGGGCCGGACCCGCATGAAGATTCGGGATGTGCTGTCCCTGGGGCTGGGCGCGGTGATCGAGCTGGAGCGGGCGGCGGGCGAGCCCGTGGATCTGTACGTGAACGACCGGCTGTTCGCCCGCGGGGAGGTGGTGGTGATCGAGGAGAACTTCGGGGTCCGGGTCACCGAGATCCTGAGCCCGGAGCAACGGGTCCGGCACCTGGCTCGCGGGCAGGAGGACGGGGCGTGAGGCGGGCGGCCCTGCTCGTCCCGCTCCTCGTGACGCCCACGCGAGCAGCCGGCGCCGCTGGGACTCCCGGATCCGAATTCGGGACGGCGCAGATGGTGCTGCAGGCCGTGGCGGGCCTTGCGCTGGTGGTGGGCCTGGTGGTCCTGACCCGCTACGCGCTGGTGCGCCTGGGCGCCGGAGGGCGGTCGGGGTCCGTGCGCCTGCGGGAAGTGGTGCGGCTGTCTCCCCAGCAGGCCCTGTACGTGGTGGAGGTGGGAGGACGCCGGTTGCTGTTGGGCCAGCACGTACACGTGGTGTGCGAGCTCGGGCCGGCGCCTGCGGGGGACACCGAGGGGGCCTTCGCGCAGCGCCTGCGGGACGCCACGCGCAGGCTGCGAGGGGTTCGGGAGGAGGGGCCGTAGTGCGGGCGTGCCTGGTGGTGTGCTGCGTGCTGCTCCTGGCCGCTCCCGCCCTGTCCGCGCCGCTGCCGGTGGTGGAGTTGCGGGTGACGGGGTCGGAGTCGCCTCAGCAGCTGTCCGCGTCGCTGCAGGTGTTGCTGCTGCTGACGGTCCTCGCCACCGCCCCCGCCCTGCTGATCCTCATGACCTCCTTTACCCGTATCGTGATCGTGCTGTCCCTGGTCCGCAGTGCGGTGGGGGTCCCCACGGTCCCGCCCAACCAGGTGGTGGTGGGCCTGGCCCTGTTTCTGACCCTGTTCACCATGGCTCCCACCCTGGACCGCGCCAACCGGGAGGGGCTGCAACCGTACCTGCGGGGTGAGCTGTCGCAGCAGGCGGCCTTGGACCGGACCCTGCGCCCGCTGCGGGAGTTCATGCTGAGACAGACGCGCCAGCAGGACCTGGCCCTGTTCGTTTCCCTGGCGCGGCTGCCGCGGCCCCGGACCCCTGAGGACGTTCCCACCCACGTGGTGATCCCCGCCTTCGTCACGAGCGAGTTGCGGACCGCGTTCCTGCTGGGCTCCCTGCTTTTCATTCCGTTCCTGGTGGTGGATATGGTGGTCAGCAGCGTGCTGCTGTCCCTGGGGATGCTCATGCTGCCCCCGGTGCTGATCTCCTTGCCCTTCAAGCTGCTCCTGTTCGTGTTCGTGGACGGCTGGCACCTGGTGGCCCGGGCGCTGCTGTTGAGCTTTCGATGAGCCTGGACGGGTTGCTGGCGCTGGGACGTGAGGCCATGGCGGTGGCCGGCCTGGTAGCTCTGCCGATACTGGCCACCGCCCTGGCGGTGGGGGTCGTGGTGGGGCTGTTCCAGGTCCTCACCCAGGTGCAGGAGGCTACCCTGTCCTTCGTCCCCAAGATGCTGGCCGTGGCCGCGGTGGCCGTGCTGGTGGGCCCGTGGATGACGCAGCGGCTTCTGAGCTTCACCGCAGGGTTGCTGCGGGCGCTGCCGGAGCTGGTTCGGTGACGCCGGAAGGGTTCCTGGTGCCGTGGCTGCTGGCCGCCTGCCGGGTGGCGGGGTTCCTGTTCCCCCTGCCGGTCCTCGGGGGACCGCGGGTGCCGTTGCCCGCCAGCGTGGGGCTGGGCCTGTTCGTGGCGGCGGGCAACGCCGCCCATACGCCACCGGTCCGAGACCTGGTGGCCTTTGGTGCCCTGGCGCTCAAGGAGATGGCGGTGGGCCTGCTCCTGGGATGGGGCGTGGCGCTGGCGTTCACCGCGGTACAGGTGGGCGCGCAGGTGGCGGAGCTCAACCTCGGACTGGGGACCGGTCAGCTGGTCGACCCCGTCCACGGGCACGAGTCCACGGCCCTCGCGCAGCTGTGGTCCACCGTGGCGCTGGTGGTGTACCTGATCACGGACGCGCACCACCACGCCTTGCGGCTGGTGGGGACGAGCTTCGCCTACCTGCCTCCCGACAGGCTCCCGTCAGCGGGCGCGGTGGCGGAGCTGGGGGCGGAGCTGTTCATCCGGAGCTTCCTGGCGGGTCTCCAGCTTGCCGCCCCGCTGGTGGTGGCGTCGCTGGCGGTGGAGGCGGGGATCGCGCTGATGGCCCGCGCGGCTCCCCAGGTGAACATCTTTCTGGTCGCACTGCCCCTCAAGGTGGGTGTGGCGCTGGTGCTGGTAGGGATGTTCCTCCCCCACACGGTGGCGGGGGTGACGGCCACGTGGGAGCAGGGGATGCGGACGCTGGCGGCGTGGATCCGGAGGGCACCGTGAGCGGCGTGCCGGACCGTGTCCTGATGGCCTTCGACCTGCTGGAGCCGCTCCCCGGCCACGTGCTGGAGGCCATGCACCTGCTGGACGACCTTTCCAGCTCCGCGGAACAGGTGGCCGAGGCCCTCGGCAGGGACCCCGTGCTGGCGGCGAGGGTGTTGCGGCTGGCCAACTCCGCCCTGTACATGCGGACCCGGCGGGTGGCCACCCTGCGGGAGGCGGTGGTGCTGGTCGGGTTCGGGGCCGTCCGCAGCATCCTGGTGACCGCGGTGGCCTACGACGCGTTCGCCCGCGGCGCTCCCGGCTACGGGCTGGACCGGGCTCAGATGTGGCAGCACGCTCTGGCGGTGGCCACGGTCGCCCGGCACCTGGCGCAGGCGCGGGGGCTGGCCGCCGAAGCGGCATTCGTGGCGGGGCTGCTGCACGACATCGGCAAGATGGCTCTCAGCCACAGCCTCCAGGAGCAGTACCGGGCGGTCCTGGAAGCGGTGCGGGGGGGCGCGGACTTCGTGGAGGCGGAGCGGGCGGTGTTGGGGTGGGATCACGCCCAGGTGGGCGCGGAGGCCGCGCGGCGCTGGAACCTTCCCGAGACGTTGGTGCAGGCCATCCAGTACCACCACCGACCGGACGAAGCCGAAGACCTGGGCCTAGCGGACGCGGTGCACGTGGCGGACGCCCTCAGCGTGATGCTAGGCTTCGGGGTCGGCACAGACCAGCTGATGCACCGCTGCAGCCAGGGCTCCCTGGAACGGCTGGGCCTTTCCGAAGAGGAGATCCCGCTGCTGCTGGTGGTGCTGGCCGATCTGCTGGCGGAGGTAGCCGCCCTGTCGGCGCTCGAGCTGGCGTAGACCGGCACGGGCTGTGCATAGCCCGTGACTGCGGAAGCGGCCACGGGCATGAGCAGCCAGCGCACCGAACCCGCAACCCCCCGGAGGCGGCAGGAGGCCCGCCGGCGCGGCCAGGTCGCGCGCAGCGGAGACCTTTCCCAGGGCGCAGCCCTCCTGGCGGCGACGCTGGTGGGCTCCCTGACGGTGCCTTCGGGCTTCCTCCGGCTGGCCACGTATACCCAGGGCGTGCTCGCCCACCCTGACCCCGGCCGGCTCGCGCAACTTGCCGCGGAGGGGCTGGCAGCCGGACTGACGGTGGCGGGGCCCGTGGTGGGCGCGGCCCTGGTGGCCGGGGTGGCGGTGGGCTTCGCGCAGACCGGCGGCCTGTTCACCGCCAAGCCGCTGGAGCCCCAGTTGGACCGGCTCAACCCCATCCGGGCCCTGGAGCGGCTGTTCTCCCTGCGGTCCGTGTCGGAGCTGATGAAGGCCCTGCTGAAGCTGGCGGCGGTGACCGTGGCGGTGTGGGCACCGCTGGAGGGTGCCGTGGTGGAAGCGAGGGCGGTGACGCCGTCCCCGTCGGAGCTGGCCGGGTGGCTGGGCGGCACGGTGCAGGCGGTGGCGCTGCGGGGCGCGGCTGCCCTGTTCGTGGTGGGCGCCTTCGACTACCTGTACCAGCGCTTCGAGTACGAGCGCAGCCTCCGTATGACCCGCCAGGAGGTGCGGGAGGACCTGCGGGAGACCGAGGGAGATCCGCTGGTCAGGTCCCGGCAGCGTTCCCGCCAGCGGGAGCTGGCGCGCCGGCGCATGCTGCGGGACGTGGCGCGAGCCACCGTGGTGGTCACCAACCCGGTCCACCTGGCCGTCGCCCTACGGTACGCACCGAAGGAGGCGCCCGCGCCGGTGGTGGTGGCCAAGGGCGCGGGCGTGGTGGCGGAGCGGATCCGGGAGGTCGCCCAACGGCACGGGGTCCCTGTGGTCTCGAACCCGCCGCTGGCCCGCAGCCTCTACCGCAGCGTAGCGCTGGGCCGCATGATCCCGCCGGCCCTGTACCACGCGGTGGCGGAGATCCTGGCGATCCTGTACCGCGCGGGCCGCCTGCGGGAGGTGCTCTGGTGACTTTGGGGCGCCGGCTGTTGCAAAGCAGCGACCTGGCCCTGGCGGCCTGCCTGCTGCTGGTGACCGCCACCCTGGTGGTCCCCCTGCCCACTGCCCTCGTGGACGTCCTCTTGGTGGCCAACCTAGCGCTGTCGGTGGTGGTACTGCTGGCCACCGCGTACGTAACCGACCCCCTGCAGCTGTCCGTGTTTCCGTCCCTCCTGCTCACCGCGGCCCTCGGACGCCTGGGGCTCAACGTGGCCATGGCGCGGCTGATCCTCACCCAGGGGTCGGCAGGCAGCGTGGTGGCGGCGTTTGGGGGACTCGTGGTGGGCGGCAACCTCGTGGTGGGCCTGGTCCTGTTCGTGATCCTGCTGGTGGTGCAGTTCCTGGTGGTCACCAACGGGACCAGCCGCATGGCGGAGGTGGCGGCCCGTTTCGCCCTGGACGCCATGCCCGGCAAGCAGATGAGCATCGACGCAGAGCTGAACGCGGGGGCACTCACGGAAGAGGCCGCGCGGGAGCGGCGCCGCCAGGTGGAGCGTCAGTCGGACTTCTTCGGGGCCATGGACGGTGCCAGCAAGTTCGTGCGCGGGGACGCCATCGCGGGTCTGCTGATCACCGCGGTGAACCTGCTGGGCGGGTTCGCCGTCGGACTGAGCCGGGGGATGAGCCCCGCAGAAGCGGCCGGTGCCTTCGCCCTGCAGGCCGTAGGGGCCGGGCTGGCGCTGCAGATCCCTTCCCTGCTCATGTCCGCCGCCAGCGGCCTGATCCTGACCCGCACCGCGGGGGCCGACCACCTGGGTGCGGATCTCGTCGCGCAACTCACCGCACGGTGGCGCCCCCTGGTGGCCGCGGGCGCCATCGTGGCGGTTCTGGGGCTGTTCCCGGGTCTGCCTAAGGTGGCCTTCCTGCTGGTGGGCGGCCTTCTGGCCGCCGCGGGCTGGAGCCTTCGCACGCCCCCCCCACCCCCGGAGCCCGCAGCACCTGCGCCGCCCGCGCAGGACGCTCTGCAGGCCGCGGGCGAGGTGGACCCCGTGAGCCTGGAGATCGGCTACGGGCTGGTAACTCTGGTGGAGCCTTCCCAGGGCGGAGACCTCCTCAGCCGCATCGTGGCGCTCCGCAAGCAGCTGGCTGCCTCCCTGGGCCTCGTGGTGCCGCCGGTGCGCGTGCGGGACGACCCGGGCCTGGGCGCCCGGGAGTACTGCATCCGGATCCGCGGGGTGGAGGTGGCGCGGGGCGAGGTGGTGCCCGGTGGACTCCTGGCGGTCCGTGCTGCCCCGGACGCACCTGAACTGCCCGGCATGCGGACCACCGACCCCGCCTTCGGCACCCCCGCGGTGTGGATCTCCCCGGCGGAGCGGGTGGTGGCCGAGGCCAGCGGCTACACCGTGGTGGAGCCTGCCGTGGTGGTGGCCACGCATCTGCACGAGGTGATCCGGCGGTACGGCTGGCGTCTGCTGTCCCGGCAGGACGTCCAGGAGATGCTGGACCGGCTGCGGGAGCGGCAGAAGGCGCTGGTGGACGAGCTGGTCCCCAACGTGCTGTCGGTGGGGGACGTGCAGCGGGTCCTGCAGCTCCTGCTGCAGGAGGGTATCCCCATCCGTGATCTGGTGACCATCCTGGAGGTCCTGTCGGACGCCGGCCGGACCGTGAAGGAGCCGGAGCGGCTGGTGGAGCTGGTCCGCCGCGGGCTCGGCAGAGGGCTGTACCAGCACCTGCTGGACGACCAGCGACGGCTGAACGTGCTGGTTCTGGACCCGCAGACGGAGCGGCTGCTCCTGGAGGGTGCCCAGGGTCGGCCCGACGTGGAGGCCCTGCAGCGCCTGCCGGAGGCGGCCCAGGCGGCCTGGGAGGCTGCCTCCCAGGCCGGGGCCCATCCCGTTTTGCTCTGCTCGGGCAGCGTGCGGCTGGCGGTGCGGCGGCTGCTAGAACCCGTGGTCCCGCAGCTGCCCGTGCTGGCCTTCGAGGAGCTGGAGCCCAGCCTGGCCATCAACCGCCTGGGGACGGTGAGCGTGGATGCTGGCGCGTCGGTATGAGGCCCCTACCCTGGAGCAGGCCCTGGCCCGGGTCCGCGAGGATCTGGGGCCGGAGGCGGTGGTGCTGTACGCGAGGGAGCGCAAACCTCCGCGCTGGTGGCGGTGGCTGCACCCCGGCCGAGCGGAGGTGATCGCCGTGCCTGCCGTGGAGGGGCAGATCCCACGGCCCCCGGAGGAGCCGGCGACGTGGAGGCCAGCCCCGCCCATCCGCCCGTCGCGCGGCCGCTGCCGGCGTGTGGCTTTCGTGGGGCCCACGGGGGCCGGCAAGACCACCGCGGTGGCGAAGCTGGCGTGCGAGTTCCGGCTGCGGGGCTGGGACGTGCACGTGGTCTCCGCGGACACCTGGAGGGCTGCCGCGCAACGCCAGCTGGCGGACTCCGTGAGGGCGGCAGGCGTTCCCGTCCACCCGCCTTCGCGGCTCGACCGCAGCATGCAGGCGGACCTGGTGCTGATGGACCTGCCGGGTGTGCATCCGCACCTGGCGGACCGCTGGACGGCAATCCGGGACTTCCTGGACGGCGCGCGGCCTCACGAGGTGCACCTGGTCCTTTCCGCATCGTACGCGCCCGCGTTCCTGCGGCGGGCGCAGGAGGACCTGCGGGAGCTCGGCGCCACGCGCTGCGTCCTCACGCACCTGGACGAGGTGGGCCCCGAACAGGTGCGGTCAGCACTGGCGGCGGTGTTGCTGCCGGTGAGCTACGTCACGTACAGCCCCCGGGTCCCGGGCCAGGTGGCCAGCGCGCGATCCCGCGCGGGAGCCCGCTGGCTGGAGGCTGAGGCGTGCAGCTGCGGGTGAACCAGCGGCTGGAGCTGTGGCTGGGAGGCCGAGGGTTCCCCGTGCGCGTGGAGGAGGTGGGGCCAGGCCACGTTCTGCTCAGCGCGCCCATGGACGGGCCCCGGCCCGTGCTGCCGGCGCCCGGCACCCGGGTCCGCGGGCGGCTGTATCAGGACGGTGCGTGGGAGTTCGAGGGGATTGTGGAACGCTGCCTACGGGGCCCGGTGGAGACGGTGTGTGTCCGGCTGGAGGGGCTCCCGTACCCGGTGGACCGGAGGTCGCTGCCGCGCCGGCGGGCCTCCATGCGGGTGTACGTGGCGCGGGTGGACCACACCCCGCCGAAGCTGGTGGCTGCACAACTGGTGGACCTGTCGGAGGGCGGCGGCCGGTTGGAGCTGGCGAACCCCTGGCCGGAACCCGTGGCCGGCGAGCGGCTGGTGGTCACGTTGTCCGGACGGTCGCCTGCAGCCCTGACAGGCCGCGTGGTCTGGGTAAGGCCACACTTCGAGCGCGGGAGGAACTTCGCGGTGGGCGTGGCGTGGTCTGCGGACAGCGTGAGGGCGGTGCGGAGGTTGCTGGACTCATGAGGCGCATCCGGGTGCTGGTGGCGGACGACTCCGCGGTGTTCCGGCAGCTGCTGGCCGCCGCGCTGGAGCAGGACCCGGAGGTGGAGGTGGTGGGGGTAGCCACCAACGGACTGCAGGCCGTGGAGCTGGCCGGCCGTCTGCACCCCGACGTGGTGACCCTCGACGTGGAGATGCCGGTGGTGGACGGGCTCAGTGCGCTGCAGGCCCTGGTGCGTCACCACGGCCTGCCCGTGGTGGTGCTCAGCGCCCACACCGCCCAGGGCGCGGAGGCGGCGCTGCGCGCCCTGGAGCTGGGCGCGGTGGAGGTGGAGGCCAAGCCCGTCGGTCCTTGGACCGGCGCGGGCCTGTGGCAGCTGGTTCAGAAGATCAAGGCCGCTGCACGTTCCCGGCAGAAGCTCCGGCGGCGCTGCGAGCCCGTGCGGATGGTGGCGGTGGCAGCGTCCACAGGCGGCCCCGGGGCCCTCGCGGAGCTGTTCTCGAGGTTGCCGGCCCTGCGGGTCCCCCTGGTGGTGGTGCAGCACATGCCGGCCGGCTTCACCCGCAGCCTGGCCCGCCGCCTGTCGGAGGTGGGCGCCATACGGGTGGAGGAGGCGGAGGACGGAGCACGGCCGGAGCCCGGCGTGGCGTACGTGGCGCCGGGCGGCAGGCAGCTGGACTTCCGGGAAGGCCGGTGGGCCGTGCGTGAGGCCCTGCCCGGCGACGTCCTGAAACCCTGTGCGGACGTGACCTTCGGCGCGGTGGCGGAAATCTTCTCACCGGTGCTGGGGGTGGTCCTCACGGGGATGGGCCGGGACGCCCTGGAGGGTTGCCGCCGCATCAAACGCGCCGGTGGGCAGGTGATCGCGCAGAACGAGGCCACGTGCGTGGTGTACGGGATGCCGCGGGCTGTGGTGGAAGCGGGGCTGGCGGACTTCGTGCTGCCGCTGGAGCGCATCGCGGACGAGGTGGCGCGCCTGGCGGGCGGTGGAGGTGAGGCTCGGAGTGCGTGACCGGTGCCGGGAGGCCCTGCGCCTCCTGCGGACGGCGGTACCGTTCCAGATGGCTACGGTGTGGGCCGCCCGGGACGGCCGACTGGTCCCCGCGGTAGCCGTGGGTCGTCCGTTGGACCTGCTGGAGTCCGTACCCTTGGCGGGCGGGGAAGGCCTGCGGGCGTGGGTGTTCCACCACGGCCGGGCCGTCCGGATCCCCTCCAGGGGGCGCGGGTTCCGGGACTCGGCCCTGCGCGGGTTCCTGGCGGTTCCGCTGGAGCAGGGCAACCGCAAGCTCGGCGTGCTGGCCCTGGCCCGCACCGACAGCGAGTTCACGGACGAGGAGGTCCGTCGGGTACAGGAGGCCGCGGGGCGGCTCGCGCGAGCCCTGATGAGGGAGCAGGACGGTGAGTGAGTACGCCGCCCTGGCGCACCTGCTGAAGCGGCGGGTCGGGCTGGATTTGAGTGCCTACCGGCCGGAGCAGATGGAGCGGCGCCTAGCGGGGGCGCTCCAGCGCATGGGGCTGCGAAGCGTGGAAGAGCTGGTGGCACGGGCCCGGCAGGACCCCGCGGTGCTGGAGGAGCTGGTGGACCGTCTCACCATCAACGTCTCCGAGTTCTTCCGCAACCCCGAGTTGTTCCAGATCCTGCAGGGCCGCGTCCTGCCCGAGCTGCAGCAGCGGTTCGGGAGCCTGCGGGTGTGGAGCGCAGGCTGCTCCAACGGCGCGGAGGCCTACAGTGTGGCCATGCTGCTGGCAGAGGTAGACCCCCACGGAGCGTGGTCGGTGCTGGGGACGGACATCGACCGGCAGGTGCTGGCGCAGGCGGAGGCGGCCCGCTATCGAGAGGAGGACGTGCGGCACGTGAGCCCCGCGCGGCGCGGCCGGTTCCTCCTGCGGGAGGGGGACTTCTGGCGGGTGCAGCCATCCCTGACGAGCCGTGTGAGGTTCCGGCGACACGACCTTCTGCGGGAACCGTTCGGAGGGCCCTGGCACCTGATCCTGTGCCGCAACGTCGTCATCTACTTCACCGAGGACGCCAAGCGTACCCTGTACCGGCGGTTCGCCGAGAGCCTGCAGGCCGGTGGCTACCTGTTTGTGGGCGCTGCCGAGCAGGTGACCGGGGCCCGGGAAGTGGGGTTGGAGCCTGTGTACCCGTTCTTCTACCGGAAGGTGGAGGCCAAGGCTTGGACCGCTGCGCAGACGAACTGGTGATCCGCGTGGGGATGGGCGAGGGCGCCGTGACCCGGCGGCCGGAGGCGGTCCTGGTGGCGTCGGGGCTGGGGTCGTGTGTGGCGGTGGTCCTGCACAGCCTACGTCCCCTTTTGGGAGGCATGGCCCACGTGATGCTGCCTCGAGCCTTCGGGGGCACCTTCGGTCCCTTCAAGTTCGCGGACACCGCGATCCCTGCTTTGCTGCGGGCCTTCGAGGACGCCGGCGCTGATCTGGAGGGCATTGCGGTGCGGCTGGTGGGCGGAGCCGCCATGTTCGGGCTCCCGCCGGACAGCCCCCTGAACGTGGGCGAGCGGAACCTGCGGGCTGTGCGGGACCAGCTGCGGGGGCGGGGACTGCGGGTGCGGGCGGAGGCGGTGGGGGGCAGCGTGAGCCGCACGGTTTCCCTGTACGTGGGCTCCGGCCGAGTGGTGGTACGCACCGCGGGCGGGGAGGAGGCGGAACTGTAACCGTGGCCCGGCCCGAGCTGCGCTTTCCTGTCGAGGACGAGCGGGTGACGCGATACATCGGGCTCGTGCGGGCGGTGGTTCAGCGGCTGGCGGCCTCCCTGCCCGCGCACGTGCCGCGGGAGGACCTGGAGAGCTACGGGGTGATGGGGCTGCTGGAGGCGCTCCAACGTTACGACCCTTCCCAGGGCGTCCGGTTCGAGACGTTCGCGTGGCACCGCATCCGCGGGGCCATCCTGGACCACCTCCGCAGCCTCGACCTGGCCGTCCGCTCCGACCGCCAGATCGCCCGCCGCATCGAGCGGGCCCACGAACACCTGACGTCGCGGCTGGGCCGCGAACCGAGCCGGGAGGAGCTGGCTGCGGAGGTGGGTCTGGAACCCGACGTGCTGGACGCGGAGCTGGCGCGCCTGCACGCACTGGTGGTCACCTCCTTCGAGGAACTGGTTTCCCGGGGGGCGGCAGGGGAGCCCGCCAGCGACCAGGAGGACCCGGAGGAGGCCGCGGAGCGCCGGGAAATGCTGGATGCCCTGCGGCGAGGCCTGGCGCGGCTGAGTGAGCGGGAACGCTTGGTGCTGGGCCTGTACTACTACGAGGGCCTCACCCTGGCGGAGATCGGCGCGATCCTGGATCTCACGGAGTCGCGCATCTGTCAGATCCAGGCTGCGGCGTTGCTGCGCCTGCGCACCTTCCTGGTGCAGGAAGGACTGGGCCGCTGACGCTCCCGGCGCACTCCGGCACGCGCTTTGCAAGCAGCCTCCGGCGCGGTCAGCCGACGAATCCGGAACGGAGGTGAGGAGATGTTCTCGAACCTTCGGGTGTCCGCAAAGCTGGCGGTCTTCGGGGTCGTGGCCGTGGCCCTGAGCCTGGTGCTGGCGGCAGCCCGCGTGGCGAGCGACCGCGCCGCGGTGGAGGCGGCCCGGCAGGAGCTGCGGGGTGCGGAGTACCTGGAAGCTCTGAGCCAGCTGTTCCAGCGGGTGGCGGAGCACCGGGGGCTGGCCGCTCAGCTGCTGAGCGGGGCGGATGTGCGGTCGCAGGTGGTGCAGAAGCAGCAGGAGGTGCGGTCGGCGCTGGATGCGGTGATCGAGGTGGACCGGCGTCACGGAAAGTCGCTGAATACTTCCGCCTCGCTGGAGCGGATTCGGGGTGCGTGGGACCGAATCGCCACGACGCTCGAGTCTCTGAAACCCGCCGAGAGCTTCCAACAGCACACTCAGCTGGTGGCGGAACTCCTGGATCTGATCTGGCGCGTGGGCGTGACGTCGGGGATCACCCTGGACCCCTATGCGGACGGCCTGTACCTGGGCAACGTGGCCCTGGGGGCGCTGCCGCGGGCGATCGAGGCCATGGGGCAGCTGCGGGCCCTGGGCTCTGGGGTTCTGACCCGCCGGGCGGCCACGGCCTCCGAGCGCGCGGCAGTTCAGGAGCGGATCGGCGCCACGCGGCTGCTGCACGAGGAGGTCGCGCGTCAGTTGGCCGAGGCCTTCGAGGCCAGCCCAGCGGCGCGGGCCGCCCTGGAAGGCAAGCTGAAGGAGGGCGACCGCTTGGTGGAGGAGTACCTCCGGACCGCGGAGGAACAGGTCGCCCGGGCGGACCGGCTGAAGGCCTCGCCCCAGCAGTACTTTGCGCTGGCCACCCGCGCCATCGACAGCCGGTTCGAGCTGTACCGGGAGGCCACCCGGGTCCTGCGCGAAGTCCTGGACCACCGTACCGCACGCGTGCAGGCGGGCATGTGGTGGGTGGCCGGGACCTCCCTGATCCTGGTGGTGTTGGTGGCGGCTCTCGGGGTCGCTACCACCCGCAGCGTGACGGGCCCGCTGGGCCGGCTGGTGCAGGCCTTGGAGCGGGTGGGACAGGGCGACCTGCGGGTGGAACTGGGGCTGCGCGGGCGGGACGAGGTGGTGCAGGTGGCGACCGCTTTCGACCGGCTGGTGGCGTGGCTGCGGGAGACCGTGGGGCGGGTGAACGAGGTCTCCCAAACCCTGACCGCTTCTGCGGAGGAGATGGCGGCCACCAGCGAGCAGACCAACCGCAGCGTGGGCGAGATCGCCACCGCGGTACAGGGAGTGAGCCAGGGCGCGGAGACCCAGGCGCGCAAGGTCACAGAGGTGGCGGAGGTGGTGCGCCGGATGGCTGCGGGGCTGCAGGAGGCCGCCCGGGATGCCGTGGGCACCGCGTCCGCCGCTTCCGCGGCGGACCAGACGGCCACGCGCGGGCGGACGTACGTGGAGCAGGCGCAGGCCGCCATGGGCAGTATCCGCCAGGCCACGCAGGCAGCCTCCGAGGTGATCGCCTCCCTGGGCCAGCGCAGCCGGGACATCAGCCGCATCGTGCAGCTCATCACGGACATCGCCTCGCAGACGAACCTGCTGGCCCTGAACGCGGCCATCGAGGCGGCCCGCGCTGGGGACCAGGGGAGGGGGTTCGCGGTGGTGGCGGAGGAGGTGCGGAAGCTGGCGCAGGAGTCCGCGCAGGCCGCAGAGCAGATCGCGGAGCTCGTGCAGGAGGTCCAGCGGGAGGCTGAGCGGTCCGTGCAGGCCATGGAGCGGGCCGGCGGCGAGGTGGAGCGGGGCGTCCAGGTGATGGGCGCGGCCGAGGAGGCGTTCGCGGACATCCTGCGGTCGGTGCAGGCGGTGGCCGAACAGGTGGAGCGGATCCGGAGCTCCAGCGAGGACCTGGCGTCCTCCGCCCAGCGAGTGGAGGGGTCCGTGGGTGAACTGGCCAGCATCAGCGAGCAGAACTCGGCTTCCTCGGAGCAGGTGAGCGCGGCCACCCAGCAGATCTCCGCAGGCAGTCACGAGCTGGCTACGCACGCGCAGTCCCTGGCTCGCCTTGCCACCGACCTGCAGGCCCTCGTGGGGCAGTTCCAGGTGTAGCGCTAGCCCGTGTTTGACAACGGGAGGGCTGGAACCCGCATGGTTAAGCCGTTGCTGGTTAGGCGATTTCACTACAGGGGTCGGGGTGTCAGCCGGGGCAGCCCCACCGCCCTGAGGACGGCCTGGGCGCTGCGGGCGCTGTCGGGCCTGGCCCACGCGCACCCGTTCCTGGGCCTGTCCTTTGCGATCCCTGCCCTGTCCCTGGCCGGGATCCCGCCCTTCCACCGGCCACCCACTGGCCATCACCACCCCTACCAGCACCTGCCGGTCCCGCGGACGACCGTCCCGGGAATGCCCGTGGCGCGCCAGCTCTACCGGCCCCTGGCCTTCAAAGTAGGTGCTCGTGAGGTCGAAAAACACCAACTTCACCTGCAGCCCGAACAGGTCCCGCAGCTGCAGGTACAGGTCCTGCTCGATGGCCCCCTCGGCCTCCAGCAACCGGTCCAGGGCCCGGTACCACCGTTGCAGCTGCCGGTGCGCCACCTGCACCCGGCCCCGCCTCTCCCACTGGGGCCGCCAGCGCCGCCCCGCACCATCCGTCACGTAGCTCTCCTCCAGCCACCACGCCAGGGCGTGCTCGCTGCCCGGGTG
>CALIMJ010000011.1 GCA_938028835.1 uncultured bacterium | reverse complement strand
GACCAGGTGACGCACCGAAGGGACGACGGAGTGCGCCCCACAGGGTAACGCTGGCAGTTCGCCGTTGGGCCGTGACCTCAGGACTGGACGGCGTGCAGGACGACGCGGGTCAGCGCAGGGGCGAGGACCGGGTACCGCGGGCTCGGTACAAGCTGCCTTCTCCACGTAAAGGCTCGGAGGGGCAGCCGAGCCGCGGTGTGCGGTGCGGAGCGGGGACGGCTGCGCTCGGGCATTGCGTCACGGAGGCGGACGCCTGGTGCGGTCACACGGAACCGGTGCTGCGGTGGGGACGGAGCGGTGGGCTGTCTTTGGGAAGCCCGTCCCATTGGACGCCGTGCCTATCTCAAGGATGCGACTTTCAAGGATCCTACCCTGGCTGGCGCCGCGGCGCTTGCCCGCACAGGGCCGCTTCGTGCGGCAGGCCCGGAGGTGAGGGCGCGGGGACGCGACAGAGATCGGCCTGCCCGGAGTGCTTCGGATAGCCGCCTGTCACGTCGCGGCGGGGCGGTTCTTTTTCGCAGAACTTGAGCCGAGGTCACCGCTACAGGCCCCGGCAGGTAGCTGTGGGTGAAAGGAGGTGGGGCGGCGACTCGAGCGCTGTTCGTCCGGGGCCCCGAAGGGGTGTTGAGGAACCCGCGCTCACTTGCGCGCCCGAGCCCTAGAACTGCCTCGGGGCTGTGGAGGGAGCGGGCTGATTGGAGCTGGTGAGCCGGTCCCAGCGGAGTCGGGGCAAACGGAGTGCGACCGGGCCCGCGTAGAGCCGGCAGCGCGCGCTCGCAGCCCTGTGTGGCACGGGGATAATGAGGGAGGGAGGTCGCATGGAAGCGAGGCGGTTGGCGGTCCTCGGGCTGCTGGCGGCGGCGGCGTTCGTGCTCATGGCCGTCGTGCAGGTGCCGGTGCTGCCGCAGGCCCCCTACCTCCGGTACGATCCCAGTGACGCGGTGGCCCTCCTGGCCGGGGTGATGTACGGGCCGGGACCCGCGGTGGCGGTGGTGTTCCTCAAGGACCTGCTGTACCTGCTGTTCCGGGCCAAGGGGCCCTTCGGCCCGCTGGCGGACTTCGTGGCCGCAGCCACCTTCGCCGCCGCCACCGCGTGGGCGTACCACCGCGGCGGGGGACCTTTCGCGGCCCGTCTGGTGCGCGCTGCGGTGGTGGGGACGGCGGCCCGGGTCCTGGTCATGATCCCGGCCAACTTCGTCATCCTGTACCTGCAGTTCGGCATGCCGCCGGAACGCGTGGCGGGCATGCTGCTCCCCGTCATCGTGCCCTTCAACGCGCTGAAGGCCGGGGCAAACGCGCTTCTGGCCCTGTTCGTGCTGGCCCCCACGCTCCGGCAGGTGGCGCCCGGTCTGGTCCCCGAGCCCTCCCGGCGGTAGGCGTGCGGCGGACAGGAGTCGCGACCCTCCCTCTTCACTACGGGACCACGCCGCGCTGGCTGTTCGAGCGCATGGTGCGGCTCGCGCGGGCCGTGGTGTGCGTTCTGGTGGAGGACAGCGGGCCGGAGGGCGTGCTGCGGAAGCTGAGCGACCCCTACTGGTTTCAGGCCTTCGGCTGCGTGCTGGGCTTCGACTGGCACAGCAGTGGCCTCACCACCACCGTGTGCGGCGCCCTCAAGCACGGCCTACGGGGGCTCGAGCGGGAGCTGGGGCTGGCGGTGGCGGGAGGTAAGGGCGCGGCCTCCCGGAAGACCCCGGAGGAGCTCCGGGTGCACGCGGACCGTCTGGGCTTCGACCCAGCTCCCCTCATCTACGCAAGCCGCCTGAGCGCCAAGGTGGACAATCACGCGGTGCAGGATGGCTACCAGCTGTACCACCACACCTTCCTCGTGACCCGCTCGGGGGCGTGGGCGGTGGTACAGCAGGGGATGCGGGGGGACGACCGCACGGCCCGTCGGTACCACTGGCTGGGCGAGGCGGTGGCGGACTTCGTGTGCGAGCCGCACGCCGCGGTGTGCGCCCAGCACACCGGCCCCACCCTGAACCTGGTAGCGAGGGAGAGCGGCCGGGCCCGCGAGGCCATCACGGCCCTCTCCCGGGAGCGGCCGGAGCGGCTGATGGGTGAGCTGAAGCGGGTTCTCACCCTTCCAGCCCGGCACCACGTTCTGGCCTCCGACCTGGACCCGGGCCGTGTACAGAGGGTCCTCCTGCGGACCTACGAGGCGCAGGCCCGGGACTTCGAGACCCTGCTCGGGCTGCCGGGAGTGGGGGCCAAGACCCTTCGGGCCCTGGCCCTGCTGTCGGAACTCCTCGCGGGTGCCCCGCCCAGCTGGAGGGACCCCGCGCGCTTCTCGTTCGCCCACGGCGGCAAGGACGGGCACCCGTACCCGGTGGACCGCTCCACGTACGACCGCACCGTGGCGGTTCTGGAGGAAGCCCTGCGCCGCGCCCGCCTCGGCCAGACGGACCGCCTGGAGGCCTTGCGGCGGCTGCACCGGCTGGTGGGCTGAAGAGGCCGGCCCGACCCGCGGGATCGGCCGGGCCCGACTTGGTCTGCAAAAATCCCACCGGCAACCGGCTCTCTTCGGCCGTCCCTTCCCGTACACTGGAGTTGCGGCCGCTGGCCGACTCCACAGGGCGTGAGGAGCGGGAGGACATGGGCAAGGACACCCTGACCGTCATCGACAACCGCACCGGCAGGACCTACGAGATCCCCATCTTCTACGGAACGTACCCGAAGTACGGGGCAGCCATCCGAGCCACCGACCTGCGGCAGATCAAGGTGGACGAGGACGACTTCGGCCTGATGAGTTACGACCCCGCCTTCCTGAACACCGCCTCCACCCGCAGCCGCATCACCTTCATCGACGGGGAGCGGGGGATCCTGCGTTACCGGGGCTACCCCATCGAGGTCCTCGCCGAACGGTCCACGTACCTGGAAGTCGCCTACCTCCTCCTGCACGGGGAGTTACCGACCCGCAGCCAGCTGGAGAGCTGGACCCACGAGATCACGCACCACACCTTCATCCACGAGTCCATCAAGAAGTTCCTGGACGGGTTCCACTACGACGCGCACCCCATGGGGATGCTGATCGGCACCGTGGGGGCCCTGTCCACCTTCTACCCCGAGGCGAAGCACATCCACGACGCCGCGGTGCGCCGCCGCCAGATCGTGCGGCTGATCGCCAAGATGCCCACCATCGCTGCCTTCGCGTACCGCCACAGCCGGGGGCTCCCCTACGTGTACCCCGACAACGAGCTCTCCTACACCGGCAACTTCCTGAACATGCTGTTCAGGACCACGGAACTGAAGTACAGGCCCAACCCGGTGCTGGAGCGCGCCCTGGACGTCCTGTTCATCCTCCACGCGGACCACGAGCAGAACTGCAGCACGAACGTGATGCGGAGCATCGGGAGCAGCCACGTGGACCCCTACTCCGCGGTGGCGGGGGCGGCGGCGGCCCTGTACGGCCCCCTCCACGGTGGGGCCAATGAGCAGGTGCTCCGCATGCTGCAGGAGATCGGGAGCAAGGACCGGGTCCCGGCCTACATCCAGAGGGTGAAGGCGGGGGACGTGCTGCTCATGGGGTTCGGGCACCGGGTGTACAAAAACTACGACCCGCGGGCGAAGATCATCAAGCAGGTGGCCTACGAGGTGTTTGAGGTCACCGGCACCAACCCCCTCCTGGAGATCGCCCTGGAGCTGGAGCGGATCGCCCTGGAGGACGAGTACTTCGTCAGCCGCCGGCTGTACCCGAACGTAGACTTCTACTCGGGCCTGATCTACCAGGCCATGGGCTTCCCCGTGGAGATGTTCCCGGTGCTGTTCGCCATCCCCCGGACCTCGGGCTGGCTGGCGCACTGGGAGGAGATGCTGCAGGACCCCGAGCAGAAGATCAGCCGGCCGCGCCAGATCTACGACGGGCCCGACGCGCGGGACTACGTGCCTCTGGAGGAGCGGGAGGTGAAGGCCCCCGCGTAGGTCCCGGCGCGCCTGCCGGACCCCTCGGCTGTTTTCCGGGCCCGCGGAGCCTTCCGCGGGCCCGGGCTTTCTCCTGCGGCGGGTTGCACGTTCGGGCCCGGACCCGGTTTGCGTCTACGACCTCAGCAGGTCGGCTACCCGTTGCTCGGCCCAGCGCACCGCCTCGCGGGGCACCTCCAGCAGCTCCTGGTACTCCGCGTCGGCCACCGGGCGTCCGAAGCCTGGGTAGCGCGGCTCTACGGCAAAGCGGCTCAGCCGTTCGGCTTCCCTCACCGTCTCCGGAATCGCCTCACCACTTTACCTCCAGTAGTGTCAGGAGGCGCGACAGGCCGTGAACGTACGGAAACGGCGTCTTCCGCGCGACGAAGACCGCCCTGATCGCCTTCTCCGCCGCCTGCTGGGCCTGAAAGCAGAGGTCCTCCAGGTACACCTCGGGCAGCCGGACCGACGCCTGGGCCAGGTTGCTCCTGGCCCGGTTCAGCCCCTCCCTCGGGTCGTCCGGGCCGAAACGTTCAGGCGGCATAGACGACGATACCCTCCCTCAGCGCGGGGTAGATCACCAGGCAGAAGGCGTCTTCGTACCGCTCCACCTCCTCCGGGGTCACCACGATCACGTCCACCGCCGCTTTCGCGCCGTGGAGGTGCCGGTAGATCCGCTCGACCAGCCGACCGGGATCGTAGTCGCCTCCCTTGATCACAAGCAGGTCGACGTCGCTATGCGGACCTATCTCGCCACGTGCCGCTGAACCGAAGAGAATGATCCTGTCCGGCTGCGCGACCTACACGATCCTCCGGATGATGTCGTCGAGCACGTCCTTGGGGACGCCGGTACCCGGCCTCATCCCGGCTTCCCTCCCGTGAGGGGGGTCAGGAAATCTGACCCGCAGCATTGCGTTCAACCCGCCCAGTCGGCGGGGCTGGCTCTGCCCGCCGGTGCTCGCCTTCGCTCCGCCTGGCCGCACCGCTTTGTCAATCCCCGCAGGTATGGTAGCAGGCCGGCATCGACCACGTGGGCCCGCCGCGGTGGCGGGGGCGTGTTTGGGGAACTGCGGCCCGCGGGCGAAGATCATCTGCGGTTCGCCGTCCCCCGGACTTCGGGCTGGCTGCGGGGCAGGAGGTAGCCGCCACGGCGGCGAACGATGGAGCCAAGCTTCCCCACTTGGGGGAGGGGTTGCTACCGGCAGCTGAGCCCAAGGCCACCACCCGGCGTCGCACGGGGCCCGGTGGGGAAGGGCTTGTCGCCACCCTGGGCCACGAGCCCCAGGTGGTCACCATCACCCTGGACCTCCTCCTGACGCAGCGCCGCGCCATCCGCGAGGTGAGGGTCGTCCACACTTCCTCGAAGGCGGTGCAGGCAGGCCTGCGGTCCATCCGGGAGGAGTTCGCCTCGGGGCGCTATCCGGGCGTCCAGCTGCGCTCCGTGCCCGTGCGGGGCCAGGACGGCCCCCTGGACGACTTCCGCACCGAGGCGGACGTGCGGGGGCTGCTGGCAGCCCTGTACCGGGCGGTGCGGGACGCCAAGCGGGCCCACTCGGTGGTGCACCTGTCCCTGGCCGGGGGTCGCAAGGTCATGGGGGTGGCGGCCATGGTGGTGGCCCAGCTGTTGTTCGGGCCGGAAGACCGAGCCTGGCACCTCCTGAGCGAGGGCTGGCAGCCCGGGGCCGAGCGGCGCATGCACCTGGAATCGGGCGAGACCGCGTACTTAGTGCCCGTGCCCGTCCTCCGCTGGACGGACTCCGGCGTCATGCTGGCGGCCCTGGCGGAGCTGGACGACCCCCTGGAGGCCATCCGCCGGTACGAGGAGATCGTCCGGGGGGAGCGGATGCGGCGCCGGCGGGAGTTCGTGGAACGGTGGCTCACCCCGGCGGAGCGGGACGTGGCCCGCCTGGCCTGCGAGGGCCTGGACAACGCAGGGATCGCGCGCCGGCTGGGCCGCAGCCAGCGCACGGTGGCCAACCAGCTGAGCCAGGTGTATGCGAAGCTGGCGGACTGGCTGGGCTGGGGCGGGCCTCCACCGGGCCGC
>CALIMJ010000010.1 GCA_938028835.1 uncultured bacterium | reverse complement strand
GTGACGGGGCTGGCGGACGGCCGTGAGGTCTACCTCCTGGCGGAGGTCTCCGGCACGGTGACCGCCCACGACGTACGCAAGGCCCGGGAGCGTGCTGCAGCCATGGAGAAGGCCACCGGGTGCCCGGTGCTGCCGGCGGTGGCCGGCCAGGAACTGGAGGAGGCCGCGGGGGTCTGGCGGGTTCTGGACGGTCGGGTGCGGGCTCCTTCTGGGGTAGGGCCGTTGGGGCCGGGGCAATCCTGGCAGATGATTCGGAGTCCTAAGTGTGCGCCTTTTGTGCGCCTGAGGTGTCGAAAACGTACATACGGTCGAGCACACAAACGTGCGACAGAATGGCTGAAACCCTTGTCAGTACTGCATTCTGGACAAGGGGGTCAAGGGCATTCACTAATTCGTAATCAGCAGGCCAGGGGTTCGAATCCCCTCGCCGGCTCCAGCGAGAGTTCCGCCTGAGTTCCGCCTAAGGTTCGACCGCACGGACTTCATGGACCACCCCGCTGGTCCTCCGAGGACTCCCACGACGAGTAGGATGCGCTGCTACACGCGTCCGATCCCGTAGGCCCTCAGCGTCGGGGAGCGGCAAGCGGTGCGCCGCCCGTGGCTGGGTAAGCGAGCATATGTACGGGTACCCTGGCCGCCTCCCAGTTCCGCGGGGAGCCGAAACCTGTGGGCTGCGGCTCCCGTCCCGCAGGATGAGGCGGCAGGGCAACCTTGACAGCCTCCGGGGGTGTCCGTATGATGCCCGTGGGCCGCGGCCGGACGCGCGACCCGGCGCGTCCCCTCGCATTTGTTTTCCCGCCTTCCCACCGGCGCAGGTGGTGCGCCGATCGCGGCACCAGGGAGGACCGGGCCGCGTCGCCGGCGAACCCGTGCGCGGACGAGGAGGGAACCGAACCCTTGAGGTGAGCGGGTGCCGCTGGACTGGGCGTACGTGGCGGTCTTCGCGCTCGTGGGAGCGGGCATGGCGGCTCTCCCCCTTGGGCTGGTATGGTTGCTGGCGCCGCGCAGCCAGTACCCGCAGAAGCGCGTTGCCTACGAATCCGGGATCATCCCCTTTGGCGAAGCGTGGAGCCAGTTCCACGTCCGGTACTACCTGTTCGGCTTGGCCTTCCTCCTGTTCGACATCGAGGTCATCTACATCTACCCGTGGGCCGTGGTCCTCCGCGAGCTGGGCAGTTTCGCCTTCGTGGAGATGCTGATCTTCCTGGGCGTGCTGGGGGTGGGCCTGGCCTACGCGTGGAAGAAGGGTGCGCTGGAGTGGGCCTAGGAGGGTTGCTCAGCGCGGTCTGGCAGGTGGAGCTCGTCCGCATGGTGGTCCTCGCCGCCGTGGTGTTCACGTTCCTGGCGGTCGGGGGCGCTCTGTTTCTGGTGCTCGCGGAGCGCAAGATCAGCGCGTGGATCCAGGCCCGGGTGGGCCCCAAGCACGTGGGTCCTCACGGCCTCCTCCAGACGGTGGCAGACACCCTGAAGCTCCTCTACAAGGAGAACATTGTCCCGCACCGGGCGGACAGGGTGCTGTTCTCCATAGCCCCCATCCTGGTGGCGGTGGCGGCCCTGCTGGACTGGGTGGTGATCCCCTTCGCGCCCGGCTGGGTGGTGCGGGATCTGAACGTGGGTATCCTGTACTTCGCCGCGGTGAGCAGCCTGACGGTCATCGGCATCCTGACGGGCGGCTGGGCGTCCAACAACAAGTACTCGCTGCTGGGAGGTCTGCGGTCCGCGGCCCAGATGGTGTCCTACGAGCTGCCCCTAGCTTTCTCCCTGCTCCTCGTGGCCACCCTGACGGGGACCCTGTCTACGGTGCGCATCGTGGAGGCTCAACCGTACCCCGCGTACCTGTACCCGTCGGTGGCGGTTGCCGCGGTGGTGTTCCTGGTGGCGGCCACCGCGGAGGCCAACCGCATCCCCTTCGACCTCCCGGAGGCAGAGGCAGAGCTGGTGGCCGGATACTTCTCGGAATACACGCCCATGCGCTTTGCCCTGTTCCAGTTGGGGGAGTACGGGTCGCTGCTGGCCAGCTCCGCGTTGTTCACCACGCTGTTTCTGGGCGGGTGGAAGGGACCCTTTCCGCTGCCCTGGTTGGGTCCGGTGGGGAACGGTCTGGTGTGGTTCCTCCTGAAAACGTACGCGGTCGTTTTCTTCCTCATGTGGGTGCGGTGGACGTACCCGCGGTTCCGGATCGACCAGTTGCTCGGGCTGTCCTGGAAGGTCCTGCTCCCCGTCAGCATGATGAACCTCCTGGTGGCGGGCTGGCTGGTGGTGGTCGTGCGGTGAACGCGGAGGCTCTGGCCTTCTGTGCGCTGGCCGCCATGGTCCTGGTGGGCGGCGCCCTGGTAGTCTACTCCCGCAACCTTGTGCACGCCGCGGTGTCCCTGGTCCCCACTCTCCTCGGGGTGGCGGGCCTGTACGTGCTTCTGCACGCGGAGTTCGTCGCCGCCATCCAGATCCTCATCTACGTGGGGGCGATCACCGTTCTCATCCTGTTCGTCATCCTGCTTACGGAGGGGGCTACGGGCCTCCGGGTGCGGCAGCGGAACGAACAAGTCCCCCTGGCGCTGGGGGTGTGCGGGGCGCTCGTGGCCCTCCTGTGGGTGGTCCTCCTTCGGGTGCCGTGGGGTCCTGCGGCCGGACCCCTGCCCCCCTACAACCCCGGAGCCGTGGGTCGCAGCTTCCTCATGCCCTACGTGTTGGCCTTCGAGGTGACCTCCCTGGTGATCCTGGCTTCGCTGGTGGGGGCTATCGTCATTGCCCGGAGGGAGGAATGATCGGACTGCCCCACTACCTCGTGCTGTCGAGTCTGCTGTTCGGCATGGGACTCTTCGGAGTCCTCACCCGGAGGAACGCGGTGGCCATCCTGATGGGCATCGAGCTCATGTTGAACGCAGCCAACCTAAACTTCGTGGCCTTCACCAAGTTCGTGGATCCCACGTTCGTGCGCGGGCACGTGGCCGCCCTCGTGATCATCACCTTGGCGGCGTGCGAGGCGGCAGTGGGCCTCGCCCTGATCATCAACGCGTACCGCCACCTGGAGACGGTGAACGTGGACCAGGTGAATCTCCTGAAGGGCTAGGAGGAAGCGGTGGCGCGCCTGGCCTGGCTCATCCCCCTGTTCCCCCTGGCTAGCTACGGGATCCTGGCCTTCCGGGGCCGGGTCCTGGGCGAGCGGGCCCCGTACGTGGCCATCGCGGCCATGGCCGTGTCGGCCGTGTTGGCCTGGGGGACGTTCCTGGAGCAGGTCCTGGGGGCGCCTCCCTTCGTGTGGCGCGCCGCGTGGGCGGTCGGCGGGGAGCGCGTGATCACCGTGGGCTACACCGTGGACTCCCTGTCCAGTATCACCGTCGCCATGATCACCCTGGTGGGCGGGCTCATCTTCGTCTACTCCGTCGGCTACATGCACGGGGACCCTTACTACGCCCGCTTCTTCGCCTTCCTCTCGCTGTTCTGCGCGGGCATGCTCACCATGGTCTTGGCCAACAGCTTCCTCCTGATGCTCATCGGGTGGGAAGTGATCGGCCTGTGTTCCTACCTCCTGATCGGCTTCTACTTCCGGCGGCGGTCCGCGAACCTGGCCCAGATGAAGGCGTTCCTCACCACCCGGGTGGGGGACACCCTCATGCTGGTGGGCATCATGGCCCTCTTCTGGCAGTTCGGCACCGTGGACTACCAGACGGTGTTCGAGGCCGTCCACAAGGGGGCGGAGAAGGCCTCCGCGGCGGTCCGTCTGGGTCCGTGGGAGATCCCCGTGGTCACCCTGACCGCGTTGTTGATCTTCGGCGGGCCCATCGGGAAGAGCGGCCAGTTCCCCCTGCACGTGTGGCTCCCCGACGCCATGGAAGGCCCCACCCCTGTGTCTGCCCTGATCCACGCAGCTACCATGGTGGCTGCAGGGGTCTACCTGGTGGGACGCGCGTACCCCCTCTTCTTCTTCACCCCGCACCACGAAGCTCTGACGTGGGTGGCGTGGGTGGGAACCGTGACGGCCCTCATGGCCGGCCTGATCGCCCTCGCGCAGGACGACATCAAGCGCGTCCTGGCCTACTCCACCATCAGCCAGCTGGGCTTCATGATGGCGGGCCTGGGCGTCCTGGGCTACACCGCGGGGCTGTTCCACCTCCTGACCCACGCCTTCTTCAAGGCCCTGCTGTTCCTGGCGGCGGGCAGCGTGATCCACGCGGTACGCACGAACAACATCAAGGAGATGGGCGGCCTGTGGCGTTCCATGCCCGTCACCTTCTGGACCTTCCTGGCGGGGTTCCTGGCGCTGGCGGGGGTGTTCCCCTTCGCGGGCTTCTGGAGCAAGGACGAGATCCTGCTGGAGGCGTACCACCACGACCCCGCCATCTACACCCTCCTGACCGCGGCTGCGTTCCTCACGGCCCTGTACATGTCCCGACTGGTCGCCTACGCCTTCTTCGGACGCTACCGGGGCCCCGAACATCCGGAGCCCGACCCGTGGCTGCCGGAGGACTACGCGCGGGCTGGAGTGCACGGCCCTCACCACGGGCACGAGGCGCACCGCGGACCTCACGAGAGCCCTCCCGTGATGACCGTTCCCCTGATGGTGTTGGCCTTCTTCGCCCTCGTGGCGGGGTTCGTGGGGATCCCGGGCACCGGCCCCGAGGGAGGGTCCTGGATTCACCACTTCCTGAAGTTCGAGGGCTTCGAGGAGGCGGGCATCCACGCGCCCAGTTTCTCGTGGCCGCTGGCGCTGCGCTCCCTGGCGGTGGCGCTGGCCGGGATCGGGGTAGCGTGGGTGGTGTACGGCGTCCGGTGGGTACGCAGCGACCAGGTGCGCGCGTGGGTCGGGCCCCTGTACCCCTTCCTTCGTAACCGGATGTACATCGACACTGTCTACGCGTGGGTGTTCGTGCGCGGCGGACTCGCTCTGGCTGCGGGGCTGCGGTGGTTCGACGTCCACGGGGTGGACGGGCTGGTCAACCTGGTGGGCGGGGTGACGGTGCTGGTGAGCCGCCTGCACCGGCTGTTCGACACCTACGTGGTGGACGGGCTGGTGAACTTGATCGGGTGGCTCACCCGAGGGTTGGGAATGTTGCTGCGCCCCCTGCAGACCGGCCGCGCGTACCACTACATCCTGGTGGCCGCGGCGGGGCTGGTGATCATCGTGGTGGTGAGTCTGTGGAGACTCTGAACGGCGCGGTGGGAAGCCTGCGAATCTGGAGTCCGGGAGTCGAGGGATGCCGATCCTGACCCTTACCCTGTTTTTGCCCCTCGCGGGGGCGCTGGTGTTGCTGTTCCTCCCCAGGGAGGACGCTGACCGGATCCGCCGGGTGACGCTCGGGTTCAGCCTGGCCACCTTCGCGGCCTCCCTGCTGATCCTGCCGCAGTTCGAGTTCGGACGCCGGGAGATCCAGCTCATCGAGCAGGCCGCGTGGATCCCCGCGGTGGGCGTTCAGTACAAGGTCGGGGTGGACGGGCTCAGCCTGGTCCTCGCGTTGCTCACCACGCTCCTGACGGTGCTGTCGGTGCTGTACTCCTTCCGCGAGACCCACCGGGTGAAGGAGTACAACCTGCTGTTCCTGCTCCTCGAGACCGGGATGCTGGGAGTGTTCTTCGCCCTGGACTTCTTCCTCTTCTACGTGTTCTGGGAGTTGACCCTCGTCCCCATGTACTTCCTCATCGGGATCTGGGGAGGGCCCCGGCGGGAGTACGCGGCCATCAAGTTCTTCCTGTACACCCTGGTGGGATCCCTGGCTATGTTGCTGGGCATCCTGCTCCTGTACTTCCACCTGCCGCCGGGCCAGCGAACGTTCGACGTGCTGGAGATCATCCGGCAGCGTCCGCTGGCGGGCACGGGCCTGTTGGCCCAACTGGCCTTCTGGGGCTTCTTCCTCTCCTTCGCCATCAAGGTGCCCATGTGGCCCTTCCACACGTGGTTGCCCGACGCGCACGTGGAGGCGCCCACCGCCGGGAGCGTGATCCTGGCGGCCGTCCTCCTGAAGCTCGGCACGTACGGGTTCGTGCGGTTCAGCCTGCCCCTGTTCCCGGAGGTGTTCCGCCAGCACGCGCTGCTCATCGCCACCCTGGCGGTGATCGGGGTGATCTACGGCGCCCTGGTGGCCATGGCCCAGACGGACCTCAAGAAGCTGGTGGCCTACTCCTCGGTGAACCACATGGGCTACGTGATGCTGGCGGTGGCCGCGGCGGCCTACGCCTACGGCCGGCCGGAGCTGGCGGACGCGGCGGCCACGGCCCTGAACGGCGCCACCATGGAGATGCTGGCGCACGGAATCATCACGGGGGCCCTGTTCCTGGTGGTGGGGGTGATCTACGACGACCGCACCCATACCCGGGGCGTGGACGACTTCGGGGGACTGTGGGCGGTGCTCCCGAAGTACGGCGCCGTATCCATCACCGCGATGTTCGCCTCCCTGGGGCTTCCGGGGCTCATGGGCTTCGTGGCGGAGTTCCTCATCTTCGTGGGCTCCTTCAGCATCATCCCAGTGTTCACCGCCCTGGCGGCCCTCGGCGTGGTGATCACCGCCGCCTTCTTCCTGTGGACGATCCAGCGGATCTTCCTGGGGCCCACCAACCCGCGCTGGGCGAATCTGCCGGACCTGGATCGCCGGGAGGCGTGGACGCTGTTCCCGCTGGTGGTCCTCATGATCGTGTTCGGGGTCTACCCCAAGCCGTTGCTGGACATCATCAACCTCACCAGCAGCCAGCTGGTGGCGATGCTGCGATGAACTGGGCGGACCTGAGGTGGCTGGTCCCGGAGCTGGTCCTGGCTGCCGCGGCGGTGGCCCTGGTGGGGGCGGACCTGCTGGTTCCCGCGGACCGGAAGCGGTGGCTGGGGGGGGTCGCCCTGGCTTCCCTGGTGGCCGCCGGGGCCGCCTGCGCGGTCCTGCTGACGGACCTGGGCGGCCTGGGGGCTCCAGGGGTCCGCGTCTTCGCGGACACGTACACGGTGGACGCTTTCGCGGTGTACTTCAAGCTGGTGGCCCTGGCGGCGGTGGCGCTCGTGGCCCTGGTGAGCTTGGACTACTTCCCCGGCAGGACCCCGCACCTGGGGGAGGTGTTCAGCCTGCTCCTGTTCGCGGGTGTGGGACTGCTCCTGATGGCCAGCGCCTCGGACCTGATCCTGCTCCTGCTCAGCATCGAGTTTGTGTCCCTGAGCTCCTACCTCCTGGCGGGGTTCCTCAAGAGGGACCCGAAGAGCAATGAGGCGGGGGTGAAGTACTTCCTGTACGGTGCGGCCACCACCGGGGTGATGGCCTACGGGTTCTCCCTCCTGTACGGCCTGACGGGCAGCACCATCCTGTACGACATCGCGGCCCGGCTCGAGCGGGCCGGCCCTGCCGCGTTCCTGGCAGTGGGGATGGCCCTGGCCGGATTCGGGTTCAAGGTGTCCATGGTCCCCTTCCACCAGTGGACCCCGGACGTGTACGAGGGCGCGCCCACGCCGATCACCGCCTTCCTGTCCGTGGGGCCCAAGGCGGCCGGTTTCGCAGCCCTCGTGCGCACGCTGAGCGTGGGGGTCCCCCTGGAACAGGTGAACTGGCCGGTGCTGCTGGCGGCCCTGAGCGCGGTGACCATGACGGTGGGCAACCTGCTGGCGCTGCTGCAGCGTAACCTGAAGCGGATGCTAGCCTACTCCAGCATCGCGCATGCCGGCTACGTACTCATCGCCCTCGCCGCATGGAAGTCGCCCTGGGCCCTGCAGGGCTTGCTGTACTACCTGCTGGCGTACCTGTTCATGAATCTGGGAGCGTTCTTCGTGGCCATGGTGGCGGCGGAGGGGACGGGCTCTGACGAGATCCCCGACCATGCGGGGCTGAGCCAGCGGGCGCCTTGGGTGGCGGCGGCCATGGTGGTCTTCATGTTGTCGCTGACGGGCATCCCGCCCACCGCGGGCTTCTTCGGGAAGTTCTACCTGTTCGCGGCCGCGGTGGACGCGGGCCTGCTGTGGCTTGCGGCCCTCGCGGTGGCCAACAGCGTGGTGTCCCTCTACTACTACGTGGGCGTGCTGCGGGCCCTGTACCTCATGCCGCCAGCGGCCCCCGGACCGATCCCGGTCTCCGCCGGATTGCGGGCGGGGGTGCTGGGGGCCCTGATCGGCACGCTGGCGGCGGGCGTGTACCCGCAGCCGCTGGTGACGTTCATGGAGGTGGCCCGGCGGCTGCTGGGGAGCTAGGGCGTGCCCGCGAACGGCGTAGCTGCGGCTGGCGGGCTGGACTCCGGAGGGGCGGTGTCGGACTGGCGCAACTGTGGTAGCATAGTCGCGGCGGTATCCCGGCGCCGGGCCGGCGCGGCGGGGGCCGCCGTTCGCGTGCTTGGGCGGCTCGTCTCACCGCGGTGCGCCTGCGGCTTTCCGCATCCACGAAGCGAGGGGCGCGGGACGAAGGAGGAAGGGCAGCATGGCTGAGGGCCACGACCGCCAGCGGCCGAACGTTCTGGAGTTACTTGCGCAGAAGGAGCGGGAGCTGGAGCAGCGTCTCGCGGAGGCCCGCGCGGAGGCGGACCGCTTGGTGAAGGAGGCCGAAGCAGAGGCCGCGCGCATCCGAGCCCGAGCTCAGGAGGAGGCTACCCGGCTGGAGCGGGAGGCGCGGGAGCGGGCCGAGGTGGAGGCGCGCGCGGCGGAGGAGGAGGAGCTGCGGCGGGCGGAGGAGGAGGCGGAGCGGGTCCGCCAGAGCGCGCAGCGGAATCTGGAAGCGGCCGTGCGCCGGGTGGTGGCCGCCGTCCTACAGGGCTTGGAGCCATGATCGTGGAGATGAGCCGCGTCATCCTCCTGGGGCCCAAGCGGCTGCTGGGCGAGGTGACGGACGCGATCCAGCGGCTGGGACTGATGCACGTGGACCGCGTGGAGGCGGAAGAGGTCCCGCCGCTGCGGCCAGTGGAGCCGGGCAGCGAGGAGGAGGCGTTGCAGCGGCGGCTGGAGGCCCTGCTGACACGCACCAAGGGACTGCTGGAGCTGCTGCCGCGGGTGGGGCCTGTGGAGATTCCGAGCCTCCAGGATCGGAGCCTGGACGAGCTGGAGGCCCTGCTGGAACCGGTGGAACGGGAGGCGCGGGAGCTGGTGCGCCAGCGCCGGGAGGCGGAGGAGGAGTTGGAGCTGGTGCGGTCCTACGAGGGGGCGGTCCGCGTGCTGTCGCCGCTGCTGGCGGCGTTGCGGGGGAGCCGCCACTTCGAGACCTACGGTTTCGTCCTCCGGGGCAACGCGATGCCCGCGGTCACCGCGCTGCAGCGCGAGCTGGACCGGATCACGGGGGGGCGCGTGGAGGTGGTGTCGCGGCAGATCGACGAGAAGAGCATCGGCGTGGTGGTGGCCTTCCACCGCCGGGATGGGGACGCCGTTCGGTCCTTCCTGCAACGAGCCGGGATCACGGAGCTCCGGCTGCCCGCCCGGTTCGCGGACCGCCCGGCCGCGGAGGCGGTGCAGGAGATGGCCCGGATGCGGGAGGAGCTCCCCCGGGTGGTGTCGGACTGCCAGCGGCGGCTGGAGGCCCTCAGCCGGAGGGCCCGGGGGACCGTGCAGGCCGTGGAGGCGCGGCTGCGGGACGAGCTGGCCAAGCTGGAGGTCCTCCCGAGCTTCGCCCAGTCCCGGTACGCGTTCATCGTGCACGGGTGGGTGCCCACGCGGGAGGTCCCGCAGCTGCGGGCGGCCCTCCGGCAGCGTTTCGGGGACCACGTGGTGGTGGTGGACAGTCCCGTGGACCCGCACGACCACGAGGAGGCCGCCCACGTCCCCGTAGCCCTGGAAAACGCTCCGCCGGTGCGGCCCTTTCAGCTCCTCCTCTCCATCTTCCGGCCGCCCCGGTACGGCACTTGGGACCCCAGCCCCCTGCTGGCGGTCACCTTTCCCCTGTTCGTGGGGTTGGTGATCGGTGATGTGGGCTACGGGGCTTTGTTCTTCGCCCTGGGGTGGTGGATGCGGAACCGCGCCCGGCAGGGCCAGCCCCTGGAGGTGAACCTGCTGAATCTGCGCGTGGCCCCGGACACCCTGCAGGCGGTGTCGTGGATCGTCCGGGTGATCGCGTTCTGGGTGATGGTCTTCGGCGCGCTGTACGCGGAGGTGTTCGGGAACCTGCCGGAACTGCTGTTCCGGGTCCACCCCCTCTTCGACCGGGTGTGGGCGCAGCGGGACCTGTACTTCCAGCTCATCGTATTGCTCGGGATGGTCATGATCTACGGCGGGCTGCTGGGGCACCTGGCGCAGGCCGTCCGACACCGGAACGTGCGCGGGATCTTCGAGAGCGCGGTGATGGTGCTGACCCTCTCCTGGGTGCTCCTGCTGCTCGGGGGGCTGTCGGGTCTCCTGCCGGCGGGGGTGGTCCCGGTGAGCTGGTCGTTCCTGTGGGCCGCGCTGGCGGTGTTCGGGCTGGGTCTAGCCTTCCGGGCGGCCAACCCCATGTGGTTCCTGGAGTCCGCCACCGCATTCGGCCACGTCCTGAGCCACGCCCGACTCATGGCCTTCGGGCTCGCCGCGGCGGCGCTCGCTACGGCTGCCAACGAACTGGGGCCCAGGATGGCGGAGACCTTCGGCCTGAGCGGCCTGGTGGGGACGGTGGTGGGGTCGCTGATTGCCGCTCTGGCCCAGGTGTTGTTCTTCGTGTTCACCATCGTGGGACACGTGATCCAGCCAGCGCGTCTGCACTGGGTGGAGTTCTTCACCAAGGTGAAGTACCACGAGGAGACCGGACAACCGTACCGACCATTCCAACGGACAGGGAGGTGAACGACAGGATGCGCAACACCTGGTGGGTCGTGGTGCTGGCGGTAGTGGTGGTGGCCGTGGCGGGGTTGCCCGCGCTGGCCGCGGAGGCTCCAGAGGCGGCGCCGCGGGCCGGGGATGGCGTGCGGGCCGGGCTGCTGGGAATCGCGGCCGCGCTGTCGGTGGCGTTCGGTGCGCTCGGGACCGCGTGGGCCCAGTCCCGGATCGGGGCGGCGGCGGCCGGCGCTATGGCGGAGCGGCCGGAGATCGGAGGCCTCATGCTGGTCTTCCTGGCCCTGCCGGAGACCATGATCATCCTGGGCTTCCTGGTGGCCTTCTTCCTGATCGGCCGCATCTAGCTCCCATGGCCTCGGAGTTGATCGACCTGCTCGAGCGCGAGGCGGAGGCGGAGCGACAGCGCCTGCTGAGCCAGGCGCGAGGGCAGGCGGAGGAGCTAGTTCGACAGGCCCAGGCGGAAGCCCAGGCGCTGCTGGAGACGCAACGTCGGCGGGTAGCCGAGGCCGTAGAGGCTGCCCGGGTCCGGGCGCGGGGAGTCGCTCAGCTGCGCGCCGCCTCGAAGGTCCTGGAGGCGAAGGACCAACAGCTCCAGGAGGTGTTCCGCCGCGCGGCGGTGGAGCTGGAGCGAATCACCCAGGATCCGGCTCGCTACGGACCGATCCTCCGGGGCCTGCTCCGTGAAGCGGCCGAAGGGTTCAACGGGCCCGTGGTGGTAGACTGCGCGGAGCGGGACGTCCACGCGGTGGAGAACGCTGCGCGGGAGCTGGGCCTCCACCTGGTCCGGGTGAACGCGGATCCGGCCCTGAAAGGCGGGGTTCGGGTTTCGAGCGAGGACGGTCGGTTCGTGGTGGAGAACACCCTGGCTTCGCGCCTGCGCCGGGCCCAGCAGCTGTTGCTGGCCGACGTGGCGGCCGTCCTCTGGGAGGGGTAGGTGCCGGCGGACTTCGGGTACATCAACGCCCGCGTGAAGGGGATGCGCTCCCGGCTCCTCCCGCCGGGGAGGCTGGAGGAGCTCTTGAGCCTCCCGGACCTGGACGCGTTCCTGCAGGCCCTGGTCCACACGCCCTACGGGCCCGAGCTGCAGGAGGCCCTGACCCGGTACCAGGGGCTGCGGGCGGTGGACGAAGCGCTGGCGCGGGCCTTCCAGAAGGCCGCGCGGCGGGTGCTGTCCTTCGCGGACGGCAAGCCCCGGACCCTGATCCAGGTGCTGCTGATGCAGTGGGACGTGCATAACCTGCGGGCGGTACTGCGGGCCAAGCACGCGGGATACCCCCCGGAGGCGGTGGAGCCCACTTTGGTCCCCGCAGCGGAGCTTTCAGATGTCCGGCTGCGGGAGCTGTTGCAGCAGCCGGACCTGCCCGCGGTGGTGGCCACCCTGGCCACGTGGGGCCACCCTCTGGCGGAGGCCCTGACGGCGGCGACCGCGGAGTACCAGGCCTCCAAGGACCTCCTGGTCCTGGAGCTGGCCCTAGATCGGGCGTACTACGCCTGGGCCCTACAGGCCGCGCGGGGGCGTGGGTACGACGCGTCCCGGGTCGCGGAGCTCGTGCGCACCCACGTAGACTTCACCAACGTGAAGACCGCCTTCAAACTCCAGCAGCTCCCGGACCTGACCCCGGAGCAGCGAGAGCGGTTCTTCCTGGAAGGCGGCGCGGTGGTCACCCGAGAGGTGTTCCGCAACCTGGCGGACCCCAACACCGCCGCGGTGGGGATCCGGGAGATCCGGGCCCGGGGCATCCAACCGGAAGGGCGTACCCCCGCGGAGGTGGAGCGGTGGCTGGAGCATGAGGCCACCCGGCGGATGGCGGACCTGTACCTGGGTGACCCTCTGGGCGTGGACGTGGTGGTCGGCTACCTGACTCTGCTGGCCAACGAGGTCCGTAACCTGCGGCTGATTGCGCGCAGCAAGGCCGTGGGGATCCCGCGGGACCTGGTCCGCAGGGAGATGGCGCTGGTGTAGGCGATGGCGTACCGGGTGGCGGTGATCACGGACGCGGAGACGGCTACGGGGTTCCGCCTGGCGGGGGCGGACGTGTTCGAGGCGGAGGAGCCCCGGCATGCGGTGGCGGTGCTCCGAGACCTGGTGCGGGGGGACTACGGGCTGGTCGCGGTGAACGAGGCCTTGCTGGAGGGGGTGGAGGGGGATGTCGCCCGGGTCCTGCGGGGGCGGGACCTGCCGGTAGTGGTCCCGTTCCCGGCAGCGCGGGCCCGGCTGGAGTCCGGCGAGGACTACATCGCCCGGCTGGTGAAGGAGCATATCGGGTTCTACGTGAAGCTGCGCTGAAGGAGGTCCAGGAAGGAGGCGGTGGCCATGCAGGGCGAGATCGTGAAGATCGCGGGTCCGGCGGTGATCGCCCGCGGGATGCGAGGGGCCCGGATGTACGACATCGTCCGCGTCGGCAATGAGCGGCTGGTGGGGGAGATCATCCGGCTCAGCGGGGACACCGCCTTCATCCAGGTGTACGAGGACACTTCGGGCCTCCTGGTGGGCGAGCCGGTGGAGAGCACCGGTCTGCCCCTCGCGGTGGAGCTGGGGCCGGGGCTGCTGAGCAACATCTTCGACGGGATCCAGCGGCCGCTGCCGTCCGTCCGTAGCCAGCAGGGCGACTTCATTCGTCGGGGTGCGGTGGCGCCGGCGCTGGACCGACAGCGGCGTTGGCCCTTCCGCCCCACGGTCTCCGTGGGCCAGGAGGTGGGCCCCGGGGACGTAATTGGGGAGGTGCAGGAGTTCGGCTTCGCGCACCGCATCCTGGTCCCGCCGGACGCGCGGCCGTCGCGGGTGGCGGAGATCCGGGAGGGGGAGTTCACCGTCACGGACGTGGTGGCCCGCCTGGAGGACGGACGGGAGCTCCGGCTGATGCACACCTGGCCTGTGCGGCTGGCGCGGCCCGAAGCCCGGCGGCTGGATCCCCGGGAGCCCCTGGTGACCGGTCAGCGGATCATCGACGTGCTGTTCCCCGTGGCCATGGGAGGGACGGCGGCCATTCCGGGCCCCTTCGGGAGCGGCAAGACCGTGATGCAGCAGACCCTGGCCAAATGGGCAGACGCAGACGTGATCCTCTACGTCGGCTGTGGGGAGCGCGGCAACGAGATGACCCACGTCCTGGACGAGTTCCCGGAGTTGGAGGACCCCCGTACGGGCCGACCCCTGATGGAGCGGACCATCATTATCGCCAACACGAGCAACATGCCCGTGGCGGCCCGGGAGGCCAGCGTGTACACGGGGATCACCATGGCCGAGTACTGGCGGGACCAGGGGTACAAGGTCGCCCTCATGGCGGACTCCACCAGCCGGTGGGCGGAGGCGATGCGGGAGATCTCCAGCCGGTTGGAGGAAATGCCCGCGGAGGAGGGTTACCCGCCTTACCTGTCCAGCCGCCTGGCGGCTTTCTACGAGCGGGCGGGCCGGGTGGTGTGCCTGGGCCGGCCGGAGCGGCGCGGCGCCATCACCGTCATCGGCGCGGTCTCGCCTCCCGGGGGAGACCTTTCCGAGCCCGTCACCCAGGCCACCCTGCGGATCGTGGGGACCTTCTGGTCCCTGGACGCAGGGCTCGCGAACCGGCGCCACTTCCCTTCGATCCACTGGCTGCGGTCCTACAGCCTGTACACGCCCCTGTTCCGGGAGTGGTACCGGCAGAACCTGCCCGAGGACTTCGGGGCGCTGCGGGAGCGGGCCTCCGCCCTGCTCCAGAAGGAGGCCGAGCTGCAGGAGATCGTGCAGCTGGTGGGGCCGGACGCCCTGCAGGACGACCAGCGCCTGGTCATCGAGGCGGGCAAGATGCTCCGGGAGGACTTCCTCCAGCAGTCCGCCTTCTCCGAGGTGGACGCGTACTGCCCGCCCATCAAATCCTACGGCATCCTGAAGGCGATCCTGAGCTTCTACGATGAGGCGAGTGCCGCCCTGCGGCGCGGCGTCTCCATGGATGACATCCTGAACCTCCCGCAGATCCAGGAGATCGCCCGGATGAAGGAGGTGCCTGCGGACCGGTTCCCCGCCTACACGGAGGAGTTCCTCCGCAGGATGACGGAGGCGTTCCGGGAGCCCGCGAGCGCGCACTGAGTGGAGGAGGCGAACGGCCATGGAACTGGCGACCAAACGTTACCAGTCCATCTCGTACATCTCCGGACCCCTGCTATTCGTGGAAGGGGCCCAGGATCTGGCCTACGGCGCCATCGTGAACATCCACCTGCCCGACGGTAGTGTCCGGGGGGGGCAGGTTATCGAGGTGTCCCAGCAGCACGCGGTCATCCAGGTGTTCGAGGAGACCACGGGCCTGGATGTGGCCCGGACCTCGGTGAGCCTGCGGGAGGATGTGGCCCGCTTCGGGGTGAGCCCGGAGATCATCGGCCGGCGGTTCAACGGGCGCGGGGAGCCCGTGGACGGACTGCCACCCATCATCCCGGAGAAACGCCTGCCCATCATCGGGTCTCCCATCAACCCCGTGGCCCGACAGCGGCCCCAGGAGTTCATCCAGACGGGGATCAGCAGCATCGACGGGCTGAACACCCTGGTGCGCGGCCAGAAGCTGCCCATCTTCTCGGGGGCGGGCCTGCCCCACAACGAGATCGCGGCGCAGATCGCCCGGCAGGCGAAGGTGCTGGGGGAGGAGGAGGAGTTCGCGGTGGTGTTCGCCGCCATGGGGATCACCCAGCGGGAGGCGGCGTACTTCATCGAGCAGTTCGAGGCCACGGGAGCCCTGTCGCGCAGCGTGGTGTTCCTGAACCTGGCGGACGACCCCACCATCGAGCGCCTCATGACCCCCCGGCTGGCCCTGACCACCGCGGAGTACATGGCCTTCGAGCTGGACAAGCAGGTCCTGGTGATCCTCACCGATATGACCAACTACTGTGAGAGCCTCCGGGAGATCGGCGCCGCGCGGGAGGAGATCCCCGGGCGGCGGGGGTACCCGGGTTACATGTATACCGACCTCGCGACCATCTACGAGCGGGCGGGTCGGATCCAGGGACGGAAGGGGTCGGTGACCCAGCTGCCGATCCTGACCATGCCCGACGACGACATCACCCACCCGATCCCCGACCTGACGGGCTACATCACCGAGGGGCAGATCGTGCTGAGCCGGGCCCTGCACCGGCAGGGGATCTACCCGCCCATCAACCCACTCCCGAGCCTGTCCCGGTTGATGAACGACGGCATCGGCCCGGGCCGGACCCGGGAGGACCACGCGGGGCTGAAGGACCAGCTGTTCAGCGCGTACGCCAACGGGGTGGATCTCCGGCGGCTGGTGGCCATCATCGGGGAGGAGGCCCTGACGGAGCGGGACCGCCTGTACCTGCGCTTCGCCGACGCCTTCGAACGGGAGTTCCTCAACCAGGGCAACACGGAGCGGAGCATCGAGGAGACCCTGAACCTGGGCTGGAAGCTCCTGTCCCTGCTCCCCAGGGCGGAGCTGAAGCGCGTGAAGCAGGACCACGTGGAGAAGTACTACTTCGGAGAGGCCGTGGAGCAGCTGTGGGCGGAGGAGGAGCGCCTGTCCCGGCGCTAGGCGCGCCGGCGTAGGAGCTAAGGGGGCCGTCGCCATGCCGGAACTTGTCAGCCCGACCCGGATGAACCTCCTGCAGCGCAAGAACCAGCTGCGGGTGGCGCAGCAGGGGGTGGACCTGCTCAAGCGCAAGCGGGACGCCCTGGTGTCGGAGTTCTTCCAGGTGGTGCGTCAAGCCCTGGAGGCCCGGGAGCGGCTGAACGCGGTCTCCGAGAAGGCCTACGTGATCCTGAGCCTGGCAAAGGCGGTGGATGGGCGTCAGGCCCTGGAGGCCGCCGCCCTGACGGAACGGCGACCCGTGATGGTGGACGTAGAGATCCGCAACATCTGGGGCATCAAGGTGCCCGAGGTGCGCAGCCACCGCGCTCGCCGGTCGTTCCTGGAGCGGGGTCTGAGCCCCACCGCCACCAGCGTGCGGACCCTCGAGAGCCAGGAGGCCTTCGAGGAGGTGCTGAACGCCATCCTGCACGTGGCGAGCACCGAACTGCGGCTGCGCAAGATCGGGGAGGAGATCAAGAAAACCACCCGTCGGGTGAACGCCCTCGAGCAGGTCGTGATCCCCAGGATCCGGGCGGAGATCCGGTACATCAACGACGTGCTGGAGCAGCGGGCCCGGGAGGATGTGTTCCGGCTCAAGCGGATCAAGAAGAAGCTGGAGGCACGCCAGGCCTGAGGCCGCGCGGGCGCAGCCGCTATACTAGAGGCGTGTCGACCCGCGGCGAAGCCATGGAAGGGAGCCCAGGGTGGTCTAGGGGCGTGCGGCCCACGCGGCTCCAGCTGGTCCTCACGGCAGCCCTCCTGGCCGCCGGGCTGCTGGTGACCTGGCAGCTCAAGGCGGAGCGGTCCATCCGCGCCAGCCTTCGGATCCCCTCCCAGCGGCTGGAGGAGCTGGCGTTCCTCCTCCAGGAGCAAAGCCGCCACCGGGAGCGGCTGGAGGATGAGATTGCCAGCTTGCGGGCGCAGCTGGCCCGTTACGAGGAAGCGGCCACCCGCAACCAGGGGGCGCAGCGGGAGCTGCGGCGCCGGCTAGAGGCGCTGAGGCTGGCTGCCGGGGTGGAGCCCCTTCGGGGCCCCGGGGTGGTGGTAGAGCTCCGGGACAGCCCTCAGCGCCTGCAGCCGGGCGACGACCCCAACCTGGTCCTGATCCACTACACCGACGTCCAGGCTGTGGTGGCGACCCTTTGGGCAGCGGGAGCGGAGGCCGTAGCGGTCAACGGGGAACGGGTGGTTTCCACCACGGGTCTGAGCTGCGTGGGGACCACGATCCTGTGTAACGCGAGGCGGCTGGCACCGCCCTACGTGATCGTGGCCCTGGGCGATCCTGAGGCCCTGGTCACGACCCTGGAGGCCGAGGACAGCCCCCTGGCCACCCTGCGGGCGTTCCAGTTCCCCGTGCGGGTGACCCGGTCCGCGGACCTGCGGGTACCCGCGTACCGAGGCGGCTTCCAGTTCCGGTTTGCGCGGGCGGATCGCTGAGCCTGACTTTCAGGGCGAACGGAGGGAGGGATCGCGGATGTGGCTTCCGCTAGGGGGGCTGGCGGCGGGGGTGCTGTTGGGCCTGCTGGTGGGGGTGGAGATCCCCCTGGGCTTGGTGAAGTACACCGCCATCGCGGTGCTGGCGGCTTTGGACACCCTCCTGGGGGGGCTGCGGGCGCAGCTCGAGGGACGGTTCGACCTAGTGGTGTTCACCAGCGGCTTTGTGGTGAACACCTCCTTCGCGGCCCTCCTGACCGCCATCGGAGACCTGCTCGGCGTCGACGTGTACCTGGGGGCGGTGATCGTGTTCAGCATGCGGATCTTCAACAACGTGAGCTTCATCCGCCGGGACCTCCTCCGGGGGTTCACGCGGGAGCCCGTGACGGTGCGCGGCACCGGAGCATCCGAAGGGAGGTGAAACCATGACCGTACGGGTGGGGATCAATGGATTCGGCCGGATCGGCCGGCAGGTCCTGAGGGCCATGCTCCAGCGGTGTGCGGACACCCTGGAGGTGGTGGCGATCAACGACCTGGTGGACGCCCAGATGAACGCCTACCTGTTCAAGTACGACACCAACTACGGCGTGTACCCGGGGACCGTGGAGGTCCGGGATGAGGAGATCGCCATCGATGGGCACCCCATCCGGGTGTTCGCGGAGCGCGACCCGGGGAGGATCCCGTGGCGGGAGGTGGGCGTGGAGCTGGTGGTGGAGTCCACCGGGCTGTTCACCGACGCCCAGAAGGCGCGAGCGCACCTGGACGCCGGCGCCAAGCGGGTGATCATCTCGGCCCCGGCCAAGAATGAGGACCTCACCGTCGTCCTGGGGGTGAACGAGGACCGCTACGACCCCGCCCGCCACCGGATCGTGTCCAATGCATCGTGCACCACCAACGGACTGGCGCCGGTGGCGCGGGTTCTGCACGAGGAGTTCGGCATCGAGAAGGGGATCCTCACCACGGTGCACGCGTACACCAACTCCCAGCGGCTGCTGGACGTGGCCGCCAAGGACCCCCGGGACGCACGCGCCGCGGCCATGAACATCGTCCCGTCGGAAACGGGGGCGGCCCGGGCGGTGGGGCTGGTGATCCCCGAGCTCCAGGGGAAGTTCACGGGGATGGCCTTCCGGGTGCCCGTGTCCACGGTCTCCGTCATCGACTTCACCGTGCTCCTGCGGCGCCCGGTGACGCGGGAGGAGGTGAACGCCGCCGTCCGCCGGTGGGCGGAGGAACGGATCCCAGAAATCCTGGGCTACACAGAGGAGCCCCTGGTGAGCAGCGACCTGAAGGGGGACTCCCGGTCCTCCATCTTCAGTGGTCTGGACACCCTGGTGGTGGGCGGCAACCTGGTGAAGGTGGTGTCCTGGTACGACAACGAGTGGGGCTACGCCTGCCGCGTGGCGGACCTGGCTCGGTACATGGCGGAGCGCGGGGTCTAGGAGCCGGGGTGTCGGCCGCGACAGCCGGCTGGCGGAAAGGCTGCGGGGATGGAGAAGCGGACGATCCGGGACGTGGACGTGGCGGGCCGGCGGGTGCTGGTCCGGGTGGACTTCAACGTTCCGCTGGATGAACGGGGCCGGGTGACGGACGACCGGCGCATCCGGGAGTCGTTGCCCACCGTGCGGTACCTGCTCGACCGCGGCGCGGCGGTGGTCCTGATGTCTCACCTGGGCCGTCCCGGCGGGCGCGTGGTGGAGAGCCTGCGGATGGCCCCCGTGGGCGAGCGGCTGGCACAGCTGTTGGCCCGGCCGGTGCAGGTCCTGCCAGACTGCGTGGGCCCGGCGGTGGAGGCGGCGGTAGCCCGGATGCAGCCGGGGGACGTGGCGCTCCTGGAGAACCTGCGCTTCCACCCCGAGGAGGAGGCCAACGATCCCGACTTTGCCGCCCGTCTGGCCCGGCTGGCGGATCTGTACGTGAACGACGCGTTCGGCACCGCCCACCGGGCTCACGCCTCCACCGTAGGCGTGGCCCGGTACCTGCCCGCGGTCGCGGGTCTCCTCATGGAGAAGGAGATCCGCTACCTCAGCCGCCTTCTGGAGAACCCCGACCACCCCTTCGTGGCGGTGCTGGGCGGCAAGAAGGTCTCCGACAAGATCGGGGTGCTGCGCAACCTCCTGGAACGCGTGGACGCGGTGCTGGTGGGAGGGGGGATGGCCTACACCTTCCTGAAGGCGTGTGGTTCCAGCGTAGGGCGTTCGGTGGTGGAGGAGGACAAGCTGGAGCTGGCGCGGGAGCTGATGGAACGGGCGCAGGCGCGCGGCGTGGAGTTGCTGCTGCCGGAGGACGTGGTGGCGGCGGAGCGACCGAGCGCCGACGCGCCCAGGCGCGTGGTCCCGGCGGGCGAGATCCCGGAAGGGTGGATGGGCCTGGACATCGGACCGGCCACGGCGCGGCGGTTCGCGCAGGTGGTCGAGGGCGCGCGGCTGGTGGTGTGGAACGGACCCATGGGGGTGTTCGAAGTGGAACCCTTCGCGGAGGGTACCCGGTGGGTGGCGGAAGCGGTGGCCCGGTGTCCCGGGATCACCGTGGTGGGCGGAGGGGACACCGCGGCCGCGGTGGATCAGTTCGGCCTCCTGGAACGCTTCGACCACGTGAGCACAGGCGGAGGCGCTACCCTGGAGTTCCTGGAGGGTAAGGAGCTGCCGGGGATTCGGGTCCTGCAGGACCGGTAGCCCGTGCGCACACCCCTGGTGGCCGCCAACTGGAAGATGCACAAGACGCGGGCGGAGGCCGCGGCGTTCGTGGAGGCAGCCCTGCCCCGCCTGGCTGTCGTGGAGGGCGTGGAGGTGGTGCTCTGCCCGCCGTACACCGCCCTGGAGAGCGTGGGCCGCCTCCTGCAGGGGACCGCGGTGCGGCTGGGCGCCCAGAACCTGCACTGGGAGCGCCAGGGGGCGTTCACGGGGGAAGTGTCGCCCACCATGCTGGCGGAGGTGGGCTGCGCGTACGTCATCGTGGGTCACTCCGAACGGCGGCGGCTGTTCGGTGAGACCGACGACCGCGTGCGGCGCAAGGTTCGGGCGGCGTTCGACGCGGGTCTGGTGCCCATCCTCTGCGTGGGCGAGACCCTGGAGGAACGGCAGGCAGGCCTCACGGACTCCCGCGTCACCGACCAGCTGGCGGAGGCGACCGCAGACCTCTCCGCGGAGGACGTGGCGCGCCTGGTGGTCGCCTACGAGCCCGTGTGGGCGATCGGGACCGGGCACGCGGCCACGGGCGAGGAGGCGAACCGTGTGAGTGGGCTCATCCGTGCCTGGCTGCGGGGCCGCTTCGGTTCCGCCGCGGACACCACCCGTGTCCAGTACGGCGGCAGCGTGACGACCCGCAACGCGGCGGAGTTCCTGCAGCAGCCCGAGGTGGACGGCGCCCTGGTGGGCGGAGCGAGCCTGGATGCGGAGGAGTTCGTGGGGATCGTCCAGCTGGCCGCTCGCCCCGGGGGGACCGGGGGAGCTCCTGGGTAGCGTTGCCCAGAGCCTCGCCCGCGCCCGTAGTTGCATACCCGTGGGTCCCGGGGCCGGCCGCCCGGGTTGCGTGAACGAAGTGGCCTCGGTAGAATGGCCGCGGCACCCGACCGGGAGGAGACGGGCGTGGACAAGGTCGTGTTGATCCTGCACTTCGTCCTGGCAGCGGCAGCCGTAGGGCTGGTGCTGCTGCAGGGGCCCAAGGGAGAGGGTCTCGGAGCCATCGGCGGGAGCGCCCGGCTGTTCCACGGGCCGAGGCCCCGCGAGACTTTCTTCACCCGAACCACCGCGGTGGTGGCCGTCCTGTTTGCCCTCACGAGCACCTACCTGGCGTTCGTGCGCTGACCTCTGGCCGCCGATTCGGGGTCGGGCTATAATCGGGCTGGCCGGCCAGCGGGGGTCGGCCGCGTGCCCGGATGGCGGAACTGGCAGACGCGCACGTTTGAGGGGCGTGTGGGGAAACCCGTGGGGGTTCGAATCCCCCTCCGGGCACCAGATCTCAGTCTCCGTACGGAACTCCCAGGGCCTGTGGCTTCGCCAGCCCCCAACGGGTCCGGAACCACGGCGTGCTGATGACGGTGAGGATGGCGATGGTCACGGCGAAGGGGACCGTCCGCCACACGTACCGGGAGAGCACGCCGGGCAGGACGTATTCCGGGCTCAGGGACAGCTGCCACATGGCGCCGAACAGCACCGATCCGCCCAGGAGAACCCACGGGTTCCACATGGAGAAGAACACCAGCGCCAGGCTCACGAACCCCCAACCCATGAGGAAGTTGTAGTTCCACACCGGGTTGTACGAGAGGGTGTAAGCCGCGCCCGCCAGGCCCGCCAGGGCGCCGCCGAACACCACGCACAGGTACCGGATCCCCGCCACGTTCACGCCCGAGGCCGCCGCGGCGGCTGGGCTCTCGCCCACGGAGCGGATGGCAAGCCCCAAGGACGTCCGGGAAAGGACGAACCACACCGCCACCACCAGCAGGATTCCGAAGTACACGAAGGGGGACAGGCCCAGAAGCGCGGGGAAGCGCGGGAGGCCAAGGGGGCCGGTGCGGGGGCTTCCTAGGTAGGTGGTGAGGCCGAAGCTGAGGATCCACAGGCCCATGCCGCTGACCACCTGGTCGCCCCGCAGGCGGACGGAGAACAGTCCGTGGACCCAGCCTAGCAGGCTGCCCACCGCGATCCCCCCGGCCAGTCCCGCCGCGTAGCTGCCGGTGGACTGGGCCATCAGGAAAGCGGCGGTCCCGCCGAACAGCATGAGTCCTTCCAGCCCGACGTTGAGGATCCCGGACCGTTGGTTCACCAGCTCGCCCAAAGCCGCCAGCAGGAACACCGTGGACGCCTCCAGGCTCCGGACCAGCAGCTCGCTCACCGGGCACCCTCCGGGCGGGGCGGCGCAGAGGTGGGGGCAGGCGCGGCACGCTGCCACACCACGCGGTACCGGTCCACCAGGTGCGAGAGCACGAAGGTGGTCATCAGCAGGCCCAGGATGGCGTAGTCCACGCCGAAGGGCAGGCGCAGGGCCCCCTGGGCGAAGCGGCCCCCCACGGACAGCCCCGCAAACAAAAGCGCCATGGGAACCGCTCCCAGGGCGCTGCCGCGGGCGATGAGGGCACAGATGATGCCGTAAAAGGACAGGTCGCCGTAGTAGCCGTAGTTGGTGGGGATCTTGTACAGGCCCGGCACCGCGGCGAAGTAGTGGTAACCCGCCAGCCCCGAGAAGGCTCCGCCCAGCACGAACACCCACAGGGACACGCGGACGGGGTCGATCCCGGCATACCGGGCGGCGTGTGGGTTGAGGCCGAAGGTGCGGACCCGGTAGCCCGCGGCCGCCCGGGAGAAGACGAAGTCCACGACCACAGCCGCCGCCAAGCCGAGGAAGGCGCTGGGCGGTAGCCCCAGCGGGAGGGGGGGACGGAAGACCTCCGGGAGCGTGAAGCTTTCGCCCTCCGCGGTCGCGCTCATGAACGCACCGCCCTCCTTGATGAAGTCCGAAACCAGCCAGAACATCACGGAGTTGAGCATCATGGTCACGAGGATCTCGTTCACCGCCAGCTTCGCCCGCAGCAGCCCCACCAGGGCGCCGAGGGCGGCGCCGGCCAGCGCCGCGGCCAAGGGCATGGAGACCAGCGCGACACCACCGGCGGTGCCGGAGCTCAGTTCCCGGGCCCCCGCCCAGAAGGGCACCGCGAACGCCGCCAGCGCCCCCGCGTAAACCTGGCCCGGCAGCCCGATGTTCCACAGCCCGCCGCGCAGGGGGATCAGGAACGCGAGGGTGCACAGCAGCAGGTAGACCGCCCGATGCACGGTCGCACCCAGGCCGGAGGGGTTGACGAACGCGTAGCCGAAGGCGATCCGGTAGGCCGCCCACGGGCCGGACTCCGGGGTCCAGAACAGGACGCTGGCCAGCAGGAGCGCCAGGGCCACCGCCAGGAGGGCACCCAGAGCCACCCGAGTGGGCGAAGGAGCCTCCGCCCGCTCCACCGACAGTCGGTACACGCCGATCTTCAAGCGGGCCTCCCCATCGACCCAGCCATCCACGCGCCCACGGTCTCGGGATCCGCCTCGCTTCGCGGCACGAGAGCCACGAACCGGCCTTCGTACAGGGCTCCCACGCGGTCGCTCACCGCGAAGATCTCGTCCAGGTCCTCGGAGATGAGGAGGACCGCAGCACCGCGCGCCTTGGCTTCGAGCAGCTGGGCCCGCACGAAGGCCGCCGCCTCCACGTCGAGGCCCTGGGTGGGCAGGTGAGCGACCAGCAACCGCGGCCGCCGGGACAGTACCCGGCCGAGCACCAGCTTCTGCAGGTTCCCCCCGGACAGGTGCTGCGCCCGCACGTACGGATGGGGAGCTTTCACCCGAAAGGTCGCCAGGATCTGGCGGGTCAGCCGTTCCAGCCGGTCCCGGTCCAGCAGCCCGCGGGGACAGAACTCCGGGTCGAAGTGGTAGTTGAGCCCGGTGTTCTCCACGAGGCTGAGGGCCGCCACGCTGGCGACCTCGGCGCGTTCCGCGGGCACGTAGCCCAGCCCCAGGCGCCACCGGTCGAGGGTCGGAAGGTGGGTAATATCGCGGCCCAGCAGGCGCACGCGGCCGGAGGCGGCCGGCCGGAGCCCCGCCAGCACCTGAGCCAGCTCCTCCTGCCCGTTGCCGGTGACCCCGGCTACCCCCACGATCTCGCCCTCGTGTACGGTGAAGGAGACGCCTCGCAGGCTCAGCAGGCCCTTGTCGTTGTACGCGGAGAGGTCCTCCACTTGCAGCACCGCAGGGCCGGGATGGTCCGGCGTGTGCACGGCGGGGAGGGTGACCTCCTGGCCCACCATGTGCTGGACCAGTTCGTGGTCGGTGGTGTCCGACACCACCAGCCGGGCCGCCACCCGGCCGGCGCGGAGTACCGTGACGGTTCGGGCCACCGCCCGCACCACGGGCAGCTTGTGGGTGACCAGCACCACGGTGACGCCGTCCCGGTCCACGAGGGCCCGCAGCGCCCGCAGCAGGACCTGTACCTCCGGGGGCGTCAGGGCGGAGGTGGGCTCGTCCAGGATCAGAATGCGGACTCCCGCGTACAGGGCCTTGAGGATCTCCACCCACTGCTTTTCGCCCTCCGACAGCTGCCACACGCGGGCCTCCAGATCCACGTGGACGCCGTACCGGGCGCACAGCGCCTCCACCTCCCGGCGGGCGCCGCGCAGGTCCAGCAACCCCCGGCCCCCGGGGTGGCCCAGGACCAGGTTTTCCAGTACGGTGTGGGCGGGGACCAGTCTCCGGGTCTGGTGAACCATCCCGATGCCGGACGCCAGCGCGTCGTGGGGCGAGCGGAAGCGGACGCGGCGGCCCCGCAGGTACAGTTCCCCCTCGTCCGGGTGGATCAGCCCAAAGAGGATGTTCATGAGGGTGGTCTTCCCGGCTCCGTTCTGACCCAGCACCGCGTGGACTTCCCCCTCCGCGACTTCCAGGTCCACGCGGTCCAGGGCCCGGACCCCGGGGAAGGACTTGGTGATCCCGCGGGCTGCGAGCACAGGTGCGGGCGCGCGGCGCTCCAGCTCAGGCGTCACGGTGTGACGGGGGGCCGCGCCCGGCCGGGCGCGGCCCCCGGGCGGTTCACTTCAGGACGTTCAGTCCGTTCAGGTCGAAGTTGAACTTCGACAGCAGCCACTCGTCGGTGGGGACCTGCCCCGCCGGCTTTACCACCGTGCCCTTGGGCGGGATGGGGGTTCCCGGTAGCGCGAGCCCGGTTCCGTTGCTCACCAGGGCATGCACCTGGAAGGGATCCCACTGGCCTCTGCGCATCTGCTCCCGCCGCTGGACCACCAGCCGCACGATGGAGTCCGGGATTTGCCGGCGCGCCTTGGGGCTGATGGCATCCACGCCCACCTTCTTGTTGTTCATGATGTCCACCGTGGAGACCACGGTCCCATCCGCGAGGGTCATGGTGTCCCGCATTCCGAGGTACAGGAGGGTCCGCGGGCTCCGGTTGCCCGCCAGGTAGTCCCGCACCATCCGGTCGTACAGGACCTCCCACCGGGTGTCGAAGGACACCGCCACCGTGTCCGTGTTGGACCAGCCGTAGAAGCCCACGATGTCCATGTCCTTCCCCACGAACCAGATCCCCCGCTGCTGCGCTACGTCCAGGGGCGAGCCGGAGTCCGTCTGTTGCGTGAGGACATCGACCTTGTACTGCGTGACCAGGGTGGTGGCCACCTCCCGCTCCTCCGTGGGCTTGTACCAGTCCCCGACGTACTTCACGTACACGTTCACCCGCTTGCCCAACGCACGGGCGGCGTCCTGCACGCCCAGGAAGAAGCCCGCGGTGCGCCGGAGCACCTGGACGTTGGGGAAGGCAGAGACCACCCCCACGTTACCGGTCCGGGTCAGGGCGCCCGCAATCAGCCCCTCCAGGTACAGGGCCTGGTACTGGCGGGGGAAGAACCGGATGAAGTTGGTCTTGCGACTGACGTCGCTAGCGACCACGGAGCCGAAGTACACGTTGGGGTACTTGTCCGCGATGTCCTTCAGGGGCAGGCCCATGAACTCTGCGTTGCCCACCACGATGTTGGCCCCCTGTCGAATGAGCTCCTCTGCGTAGGGGACCGTGAGGTCCGGCCCGACCTCCTCGCGGTACACATACTTCACGTTGGGGTACTTCTGGGCGATGCGCTGGCCCGCTCGGTGATGCGCGCCCGACCACGTGGTGCCCTTGATGACGCTGAAGTGCAGGATGGCCAGGGTTACGGTGGGCGCGGCCGCGGACGCGGAGTGCACGTGCCATAGGGAACCCACGGCCAGGGCCAGGACCAGGGCCAGGGCTGAGACCCGAGGCCAGCCGCTCGGAGCACTCGAACAGGTGTGTCGATCCATGGCTGCCCCCTGTAAATCCGAGGCTCGCCGGCGAGCCGCCGGCGGCAAGACGCGCGGTAGATTCGTCGCGGGCGCGCGGTTCTCCTCCTACGGGCGAGAGGGCTAAATGGGCAGCGGGTCGAATCCACGCACGGACGAACGCGTTCAGGGGGGAGTGCCGTGCCGGTTCTCGCGCGGGTTCGCAGAGGCAGCTACCAAGATTCGGTGGCCTTGCTGCAGGCGCAGCAGGCGCTCCGGCAGATGCCAGGCGTGGAGGAGGCGGGGGTGGTCATGGCCACGCCGGCGAACCTCGCGCTGCTCCGGGGGGCAGGCCTGGACGCGCCGGAGCTGCAGGGGGCGGGGCCGGACGACCTGGTGGCGGTGGTGCGGGCGCGAACGCAGGTGGAGGCTGAGCGGGCGCTGGACCGTCTGGACGAGTTACTGTCCCCACGGGCGCCCGCCGGGGGCACCTCCTACCGACCCCGCACGGTCCGAACGGCGGTGCGCGCCCTGCCGGGGGCCAACGTGGCCGTGGTGTCCGTGCCGGGCCGGTTCGCGGCGGGAGTGGCGGAGGAGGCCCTGCGGGAGGGTCTCCACGTTTTCCTGTTCAGCGACAACGTGGCGCTGGAGGAAGAGGTGCGGCTTAAGCGCCTGGCGGCCGAGCGTGGGCTTCTGGTGATGGGGCCTGACTGCGGGACCGCCCTGGTGGCCGGAGCGGGGTTGGGGTTCGCCAACGCGGTCCGTCGCGGGCGTGTGGGGATCGTGGCGGCCTCGGGCACGGGCCTGCAGGAGGTAGCGTGCCTGGTCCACCGGTGGGGTGGTGGGGTCTCCCACGGCCTGGGCGCGGGCGGGCGCGACCTGTCCGACCCGGTAGGCGGGACGAGCTTCGCCACGGCCCTGACGGCCCTGGCGGAGGATCCTGACACCGAGGTGGTGGTGCTTTTGTCCAAGCCGCCGTCCCCTCAGGTGGCGAGGCGGGTGCTTGCGTTGGCCCGGCGGTGTGACAAGCCGGTGGTGGTGAACTTCTTGGGTGCGCAGGGGCCGCCTCAGGTGGGGAATCTGTACTTCGCGTCGACCCTCGAGGAGGCGGCACACCTGGCGGTCCGGCTCTCTGGCGGGCACCCGCCGGCGGAGCGCGAGCCCGAGCCGGAGGGGGTGCGGTGGGCAGTGGGCCAGCGGTGGCTCCGGGGCCTATTCGTGGGGGGCAGCCTGTGCGCGGAGGCCCAACTGGTGCTGCGCGGGAGTGTCGGCCGGGTGTGGTCCAACGTTCCTCTCAGCCCGGACGCGCGGCTCCCGGACCCGCTGGCGAGCCGGGAGCACACCGTGGTGGACGTGGGCTCCGACGAGTTCACCGTGGGGCGGCTGCACCCGATGCTGGACCCGTCCGTGCGCAGCCAAAGGCTGTTGCACGAGGCGCGGGATCCGGAGGTGGCAGTCCTGCTGGTGGACGTGGTGCTGGGCTTCGGTGCGCACCCGGACCCCGCGGGCGAGCTGGCGCAGGTGTGGGAGGAGGCCACGCGCACCGCCCGGCGGTCGGGGCGGGAGCTGGTGTGCGTGGCCTCGGTGTGCGGGACGGAGCTAGACCCGCAGCCGTACGGGCGCCAGGTGGAGCGGCTGCGGGGCCGTGGGGTACTGGTGGCGCCCACGAACGCGGCGGCGGCCCGGGTGGCGGGAGCTTTGTGCGGCCGGGCCGGAGCCCCGAGCGAGCAGGGGCCGCTGCCCACCGTGGACCTCCGGGACGGAGAGGGTATGACCCACGAGGTATCCCCCGCGGTGCGGGAACTCCTCCGCGGACCGGTGCGGGCGGTCAACGTGGGCCTGGAGTCGTTCGCCCAGAGCCTGGAGTCGCAGGGCGTTCCGGTGGTGTCCGTGGACTGGAAGCCACCTGCCGCGGGCGACGCGGAGCTGCTGGAGCTGCTCTCGCGGCTGGGCGGCTGAACCCGCCCTGGGTTCCGGTTAAGATGGAAAGGGCCCGGCGGCTGGAACGCCTGCCGGGGCCGTGCTCCGTTGGATGCAGACTTTCCAGGGACCTGGAGGCAACCCATGGATGTGGACGCGGCCAACGAGGTGGTAGTGCGGAGGATCCTGGATGCGCACCCCGTGCTGGTGGGCGTGGGCAGGGCCCTGGACGTGGTTCCGGGGATGCGCAAGGACCTCATCCTGCACGCGGGCCCGCCGGTCACCTGGGATCGCATGTGCGGTCCGCTGCGTGGGGCGGTGATCGGCGCGTTGCTGTACGAGGGCATGGCCCGGGACGAACGGGAGGCCGGGGAGCTGGCGGCCTCCGGTGCCGTGCGGTTCGAGCCCTGCCACCACCACGCGGCCGTGGGCCCTATGGCGGGGGTCACCTCCGCGTCCATGCCCGTCTACATCGTGGAGAACCGCACGCACGGCAACCGCGCGTACGCCAACTTCAACGAGGGCTACGGCCGGGTGCTGCGGTACGGCGCGTATGCGCCGGAGGTCCTGGATCGGCTCCGGTGGATCAACGAGACCGTGGCGCCTGCACTCGGGCAGGCTCTTCAGCGCATGGGCGGGCTGGACATGAAGGCTACCATCGCCCGGCAGCTCACCATGGGGGACGAAGGGCACAACCGGAACGTGGCGGGCTCCAGCCTCTTCGCCCGCCAGCTGGCCCCTTCCCTGGCGGACTGCGGCCTTGCCCGAGACGAGCTGACGGGTGTGCTCCGCTACCTGGCGGAGAACGACCTCGCCATCCTCAACCCGGTGATGGCGGCGTGCAAGGCCACCATGGACGCGGCTCACGGTGTACCGGGGTCCACGGTAGTTAGCTGTATGGCCCGGAACGGCACGGAGTTCGGGATCCGGGTTTCCGGCCTGGGAGACCGGTGGTTCACCGCCCCGGCTCCGGTGCCGAGAGGGCTGTACTTTCCGGGCTTCCGGGAAGAGGACGCCAACCCCGACATCGGCGACTCCACCATCACGGAGACGGCGGGGATCGGTGCCTTTGCCATGGCCGCGGCACCCGCCATCGTGAGGTTCGTGGGGGGGACCCCGCAGGACGCCCTGGCCGCCACCCTGGAGATGTACGAGATCACCTTGACGGAAAACCCCGCCTTCGCCATCCCCCAGCTGGACTTCCGGGGGACTCCTACGGCCATCGACGTCCGGAAGGTGGTGCGGACCGGGATCACGCCCCGGGTCAACACGGGCATTGCCCACCGCGAGCCGGGCGTGGGGCAGATCGGGGCCGGCCTGGTGCGGCCACCCGTGGCACCCTTCCAGGAGGCGCTCCGCGCTCTGGCGGAGCTGGTTTCCCGGTGAGCCCGCCCCTGGTCCGGCTGCGGGGCGTGTACAAGCGCTTCGGGCCCGTGGTGGCTCTGGATGGCGCGGACTTTGAGCTCGCGGCGGGTGAGATCCACGGCTTGCTGGGGGAGAACGGCGCTGGCAAGACCACCCTGATGAACGTTCTGGCGGGGCTGTACCGGGCGGACGCGGGGGACTTGGAAGTCCTCGGCCGTCCCGTCAGCATCCGGGAGCCCCGGGACGCGGTCCAGTTGGGCGTGGGGATGGTTCACCAGCATTTCGAGCTGGTGGGCCACTTCACCGCCCTGGAGAACGTGATCCTGGGCCGGGAGGGAAGCGCGTGGCTCCGGCCGGATCGGCTGCGGCGGGAGGTGGAGGCCCTCATGGAGCGGGTGGGCCTCGCCGTCCCCCTGGACCGGCGTGTCCGCGACCTCCCGGTGGGCGTCCAGCAGAAGGTGGAGATCCTGAAAGCCCTGTACCGCGGCGCGCGGGTGCTGATCCTGGACGAGCCCACTACCCTGCTGACCCCCCAGGAGGTGGACGCACTGTTGGCGTCCCTCCGGACGCTGGTGGAGGCCGGCGTCTCGGTGGTGTTCATCACCCACAAGCTCCACGAGGTCCTGCGCAGCTGCGACCGCGTCACCGTGATGCGCCGAGGGCGCCGCGTGGTCACGGTGGATCGGCGGGAGGCGGACCCCGTACGGTTGGTGGAGTGGATGGTGGGTACCGCCCCTCCGCCGCCGCCGGCTCGGGAGGCCACCCGTCCGGGCAGTCCGGTCCTGGAGCTGGAAGCGGTTCGGGTGGTGGACGAGCGGGGTGTGGCGGTCCTCGACGGCTGCAGCCTGGTCGTCCGCGAGGGTGAGTTGGTGGGCGTGGCGGGGGTCAGCGGGAACGGTCAGCAGGCCCTGGCCGCGGTGGTCGCGGGCACCGCGCGGCCGGCGGCGGGCGTGCTGCGCATCCGAGGTCGGCCCGCGGAGCGGCACGGGGTGCTGGACCGCATGCGGGCGGGCGTGTTGACCATCCCTGAGGACCGCCTGAGGGACGGGATCCTGCCGCGGATGAGCGTGGCGGAGAACGTGGTCCTCGGACGCCACCGACTGTACTTCCCGGGTGTCCGCTACGACCCGGAGACCAGCCGGCGGCTTGCCCGCCACGCGATCGAGGAGTTCCGCATCGTCTGCCCCGGACCCGACGCGGCCGCGGGGCAGCTCAGCGGGGGCAACCTTCAGAGGCTGATCGCCGCGCGGGTGTTCGACGCCGCCCGGGAGCGTGAGGCCCGGCTGCTGGTGGCCCACAACCCCACCCGGGGTCTTGACGTACCGTCCACCGAGTTCCTGCACGCGCGGCTGGTGGAGTTCTGCGCCAAGGGGGGTGCGGTGCTCCTGATCTCTGAGGACCTAGACGAGCTGCTGAAGCTGGCGGACCGCATCGGGGTGCTGTACCGAGGCCGCGTGGTGGCGGAGTTTGCGAGGGAGCAGTTCGACCGCTACGCCATCGGGCGGGCTATGACGGGGGGCGTGCCGGCTTGACCACGGAGGCCGCGGCGCGTGGCCGCTGGCAGGTGGTGTGGCCGTACGCGGGCGCCCTCGCGATCGCCCTGGTTCTCCTGGCCGCTCTGGTGGCGATGCTGGGCGGGGACGCCTCCCAGGCCCTGGCGGGCCTCGTTCGGGCCTCCCTGGGTAGTGGCGCGGGGCTGGGCCAGACCCTCAACAAGACTACGCCGCTCCTGCTGGGCAGCCTGGCGGTGATCCTGGGGCTGCGGGGCGGCGTGTTCAACATCGGGGTGGACGGGCAGATCTACGCGGGCGCGGTGGCCGCCACGGGCGCGGCCTTCCTCCTGTGGACAGCGCCGAAGGCCGCGGTCCTGCCCGTGGTGTTGCTGGCGGGCCTGGCGGGGGGAGCCGTGTGGGGCTCGCTACCGGGCGTGCTGCGGGCACGGCTGGGGGTCAGCGAGATCTTCGTCACGGTGATGCTGAACTTCGTGGCGGTGTTCCTGGTGGAGTACCTGAGCACCGGGCCGTGGAACGACCCCACCGCGGGGGAGGCCATCACCCGGGCCATTCCCCCGGAGGCCACCTTGCCCTACCTGTGGCCCCGCGCCGGCGCCCACGCGGGGATCCTGCTGGCCCTGGCCGCGGCGGTGGGGGTGTGGTGGCTGCTGTTCCGTACGGTCTTCGGCTACGAGCTGCGGGCTGCGGGAGACAATCCCTCCGCGGCGCTCTTGGGTGGCGTGCCCGTCCGTCGGGCGGTGGGCGTCGCGCTGGTGGCGAGCGGAGGACTGGCGGGGCTGGCAGGCGCGGTGGAGGTGAGCGGGTTCCACTACCGGCTCATCCTGGGGCTTTCGCCCGGCTACGGAATGATGGCCATCCTGATCGCGGTCCTCAGCCGCCGGCACCCGGTGCTAGCGGTGCCGGCGGCTATGGGTTTCGCGGCCCTCCTGGTGGGGACGGACTCCCTGCAGCGCAGCGTGGGTCTGCCGTCCAGCGCTGTGTTCGTGGTGCAGGCAGTGGTGTTGCTGGTTTTGCTGGCCGCGGAGGGCGTGCGGCGGGGCGCGCCGTGAGCTGGGAGCTGTTCCTGGACCCCTCCCTGTTCCGCCTCGCGGTGGCCATGTCGGTGCCCCTGGTGCTGGCCAGCGCGGGCGAGATCCTGATGGAGCGGTCCGGGTTGCTGAACGTGGCCATCGAGGGGATGGTGACCCTGGGAGCCGCGGCGGCGTTTCTCGCCAGCTTCGCCGCGGGGAGCACGGGACTGGGGCTGCTGGCCGCGGCGCTGTCCGGAGTGGTCGTAGCGGTGGTGTTCGCCCACTACGCGGTGGCGTGGAGGCAGGAGCAGGTGACCGTGGGCCTGACCCTGTACGTACTCTGCCTGGGGCTGTCGTCCCTCCTGTACCGGGTGGTGGTGGGCGTCCGGCTCACGCCCCCGCGGGTGGAGACCCTACAACCCCTGCTCCTGCCCGGTGTGGGAAGGCTCCCCCTGGTGGGCGAGGTGTTGTTCAGCCAACACGCCCTGGTCTACCTGTCCGCCGCCGTGGTGGCGGGGGTGCACCTAGTCCTCTTCCGGACGAGCCTGGGGCTGCGGCTGCGGGCGGCAGGTGAGAACCCCGTGGCTGCGGACACCGTGGGCGTGGACGTGTTCCGTCTGCGCAAGGCGGCGGCGGCAGCGGGTGGGGCTCTGGTGGGGCTGGCGGGTGCCAGCCTCCCCTTCACCCTGACGGGGACCTTCACGGAGGGGATCGCGGGCGGCCGGGGGTGGATCGCGCTGATGCTGGTGATCTTCGGCCGGTGGACGCCCGCGGGGGCCGCCGCGGGGGCCCTGCTGTTCGCGTACGTGGAGGCGCTACAGTTCAAGCTGGCGATGGTGAGCCGGGCGGTTCCGCCTCAGTTCCTGCAGATGTTACCCTACGCCTTCGCGGTGGCGGTGCTGGTCCGGGCCTACCGGGGCGCGCGGGCACCGGAAGCCCTCGGGAAGCCGTACCACCGGGAGGCGCGTGCATAGGGAACCCATGGAAGGAGGTGGTGACGTGCGAAGGCTCCTGTGGATGCTGGTGGCGGTCTTGGTGGTGGCCGGGCCCTCCGGCGCGGGTCCGGCCCGGCCCCGGATGGCCATGATCCTGCCGGGGGTGATCCAGGACGCGGACTTCAACGCGGTGGGCTACCAGGCTTTGAAGGAAGTGCAGTCCACCACGGGGGTGCAGACCGCGCACTCCGAGCAGGTGGCGGTGGCGGACGCAGAGCGGGTGGCCCGTGAGTACCTGGGTGCGGGCTACAGCATCGTGGCGTTCCACGGCGGTCAGTACCTCACCATCGTGCAGAAGCTGGCACCCCTGTTCCCGGACGCCACCTTCATCATGGAGTCCGCTGGGCAGATCCCCAACCTACCCGCCAACGTGTGGAACATCGGCCGGAAGTTCTACGAGGGCTTCTACGTGTTGGGGGTTCTGGGAGCCCTGGGCACCCGCTCCAACAAGGTCGGCTACATCGCCGGGATCCGGCTGCCAGACTTCGTCGCGTCGCTGAACGCGGTGTTCCAGGCGGTGGGTAAGTACAACCCCCGGGCGGAGGTCCTGTACACCTTCGTGGGCGACCAGAACGACCCCGTGAAGGCCCGACAGGCCGCGGAGTCCCAGATCGCCGCGGGGGTGGACTTCATCGTGATCAGCGTGAATTTGGGCACCGTGGGCGTCATCGAGGCGGCCCGGGCCGCCCGGCGGCCGGTACTCCTGACCACCTTCTACACCGACAAGAGCAGCTACGCGCCCCAGCACTTCACCACCTCCCTGGTGTCCAACTTCGGCAAGCCCTACGTGGAAGTGGTCCGGCAGATCCTGGCGGGCCGGCGGTCCGGCTACTACGAGATGCGGCCGGGAGCGGGCTTCGGCCTCACCCCGCCGAGGAACGTGCCGCCGGAGGTGTCCCGCCGGGTGCAGGAGGTGTGGCGGGCGGTGGTGCTGCGCCAGGAGCGCATCGAGGAGGTGACCGACCGGATCGTGGAGCGGCGCTAGCGGCCGGTCCGCGGGTCCGGACCGCGGAAGTGGTACGCTCACAGGAGAGGGCGTCCGCCTCAAAGAGACGCTGGCGGAAGGGAGAAGCGCGATGGCGGAGCGGAAGACGCTGGCCCAGGTGAGCTGCCCGCGGTGCGGGAACTCGGTGGACGAGTCGGTGCTGGCGGCTTCCTGGTACGTGTGCCCGAACTGTCACGCCCACCTGCCTATGCCGGCTTCCCTGCGGGTGGCGCAGCTGGCAGACGCTCGGTCCTTCCGGGAGTGGGACCGGGGCCTGACGTCGGTGGACCCCCTGGGTTTCACAGACCAGAAGCCGTACCGGGAACGTCTGGCCGAGGCGCGGCACCTGACGGGCTTGCGGGAGGCGGTGGTGACCGGCCAGGCGACCCTGGACGGCCAACCCTTCGTGCTGGTGGCCTTCGACTTCCGGTTCCTGGGAGGCACCATGGGGTCCGCGGTGGGGGAGAAGGTAGCGCGGGCCTTCGAGGGGGCCACCCGGAAACGGCTTCCGGTAATCGCGGTGACCGCTTCGGGTGGCGCGCGGATGCAGGAGGGGATGCTGTCCCTGCTGCAGATGGCGAAGACGGCGGCGGCGGCGGGGCAGCACCACTCCGCGGGGCTCCCGTACATCGCGGTGCTGGCGAACCCCACCTTCGGCGGGGTAGCGGCGTCCTTCGGGGTGCGGGCCGACGTGCTGGTGGCGGAGCCGGAGGCCCTGGTGGGATTCGTGGGTCCGCGGGTGGTGGAGATGACCACGGGCGAGGCGGCCCCGGAGGAGGCCTACCGAGCGGAGACGCTGCTGCGCCACGGGTTGTTGGACATGGTGGTGCCGCGGGGACAGCAGCGGAGGGTGTTGAGCTACCTGCTGCGGCACCTGCGCCCCGCACCGACGGGACGCGCCGCCCGGCCGCAGCTGCCACCCCTGCCGGAGCCCGCATACCTGTCCGCTTGGGAGACGGTGCAGCTGGCGCGCCGCGTGGGGAGGCCCACGTCCGTGGACTACCTGTCCCGGGTGTTCGACGGGTTCGTGGAACTGCACGGGGACCGGGCTTCCGGGGACGACCCTGCGGTGGTGACGGGGCTAGCGGAGCTCGCGGGCCAGACGGTGTTCGTACTGGCCCAGGAGCGAGGGCGGACGGAAGACGAGCAGGCGCGACGCCGGCGGGGCATGGCCCTTCCCGAAGGTTTCCGGAAGGCCTGCCGGGTGATGCGTCTGGCGAGCAAGTTCCAGCTGCCGGTGGTGACGCTGGTAGACACGCCTGGGGCGTACCCTGGGCCGGAGTCGGAGCGGCGGGGGATCGCGGTGGCCATCGCGGAATGCCTGGCCACCATGGTGGCGCTGCCGGTCCCCACGGTGGCGGTGGTGATCGGGGAAGGGGGCAGCGGCGGAGCCCTGGCCCTGGCCACCGCGGACCGCGTGCTGATGCTGGAGCACGCCATTTACTCCGTCATCTCCCCGGAGGGGGCGGCGGCCATCCTGTACCGGAACGCCGGCCGTGCGCCGGAGGTAGCGGAAGCGTTGCGGCTGACGTCCTCGGATCTGAAGCGCCTGGGGGTGGTGGATCGAGTGGTGCCGGAGCCTCCGGGGGGCGCCCACACGGACCCCCAGAAGGCCGCGGAGCTGCTGCGGGACCACCTAGTGGACGCCCTCCGGGAGGTCCAGGCCCAGCCCCTGCGGCGACTGCTGCGGGAGCGCTACCGCCGGTACCGTCACATCGGCCAGGTGGGGGCGTACTGGAAGGTGGTGCTGCAGGAGGAACTGGAGGAGCTGCGGGAGGGCGTGGCGCGCCGGCTTCGCCGGCCCGCCCCGAAAGTGTCAGAAGCGCCCTGAGCCGCAGGAGGACGCGGCTCCGACCGCGTACAGGAAATCCCATCCCGGGCTATGGAGGTGAGGCGTATGGCCTTCGACCTGTTCGACCTACGGGGCTGTCGGGTGTTGGACCTCTCCCAGAACTTCAGCATGGACTCCCCGCCCTTCGCCTACTACGACGGGCCCACCATCAAGTGGGTGAAGAAGATCGCCTTCGAGGGGGTGAACGCCCAGCACCTGTCTACCACCAACCACATCGCCACCCACCTGGACTCCCCCCTGCACTTCTACGACCCGGGCCCGGACATCTCCGGGATCCCCATCGAGCGGCTCGTGGGGCCCGCGTGCATCGTGGACCTGCAGCAGTTCGGGATCGGGGACTACGACATCTACGGTCCCCAGCACTTCGAGGAGTGGGAGCGGCGCACGGGCATCCGGATCGAACCCGACGACATCCTGGTGATCCACACGGGCTACCACGCCTACTACAACGAGGACTGGTCCCCCCACACGAAGGAGCGCCACCCGGACGCGGCGCCGGATCTCCCGCGGTCCTTCCTCAGGCACCCCGGGCCGCGGGCGGAGTTCTGCGAGTGGGTCCTGGACCGGAAGATCCGCTGGCTGGCGGTGGACGCCATCTCCACCGACCACCCCTTCAACACCAAGGTCCGGGAGGCACGCCGGGACCTGATCCCGGAAGTGGAACGCAAGATCGGCATGGCCCTGGAGGAGGCGTTCCCCTGGCCGCGGGACTACCAGGCCACCCACACGAAGCTGTTCCCCCGAGGGGTGTTCCACGTGGAGAACGTGGGCGGCGACATCGACCTCGTGCTGAACCGCCGGGTGTGGGTGGGCGCCTTCCCCTTCCGGTTCAAGGGCGGGGAGGCGGCGTTCTGCCGGTTCGTGGCCTTCGTGCGGGAGTGACGTGCAGCCCCTGGACGACGTGGTGGTGGTGGACCTCACCCGGGCGCTGGCGGGGCCGTACTGCACCATGATGCTGGCGGACCTGGGCGCCCGGGTGATCAAGGTGGAATCCCCGGAGGGCGGGGACGACACCCGGGGGTGGGGTCCGCCCTTCCTGGAGGGCGAGAGTGCGTACTTCATGAGCGTCAACCGCAACAAGGAGTCGGTGGCGCTGAACCTCAAGCACCCCCGCGGGGTGGAGGTACTGCACCGGTTGCTGGAGCGGGCGGACGTGCTGGTGGAGAACTTCCGGCCGGGGGTGATGGAGCGCCTGGGGTTGGACTACCCGTCGGTGCACGACCGGTACCCGCGTCTAGTGTACTGCTCCATCTCCGGATTCGGGCAGACCGGACCCTACCGGGAGAAGCCTGCCTACGACCTCATCCTGCAAGGGATGGGCGGGATCATGGGGATCACCGGGGAGGAGGACGGCCCGCCGGTGAAGGTCGGCGTGGCGGTGGCGGACATCTGCGCGGGGATGTTCGCGGCATTCGGGATCCTCGCGGCCCTGCGGGTACGGGAGCGCACGGGCAGGGGCCAGTGGGTGGACGCATCCCTGCTGGACGGACAGGTGGCGTGGCTCACCTACGCGGCCGCCAACTACTTCGCCACGGGCCAGGACCCAGTGCGAATGGGTTCCGCGCACCCGAACCTGTGCCCGTACCAGGCGTTCCAGACCCAGGACGGGTACCTGAACGTGGCGGTGGGGAGTGAGGCGATCTGGAAGCGGTTCTGCGAGGTCATAGACCCCCGGCTGGCGGACGACGAGCGTTTCCGTGCCAACGCCGACCGGGTGCGTCACCGCAACGAGCTGGTCCCGCTGCTGGAGGCGCGCTTCCGCCAGCGCCCTACCCGGGAGTGGGTCCAGATCCTGGAGGCGGCGGGCGTTCCCTGCGGCCCGATCTACACCGTCTCCCAGGTGTTTCAGGACCCGCAGACCCTGCACCGGCAGATGCGGGTGGAGCTCGACCACCCGAAGGCGGGGCGGATCACCGTAACGGGGGTGCCTATCAAGTTCTCGGACACCCCGGGTTCGGTGCGGACCCCGCCGCCCCTGCTGGGCCAGCACACGCGGCCCGTCCTGTGGGAGCTGGGGTACAGCGAAGAGGAGGTGGAGGAACTCCAGCGTCTCGGCGTGGTGGGTGTAGGTACCTGAAGGCTCAGTCGGGCGCGGGCCAGCGGGGCTTCGCCTCCCGAAACCCTTCCCAGTTCGTCCAGGCCACCGCGGCCAGGATGAACGCCGCCCCCGCGGCTTGCGGAGCGGTCAAGCGCTCGTGCAGCAGCAGGTGGGCGCTCAGGGCGGCCACCACCGGCTCCCAGGTGGCCAGCAGGCCGGCCCGCGCGGGGGACACCGCCCGTAACCCGTACAGGAACAGCCCGAAGGGCAGTACGGTGGCCAGCACCGCTAGGTGCAGGAAGCGCAGCCACTGGGTGGCGGTGTACGGCCGCAGCCAGGCCTCCCACGGAGGAACCACCAGACTCCAGGCCACAGCGCCCGCCGCCAGCGCGAGGGCCAGCACGCCCCAGGAGTCCGAGTGTGCCACCTCGCGTCGGGCGAGCACCGTATACGCGGCGAAAAGCACCGCGGAAGCCAGGCCCCACCCCAGCCCCGCGGGCGTGATCAGCAGGCCCCCTGGGCCCGCCACCAGCAGGAGGGCGCCACACCAGGCCAGGAGCACCGTGGCGGTCCGGGAGGGGGTCATGGGGTCCCCCTCCGCCAGACGCGCCCAGACCACCAGCAGCACGGGCGCCAGGTACTGCAGGAAGATGGCCGTGGCCACGTCCGCGGAGGCGATGGCGGCGTAATACGCGAACTGGGTTCCGCTCAGGCACACGCCCAGCAGGCCCACCCGCCAGCGGCGCGCCCACGCCTCCCGCAGGCCACCTGGACGGCGGGAGGCTGCGTACAGCATGGCCACCGCGGCCGCGCCCCAGAGGCGGATGGCCACCAGGGTCTGGGGGGCGACCTGCTCCGCGAACAGGGTCTTGGCCACAACACCCGAAACGCCCCACAGGCTGGCCGCTAGCAACACCGCGGCGTATCCGGCGGCCCTGGAGGGAGCGGCCCGCTCCGCGGGCTTCATGGTGTACACTGGCGGCGATGCTGCAGCGCCTGATCCCGCGCCCGTGGTTTGGCCGCTTCGAGCGCTGGTGGGCTCGTCGGTACGGGGTGTTCGAGTACGCGCCCGGGAGCGTGCTGCGCCTGCAGCTGCACCGTCACGCGGGTCCTGAGGTGGAGCTGTCGGACGGTACGGTGGTGCGTCCCGGGGACCCAGTGGCGGAGGTGCACGTGGACAGCGCGCAGGTGGCGCGGCTTCACCAGGAGGTGGAGGATCCCCGCCGCGTGGGGCTGCAGTTCGCGCGACGGCTGACGGACGCGTTCACCGCCCTGGCCGCGTACTTCCAGGACAACCCGGACGTAGCTGCGGTGGCGGTGTTCGGCAACACCCTGTACTGGCAGGGTGCCGAACGGCTGGGGTGGGAGGTCCGCGACCTTCCGCCGGGGTTCCACCGCTGGTTCCTCAACGTGTGGCTACGGTTCCTGGTATGGTACTACCACCCCCTGGGGATCCGGCGGACTGTGGGTCGCGGCCGCCTGGCGCGGGTGCGGCAGATCTGGATGTCCCGCACCCGGCTACTGCAGCTGTACGGGACCGCCCGCCGAGCGGGCTCCGTGGCCCGTCCTGAGCAGCTCGTCCAGGGAGACCGGTTCCAGACCCCGTGAGCGCAGGCCCTCCACCATGCGGGGAAGGGCTTCCAGAACCCGCTGCGGAGTGTCCGGGAAGCCCCCGCGGTCGTGAAGGTTCACCACGGCCCCGGGGTGGGCCCGCCGGACCACCTCTCGTGCCATCTGCTCCGCGGTGGGCTTCCACCGGTACCCCTCACCGCGCACGGTCCACAACACCGCCACCAGCCCCAGGCGCCGGCAGGCCCCGAGCGCCGCCAGGTTGAAAGCGCCCCACGGTGGCCGGAAGTAAATCGGCCGCACGCCCGTGGCCTGCTGCACGGCCCGCACTCCTTCCGCCACCTCCCGCCAGGTGGCCTGGGGTCCGAGCGCCCACAGGTGGGTGTGACTGAACGTGTGGCTGCCCAAGGCGTGCCCCGCCCGAGCGACCTCCCGGGCGATGTCCGGCAACTCCAGGGCGTAGCGGCCCACGAAGAAGAAGGTGGCCCGCACCCGGTAGCGGGCCAGCACGTCCAGGATGCGCAGGGTGTAGTCGGGGTGGGGCCCGTCGTCGAAGGTGAGCGCCACCTGGGGCCGAACAGGACCGCGGCGCACCGCAAGCCTGATCCTCGCCGCCACCTGGGCGCCCGCGGTGTACCCCACCCCCGCGGCGGCCAGCACAGCCCACGGCCACACGCTCACCCCTCTTTGGGCTGCCAGCCGCCCCTTGCGTTCTTCCGCCGTAGCACGGGTTCCAGGGAACGGGGCAGCAGCATGAGGTAGTTGACCGCCACCAGGAACAGGAACAGTCCGGCGGCGTGGAACGGAGCAGAGGGCCCCATGGCATCCCACAGGACCCCGCCGAGGGCGGTACCCAGGGCAACCCCGGCGCCCTCGATGGACATCGCGAGGCCCAGGAGGGTGGCGCGCCGGGCAGGGGGCAGCAGGTCCATCAAGAGGGCATTCCACGCGGGAAGCATGGTGGCGTAGCCGAGTCCCAGGATCGCAACCAGCGGGATCAAGATCCACAGGGACCGGAAGAAGGGGAGGACGAAAAGCACGGCGGCTCCTGCTCCGATGCACATCGGGAGCACCTCCAGCCGGTCCAGGCGGTCGATGAGGCGACCCAGGGGAACTAGCAAGAGCACCGTGAGGCCGGGGCCCGCCAGCAGCAGGACCCCGATCCAAAGGGGTGTGAGCTTCAGGACCTCACGGGCGTAGGGGGACAGGGTGGGCACCAGCATGCCCATGGCCAGCGTCTGCACCGCCATCCCCGCCACCAGGGGCCACAGACGTCCCGCGGTGAGCTCTACGTCGTGAACCGACTCCCGCAGCTCCTCCTGTACGTGGCCGCGGGAGCGGGCCTCCAGCCGGCCTGCCAAGGCTAGGGCCGCCAGCTGGCAGGCGGCCACCAGCCCGAAAGCCGCTGCGGTGTGCACCTCCAGGAGGAAGTTGGCCAGCACGAACCCCAACCCGGTCCCCACCAGCCAGCTGGTGAACACCGCGCCCATGGCGCTGCCCCGGCCGCCCTCCTCCGTGGCGTCCGCCACGCCGCTCACCACCGCGGGCCAGACGGGGGAGGCCCCCGCCCCACCCACCGCCGCCGCCACCAGCAAGGCCCACACCGCTTCCAGCCGAGCGAACAGCAGGGTAGCTAGCAGGGTCAGGGAAAGCCCCGCCACGACCGGAAGCCGCCGACCCCAGCGGTCTACCAGCCACCCGGACGGGACCTTCAGGGCCAGCTCCGACAGGTAGTAAACGGAGAGGGTGAGCCCCACCACGGACATTCCGTGTCCGACGCCGAAGCGCAGGTGGTTGGGTAGGAGGGTGAACAGGAGCGCGCCGCGGGCGCACTCCACAAGTCCCACCAGGGCCGCGTGGGAGGCGGCGCGGTTACCGCGCACCCCGCAACGCCTCCGGGAGAAGTTGGGTGATCGCCTCCGCGGCCTCCTGGGCCGCTCGGGGCCTGCGCACCCTCCGGGCCGCGGCCCGCATGGACTCCAGCGCCGCGGGGTCGCTCACCAGCTGGACCACGACCCGCCGGAGCTCCTCCGGGTCCCGCGCCACCCGTGCCGCTCCGGAGGCCACCAGCATCCGCGTATTCCACTCCTCCTGGCCGGGGATGGGGCGGTAGATGACCATGGGCAGCTCCCGCACCAACGCCTCGGACACGGTGATCCCGCCGGCCTTGGTCACCAGCAGGTCCGCCACCGCCATCCACTCGTGCACGTTGGACACGAACCCGTACACGTGGAAGTCCGGCCGGCGCCGGCTGCGCTGCCTCAGGCGCGCCACCAACGCCTCGTCCCGCCCGCACACGAACACCGCCTGGACCGGCTGTGGGAGCGCCGACAGCGCCCGGTGGACATCCAGGATGCCCCCCAGCATCGCGTAGGCCCCCGCCATCACCAGCACCGTGGTCCGCGCAGGGTCCACGCCCAGCCGGCTTGCCACCTGGGCCCGGTCCACCGGCTGTGCGAACGCGGGATCCACGGGGATGCCCGTGACCCGGATGCGGCTGGCCGGCACCCCACGGTCGGTCAGTCCTGCGCGGACCTCCTCGGAAGCCACGCAGTACAGGTCCACGTGCGGGTGGATCCACTGGGAGTGCACCGCGTAGTCGGTCAGCACCACCGCGGAGGGTTGCGACGCCTTCCCCTCCCCCTTGAGCTCGGACAGGGAGCCCGCGGGTGTGGGGTGAACGGAGACGACCACGTGGGGGCCGCGTTGCCGGAGGTACGCCAGCAGCCGGGTCTTCCCCAGGCGGTTGATGAACCGCTGCGTGGGGGAATCCGGTCGGATGTTGCCGGTGGCGTAGTAGAACGCGCCCCACAGGCGCGGCGCGTGACGGACGCTGCGGACGTACAGGGATCGGGTGAGCCGGTTCACCGCGGGGTTCACGAACTGTTCGAAGAAATCTACCACGTCCACCCGGACCCGTGGCAACGAGCGGCGCCAGGCGTCTGCCAGGACCTCCGCCACCCGCTGGTGTCCGCCCCCGTAGGAGGCGGAGAGCACCAGGAAGGACGGCACCTGGGAGGAAGGGACGCGATCCATGGCCTACGGGACCTCCCCGGAGATCGCCGGCGCGATTCCCGGGGTCCACTGGCCGGCGTCCTCCGCGGCCTTCCACGGAAGGGAGTCGGGCGGCAGCAGGATCCGCAGGGCACGGGGGAGCACCCGGGCCTGAATCCTCCGCGCTGCCTCCATGGGGTTCCCGTCCACGTGGGTCTCCACGGGCCGGTCCGCGTCCACGGTGACCCGGCGGCACCTCTGGATCACGATTTCCGGGAGGGGGGATCTGCGGAGCATCTTCAGCGCCGCGTTCAGGGATCGCATGCGGCGCATCTCCTGGATGATGTACAGGTCCAGCAACCCGTCCCGGAGACTCGGGGTGGGCAGAGCGGCCACCCGCTCTCCGTACATGCGTCCGTTCACCACCGCCACCAGCAAGACCCGGCCCGTAAACCGCTCGGACTCGGTGGTGACCTCTACCTCGAGGGGGTCGCGGCCGCCCACCAGCTCCAGCAGGCTCGCCAGGAAGTAGACCGCGCGGCCCCGCAGGATGCGCCGGTCCCGAAGGCGGTTCGCGCCCACCGCCACCCGCGCGTCGAAGCCGATCCCGAAGACGTTGGCGAAGAATCGGCCGTTGGCCTCCGCCACATCGAAGGCCGCGGGCTCCGCGTGGATCAGGGCCTGCGTGGCCCGCTGCAGGCTCCGAGGGATGGGCAACCCCCGCACGAACTCGTTGGCCGTGCCCGCGGGAATGATCCCCACCGCACTGCGTCCGCCTGCCCGCATCACCCCGTTCACCACCGCGTTTACGGTGCCGTCCCCGCCTACCGCCACCACCGCGGGAAACCCGGCCCGGCTGCCGCGCTCCGCGGCCTCCGCGAGGGCGTGGAAGCCCGCGGCCTGCTGGACCTCGTAGGCCACGCCCCGGCCGCGGAGCACCCGCGTCACCAGGGGCAGCGCGTCCGCGATCCGTCCGCCACCCGCGTACGGGTTGACCACCAGAAGCAGCGGCTGCACCACAAGCCCATTCTACGGTACCGGGACGGACCGAGCCGGTCGGGAGCCCGCGCCAGCCACCAGTCCCGCCAGGAAGCCCGCGAGGGTGTCCGCGCCGGAGGTCTCACCGGCCAACAGGACCTCCCGAGCGGCCGCGACCCAGTGTCCTCCTTGCAGGGAGGCCGCGAAGCGGTGCCACGCTTCGGAGGCAAACCCGGCGGCGGCGGCCCGCAGGTAGGCTCGGGCGATGCGGTGGGTGCCCCGCACGTGTTGCAGCAGCGTCTCCCGCGGCCGGCCGTGCAGGTAGAGGGCCAGCATCCAGCCGCACAGGAAGTCGTCCCCGCTGGGCGTGAGCCCTGGGCCGAGGCCGCACAGCAGCTCGCAGCCGGACGCATACGCACCCGCAGCGAGGGCCTGGGCTCCCTCCAGAGCCCTTCGCTGCCAGTCGCGTAGGGCGGGGCCGCGGCCTTCCACCAGGTGGGGGACCACGGGTGCGAGGCTTTCCGGGGGAGCCGACGCCACCAGCCACTCGCAGCAACGGCGCACCTGTGCGGGCTGGGGCCGGACGCGGGGCAGCGTAGGGTCCCACGGCTCCGCACCGTCCAGGTGCAGAGTCTGATCGCCCGCTTGCAGGCAGGAGGAGGCGATCCGCACGGGATCCCCGGGCCGCAGGCACGCCCATAAGACGCCGTCGGTCGGCAGACTCAACGGCCCCCGACCGAGGTCTGGCGCCACCAGCGCGGCCACCGCCTCCTCGAGCCCGGAGAAGGCCACGTAGGCGCTGCGGCGGAAGGTGGCCAGCACCCGGCCTTGTGCGCCCCGGGCGCGGAGCGGCTCAAGCCAAGAGGGGTACGCGAGGACGCGCACGACGCTTCAGGTGCGGCGAGCCTGCAGACGGCGTGCCGCGTCCTCCACCGCCCGCACGATGTTCTGGTAACCGGTGCACCGGCAGAGGTGGCCTGCGAGAACTTCCCGGATCTCCTGGCGGGAGGGGGCGGGGTGCTCCCGCAGGAAGGCCGCCACCGTCATCAGGATCCCCGGCGTGCAGAACCCGCACTGCAGCCCGTGGTTCTCCCAGAAGGCCTCCTGTACGGGGTGGAGCCGGTCCACGGTACCCAGGGCCTCCACCGTCGTCACCCGGTGGCCGGCAGCCTGGACCGCCAGCAACAGGCACGACCGCACAGGCTCACCGTCCAGCCACACCGTACACGCGCCGCACACGCCCTGCTCGCAGCCCACGTGGGTGCCGGTGAGCTGCAGGTCCTCCCGAAGGACGTCTGCCAGCGTCTTGCGGACGGGCACCGTCACCGTGTAAGCTTTGCCGTTCACCTCGAGCTGGACCGTCCGCAGGGGCTCACGCATGGGCGCCTCCGGAGCAGGTACTGGCGCGACTCCAGGCGAGCCGGAGCGCGCGCGCGGTCAGCACCGCGGCCAGGTGCCGCCGGAACTCACTGGAGGCGTGGAGGTCTCCGTCCGGGCGGAGAACGCGGCGCGCCTCCGCGGCGGCGGCCCGGATCCCCTCCTCCAGGTCCGCGTGTTCCACCAGGGCTACCTCGGCTTGGCGCAGCCGGACCGGCACCGGACCTGCGCCCGCGTACGCCAGCCGGGCGTCCTGAACCCGTCCGTCTCGGGCCCGCACGCCCGCGGCCACCCCGCACAGCGCGTAGTCGCCGTGGCGGTTGCTCACCTCCAGGAAGGCCCAGCCCCAGTCCGGACCGGTGCACGGGAAACGTGCCTCCACCAGCAGCTCGTCGGGCCGGAGAGCCGTGGTGAGAGGCCCGGTGAAGAACTCCTCGGCAGGGATCTCCCGGATCCCGGACCGGCTGTGGGCCACCAGCCGCGCGCCCACCGCTACCGCTGCCGCCGGCAGCTCCGCCGCGGGGTCCGCGTGAGCCAAGCTTCCGCAGACCGTGCCCCGGTTCCGGATCTGCGGGTGGCCCACGAACCGCACCGCCTCCGCCAGCAGGGGGACCGTGCGCCGCACGTCCCCTTCCCGCTCCAGCCGACGCTGGCGGACCCGGGCGCCCACCCGCAACCAGCCAGACTCCTCGGTCAGGTAGTCCAGCGCGTCGATGCGGTTAATGTCCACCACCACCTCCGGACGCGCCAGCCGTAGGTTCAGCAGGGGCACGAGGCTCTGGCCGCCTGCCAGCACCTTCGCGGCCGCTCCGTGGCGTGCGAGAACGTCCACCGCCTCCTCCACCGATGCGGGGTCCTGGTAGTCGAAAACCGGCGGCTTCACGGGGAGCCCTCCTGCAGCTTTCGGTCCAGGCACTGGAAGAACTGGCCGGCCAGCATGCGGGCGATGCCCGGGATCATGCGGCTGCCGAGGGTCAGGGCGCCTCCCACCTGCACCTCTCCGGACCAGCGCACGCCGGTCTGTGCCCCCTGGTCTTCCAGCTCCAGCACCCCCACGGCCCGCACGAAGCCCGCGCCGCTGGTACCCTCCACCTGCACGGCGTAGCGTTCGGGCGGGGTGCGCTCGGTAATCCGGAGCTTCCCCTTGTACGTGCCCCGGACCGCGGCGATCCCGATGGACAGCACCGCCTCGAACTCGTCAGGGCCCGTGGGCCGGAGCTCTTGCATGCCGGGCGTGCAGCTGGCCAGGGCCTGCGGGTCGTCCAGCAATGCCCACACGCGATCCCGGGGTGCGTGCAGGGTCTCGGTCCCCTCGATCCTCATGATCCCCTCCGGGTAGCTTTCTGGATCAGTTCGAACAGGGCGTCCGGATGCAGCGGCATGCGGAGGATCTCCAGCTCCAGATCGTCTAGGGCGTCCTCGATGGCCTGTGCCACAAGCGCGGGAACCGGGATCACGCCTCCTTCCCCCGCCCCCTTGGCGCCGATGGGGTTCAGGGGCGAGGGGGTCTCCTGGTGGATCACCTCGATTTCCGGGATCTCCACCGCGGTGGGGATGTGGAAGTCCATGAAGGAGCCCGACAGGAGCTGCCCGGAGTCGTCGTACACCAGGCGCTCGAAGAAGGATCCCCCGATCCCCTGGGCTACCCCACCGTGAATCTGGCCGTCCAGGATAAGGGGGTTGAGGATCGTCCCGCAGTCGTGCACCACCACGTACCGCAGGAAACGCAGGGTGGCGGTTTCCGGGTCCACCTCCACCAGCGCTGCGTGGACCCCGTGGGAAAAGGTCCCCCGTGGCGGCGCGAAGTAGCGGGTGGCTTCCAGGCCCGGTCCCTCCCACTCCGAGGGGATCACGCCCCGCAACGGGTTCGCCGCTCGGGCCACCTCGCCTAGGCTCACGGAGCGCGACGGCGCCCCGCGCACCCGGACCTGTCCGTCTGCCAGCTCCAGGTCCTCCGGACTGGCCTCCAGCAGGGAGGCGGCCACCTGCAGGGCCTTCTGCCGGACCGCCTGGGCCGCCAGGTGCACCGCGCTGCCGGCCACCACCGCGGCCCGGCTGGCAAACGTCCCGGTCCCCCACCCGAAGGCGCCGGTGTCCCCGGTGACCACGTGGACGTCCCGGACGTCCACGCCCAGGGCTTCCGCCACCACCTGGGCCAGGGAGGTGAAGTGGCCCTGGCCCTGGGTGCCTACGCCCGTAGCCACGTACACCTTTCCTGAGGGTTCCACGGTGACGCGGCAGCCCTCGTACGGACCGATGCCGGAGCCCTCCACGTAGCACGCGAACCCCAGCCCCACCCGGCGGCCCTGGGCCCGGTAGCGGGCCTTCTCCTCCGGCCAGCGGGGGTAGTCCACCGCCTCCAGGGCGCGTTCCAGGGCCGCGGGGTAGTTCCCGCTGTCGTACACTAGGGGCGCGTTGTCCTGGTAGATCAAGCCCACGTCGTAGGGGAACTCGTGAGGCTGGATGAAGTTTCGGCGGCGGATCTCCGCGCGATCCATGCCGAGCTCGCGGGCGGCGAGGTCCAGCAGCCGCTCCATGACGAACACCCCGTGGGGCCGACCCGCACCCCGGTACGGGCTCACGATGGTCTTGTTGGTGAACACCGCGCGGAACTCCGCGTGGTAGTTGGGGATCCGGTACGGCCCCGGCAGCGTGCACTCCGCCACGATGGGGACGATGAGGCCATAGGGGATGTACGCACCCGCGTCGTGTAGGAACACCGTGCGGACCCCGAGGATGTGGCCCTCGCGGTCCAGGGCGATCTCCGCGTGGTGGATCTGGGTGCGCTCGTGGTTGGTGGCGACGAAGTGCTCCCGCCGGTCCTCGATCCACTTCACGGGGCGGCCCAGCCGCATGGCCGCCAGAGGCACCAGCACCTCCTCGGGGTAGAACATCATGATCTTTGGCCCGAAGCCGCCGCCCACGTCCGGCGCGATCACCCGCACGTCCTTCTGGGCCAGCCCGAACAGCGCCGCCAGCCCGTTCCGGATGGGGATGGGAGCCTGGGTGCTGTCCCACACCGTCAGCTGGCGTGCCCTGGGGTCCCACTGCGCAACGACCCCGCGGGTTTCCATGGGCGACGCGCACCCCCGGTCCACCACGAAGCGCCGCGCCAGGACGAGATCCGCGCGGGCGCGCGCCGCCTCGTAGTCGCCCACGCGCTGGACGGAGTGGGCAGCCACGTTGGTGCCGATGTCCTCATGCACCAGGGCAGGCCGGCCGGCTGCGGCGTCCTCCAGGTCCACCACCGCCGGCAGGGGTTCGTAGTCCACCTCGATGAGCTCTGCGGCGTCTTCCGCCGCGTAGCGGCTGGTGGCCACTACGAACGCCACAGGTTCGCCCACGTGCCGGACCTTGTCGGGGGCCAGCGTGTACTGGGTCTTGTGGTGCTTGAGGTCTGGGTGGGGGATCAGCTTGGGTAGCGGCTCCCGGAGACTAGGGGGAAGGTCCGCGTGGGTGAGCACCAGGAGCACGTCCGGGTGTTCGAGGGCCCGCCGGACGTCGATCCGCAGGATGCGGGCGTGGGCGTGGGGGCTGCGGAGTACCACGGCGTGCAGCATCCCCGGCAGCTGGACGTCATCTACGAACAGGCCCTGCCCCACCAGAAGGCGAGGGTCCTCGTTGCGCTTGATGGGCGCGCCGAGCCAGCGGGTGGTCATGGCCGTCCCTCTTCGCAATGTCCGGAACAAAGCCTCTGTATTCGCCGCCTGGCCAGGAAGACCCTACCGGGCGGCAGGAAATCTGCCCCCGGCTGCGGAATCCCCGCCGAAAAGGGGCTGCTGCGCCCCCCGGGACGGTGGGTGGTCAAGGATGCACGGGGTTTCGCTGGCGCACGAGCCGCTCACGCAGCTCCAGAGGGAGCCGTGGGTTTTGGGGTTCAGCCTGCGGCACGAGGTCGCGTGGCGGGGATCCCGGGTCTCCCAGCAGAGCCTCCTGGAGGCCGCACGGCGCATCCTGCGGCCCATGGACCTGCAGGGGGTTCTGGAGGAAGCCCTGACGGTGGTCCACACCGTGTTCGGGTACCGGATCTCCGCGGTCCTGCTCCTGGACCGGGAGGCACGGGAGCTGTGGTGCGCGGCCCACCGGGGCTGGGCACCGGAGGCCGTCCGGCGGCGTTACCGCGTGGGCCGAGAGGGAGTGGCCGCGTGGGTGGCGTACACCGGATGGCCGTATTACGCGCCCGACGTACAGCGGGACCCCAGGTACCTGGAGATCGCAGCGGGGGTGCGCAGCGAGCTGGCGCTGCCCTTGCGGCCGGAAGTGAGCGAGACCGTGGGCGTGTTGAGTGTGGCCAGCACCGAGCCGGAGGCGTTTTCCGAGGACTCCCGGAGCCTGCTGGAGGCGTACGCCCTCCTGCTGGCCGCGGCGGTGCAGAGGGCGGAGCGGGACGCGGAGCTGAGCCGGCTGGCCCTCACGGACCCGCTTACGGGGCTGGCCAACCACAGGGCCCTGTACCAGACCCTGCGGAGGGAGCTGGCGCAGGCTTCCCGGTATTCGTTCCCGCTGTCCGTGGTGCTGCTGGACCTGGACGGCTTCAAGCAGGTGAACGACCTGTTCGGCCACCCCTACGGGGACGAAGTACTCCGGCAGGTGGCACGCATGGCTACGGAGGCCTGCCGCGGCATGGACCTCCCCGCGCGGCTCGGGGGAGAGGAGTTCGTACTGGTCCTGCCCCACGCGCCTAAGCTGGCAGCCTTGCAGGTAGCGGAGCGGCTCCGCAGACGGATCGAGGAGACGTCCCTAGAGGAGGGGCTGCGGCTGAGCGCCAGCTTCGGCGTCGCCGTCTTCCCCGACGACGGCAACACCCCCGACGCCCTGGTGCGGGCCGCCGACGAGGCCATGTACCGGGCCAAGCGGGCGGGGGGCAACCGCGTGGAGGCGTCCTGACGGGGTGGGCGCGCCCGCAAACCCCGACGTCACGTTAACCCAGACCGTGCCTGCAGACCTTCTAGGCACGCCCAGCCGCCGCTTCGTACCGCCAGACGCAGACCTTGGGGACTGGTCACAGGTCGAACCCCTGTTCCGCAGCCTTTTGCAGCGGCCCGTGGACTCCGCGACCGGCCTGGAGCACTGGCTTTTGGACTGCAGCGAGCTCGCGTCTGCGCTTTCGGAGGAGCGGAGCCGCCGCTACGTGGCCATGACCCGGCAGACGGACGACCCCGGTCGGGAAGCCGCCTACCTGCGCTTCGTGAGGGAGATCCAGCCGCGGGCCGAGCCCCTGTGGTTCGACCTCCGCCGACGGTACCTGGAGCTGCGGAGCCGCTATCCCCTTCCGGAGGACCGCTACTTCGTCTTCGACCGGGAAGTGCGCAACGCGGTGGAGCTGTTCCGGGAGGAGAACGTGCCCCTGCGGGTGCAGGAGGCGGAGCTGGAGCAGCGCTACCAGAAGGTCGCGGCTGCGTGGACGGTGCACTTCCGGGGGCGGGAGTACACGGTCCAGCAGATGGGCCGTTTCCTGGAAGCGCCGGATCGCGCCCTCCGGCAGGAGGCGTGGGAGGCAGTGGTGCGGCGTCGGCTGGAGGACCGGGAGGTCCTGGACGCGCTGTTCGACCAGCTGGTCCGGCTGCGCGGCCGGATCGCCCGTAACGCGGGCTTTTCCGACTACCGGGCCTACGCCTTCCGTGCCCTGGGACGGTGGGACTACACCCCGGAGGACTGCCGGGCCTTCCACGCGGCGGTGGAGCGGCACGTGGTGCCGTTGCTGGAGGCCGTGTACGCGCGACGGCGGCGGGAGCTGGGCGTGGACCGGCTGCGGCCCTGGGACCTGGAGGTGGACCCGCAGGGCCTTCCGCCTCTGCGGCCCTTTGCCGACGGAGAGGAGCTCGCCCGCAAGGGGGTCCAGCTGTTCGACCGGATCCACCCGGAGCTGGGAGCGCAGTTTCGCTTCCTGGTCCAGCAAGGCCTGCTGGACTTGGACAGCCGCAAAGGAAAGGCCCCGGGCGGCTACCAGGCCACCTTCGACGAACGCCGGTGGCCGTTCATCTTCATGAACGCCGCGGGGCTGGCTTCGGACGTGCGGACCCTGGTGCACGAAGCGGGCCATGCCTTCCACGCCCTCGCAGTGCGGGACGAGCCGCTCCTGAGCTACCGCCACGCGCCCACGGAGTTCTCGGAGGTGGCCTCCATGGGCATGGAGGTGTTGAGCCTTCCCCACCTGGGCGTGTTCTACCCGGACCCCGCGGACCTCCGGCGGGCCCGGCGGGAGTTCTTCGAAGGGGTCGTGCGGCTGTTGCCGTGGGTCGCCACCGTGGACGCGTTCCAGCACCAGCTGTACGCTGAGCCCGAGCACAGCGGGGAAGAACGCGCGCGATGGTGGCTGGCGGCGTTCCGGCGTTTCCAGCGAGGGGTGGACTGGTCAGGGTACGAGGAGGCGGAAGCGTACCTGTGGCACCGGCAGGTGCACCTGTTCGTGCACCCCTTCTACTACATCGAGTATGGGGTCGCGCAGGTGGGCGCGCTGCAGCTGTGGCTGCGCTCTCGGGAGGACTTCGCCGAGGCGGTGGCCCGCTACCGGGCCGCCCTGAGGCTGGGCGGATCCCGGCCGCTGCGGGAGCTGTTCGAGGCCGCAGGTTTCCGCTTCGGCCTGGACGAAGACGTGCTGGCTCCCGTGGCCCGCGCGCTGGCGGAGGAGCTAGAGCTCGGCTAGCTCCCCGGGGCCGGCTCCCGAGCTGCCGGCACGGTGCGGGGCGAAGCCTCCCGTTTGTACACCAGGATCGTCCGGAAGAACTCGATCACCACCACGCCGTTCTGGTTGTACCCCGTGGTCTTCACCCGGACGATCCCCATGCCCGGACGCGAGCGGGACTCCCGCTTCTCCACCACCTCACTGCGGGCGTACAGGGTGTCGCCCTCGAACACCGGGTGGGGTAGGCGTACCTGGTCCCAGCCCAGGTTCACCGCATTCTGTGAAAGGTCCGCCACGGACAGCCCGGTCACCAGGCTCAGGGTGAAGCACGAATTCACCAGGGGTCGGCCGAACTCCGTGCGGGCCGCGTACCCTGCGTCGAAGTGGATGGGGTTGGTGGCCAGGGTCAGGAGGCTGAACCACACATTGTCCGCCTGGGTGACCGTACGTCCCCAGGGGTGGTGGTAGACGTCCCCCACCTGGAAGTCCTCGTAGAACCGGCCCGGCGCGTCCGTCACGACTCCACCTCCTCTTCCAGGCCTAGCTCCCGGAGCACCGCCTGGGTATGTTGGCCCAGCTCCGGCACCGGCCCCAGCTCCGGCTCCTCGTCCGGAAGGCTGAGTGGTGGCAGCAGGGCCAGCAGGGGACCCACGGGGGAGGGGACCTGCCGCCAGCGGTTCCGCGCCCGTAGCTGCGGGTGCTCCAGTAGCCCCTGCACGGTCCGCATCTCCGCGTACGCCACATCCGCGGCCTTCAACCGCCCCGCGAGCTCCTCCGTGGTCCAGCGGCTGAAGACGGCGAGGATGACCTCTTCGAGCTCGGCGCGGTGTGCCAGGCGGTCGGGGTTGGTGGCAAAACGGGGATCCTCCGCCAGCTGAGGCTGTTCCAGCACCCGGTGGCAGAACCGGGCCCACTCCCGGTCGTTCTGGATAGCCAGGAAGACCACGCCATCCCGGGTGGGGAACGGCCCGTAGGGCGCGATGGTGGCGTGGTGAGCACCCGTCCGGGCTGGGGCCTGCCCGCCGTAAGCTGTGTAGTACAGGGGGTATCCCATCCACTCCGCCAGGGCCTCCAGCAGGGAGACCTCCAGCAGGGCGCCCCGTCCCGTGCGCTCCCGGCGATACAGGGCCGCGAGGATCCCGCTGAAGGCGTACATGCCGGCGGCGATGTCTGCCACAGAGATGCCGACCTTCACCGGTTCGTGGGGCGTACCCGTGATGGACATCAGGCCTGACTCGGCCTGCACCAGCAGGTCGTACGCCTTGCGGTCCCGGTACGGCCCCGTGCGGCCGTAGCCGGAGATGCTGCACACCACCAGGCGCGGGTACCGGCGGCTCACCTCCTCGGGCGCGAAGCCCAGCCGGTCCAGGGCGCCGGGGCTCAGGTTCTGCACGAAGACGTCCGCCCGCGCCAGCAGCCGTTCCAGGCCCCGCCGGCCCCCTTCCGTCTTGAGATCCAACACCACGGACTCCTTCGAACGGTTCAGCCAGACGAAGTGGCTGGACCAGCCGCGCACGGAGCGGTCGTAGCCGCGGGCGAAGTCACCTTCCGGCCGCTCCACCTTGATGACCCGGGCCCCCAGGTCCGCTAGCTGGCGTGTGGCGAAGGGTGCGGCCACCGCCTGCTCCACGCTGACCACGGTGACCCCGCCAAGCGCCCGCATCAGTAGGACCGGGGCAGGCCCAGTACTTGGTGGGCCAGGTACGCGAGGACCAGGTTGGTGGACACGGGGGCGACCTGGTACAGGCGGGTCTCCCGGAATTTCCGCTCGATGGGGTACTCCCGAGCGAACCCGTAGCCGCCGAATGTCTGGAGCGCCGCGTTGGCGGCCTCCCAGGAGGCTTCCGCCGCCAGCAGCTTGGCCATGTTGGCTTCAGGGCCACACGGCAGGCCCGCGTCGTACAGCTCCGCGGCGCGGAACCGCATCAGGTCCGCGGCCCGCACCCGCGCGTACGCCTGCGCCAGGGGGAACTGGATGCCCTGGTTCTGCCCGATGGGCCGGCCGAACACCCGGCGCTCTTTCGCGTACGCGGTCGCACGGTCCAGGAAGTAGTCCCCGTCACCGATGCACTCCGCCGCGATGAGGATGCGCTCCACGTTCATGCCGTCGAGGATGCACCGGAACCCCTGGCCCTCCTCGCCGACCCGGTCCTCCAGGGGTACCTCCAGGTCCTCCAGGAACACCTCCGCGGTGGGGTGGTTGATCATGGTCCGGATGGGCCGCACGTGGATGGTTTTCCCCAGGTTCGCCCGCAGATCCACCAGGAAAAGGGACAGGCCTTCCCCGCGGCGCCGCACCTGGTCGGGAGGGGTCGTTCGGGCCAGCAGCAGCATCAGGTCGGACTCCTCCACCCGGCTGGTCCACACCTTCTGCCCGGAGATCACGTAGCGGTCCCCGTGCCGGACCGCCGTGGTGCGGATGCTGGGGGTGTCCGAGCCTGCCTCCGGCTCGGTGACCGCGAAGGCCTGCAGCCGCAGTTCTCCCCGGGCGATGCGGGGTAGGTAGCGCCGCTTCTGTTCGGGGGTCCCGTGGCGCAGGATGGCCCCCATGACGTACATCTGCGCGTGGCAGGCCGCGGCGTTGCCGCCGCAGCGGTGGACCTCTTCCAGGATCACGGAGGCCTCCGCCACCCCCAACCCCGCACCCCCGTACTCGGGTGGGATTAGGGCGGCCAGGTATCCGGCGTCGGTCATGGCCCGCACGAACGCTTCGGGGTAGGCACCCCGTTCGTCCAGCTCCCGCCAATAGCTGTCGGGGAAGCGGGCGCACAGCTTGCGCACCCCGTCGCGGAGGTCGCGGTACGGGTCAGGACCGAGCATACGGCTGCGAGGCGATGGCGTACAGGTCCCCGCTGTGGGCGTCGTTGACCACGACCGCGGGGAACTCGCGGAACTCCAGCTCCCAGATGGCCTCCGTTCCCAGCTCGGGGTAGGCCACGGGGTAAGCCCGGACGATGTGCCGGGCCAGCAGGGCCGCCGCTCCCCCCACCGTGGCGAGGTAGACCGCCCGGCAGCGCACGAGCGCCTCCTTCACCTCCTGGGATCGCGTGCCTTTCCCCACCGTGGCTTTAAGGCCCCGCTCGAGGAGCGGAACCGTGAACGGGTCCATACGGCCGCTGGTGGTGGGCCCGGCAGGCCCCACGGCCCATCCCGCCTTTGCAGGAGCCGGGCCCACGTAGTACAGGACCTGACCTTCTACGGGAATCGGGAGCGCCTCGCCCCGGAGCAGAGCCTCCGCCATGCGCTGGTGGGCCACGTCCCTGGCTCCGTACACGACACCGGACAGGTACACCCAGTCGCCGGCGCGCAGGCGGACTACGTCCTCCTCTCGCAGCGGGGTGCGGAGGTGCCACTCCCTCACAGCACTACCTCCGCCCGCCGGGGTGCGGAGCAGTTCAGGTTCACGGCCACAGGCAGCGCCGCGATGTGGGTCGGGGCGCTCTCCACGTGGACCGCGAGCGCGGTGAAGCGACCGCCCAGGCCCTGAGGCCCCAACCCGGTAGCGTTGATGGCGTCCAGCAGTTCCCCTTCCAACCGCGCCAGGTGCGGCTTGGGGTTCGGGAGCCCCAGCGGCCGCAGCAGGGCCTTCTTGGCCAACACGGCGACGCCGTCGAAGGAGCTGCCGAGTCCCACGCCCACGATCACAGGAGGGCACGCGTTGGGGCCCGCCCGCTGCACCACCTCCACCACGAAGCGCTTCACTTCTCCCTCGCCCGCGGTGGCCGGGAGCATGCGCAGGGCACTGGTCATCTCCGCCCCAAACCCCTTCACCAGGGCGGCGATGCGCACGCGGTCTCCCGGCACGATCTCGTAGTGCACCACCGGCGGGGTGTTGTCCCCGGTGTTCTCCCGCAGCAGGGGGTCGCGGACCACGGACTTGCGCAGGTCGCGGTACGCCTCGCGCACCGCTTCTTCCAGCGCCTCTGCCAGCGATCCGTCGGTGAGGTGGACGTCCTGACCGACCTGGACGAAAAGGACCGGTACACCCGTGTCCTGACAGGTGGCGACCCCTTCTCGCTCGGCCAGCTCTGCGTTTTCCAGCAGCATGCGGAGCATGCGGCGTCCCAGCGGCGACTCCTCCCGGGCCTCGGCCTGGCGGAGCGCTTCGAGATAGTCTGCGGGCAGTCGCGTGACGGATTCTTGCAGGAGAGCCGCCACCGCCTCCCGCACCCGGTCCACGGACAGCCGTCGGGGCGCCACGTTGCCAAACTATCCCGTATACCGTAAACTGTCAACCGTCATGAGGGCCCCTCTAGCCGTGGTAGAACGGGTGCGGCTGGACGAGCAGGTGTACCGCGCCCTACGCCGGGCCATCGTTCGGGGCGAGCTGGTGCCCGGGCAGCGGCTGGTGCAGGAGGAGCTGGCGGGCCGGCTGGGGACCAGCCGGTTGCCCGTGCGGGACGCCCTGCGTCAGCTCGAGCGGGACGGCCTGGTGGAAGCGGACGGCCGCGGCACCTACCACGTCCTGCGGTGGGGCCCGGAGGAGGTAGCCCAGCTGTACGGGGTGCGCCTGTTGCTGGAACCGCCGGCCACGGCTCGGGCCGCAGGGCGGCTGGGCGCGGAGGAGCTGGCGGAATTGCGGCACCTGCACGGGGCGCTGGAAAAGGTTGCGCGTGCGGGGGACACGGACGCCTTCGTGGAGTACAACCAGCAGTTCCACTTCTGCATTTACCGCGCGTGCGGCAACCCGCGGCTGGTCCGGGCCATCGAAGCCGTATGGTCTGGGCTACCGCCCCTGGCGGCCCTGGCGGTGCCCGAGCAGCTTCCCCGCCTGGTGCGGGACCACGCGGAGATCGTGCATCAGCTGGAAATGCGATCCGCGAGGGGGGCCGGCGCAGCCATGCGCCGGCACGTGGGGCAGGCAGGGGAAGCCCTCGTGAGGTCCCTGCGGCGTCGGGGAGGCGGGCCGGGAGGAGTCCGTTCGGGGTAGAGCGTACCGTAGCATAGCCGGAAGACCGGAAAGGGGGGAGTCACGTGAAGCGCTGGGTCGTTCGCTCTGCGGGGGTCGCGCTGGCGCTTGCCCTGGTGGTGCCGGCCTGGGGTCAGGTCCGCGCCAACTGGCCGCGAAGCATTACCATCGGCTCGGCCTCCATCGGCGGCGTGTACTACGTGGTGGCGGGCGGCTACGCCAAGGTCATCCAGGAGAAGCTGGGGATCCCGGCCTCCAACCGGGTCACGGGTGGACCCGTACAGAACGTCCAGCTGGTGCAGGCCAAGCAGATCGAGCTGGGGCTCACCACCATGGGGCCTGCGTATGAGGGGATGCAAGGGATTGGCTGGGCCCGGGGCGTCCGCCACGACGCGATCCGGTTCACCTGGCCGATGTACACCTCGTACTACCATTGCGTGGTACGGGGCGACGGTCCGGTGCGGGCATTCAGCGACTTGCAGGGCCGGGTCGTGGACGTCGGTCCCCGGGGAGGCTCGGGCGAGTTCGTTTCCCTGAAAGCCTTCGAGCTCCTAAACATCCGTCCCGCCCGGATCGTCAACCTTTCGCTGGCGGAGGGCGCCAACGCTCTGAGGGATGGCCTGGTTGACGCCAGCTGCATCACGATTGGGGTTCCCGTCCCGGCGTGGGTGGAGCTGTCCCTCACGCGGCCCACGAGGTTCGTCGCGCCGAGCCCTGAGCAGATCGCACGGCTAACCGGACAGTACCCGTACTTGGCCTCCGGCGCGATCCGGGCGAACGTCTACCGCGGCCAGGACTACGTCATTCGGACCGTCCAGATGTGGAACGCGGCCATCGTACACAAGGACATGCCCGACGACTTCGTGTACGAGCTGACCAAGACCATGTTCGAAAACCGCGAGCTGCTGGAGCAGGTGCACCCCACGGGAGCGGAGACGGTGCCCGTACACATCTACTACATCAATGGTCCGCTCCACCCTGGCGCCCTCCGGTACTATCGGGAGCGGGGCGTGCAGCTGCGACCGGCGCACCAGCCGCCTCGGTAGGGACGAGCCGCTTTTCCAGGCTGACCACGGCAGGAGGCGAAGGCGTGCGGGCGGCGGAGGGCGGGGCGGTTCTGGCGGTCACCGAGGAGCAACTGGGATCCACGGAAGAGCTCCGGGGAAGGCAGCTGTCGGGTCGCTGGTGGCTGGTGGCCCGCGTGGTGGGCGTCGCCATGGCTCTCTACCACGTGGCGGTGCTGGGCTTCTACTCCACCGACCCCCAGAAGATGTACGCGTTCCACCTGATGTTCGCGTCCCTCCTGGTATTCCTGCTTCTGCCCGCCCGCAAGGGACGCGTGTCCCCGACCCCCACCGCCTGGGACCTCCTCCTCGCGATGGCCAGCGTGGGGGTGGTGGTCTACCAGCTGCTGTTCTTCTCGGAGCTGACGAACCGAGCAGGTGTGATGCCGACCCTTGCGGACGTGGGGGTGGGCCTGCTGCTGCTGGTCGTTGTGGTGGAGATGGTCCGCCGGACCTCGGGGTGGGCCATGCCCATCCTGGGTGGGCTGTTCGTGCTGTATGCGTTCCTCGGGCCGTACCTGCCGAGCCTGTTCCGACACAACGGCTTCCCCTTCAGCACCACGATCTCGTTCCTGTTCAGCGACAACGGCATCTACAGCGCGCCCATCGCGGCCTCCGCGCGGTACGTGTACCTGTTCATCCTGTTCGGGGCGTTCCTGGAAGCCTCGGGGATCGGGAAGTTCATCGTCAACCTGGGCTTGAGCCTGGCGGGCCACCGGCGGGGTGGCCCCGCGAAGGTATCCATCCTCACCAGCGCCCTGTTCGGCACCGCCTCGGGGTCCTCCGCGGCCAACGTGATGGTGGACGGCGTGATCAACGTGCCCTTGATGAAGTCCACGGGGTTCCGCCCTTCGGTGGCGGGGGCCATCGAGGCCATGAACTCCACGGGCGGACAGCTGGTCCCTCCCGTGATGGGGGCCGCGGCGTTCCTGATGGCGGACATCCTCGGGGTTCCGTACTCCCGGGTGGCTCTGTCGGCCTTGATCCCCGCCCTGCTGTACTACGTGGCAGCCTACTGGATGATCGACTTCTACTCGGCTCGCAACGGCCTGCGGGGGTTGCCGCGGGACCGGCTGCCGAAGCTGGGCGCGGTGCTGGTCCAGCAGGGGTTCCTCCTGGGGCCGCTGGCCCTCATCCTCGTCCTGATCATGGGGTTCGATCAGTCGCCCTTCCGGGCGGCCCTGTGGGGGCTCGGTGCCACCGTGGTGGCCTCGTGGGCGGGCCGCGGGGAGCGGGTGGCGCACCCATGGGTGCTGCTGGCGGCCGTGGCGTACGGGGTGGCGAGCCGGCTGGGCGTACCGTCCCTGTGGAGTTTCCTCGTTGGATGCGCTGCCGTGGCGGTGGTGTACGCGTGGCGGCCCGAAGCCCGGGAGGGCATCCGCCGCTTGGTGGACGCGCTGTACGACGGGTCCTGGAGGTCGGTAGAGATCGCGGCCACCACCGCGGCCGCGGGCATGGTGGTGGGGATCCTCTCCCTCACGGGTCTGGGCGGCAAGCTGTCGCTGGCGTTGCTCACCCTCGCAGGCGGCAACGTGCTGCCCATGCTCGTGGTGGCCATGTTGGTGGCGCTGCTTCTGGGGATGGGACTTCCCACCACCGCCGCCTACGCCATCATGGCCAGCACGCTCGCCCCTGCCCTGGTCCAGGCCGGGATCCCTCCCATGGCCGCGCACCTGTTCCTGTTCTACTTCGCCTGCCTGTCCGCGCTGACCCCGCCGGTGGCCCTCGCCAGCTTCGCCGCCGCCAGCCTTGCCCGGGCGCCCATGTGGGAGACGGGCTGGCAGTCGGTGCGCTTCGCCCTGGCGGGCTTCATCGTCCCGTACATGTTCGTGTTCGGGCCCGCGCTGCTCATGCAGGGTCAGTGGTATGAGGTGCTCTGGGCGGTCGTCACGGGAACGATCGGGACCCTGTGCCTGGGCGGTGCGGTGGTGGGCTACCTACTCAGGCCGGCCACCCCGCTGGAACGCTTGCTTTTGTTTGGCGCCGCCCTGTTGCTCATCAAGCCCGGGGTCCTCACGGACAGCGCGGGCTTCGGGCTGCTGGCAGCGGCGGTGGCCTTGCAGCGCCTCCGGGCGCCCCTGGCCGTCCCGCAGCCCGGGGGCGTGACCACGGAACGCGTATGAGCCCCGGCCAGAGGCGGGGCTGGCTGCGGTGGCGCCTGCAGGAGGGCCCCCTCGTCGTGGCGCCGGGGGTCTTCGACGCGCTCTCCGCCCGTCTGGTGGAGGTCTGCGGGTTCGAAGTGGCGTACGCCAGCGGTGGCGCCATCGCCCGCACCCTCGGTTTCCCGGACGCCGGCGATGGGCTCGGCCCCCCCGTTCATGCCAAGGTTGCTGGCCGGGGCCCGGCCCCCGTGGCCCTGGCGATGCGGGCTCGGGCCGCCGCGGGAAGGTCGGAAGCGGCTCCCGCCGGTCCGGGTGGCCTGCTCGTGGCTTACGCTCGTGGCGCTCAGGGCGGGCTTCTGGTGGCTCTCCAGGAGGGATGCAGGTGTTTAGAACTCGTCGCCCCAGCCGAGTCCGTCACGGCTCAGTTGGCTGACCGCCCGAGAAAGACGGGTGCCGGCGTACGCCCGTTGAGGCGGGAAACCTGATACGGGTGCTCGCGTCGTAGATCGCGTGCCGGCCGCGCGGCGTCCGGGAAGCGCCCGCACCCGGGCCAGGCGCCGTCCAACGCGGCGAAGGCGGCGCTGGCGAACCTCACCGCGAGCCTGGCGGAGGAGCTGGCGCCCCGCGTGACGGTGAACTGCGTGGCCCCCGGACGCATCCTTACGGAACGCAGACTGCGGCGCCTGGAAGAGTCGGCGGCGCGTCGGGGGATTCCGCTGCAGGAGGCGGTGGTGGAGGAAGCGGAGGACGTGCCACTGGGCCGCCACGGCCGGCCGGAAGAGGTGGCCGCGGTGGTGGCCTTCTTCGTTTCTCCGCGGGCGAGCTACGTCACAGGCCAGACCATCGTCGTGGACGGAGGCTGGGTGAGGTCGGTGTGAGCGCGGAGCAAGTCCTGGCCACAGCCTTCGTGGTGGCCGCAGGGGCCACAGGAGGACTCGCGGGGATCCGGCTCCGCCTGCCGGCGGGCGCTCTGCTGGGTGGGTTGCTAGGCGCCCTCGCAGCCCTGTCCGTGCTCCCGATGCAGATTCCTCCCGTGGACCCCTCGGTGCGCCGGTGGCTGCAGATCGCGGTGGGCATCACGCTGGGCTCCCGGGTCCGGCCGGATACCTTGCCGAACGTGCGCCGGGCATCGCGGGCCGCCTTCCTGGTGGTGCTGGCGGCGTTGGTGGGCGCGGTGGGAGGGGCGTGGCTGCTCCGTGCCCTGGCCGGCCTGGAATGGGGGACGGCCCTACTGGCGGCCACCCCGGGGGGGATGCCGGAGATGGTGCTGATCGCCCTGGCCCTAGACCGCCCGGTGGACACGGTGACCACGGTCCAGCTGGTGCGGGTGGTGACCACCTTGCTGGTGACCCTACCGCTGGTCCGCCTGTGGTTGCGCCGCGCGGAGGTGGAGGGTTGAAGGAGCTGCTGGTGACGCTGGTGGTAGGGGTGGGAGGGGGCTGGGTCGCCCTGTGGCTCGGCGTGCCGGCGGGAGGCTTGGTGGGTTCCATGGTGGCGGTGGCGGCGCTGCGCCTGGCGGGGGGACCCGTCCGGGAGCTGTCCCTGCACGTGCGGCGCGTGGTGCAGCTGGCGGTGGGGATCATCCTGGCGGTGTCCGCCACCTGGCACCCGGAGGTCGCACGACGGGTGCTCGTACCCGCCCTGGGCCTCACCGCCTACCTGCTGGCTGTCTCCGCGGTGATTGCGTGGGGAGTGGCAATCCTGACACGCTGGCCGTGGCCAGTGGCGTTCCTCAGCTCCGCACCCGCGGGTCTCACGGAGATCTCCATGGCCGCGGACGACATGGGACTGGACGCACCCTCGATCGCGTCCCTGCACGTGGCGCGGGTCATAACCGTGATCGCCTGCGTGCCGTGGCTGGTGGCGTGGGCTGCGGGGTAGGGGGTCCAGGGCGCACTGCGGCTCAGGGGTGAGCTTGACGTATTCTCCCCTCGCGGTTTCCCCGGCCCGCGAGGGGACGGACCTACGGGACTGGTCCAGGTCCTAAGCCGCGCCTGAGAACGTCGCGGGTCGGCTGAAATCGGGTTTGCGCCCTCGGTCAGGCGTTAGCCGTCCGCAAGTCGGCGTGAAACCACGCCCTGGTGGAGACGACCGGATTCGAACCGGCGACCCCCTGGTTGCAAACCAGGTGCTCTCCCGCTGAGCTACGTCCCCAGACCATCCTTTAGCATACCACCGCGCCAGTCCGGGCGTCGCTGTCGCCTTCGTTTCCTGGACCTGTCTCCCGGAACTGTCCCTGAGCTCTGTCCCCCGGGGACAGGGCCCCCGTGGGAGCCGCACCCTTCGGAGCTCGGCAGGGCAGCCTAGCGGTACTTGATGCTGGTCACCTTGGGCTGTAGGAACCACAGGAGGTAGTCGGGGCCGCCGACCTTGGCGTCCGTTCCGCTCATGTTGAAGCCGCCGAAGGGATGGACCCCCACCAACGCCCCCGTGCACTTCCGGTTGATGTACAGATTGCCGCAGTGGAACTCGGCGCGAGCTTTTGCGATGCGGTCCGGGTCCCGGGTGAACACTGCGCCCGTGAGCCCGTAGTCCGTGGCGTTCGCGATCTCCAGAGCGTGGTCGAAGTCGCGCGCGCGGATCACGGCCACCACGGGGCCGAAGATCTCCTCCTGACCGATCCGCGCGTGGGGGCTCACGTCCGCAAACACCGTGGGCTGGATGTAGTAGCCTTCCCCGTCCGCGGGCTCTCCACCACAGAGGAGCCGTCCCTCGCGCTTCCCGACCTCGATGTACTCCAGGATGGTGCGATACGCGCGCTCGTTGATCACCGGACCCACGGGGTAGTTGTCCTTCGCGGGCCCTACCCGCAGGCCCCGCACGCGTTCCACGAAGGCCTCCACGACCCGGTCGTAGACCGGACCGGTCACCACGAGCCGCGAGCCCGCGGAGCACTTCTGGCCTTGGTACCCGTACCCGGAGGTCACCGCGGCGGCCACCGCCTCCTCCAGGTCCGCGTCCTCCGCGACCACCACCGCGTTCTTGCCTCCCATCTCCGCGATGACACGCTTGAGCCATACCTGCCCGGGCTGGACCCTGGCGGCCTGCTCGTAGATCCGGCAGCCCACCTCCCGGGAGCCCGTGAAGGCAACCATCCGCACCCGCGGGTGGGTTACAAGCAAGTCTCCGACGACGGAGCCGGAACCGGGAACGAGATTGAGGACTCCGGGCGGCAGGCCTGCCTGCTCCATGACCTCCAGGAACGTGTAGACGGTGGCTGGGGCGTCGCTGCTCGGCTTGAGGACCACCGTGTTCCCCGCCGCGATGGCCCCCAGGGCCATCCCCATGGGGATGGCCAGGGGGAAGTTCCACGGCGGGATCACCGCCACCACCCCCAGCGGCTCGTAGGTGTAGTACGAGACCTCGTGCGGGTGGGGGGTGGTGGGCTTGCCTTCCGCGTACCGCAGGATCTCCCGGGCAAAGTACTCCAGGTGGTCGATGGCCTCCGCCACGTCCGCGTCAGCCTCCGCCCAGTTCTTGCCCACCTCCAGCACCATCCACGCCGCGGCCTCGAACTTCCGGCGGCGCAGCAGCTCCGCGGCGCGCAGGAACAGGGCGGCCTTGTCCTCCGGCGGCACCCGCTTCCACGCGCGAAACGCCAGCCACGCCACGTCCACCGCGCGGTCCACCAGTTCCCGGGAGCCCAGGGGCGCCCGGGCCACCACCTCCTCCTTCTTCGAGGGGTTGCGGGATTCGAACCTGTCGGGCACGTGCAGCCGCTCGCCCCCCACCACGGCGGGGAGCTCTAGTCCCATCCGCGCTTCCACGGCCGCGATCGCCTCCCGCATGAGCTTTTGATTGGCCTCCGCGCTGAAGTCCGTGAAGGGCTCGTTGCGGAACTCGGGTAGGGCCATGCGTCACCCCCAAGCGTGCTGCCAGCGGCCCCATTATAGCCGCCCGCAGGCAGCGCCAGGCGAACCGCAGGTCGTCCCTGGCTGCGAACCGCCGGGGTGGGTGGGGCCACGGAGTCCGCCTGAGGGGTCCACGACTCCCTTGCGGGGAGCGCCAAGATTTGCTATTGTGACAAACAATCATGAAAAGAGCTTCATCCAGTGCCGCGGTGCACCCTCCCCTGGCGGTGGACCACCGGCTCGCTGAACCGCTGCAGGCGCAGCTGGCAGAGCAGATCCGATGGCTGGTGGCCCTGGGCGAGCTCAAGCCCGGAGACCGCTTGCCCACCGTCCAGGAGCTGGCGCGCCACCTGCGGGTACACCGGAACACCGTGGCCGCGGTCTACGCGAGCCTGCAGGAGGAGGGCTACCTAGTGTCGCGCCGAGGGGCGGGCACCTTCGTGGCGGACAGCGAGGCGACGCGAGCGGCGCTGCAGCGGGCGGCCCTGCGGGACGTGGTGGAGCGCGCGCTGGAACGGGCCGTGGAGATGGGATTCACGCCTGGGGAGTTCGCGGAGGCAGCCGGGGCCCTCGCGCGCATGCAGGAGGCGCGTCGGACGCAGGGGCGGGTGCTATTCGTGGAGTGCAACGTGTCGGAGATCGAGCAACACAGCCGCACCCTATCCCGGGAACTCGGGGTGGCGGTGGGCGGCGTGCACCTGGACGACGTCCGTCGTGACCCCGCCGGATTCCGTCGGCAGGCCGCCGAGGTCGGTTGCGTGGTGACCACCCTGTTCCACTTCGAGGAAGTGCAGCGCCTCATTCGGCGCGCCGCGGAAGTGGTGGGCCTGGGAGCTGGGTTGGAAATCCGATTCCTGCGTTCCCTGGCACAGCTGCCGGCGGGGACGCGGGTGGCGGTCTGCTGCCTGGACCGTGAGCGGGCTGCGAGAGTCCGCACCCTAGTGGTGAACGCGGGGGTACGGCACGTGGACGTGGTGGCCGTTGGGGTGGACGACCCGGACCGCTTCCGACGGGCCCTGAGGGAGGCACAGGAGGTGTACGTCTCCACTGCGGCCTACCCCGTGGCGAAGCGTTTGGTGGGAGAACACAGTCGGCTGCACACGTACCAGATGGAACTGGACCGGGCCAGCTTGGAGATGCTGCGGGCTAGGCTCGCGGAGATGCCTGCAAGGCTACAGGTTCAGCGGAAGCGGGCCTGACCCGTCCGGGAGGGCCCAAAGAGCCCGCTGGCCCGTGCTGCACGCAGCCGTGAGCCAGGGGCGAGGAGGCGGGATGAGCGCGCGTCAGGAAGGGTGGGGGGCCCTAGGGCGGAGAGTGTGGCTGGCCCTCGCGACGGTGTACCTCGTGTGGGGATCCTCCTACCTCGGCATCCGGGTTGCGCTGGAAGGGTTCCCCCCGTTCCTGCTCGGGGCTGGTCGCTTCATCCTCGCCGGCCTGGCCCTGTACGCCTTCCTGCGCTTGCGCGGCCAGCCAGCCCCCACGGCGGCGGAATGGAGGAGCGCTGGTATCGTAGGCGTCCTGCTGCTCGTGGGCGGGAACGGGCTCGTGACGTTCGCGCAGCAGTGGGTGGCGTCCGGGCTCGCGTCCGTGGTGGTGGCCACGGTTCCCCTGTGGGCCGGGGTGTTCTCGGGGCTGTCGGGCCAGTGGCCCAGCCGGTGGGAGCGCGCGGGTCTTCTCGTCGGGTTCGCGGGCGTGGCGCTGCTGCAAGGAGAGCAGGGCCTGCGCGGCCAGCCCGTGGGTGCCGCGGCCCTAGTCCTCGCGGCGGCTCTGTGGGCCGCGGGGTCGGTGTGGAGTCAGCGCGTGCGACTCCCCTCAGGGCTTTTGGGGAGTGCGGCACAGATGATGGTGGGCGGCGCGGCGCTACTGGGGATGTCGCTGTTCGGCGGGGAGCGCTTGGAGGGCCCCGTACCGGTCCGCGCATGGGTAGCGGCCGGCTACCTGACGGTGTTCGGCTCCCTCCTGGCGTTCAGCGCCTACGCTTACCTCCTCCGGCGGGTGCGGCCGGGGCTCGCCACGAGCCACGCGTACGTCAACCCCGTGGTGGCGGTGACCTTGGGTGCGCTGGCGATGGGCGAAGCGGTGAGCCTGCCGGGCCTGGGAGGGATGGCGCTGATCCTGGTGGGCGTGGTGTTGATGCTGGTGGGACGGGAGGTTGGCCAGGAACGGCGGGCACGGGTGCGGGCCACAGAGAGAGGAGGTGCGGGGTGCTACACAGCACCTGGTTGCTGATGGAGCTGGCCGCGGAGCGCATGAGGCAGGAGCTGCGCGACGCGGAGGCTGCTCGCAGGGCGCGGCTGGCGGAGGAAACCTTCCGCCCGCCTGGCAGGGCCCGGGGTGGCAGAGGAGTTGTCTTCGCCGTTTGGGGCGCCGTGCGTGGGGCCGCGTACGCGGTGGCGCGGACCGTGCGTTGAGGGGGGTTGCGCGTGGGGGAGCCGTGTGGTAGGGTTACTGCGTCGTCATTGCTGGACCCGGGGTGGGAGACAGCCCCGGTGTGTGTTTCGCGGGCCTTCTTCGGTCGGGGACGGGTCGGGCGGGACACGGGATGCCGACACCGAAACCCCGCGGCGGTGGCCGCGGCCGAAGGAGGTCTAAGCATGTCTACGACGGTTCCGAGGGTTCCCACGCAGGATCCCTCCACACACAGGAACCGGGCGCCCAGTCAGGGCCCGGAATCCTTCGCAGCGCTAAACTTGAGCCCGCAGACGCTGGCGGGGGTGCGGTCGCTCCGCTGGGAGGCCCCGACTCCTGTCCAGCTCCGCGCCATCCCTCTGCTGCTGGCAGGCCGCGACGTGGCGGTACAGGCGCAGACCGGTTCAGGCAAGACCGCGGCCTACGGGATCCCGGTGGTGGAGCGGGTGGATCCCGGCGGCGACCCCGCGCAGGCGCTCGTGCTCGTGCCGACCCGGGAGCTCGCCCTCCAGGTGGGAGAGCACCTACGGGCTCTGGCACGGGGCCGACCGGTCCGGGTGGCCTGCCTGTACGGTGGCGGGTCCGTGGGAGCCCAGCTGGGCGCGTTGCGGCGGCGGCCCCAGGTGGTGGTGGCCACTCCCGGCCGGCTGCTGGACTTCCTGGGCCGGGGTGCCGTGCACCTGGGATCGGTACGGATGGCGGTGCTGGACGAGGCGGACCGCATGCTGGAGGTAGGGTTCTTGCCCGACGTGGAGCGGATCCTCGGTGCCACGCCCAAGGGACGGCAGACAGCGCTGTTTTCCGCCACCCTACCCCCGGCGGTCACCGGGCTGGTGCGACGGACGCTGCAGGACCCCGTGTGGGTGCGGATGGAGGGGCCGGCGCCCACGGTAGACGGAGTCCTGCAGTTTTACGTGGAGGTCGCCGAACAGGACAAGGTCCGGGCCCTGCGGGCGCTGCTTCGGAGCGAGCCGGTGCGCTCCGCCCTGATCTTCCGCAGGACGCAGCGGGCCGCGCAGCGGCTGGCGGACGTGCTGGCGCGCGAGCAGCCGGGGGTGGCTGCCCTCCACGGTGGCATGCGGCAGGGGGCTAGGTTCGCCGCCCTCCGGGCGTTCGCATCAGGCCGCACTCCGGTCCTGGTGGTGACCAACGTCGCCTCGCGCGGCCTGGACCTGCCCAGGGTGTCCCATGTGGTCAACTTCGACATGCCGGAGGACGTGGAAACCTACGTACACCGGGTGGGCCGCACCGCGCGGGCGGGCGCCACGGGAACCGCCATCACCCTGGTGGGTCAGTACGACATGGAGATGTTCGACCGCCTGCAGCGGGTGCTGGGACCACGGTGGCAGCGCCACCCCCTAAACCTGTACGCGGGCGGGGGCTGAGCCTGTCGCCCACGCCCTCTTTTTTAGAGCCGGTCAGCGGTCCCACAGCCCTCGCCGCGCCGCCTGCGCCTCCTGCTGGCAGGCGGCGAAAAGCTCAGCGTAGCGGAGGTTCGGGGGGACCGGGTGGGCCCACGCGTACCCTCGCCGGACTAGCTCCAGGTTGAACAGCACCCGCCCCGTCCACACGTACGCGAGGAGCCGTCCGAACTCGTCTCGCTCCTGGACGTCCAGCTCCAGGCTCACGGTCCGCCCGCCCAGGTACCGGCGGGCGAAGCCGTACGCAGCGTTCCCCCAGCGGCGGAGCGCTTCGGGCGGTACTCCCGTCTGGCGCGCCTGATGCTCCAGCCGCGGACCCGGGAAACGCTCGGGCGCGTCCAGTCCGACCAGCCGTATCCGTTCTTCCCCGCCGTCCAACCGGGCCCGGAGGGTGTCCCCGTCCACCACCCGAACCACGCGGGCCTCCCGCAGTGCGTCCGGCCGCGGGGGGTGGGAGCAGGGAGCCGGTGGCCCCAGAGGTTCGGCGCCAGCCAAGGCAAGCAGCGCGGCTGCGAGGCCGATCAGCCCGCGCACGGCGCGCGAGGTCACCTTGCCTGGGCGGCGATCTCCCGAAGCCGGGCTGCAGCACCCGGCCCGAAGACGCCTCCGTGGTAGCAGAGCACGTAGTCCGGCTCGAGGACGGCGAGCTTGGCGACGGAGCGCAGGGCTTCCCCTATGTTGAGGGTGACCTCGGGGCGCGGGCCCTGTAGCTGTCCGTCGGCGACCACCAGGGCGTCACCAGCCACCAGGACCCGGTGGGCTTCCAGGTACAGGCTGAGGTGACCGGGGGTGTAGGCCACCAGGGCTTCGCCCACTGAGGGCAGTCCCTCGCCGTCCTGCAGGTAGCGGGAGACCCGGACCCGCGGGGGGTCCTGGGCGCCGCTTTCCGTGGCCACCTCAGGCGCGTTGCCGATGTAGTCCAGATCCTCGTGGGTCAGGACGAGCCAGCGGAGGTGGGCGAGCTGGGTGCCGTGCTCCGCGAGCAGCTGGGGAAGGGTGTCCACCTGGCCGGGCAGGCCCGTGTCCGCCACCATGGGGCCCTGGGGATCCTGCAGGAGCACCGGGTGTACCGTCACCCGGGTGCGGCGGAAGGGCCCCTCGAAGCGGAGGACACGGACCCCTTCCGCTAACGGGCTCATCCCCTCCTCCTCTGCGCCGATGGCTGACGCGGACATTCTACCCGATGGAGCGTGGCGGGCACCGTCGCCATGGCAGGCAACCTGCCCGGTGGGGTCGAAGGGCATCCTTGTGTGGGTGGAGATCCGCCCCCTCGAGGCGGTGGCGGAGCTGCGGGCGGTAGAGGGCCTGCAGCAGGCGGTGTGGGGCATGCCCGACCGCGAGGTGGTGCCCTGCCACCAGCTTCTGGCCGCGGTCCGGAACGGGGGCGTGGTGCTCGGGGCGTTCTCCGAAGGCCGGCTGGTGGGGTTCTGCTACGCTTTCGTGGGCTGGCGGGAGGGCGAGCGGGTCCTGCACTCTCACATGACCGCGGTTCTGCCGGGCCTGCAGGACCGGGACGTGGGCTACCGGCTGAAGCTGGCGCAGCGGGAGTGGGCGCTGGCTCAGGGCTACCGGCGCGTGGTGTGGACCTTCGACCCGCTGCAGAGCCGGAACGCGTACTTCAACCTGCACAAACTGGGAGCGCGGTCGGAGCGGTACGAGGTGAACTACTATGGCGAGATGGACGACGAGCTGAACCGGGGCCTGCCCACGGACCGGCTGGAGGTGGACTGGTGGGTAACCAGTAAGTCCGTCGTGGCACGCCTGGAGGGCCGCTGGGCCGCGGCGCATCTGGAAGATGCCCGCCCGGTCCTGGAAGCGGAAGGCGACGCCCCAGGCCGCGTACGCCGGCCAGCGGGCACCCTGCTTCGGCTGGAGGTACCCGCGTCCATCAGCGTCTTGCGGGAGCGCGACCCGGAGCTGGCCCTGGCGTGGAGGCTGGCGACCCGCCAGGCCTTCCTGCGGTGCTTCCGGGAGGGCTACGTGGCGGTGGACTTCGCTCGGGAGGGCGGAAGGGGATTCTACGTGCTGGAGCGGTCCCGGTGAGGGTCGAGGCGGTCGAGTTGCGCGTTGTGGAGCTGCCGTTGCGCTTCCCGTTTGAGACCAGCTTTGGGCGGGAGGAGGTGAAGCGCGCGGTGCTGGTGTGCGCGCAGGCGGAGGGCCTGGAGGGCTGGGGCGAGGCACCGGTGATGGCCGCGCCGCTGTACAACGAGGAGACGGTGGAGACCGCGTGGCACGTGCTGCGGGATTTCCTCGTGCCCGCAGTCCTCGGCGCCCCTGTCGCGCACCCCCGGGAGGTGCGGGAGCGCCTGCGCTTCGTCCGCCGCCACCACATGGCTAAGGCGGGCCTGGAGGCGGCGGTGTGGGATCTCTTCGCCCAGCGGGCGGGCCGCAGCCTCCGGGACCTGCTGGGCGGAGTCCGGGAGCGAGTGGAAGTGGGGGTGAGTCTGGGGATCGAGCCCACGGTGCCGGAGCTCGTGCGGCGGGTCGAGGCGTTCGTCCGACGGGGCTACCGGCGGGTGAAGGTGAAGATCCGCCCCGGCTGGGATGTGGACGTGGTACGGGAGATCCGGCACCAGTTCCCCGACCTCCCTCTGCAGGTGGACGCCAACTCCGCCTACGCCTTGGAGGACGCGCCGGTGTTCGAGACCCTGGACGAGTTCGGATTGCTGTTGATTGAGCAGCCGCTCGGCGAGGACGACCTCGTGGACCACGCGAAACTGCAGGCTCGCCTGCGGACCGCCGTCTGCCTGGACGAGTCCATCGTACACCCCCACGATGCCCGGAAGGCCATCGAACTGGGTAGCTGTCGGGTGGTGAACATCAAGCCTGCGCGGCTAGGAGGCTTAGCCGCCGCGCTGGACACCCACGACGTGTGTGCGTCGCATGGCATTCCCGTGTGGTGTGGGGGCATGCTGGAGACGGGGATCGGCCGGCTGGCGAACCTCGCCCTGGCCTCCCTACCAAACTTCCGGCTGCCCGGGGACCTTTCCGCGTCGGACCGCTACTTCGAGGAGGACCTGATCGAACCGCCGGTGGTGCTGGAGCCGGACGGGACCGTGCGCGTGCCCGCGGAGGCTGGAATCGCGCCCCGGGTCCGGCGGGACCGGGTGGACCGGGTCACCGTCCGGAGGGAGTGGATCCGGGCATAGGTCGCCGGCCCACGAGGGTACAGGGGACGCGGGCCGGGGCCGTGTGGCCGGTGGCGGAGGGGGTGGGATTCGAACCCACGCGGGTGCTTCCACCCTAGCGGTTTTCAAGACCGCCCCGTTCAACCGCTCCGGCACCCCTCCGTCCCAATTGTAGGGGACGCTCCTACTCCAGGACTTTCACGAATGGGGCGGTAGCCTCCCCGGAGCGCGCGAGGCGTCGACGAGCTTTTGGGGTTCGGTGAGCTGGGGAGCCACTCCTTGCGTCCGTGGTCCTGGCAGGGCGGTTCCCAGTGCCTGTTCCGCCTGTCAGGCCGGGGCTTCCCCGTAGGGCGGCGGCTGAGCGGCTAACCCAGGAGCTCGTCTGCGGGCAGGTTCAGGTCGGGGAAGGCGGAGGGCGAGAGGGGCTGACCTCTCGTGACGGTGCGGGCGTCCCGGTAGCCGTTGGGGGAGGGGTCCCGGTAGACCTCGATGCGGTCGTGGTCCAGGTCCAGGATCCAGACTTCGGGGATGCTCCAGCGGGCGTAGACGGGCAACTTGACCTGGCGGTCGTAGTCTGCGGAGGTCTCGGCGACCTCGACCAGGAGCAGGACGTCCTCAGGGGTGGGGTGGCCGGCGGTGTAAAAGTCGGCCCGGGGGCGGAGGAGGGCTAGGTCGGGCTGGGGCTCCGTGAACTCCCCCAGGCGGACGGGATCCTGGACACTCAGCACGACCCTCTTCGCGACCTGCAGGGGGAGAAACCGGTCCAGCAGGCGCTTGACGGTGCCTGCGTGCCTGCTGCCGACGGGACTCATTTCTACCACCTCCCCGTCGATGAGCTCGACCCGGTCGTCCTCCCTGAGGATGCCGGCGCGGGCGAGGAGGTGGTACTCCTCCACGGTGAACTTGCGCCGCACGACGTGTGGGTGGGCCACTTCCCTCACCTCGCGCCCATTCTACGGGCTGCCCGACACCTGGTGCCAGACACCGGTTACACCCGGAGCCGGGGATCCAGGGCGTCCCGGAGGCCATCCCCGAACAGGTTGAACCCCAGCACCGTCAGCACGATGGCCAGGCCGGGGAACACCAGGGTGTGCGGGGCCAGCTGGATGTACTGGCGGGCGGTCGACAGCATGGCGCCCCACTCCGCGGTGGGCTGCTGGACGCCCAGCCCGAGGAATCCCAGGGCCGCGGCAGACAGGATGGCGCTTGCCACCTGGAGGGTGGTCTGGACGATGAGCACCGCGAGGGTGTTGGGGAGGATGTGGCGGAACACGATGCGCAAGCTCCCGGCGCCCAGGGCCCGGGCGGCGTGCACGAACTCCTGTTCCTTCAGGGAGAGCACCTGCCCGCGGACCAGGCGGGTGTACGTGGGGACGGATACGATCCCCACGGCGATCATCACGTTCACCAGGCCCACCCCCAGGATGGTGACCAGCAGGATGGCCAGCACGGTACTGGGAAACGCCAACAGGACGTCGATGGCCCGCTGCACCACCAGGTCGAACCAGCCGCCAAGGTACCCCGAGAGCAGCCCGAGGGGAACGCCCAGGGTCACGCCGATGGCCACCGCGATGGTGCCGATGACCATGGACAGGCGGGCGCCGTACAGGATCCGACTCAGCAGATCGCGGCCCAGCTCATCGGTGCCCAGCCAGTGCCGGCTGTTGGGCGGCTTGAGGCTGTTCTCCAGGTCCGAGGCGTAGGGGTCGTACGGGGCGATCCAGGGAGCCAGGACCCCGCAGGCGGCGAACACGGCGAGGATGCCCAGGCCCAGCATGGCGGAGCGGCTGCGGCGCAGCCGACGCCACACCAGGGCTCCGGCGGACACCACCCCCTGCGCCCGACCGACCGGCTCCACCGGGGCAGGCGCGACGACCGCAGAGGGGCGCGGTGCGTTACTCATAGCGGATCCGGGGGTCCAGCAGACCGTACAGCACGTCCACGGCCAGGTTGAGGGCCACGAAGGTGGCGGCGATGAGCAGGGTGGCGCCCTGGATGATGGGGTAGTCACGGGCCAGCACCGCGTCCACCAGCAGACGGCCGATGCCGGGCCAGGCGAACACGGTCTCCGTGAGGACGGCGCCCGAAAGAAGGGTGCCCAGCTGGAGCCCCAGGACGGTCACCACGGGGATCAGGGCGTTGCGCAGGGCGTGGCGGTTCACCACCACCCGCTCCGCGAGGCCCTTGGCCCGGGCGGTGCGGATGTAGTCCTGGCCCAGGACCTCCAGCATGGCGGAGCGGGTCATGCGGGCCACGATAGCCGCGGAGGCCGCGCCCAGGGTGACGGAGGGCAGCAACAGGTGCCGCCAGGTTTCGTAGCCGAACGCAGGCAGCCACTGGAGCCGCACGGAGAAGACCAGGATAAGGTTGAGCCCGAGCCAGAACACGGGCATGGACACCCCCACGAGGGCCACCAGCATCACCAGGGTATCCACCCACGAGAGGTGGCGGGTGGCGGCCAGAATTCCCGCGGGGATACCGATCACGGAGGCCACCACCATGCTCGCCAGGGCGAGGCGGACGGTCCTGGGGAAGCGCTGGCCCAGCTCCTCCACCACGGGGGCGCCGTTGAACAGGGACCGACCCAGGTCGCCCCGGACCACGTTGCGGAGGAAGTACAGGTACTGCACGGGTAACGGCCGGTCCAGTCCCAGGGACTGTCGGATCTGGCGCACCACTTCCTCGGTGGCGGCCTGCCCTGCCATGATCTGGGCGGGGTCGCCGGGGATCAAGCGGATGGCCACAAACACCACCACCGACACCCCCAGGAGCACCGGGAGCGCCAGCAGCAGGCGCTTGAGCACGTAGCGCCACACGGCAGTCACCCGTCCTATGGTACCCAAGAACAAAGGGGCCGGCAGGGCCGGCCCCTTGGCTGGCGTGCGCCCGGTTTCTACCTGGCGAGCCAGGCGGTGTGGGCCAGGACCCGTTCCGTGGGGTGCACCACTAACCCCTGCACTTCGCGGCGCAGCCCCGTCACCTGGGACTCGCTGTGGAGGAACAGCCACGGGGCGTCCCGCCAGATCAGCTCCATGGCCTGCTTGTAGGTGGCCGCGCGGCGCGCGGGGTCGGTGATGGCCCGGGCCTCCTCCAGCAGCTGGTCCACCTGCGGGTTGCGGTAGAAGAACCGGTTGAACCCGGCGGGGGCCCACTGGCTGCTGTGGAACAGGCTGAACAGTCCGTAGTCGGCGTCGCCGGTGACCGTGCCCCACCCCAGCATGAACATCTCCACGGGGGTACGGTCCACGGGCTGGTTGGTGAAGCTCAAGTACGCGGCCCACTCCATGGTCTGCAGGCGCGCGTTGATCCCCGCCGCTCGGAGCTGTGCCTGCACCGCGGCCGCCACCGCGGCGTCCTGTACGTACCGACCCGTGGGGTGCAGCAGGGTCACGTTCAGCCCTCCCCCGTGGCCCGCCTCCGCCAGCAGCCGCTTCGCCCGCTCTACGTCGTAGGGCCACCCCCCGGGCTGGATCGGACTGTAGCCCACGATGCCGGGCGAGATGGGCGCGTCGGACACCCGGGCAGCTCCGCCCAGCACCGTCTGCACGATGGCCCGCTTGTTCACCGCGTGGTTGAAAGCCTGGCGGACCCGGGCGTCCGTGAAGGGCGGCTTCTGGTTGTTGAAGGCGATGTAGATGGTCCGGACGCTGCTGGTCCGGTCGATACGCAGGGCCCGGTTCAGGGCGAGCCGGGTGGTCTCCCGGGGCGGCACCCGCACCGCCACGTGGATCTGTCCGCCCTCCAGGGCCAGCACCCGAGCCCCGTCGTCGGGGATTGCTCGGAACACCACTTGGTCCAGGAAAGGCTTGCGGGGACCCCAGTAGTCGGGGTTACGCTCCAGCACGATGCGGTCCCCGCGGACCCACTCCCGGAACCGGAAGGGGCCGGTCCCCACGGGCTGACGGCCGTAGGGCTCGCCCGTGGGAGGCCGCATCCCACCGGCCCGCTGCACCGCGGTGGGGCTGTGGATGGCGAGAAAGTCGTGGGTGAGGTGTGCCAGGAGCGGCACGAAGGGCCGGCGCAGGTTCAGGCGGACGGTGTAAGCGTCCACCACGTCCACGCTGGTGACCTCCCCGAGGAGGATGGCACGGAAGGGGGCGCGGTTCTCGGGGTTGAGGATGAAGTCGAAGTTCCACTTGACGGCGGTCGCGTCGAAAGGCGTACCGTCGTGGAACCGGATCCCGCGGCGCAGCGGGATGGTCATGCTGCGGCCGTCCGGGGACACGTGGGGCAGACGTTCCGCGAGCAGGGGTTCGATCCGCCCCTCCGGGGTGAGCTGATACAGGGTCTCCGCCACGTGGGAGATCACCTCCGCGTCCGGTGAGGCAGAGGCGTAGGGACTCAGGGTGACCGAGTCGACCCCACGACCGATGATCAGCGTGCCGCCGGGCCGCGGGGCGGGCGTAGCCGGACCGCTGGCCGCAGGCAGGCCCGCCGCTAGCGCTAGCACAGCCGCCACCGACACGAGCAGGAAACTCCGCACCGACAATCCCCCCTTCCAGTGGATTCACCGGCTCCCCTTTTAATTCGACATTGCTGAATGCGGTCCTGCACGACCGAAAGTACGTCCGCTCCTGCTGTGCCGGGAGCTAGCGGATGCCGTACATTGGAGCCGTGGGTCTCTTACAGGCGCTGGTGGAGGAGGTCCGGCAGGTCACCGACGGCCAGCCGGTGGCGGTAGCCTTCAGCGGCGGCCTGGACAGCAGCGTGGCCGCAGCCCTGTGCCGGGAGGCGCTGGGGTCGGAACGGGTGCTGCTGGTCACCGTGAACATGGGTCAGTACGCGTACCGCCGCGGCAACGAGATCGTGCTGGAGATGGCGGAGCGGCTCGGGCTGCCGCAGCGGTGCCTGTTGGGCCAGGCCCTGCAGGACCGGATCATGGCCGGCGGTCCCGCGTGCAACCGGTGCACCCGGGACATCAAGCTGGGCCTGGTGAAGGCGGCAGCCCGCGGGCGCTTGGTGGTCACGGGCGCCAACCGGTCGGACACGTGGGGCCAGATGGGGCTGAAGCTCTGCAACGGCTACTACGCACCGCTGCTGGAACTGGACAAGCCCCAGATCCGGTGCCTGGCGCTGCAGCTGGGGATCGACCCGCCGCAGACCAAGATCGGCGAGAGCCCCGGCCGCGAGGGGTGCAAGTTGAAGCACCTGCTCAAGCCCCTCGCCAACCCGGACTATCACGGCCGCGCGGTGGCGCGTGCCAACGAGGCGGTGCTCGAGGCGGTCCGGGATCTCGGCGTTCCCGCGCAGTTGGCCAACGTGAAGGTGATCGGGCCCCTGCGGCGCAACGTGGGGTTAGTGAACCTGTGGCCTCCGCCGCCAGCGGGCGTGGCACGAGAAGTGCTACGCCGAGTAGGGCAGGTCCCGGAGCTGGAGGAGGTGTACTTGGTGGACCGCCCGCTGCGCCTGGTGGCGAAGGCGAACCCCGGCATCCTGGGAGACCCCCACGCGCGGTACTGGCTGCAGTACGGCCGGATGCAGCCGGACTTCGCGTACCCCATCGAGGTGCGCTGGCTGCCCTCCTCTAACGGTCGTCTGAACACCTTCCACGTGGTGGCGTTCGAGTGGCTGGACGCCCCTGCCTGACCGGCCTCCGCAGGCTCGAGCGGGCAGCCGCGGGGCTGGTGGTGGCGGCGTTGGCGGTGGCGTGCGGGCAGAGCGGGGTCGCCCCTGCGCCGAGCCCGACTCCGGCCAGCTGCCAGGCCCTGGCGCGCGGGACGCTGCTCCGCCGCCCCACCCAGCGCGTGCCGCCGGCCGGTGAACTTGTGGTGCGGCTGCGACCAGGCGTGCCCTTGGGGCAGGCCGCGGAATCGGTCGGTGGCGCGGGCGGGGAGGTGGTCAAGGTACGGCGCCGGGCGCGGGCACTGGTCGTGAGGCCGCGGGGCGGCGTGGGGTTGGTCCAGCTGTCGACCCGGCTTGCCGCGGACCCCAGGGTTGCCCGGGTCGAGCCGCACGTGCGCGTGCGGGCCTTGCAGGTGCCCCCGGACGACCCGCTGTACCCGGGGCAGTGGGCGCTCGCTCAGATCCGCGCACCCGACGCCTGGGGGGTCGCCGTGGGCGACGGGGTGAAGGTGGCGGTGGTGGACACCGGCATCCTCCCGCACCCAGACGTCCCGCGGCCGGCGGCAGGTTACGACTTCGTGGAGGACGACGCGGACCCCACCGACCCCGGAGATCCCAACTTCGACTGCACCAGTCACGGGACGATGGTGACCAGCGTGCTGGCGGCGCTCACCAACAACGGGCGGGGGATGGCGGGTGTGACGTGGGGAGGCCTACAGCTCCTGGTGGCGCGGGTCCTGGACGAGCAGGGGAACGGTAGTCTCCTGGACGTAGAGGAGGCTTTGCGGTGGGCTGCGGATGCGGGAGCGCGGGTGGCGAACCTCAGCTTGGGGACTCCAGAGCCAGTAGCCTGCCCGGACGGCCTGCGGGCCGCCGTGCGGGAAGTAGTCAGGCGGGGCGTGCTGGTGGTGGCGGCCGCGGGGAACAACGGACCGGGAGCAGGGACCGTGGTCTGCCCGGCCAACCTTACGGAGGTGGTTGCGGTAGCCGCCGTCGCGCCCGATGGCACGGTGGCGTGGTACTCCAGCCGCGGCCCCGAGGTGGATCTGGCCGCCCCCGGGGGCAGCAACTTCGGCTCCTGCAATGCGGACGTGCGGACCGCCAGCCCCTCCGCCTCCAACCCGGAGGACTACCCGTGCGCCGCGGGTACGTCCTTCGCGGCCCCTCACGTGAGCGGAACCGCGGCCCTGGTACTGTCCCGGTGGCGCTCCCTGACCCCCGACCAAGTACGTGGGAAGCTGCAGCGGGCTGCGGAGGACATCGGGGAGCCCGGGGTCGATCCGGAAAGCGGCTGCGGCCTCCTGAGGGCGGACCGGGCGGTGCGGGGAGAGTCCGCCGCGGTGCCCGCCTGCCCGGGCCCCTAGTCTGTCAAGTCATACGCTTGACAAACCCGTTCCGATGCGCTAAAGGTTTGGACGGAACGATGTCAATCACCCTTGACACTCGTGGGGAGGAGGTGATGCGGGATGCTGAGCCGGTGGAACCGGTGGGACCCCTTCGAGGAGATCCGTGCCATCCAGCGTGAGATCCGCAACCTCTTCGACCGGGTCTTGGGTACCACGGAGGCGGCGCTGGCTGGCGGCGCGCGGACCGTGGAGTGGGTGCCTCCCATGGAGGCCTTCTACCACGGGGGTGCGCTGGTGCTGCGGTGCTTCCTGCCCGGGGTAGACCCCAGCAGCGTGGATGTCACGGTCACCGACAACATCCTCACCATCCGCGGCGAGCGCAAGCTGGGCCTGGACGTGCCCCGGGACGACTACGTGTTCAGCGAGGTGGCCTACGGCCGGTTCGAGCGGACCCTCACCCTGCCGCAGCACCTGAAGACCGACCAGGTTTCCGCGCGCTACGAGCACGGGGTCCTGGAGATCCGGGTCCCGGTGGTGGAAAGCGCCCTGCCGCGAAAGGTAACCGTGGAGGTGGCTGGGTCTGGCGAAAAGATGCTGGCCGGCGCGGCGCGGTGATCCGAGGGGTCTTGGGCCTGGCGCGGACACCGTCCGCGCCAGGCCGGCCTTCTTTTTGATTTGAAGGAGCCACGGGTCGGGGTGGCGAAGCCTGCAGCGACGGCGCGCCGCGCCGATCCCGAGGCGAGGGGGGAGATGTGAGCACGGCCGCGAGTTCGGAGAACCGGCTGCTGGCCGCCCTGGGCTACCCGATCTGGATCGTGGCCTTGGTGGTGGTACTGACCGACCTCAGAAAGGATCCCTTCCTGCGGTACCACGGCTGGCAAGCTCTATTCTGGGGGATCGCTTGGCTGGTGGTGTGGGTGGGACTCTCCGTGGTGGGCACGGTCCTGAGCTTCGTCCCCTTCCTCGGACTTCTGTTCAGCTTCCTCACCGGGACGCTGCTGTTCGCGGCTTGGGTGGTCCTGTCGGTCCTGTACGCGGTGCGTGCGTACCAGGGGCAGCGGTTCGAGATCCCCGTGGTGACCAACGCGGCCCGCAAGTACATGCTCGGCGAAACCTAAACCACCCCCTAGGGTGTCCGCGCACGGCCTGCTACCCGCGCGGTCGGAGCCCAGGGCAATCCCGGAGCTGTTGCGCTCCGGGGCGTGCTGTGGGTAGACCTGCGGGGCCCCGAGGAGGCGGACGTGCGGCTCATGGCGGAGGTGTTCGGCTTCGGCCCCTTGGGCTATCGAGGACACCCGCAACCAGCGGCAGCGGCCGAAGGCTGGGGAGTACGATGGACACCTGTTCCTGATCCTCAACCCCGTGCGGTGCGAGCCCGAAGGCGCCGAGTTCCGGGAACTGGACGTGTTCGCAGGCTCCAACTACGTGGTGACCGTCCAGCCCGGGACCTGTGGTGGAGGGGGCGCGGCGTAGGTTGGACCGACATGCGCCGGCGACGCCCGGGCACGTGGTGCACGCGCTGCTGGACGTGGTGGTGGAGGAAGGGTACTTTCCCCCTGCTGGATGCGGTGGGGGAGGCCCTGGACGAGCGGGAGGAGACCGTACGGGCCCCGTCCCGGTGGGGGCCCTGTCGTGACCGACATGCTGGACACCTATGGGGAGGTCCTGACGGGACGCGAGTTAGGGTTGCGCCGCACAGGCTGGTTGTGAGCCGAGCGCCCGGGCCTCGCACGGGGGTTCTAGCGGCGTGGCCGCGGGCTGGGGGTGGGTTCGGGGACCAGGACCACCGCAATCTCACCGGGGCGCACCAGGCCCAGCTCCTCCCGGGCCAGGCGCTCCACGTAGGCGGGGTCGTGCAGCCGACGGATCTCCTCGCGCAGCCTACGGTTCTCCGCTAGTAGGGTGTCACGTTGGTGCTCGAGTTCCGCCAGCTGGCGACTGAGATGGTACAGGCGCAGTGCCGCCTGCCCGGAGGACAGTGCGAACAGGCCGGCCGCGGCCACACCCAGGACCCACGCCAGCCGCCGCGGGTGAACCAGTTTCGCTGCGTCGGTTGCCACGAGTTCGCTCCGCGGGACGCTCTGCGGCGCCGGCGCCGTCGCTCAGCCTTTCGCGACGGCGCCGAGGATTTCCTTCCGGGGGTTTCCGGCGAGGCCTGTCAGGGACGCCGGGCGGCCCGCCACACCACCACCGCGGCCACGGTGCACGCGAGCACGGTGGAGGCCGCCACGGCGGCCGGGAGGCTGTCCAGGGAGCGCAGGAGGGTACGCGGCAAGGCTCGCAGGGTCCCCGTGCGACGGAGCTCCCACCACGCGATGCCCACGCGCAGGACGTACCCTTGAGTCTCGCGGTACGGTGGGAGTCCTCCGTAGGCAGCCACCGTCTCGGGCCCCGCGTTGTAGGCGGCCAGGGCCAGCCGCACGTCGCCCCCGAACCGGTCGAGCATTCGGCGCAGGTAGCGGCTTCCCGCCTCCAGGTTCGCCTCGGGGTCGAACGCGCAGGCCTGCGATCGGCAGTCCGCTGGCGCCGTCTCCCGCCAGGCCACGGGCACCAGCTGCATCAAGCCCCTGGCGCCCTTCGCGGAGACCGCGGTGGGCTGGAAGTCGGACTCCGCGGCCACCACCGCCGCCACCAGGGTGGGGTCGAGGCCGTGGCGCTGCGCGGCGCGGTTGATCTCGTCCGCGAACGGGATCCCGTGGACCGGCTGGGACGGAAGCGATCGCCGGGCCAGGAGTTCCGCCGCACCCTGTGGGGCGAGGACCAGCCAGCGCCCGGCGACCCCGATGCAGGCGAGACTCAGGACGCCAGCGAGCCCGAGGGCCAGGCTCCCGATAGCCCTCCGCACGCACCGTGCGGGGATCACGGCCGCCTGCGCGGGAACGCGGACCGGCCCGCGAAGCAGGCGGAAGCCCCCAGCTCTTCCTCGATCCGGAGGAGCTGGTTGTACTTGGCGGTGCGGTCACTCCGAGCGGGCGCGCCGGTCTTGATCTGGCCGCAGCCGGACGCCACCGCGAGGTCCGCGATGGCAGCGTCCTCCGTCTCCCCGGACCGGTGGGAGAGAATCGCCGCGTAGCCCCCCTCTGTGGCGATCCTCAAAGTGGCGAAGGTCTCCGTGAGGGTGCCGATCTGGTTGGGTTTAACCAGGACCGCGTTGGCCACCCCGCGCGCCATCCCCTCCTGCAGGCGAGAGGGGTTGGTGACGAACAGATCGTCCCCGACCAGCTGCAGCCGTCCTCCCAGGGCCTCCGTGAGCAACGCCCAGGTGTCCCAGTCATCCTCCGCGGCACCGTCCTCGATGGACACCAGGGGGTAGCGGTCCGCCAGCTGCTGGAGGTACCGCACCAGCTGCTCGCCGGTGAGCGCCCGTCCTTCCAAGTGGTACCGGCCGTCCCGGTACAGCTCTGTGGCCGCAGCGTCCACGGCCAGGGCCACGTCCTCCCCGGGTTGGTAGCCGGCCCGGGCCACGGCCTCCACCAGGGCGTCCAGGGCCGCCTCGGCGCTGGTGAGGTCAGGCGCGAACCCGCCCTCATCCCCCACCGCGGTCCGAAACCCCCGCTCCCGCAGCCACGCCCGGAGGTGGTGGTATACTTCGACTCCCGCCCGCAGCGCCTCCGCGAAGCTGTTGGCCCCCAGGGGTACAATCATGAACTCCTGCAGGTCGAGGGGGTTGTCCGCGTGGACTCCGCCGTTGATGACGTTCATCAGGGGCACGGGCAGGCGGTTGGCCAGCGCGCCGCCCAGGTAGCGGTACAGCATCACGCCCTGCTCGGTGGCCGCGGCCTTGGCCACCGCCAGGGAGGTGGCCAACACCGCGTTGGCACCCAGGTTCGATTTGTTGGGCGTGCCGTCCAGCTCGCAGAGCAATCGGTCTACCGCGGCCTGGTCGGCGGCCTCAAGGCCCAGGAGGTGGGGAGCGATGCGCTCCTGCACGTGCCGCACCGCCTGCCGCACGCCCCTGCCGAGGTAGCGGGGGCCTCCGTCCCGGAGCTCCACCGCCTCGTGGGTGCCCGTGCTGGCGCCGGACGGTACTGCGGCCCGGCCGCTGGCGCCGCTCTCCAGGTGCACGTCCACCTCCACGGTGGGATTGCCTCTGGAGTCCAGCACTTCCCGTGCGTAAACGGCCACGATGGACGACATCCTCCGCCTCCTCAGTAGGGTTCTTCCGACGGCCCCCGCTCCAGGACCTCCACGAGGCCCGCGTCCCGGAGGCGGCCCTCCTCCGGTACCGCCACCACCCGGGCCACCACGCGCCGGCCGCCGAAGTCCACTTCGATCACGTCCCCCACGCGAACCCGGGCGGACGCCTTGGCCACGCGATCGTTCAGCCGCACCCGGTGGTGGGCGCACAGGCGGTCCGCCAGGGTCCGACGGCGGACCAAACGGCTGGCCTGCAGGAATTTGTCAAGGCGCACGGCTCTAGGCCACCCTACGCATCTCCGGCGCGCTTTGCAGGCAGCCCGCTCGGGCTCGGCCGGTCACCCCTTCGGGGGCACTCTCCTAGCCGGTGGCGTGTTTGGCCTCGCGCCACAGGTGCTCCAGTTCCGGCAGGGACAGCTGCTCGATGCGCTGCCCGCGCTCGGCGGCCAGCCGCTCCAGCGAGCGGAAGCGGCGGGTGAACTTCGCACAGGCGTCCCGCAGGGCCTGTTCCGCATCCACGCCCGCGAAGGCGGCCACCTTCGCCACGGTCATGAGCACGTCGCCCACCTCCTCCTGGACGGCGGCGGTGTCGTGGGAGGCCACCGCTTCGTCCAGCTCCGCCAGCTCCTCGTGCACCTTGTCCAGGGCGCTTCGGGGGTCGGGCCATTCGAACCCCGCCTGCGACGCGCGCTGGTAGAGCTTCTGCGCCCGGATTAGGGCGGGCAGGGAGCTGGGCACTCCTTCCAGGGCGGAAGCGTCCACCCCGCGCTCGGCGCGCTTCAGAGCCTCCCACCGTTCCTTCACCTTTTCGGGAGTGTCCACGCCCTGCACGCCTCCGAACACGTGAGGGTGGCGCCGGACCAGCTTGTCGTGGATGGTGGCCACCACGTCCTCGATGGTGAACTGACCCCGCTCGGAGGCGATCTGGGCGTGGAAGACCACCTGGAGCAACAGGTCTCCCAACTCCTCCCGGAGGCGGTCCGGGTCGTCCGCCTCGATGGCCTCCAGTACCTCGTAGGCTTCCTCCAGCAGGTACGGGCGGAGGGAGGCGTGGGTCTGCTGTCGGTCCCACGGGCACCCCCCGGGCCCCCGGAGGGTGGCCATGACCTGGACCAGGTCCCGAAAGGTCGGGCGGCTCACAGGTGCACCGCGATCTTCGCCCGCTGCCGCAGGTCCTTCAGCCAAGCCTCGAACGCCTCTCGCCGCTTGTTCTCCCGCAACAGCTCCACCACCTGCCGCCGGGCCGCCTCCCAAGTCGCCTTCCGGGCGGGCAGGCGCTGAGTGACCTGCACCAGGTGGTAGCCGAAGGACGTCTGGACCGGCCCGCTCACCTCTCCGGGTTTGAGGGAGAAGGCCACCCGCTCGAACTCCGGGACGGTCTGACCGGGCGCCACCAGCCCGAGATCGCCGCCCTGGCTCCGGCTGCCCGGGTCCAGGCTCAGCTCGCGGGCCAGCTTCTCGAAGGACTCGCCACCCCGCAGGCGCGCCAGGGCCACCCGGGCCTCCGCCTCCGTCCCCACCAGGATGTGGCGGACTCGCACCCGCTCGGGCTCGTCGAAGGCGGTCCGGTGCGCGTCGAAGTACGCACGGGCCTCCTGCTCGGAGACCTCGGGCACCTCCATCTGGTTCAGCAGGCGGCGCACGGTGAGCTCGAAGCGGACCCGCTCCCGCAGCTCCGCCCGGGAGACCCCCTGCTGCTGCAGCGTCCGCTCGAACTCCTCTGGGGAAGAGAAACTGGAGGCGATCTGTCGCAGCCGTTCCTCCACTTCCCCCTCGGCGGCGAGCCGCCCCGTCCGCCGCGCCTCCTGGAGGATCAGGGTCCGTTCGATGAGCTGGTCCAGGACGCTGCGGGCCACCTGCGCGCGCTGGCGCGCCGCCTCTGCCCTGGAGAAGTCTACTCCGAAGCGGGCGCCGATCTCCCGGACGTAGCGGTCTACCTCCGCGGTGTAGATGGGCTCCCCGTTCACCGTGGCCGCCACCACCGGCGCCCGCCGGGCCCAGCGGACCGCCACCAGCGCACCCGCTGCCACCGCGGCCAGAACCGCGATGGCTCCGACGACCCACCAGCTTCGCTTCCTCATGATTCAGCCCTCCCGACCTACGCCGTCACCGGCTGCGGCCTCCTGTGCCGCAAAGCCGCCCAGCTGTCCAGCACGTCCCTCAACAGGTGGAGGACCCGGGCGTCGTCCGCGGTTTCGGCGTACACCAGCAGGCCCTCCGGTACTCCCTGCACGCGGCCCCGGTACTCCAGCGCCAGCCACCGGACCTCCCGGGGCGGCACGCGGTCGCGGACCCGCACCAGGACGCCACGGCTCTCCCGCACGAGAGCGGAAACCCCCAGGCCACGAGCCATCTCCCGCAGCACCGCCACCTGCACCAGGTTCCGGGCGGGCTCCGGTAGGGGTCCGTACCGGTCCCGCAGCTCCTCCTCCACGGCCACCACTTCCTGCGGGCTGCGGGCGGTGGCCAGCCTCCGGTACGCGGCCAGGCGCTCGCGCTCCTGGGGCACGTAGCTCTCCGGGAGGTAGGCGGACAGCCGCAGCTCCACCACGGGGTCCGGTGCTTCCTCCACGAACTCGCCCCGCAGGCGGCGGATGGCTTCGTCCAGTAGCCGGGTGTAGAGGTCGAAGCCCACCGCAGCCATGTGGCCGTGCTGTTCGGGACCCAGGAGGTTACCGGCCCCGCGGATCTCCAGGTCCCGCATGGCCAGCCGGATGCCGCTGCCCAGGGCTACGAACTCCCTCAGCGCCTCCAGCCGCGCCTTGGCCTCTTCTCCCAGTTGCGCGCCCTTCGGGTACAGGAGGTACGCGTAGGCCTGCTGGTCCGCCCGGCCCACCCGCCCGCGGAGCTGGTACAGCTGCGCCAGCCCGAGGGTGTGGGCGTCCTCCACGAGGATGGTGTTCACCCGGGGGATGTCCAGCCCGATCTCCACAATGGTGGTGGACACCAGCACGTCGTAGCGGCCGGCCACGAAGTCCAGCATCACCCGCTCCAGCTGGGACTCCGGCATCTGGCCGTGGGCCACCGCCACCCGAGCCTCGGGCACCAGGGCCTGCACGCGCCGGGCCGCGCGCTCGATGGTACTGACCCGGTTGTGCACCACGTACACCTGCCCCCCGCGCGCCAACTCCCGGCGGATGGCCTCCTGCACGAGAGTCTCACTCCACTCCGCCACCGTGGTCCGGATGGGCTGGCGGGCGTCAGGGGGTGTTTCCATCAGGGACATGTCCCGGAGGCCCACCAGGGACATGTGGAGGGTACGGGGGATGGGGGTGGCAGTCAGGGTGAGGACGTCGACGGAGGCGCGCAGCTGCTTGAGGCGCTCCTTGTGCAGGACCCCGAACCGCTGCTCCTCGTCGATGATTACCAGCCCCAGGTCCTTGAAGCGCACGTCCTTCTGCAGCAGGCGGTGGGTGCCGATCACCACGTCTACCGTACCCGCGGCCAGGTCCTCCAGCACGCGCCGCACCTCCCGAGGAGAGCGGAAGCGGCTGACCATCTCCACCCGCACGGGGAACGCCGCGAAGCGGGCGCGGAACACCTGCCAGTGCTGCTGCGCCAGGAGGGTGGTGGGGACCAGCACCGCCACCTGCTTGCCATCCATCACCGCCTTGAAGGCGGCGCGGATCGCCACCTCCGTCTTCCCGTACCCGACGTCCCCCGCCACCAGCCGGTCCATGGGCCGGGGGGACTCCATATCCCTCTTCACATCCTCGATGGCCTTCCACTGGTCCGGGGTCTCCTCGAACTCGAAGGAGGCCTCCAGCTCGCGCTGCCACGGGGTGTCCGGGGAGAAGGCGAAGCCGCGGGCGGCCTCCCGGCGGGCGTACAGCTCCAGCAGCTCCCGCGCCACCTCCTGGGTGGCTTCCCGGACCCGGCGCTTCTCGCGCTCCCAATCCGCCGTTCCCAGCCGGTGGATGCGTGGCGTGTGACCCTCCACGCCCACGTAGCGCTGGACCAGGTGGATCTGGTCCGTGGGGACGAACAGCGCGTCGCCTTCCGCGTACTCCAGGTGCAGGTAGTCACGCTCCGCCCCCGCGACCGCCTTGCGGACCACGCCCCGGTACCGCCCGATCCCGTGGTGCAGGTGCACCACCAGGTCTCCAGGTTCGAGCTCCGACCACGACCGGACGACGGCCCCCTCCTTCGCCACCCGGAGCCGACGGCGGCGGCGCTTCCAGCCCAGCACCTCGGCGTCGGTGACCACCACCAGTTGCAGCTCCGGGATCCGGAAGCCGCGGGACAGGCCGCCGGGTACCGACACCGCGAGCCCGGCCGCGGGTGGCTTCTCAAGGCGGGGAGATAGGTCCGCAGGGACCCCGTGGTCCGCCAGGATTTCGTTCAGCCGGCCCGCCTGGGAGCTGAGCAGTACCACCCGCTGGCCGGAGCCCAGCCACCGCCGCACCAGGTCGGCCAGGAAGGCCGTCTGGCCCGCGAACGCCTCCACCGGCTGTACGGGGACCTCAAAGCCCTGCCAGCCCTCCGGGGCGTCGTGGTGGACGCTGAGGGCCACCAGACACTGCCTTTGTGCGGCGGCCAGCACCGCTTCCCACGGCACGTACGCTGGCCTGGCCTGGTGTTGGCCCTCCGCTTCCCGGGCAGCCCGGTATACAGACCGGGCCTGAGCCTCCAGCTCCGCAGGCTCGTCCAGCACCACCAGAGCCTGCGGGGGAAACAGGTCCACCAGTAAAGCATTCCCCTCCGGCTCGGACGCCAGCGGCAGCTCCGCGCAATCCTCCTTCGCCTCCGAGCGTTGGGTCTCCGGGTCAAAGCGGCGGATAGAGTCCACCACATCGCCGAACCACTCCAGCCTCCACGGCCGTTCGGAGTCGGGCGGGAAGACGTCCACGATGCCGCCGCGGACCGCGTAGGTCCCGCGGGTCTGCACCAGGTCCACGCGCTGGTAGCCCCCCTGCTGCAGGTGGCGGACGACGTCCTCCAGGGGGACTTCCTGGCCTACCCGAACCAGCCTTCGCACGGACCCGAGCGTGGACACGGCCGGCACGGGACGGCAGGCAGCAGCCACCGGGGCCACGACGATGACGGGTAGCCCGCTGGCCAGGTCGGCCAGAGCCCGCAGCCGTTCGCCCACCACCTCCGGGGCGGGGGGCAAGGGGTCGTGGGGCAACACTTCCAAGGGCGGCAGGAAGCGCAGGCGGTCCCGTAGGCCAGGCGCCAAGGCGGACAGGTCTTCCTGCAACGACTCCGCCGCGTCCCGGCCGGGCACAAGGACCAGGGCTGGCCGCGGCGGCCCCCAGACCAGCAGATCCGCCAAGAGAAGGCTCTTCGCCCCCTGGGCGGGCACGAGGGCCCACGCACGGGCCGGCGCCCGGGACACGGCGTCCCGCAGCTCGCGCAGCCGCGGCCAGTACCGGGTCAGCTGCAGCAGGCCCTCGAGCGACAACGCGACCTCACCTTAAGACCTTCCGGCAGGAGACCGCCGCCATGGTAGCATGGAGCCCGCAGGCCTGGTACCGGAGGGGTCGTGGTGGGTTACTGGATCCTGAAGAGCGAGCCCGAGGAGTGGTCCTGGGACGATCAGGTGCGCGCCGGGACGGACGTGTGGGATGGGGTTGCGAACCCGCAGGCGGTCCGGAACCTGCGGGCCATGCGGCGGGGCGACCTGGCACTCTTTTACCACACGGGGGAGGAGCGGCGCGCGGTGGGCGTCGTGGAGGTAGTCCGGGAGGCGTACCCGGACCCCACGGACCCGTCCGGCAGGCGGCTGGTGGTGGAGGTGCGGGCGGTCCAACCGCTGCCCCGCCCCGTCACCCTGGCGCAGATCAAGGCGGACCCTGCCTTGTCCCATCTCGCCCTGGTGCGGCAGCCTCGGCTGTCCGTGGTCCCGGTAGATGAGAAATCGTGGCGCCGCCTGCTGCGCATGGCGGGCGCCTAGTGCACACGCGGGTGCCGAACGGAGGTGTCGGGCTGGACGCTAGGGTGTGAGCGCGCCACTTCCCCCACCACCGGCCGAGGTCCGTGCTCCTCGACGAGGACGCGACCCAGGCGAGGCGGGCCGCTGCAGACGCGGACGCGGGGGCTGAGCCCCCACGTCCGCGTCCAGCTCAGGCTGCCAAGCCCTAAACGTCGAAGTAGAGGTAAAACTCGTAGGGGTGGGGCCGGATGTTCACCTCGTGCAGCTCTCGGTCCCGCTTGAGCGCGATCCACGCGTCCAACAGATCCCGGGTGAACACGTCGCCCTCCAGAAGGAACTCGCAGTCCGCCTCCAGCGCGTCCAGTACCGCGGCCAGCGACCCGGGCACGCTCTTCACCTTCGCCGCTTCCTCGGGCGGGAGCTCGTACGTGTTCACGTCCAGGGGGCCGAAGGGAGAGGCGTCCAGCCTGCGGCGCACGCCGTCCAGACCGGCCATGAGCATGGCTGCAAACGCTAGGTACGGGTTGCAGCTGGGGTCCGGCGGTCGGAACTCGATGCGCTTGCTGGCGGCGGACCCCGCGCCGGAGTAGTACATGGGGATCCGAACGCAGGCGCTGCGGTTGCGCTTGCTGAACGCCACGTTCACGGGCGCCTCGTAGTGGGGCACCAACCGCTTGTAGGAGTTGGTGGTGGGGCTGGTGAGACCGAGCAGGGCGTCCACGTGGGTGAGCAGGCCCGCCACGTAGTGGAGAGCGAGGGGGCTCAGCTCCGCGTAGCCCCCCTCCCCGTAGAACAGGTTCCGGCCGTCCTTCCATAGGCTCTGGTGGGTGTGCATGCCGTTCCCGTTGTCCCCAAAGAGGGGTTTCGGCATGAAGGTCACCGTGCAGCCGTGGCGGCGGGCCACGTTACGCATGACGTACTTGTACACCATCACCTTGTCTGCCATGCGGACCAGGGTGTCACGCTCCATGTCCACCTCCGCCTGGCCCGCGGTCGCCACCTCGTGGTGGTGCATCTCCACGGGGATACCGATCTGCTCCAGGATCAGCGCTGCCTCGCTGCGGATGTCCTGGAAGGTGTCGCTGGGCGGGGCGGGAAAGTAGCCCTCCTTGGGCCGGATCTTGTAGCCGAGGTTCTTTCCCTCCCCGTTGCCGCTGTTCCAGATGCCCTCCCGGCTGTCGATGCAGTACCCCGACCGGTGGGGTGCCACCTCATAGGTCACGTGGTCGAAGATGAAGAACTCGATCTCCGGCCCCCAGAAGCTCACCTCCGCGATCCCCGTCTCCTTCAGGTAGGCCTCGGCCTTGCGGGCCACGTACCGGGGGTCTCGGGAGTACGGTGCCCGGGTCTCGGGATCCACCACGTCGCAGATCATGACGAGGGTCGGGATTTGCAGGAAGGGGTCCACGAAGGCGGTATTGGGGTCGGGCAGCAGCAGCATGTCACTCTCCTGGATGGCCTGGAAGCCCCGGATGCTGCTGCCGTCGAACCCGATCCCCTTCGTGAAGGTGGACAGGTCCACCTGGGAGGCGGGCACGGAGGCGTGCTGCCACGTCCCCGGTAGGTCGGTGAACCGCAGGTCCACGATCTGGATCCCCTGGTCTTTGATCAGGGCCAGCACGTCGCTGGGCGTCCTGGGAACCATCTGTCGCACCTCCCGTCCGTTGGTTTCGCACGAACGCCGGAAGCTTGGCGGAAACACAAAGACGCCCCGGCGCCGGAAGGCGCGGGGCGTCGAGGCCCGCACGTTCGCTGATTCCGTTTGCGACCCTTATACCACAGCCGGGGCGGGCTGTCAAACCTCCTCGTCGGCCCGCTCCGCCCGCCGCAGCAAACGACTGGGGAGTACTACCCATGCGCAGAACAACACCACGAACGAACCGACCGCAATCCACGCTTCCACAGGTCCGACCTCCTTTCCGTCGCGCGTTTCCGGTGTCCAGGGCTACAGCCCGGCGCCGGCCAGTACGGGCTCGGGGGCGTAGGCCGGTGTGCCGTGCTCGGGGATGTCCAGGCCCTGTAGCTCCTCCTCCCGCGACGCCCGTAGGCCGATGGTGGCCCGGATCAGGGCAAACATCACATATCCTGTGAGGAGGGTCCAGAGGGTAACCACCCCCATGCTGATGAGCTGGGCCACCAGCTGGCCGGTCTCACCCACGATCAGGCCACGCACGTTCCCGTACGTTCCGTCCGCGAAGATCCCCACGGCCAACAGCCCCCACAGGCCCCCCGCGGCGTGCACCGACACCGCGCCCACCGGGTCGTCCACCTTGAGGACCCGCTCCACGAACCCGAGGCTCCACATCATCACCAGGGCGGCTACCCCGCCGATGACCACCGCCGCCCACGTGGGCACGTACGCGCACGGCGCGGTGATGCCCACGAGGCCCGCCAGGGCGCCGTTGCAGGCCATGGCGACATCCGCCTTGCCCGTGCGGGCCAGGGTCGCGTACAGGGCCACCACGCCCCCGGCGGCGCCCGCGAGGAAGGTGTTCACCGCCACCACGGAGATCCGCAGGTCGGTGGCGGCCAGGGTGCTGCCGGGGTTGAACCCGAACCAGCCGAAGAACAGGATGAAGGTCCCCGTGACCACGTAGGCCATGTTGTGGCCGGGGATGGGGTTCGGGGAACCGTCGGGGTTGAACTTCCCGATGCGCGGGCCCACCATGGCGGCTCCCACCAGGCCCAGCAGTCCGCCCACCGCGTGGACCACCCCAGAGCCCGCGAAGTCCCGCGCCCCGACCCCGAAGGGGAGGTTCGCCAGCCAGCCGCCGCCCCACACCCAGTGGCCGTAGATGGGGTAGATCAGGGCGCTCACCAGGAAGCTGTAGGCCAGGTAGGCCTGGATCTTGGTGCGCTCCGCCATGGCCCCCGCCACGATGGTGGCGGCGGTGGCCGCGAACACCATCTGGAAGAACCAGTAGAGGGCCGTAGTGACGTCGTAAGCGGCGCCGCTCAGGAAGAAGCCCGACAGACCCACCCACGGCGTCCCGTGCTCCAGGCCGCTGGCGAGCTGGCTGCCTCCGAACATGAGGGCAAACCCGAACGCCCAGTAGCTGAGGGCCGCGATGCTGAAGTCCATGTAGCTCTTCGTCAGGTAGTTGACGGTGTTCTTGGATCGGATCAACCCCGCGCCCAGCAGGGCGAAGCCGGCCTGCATGAAGAACACCAGGAAGGCAGCCACCAGGGTCCATGTGAAGTTCACGGCTGAGTGGGGGTCGGCCTTGAAGGTGGTGGTGCCCGTAGGATCTGCCGCCCACGCGGCGGGCGCACAGGCCAGCGGCAGAACTGCGGCCAGGGTCCAGGCTTTCCGCATCGCTCCTCCCGAAAAAGCCAAAGGACGCCCCGGAGGGCGTCCTGGCCCGAAGTCGCGACAAAAACAAACCGGGACGTCCGAACCTGCGGGCGTCCCGGCCCGGCTCACACCATAGCAACGCGCCCCGAGGATGTCAACGGGTTTTCGGTTTCGGTTTGGGAGACTGGGAGACAATTTCCTCGTGCACCAGTACGGCCTGTGCGACCTCCCGCATGGGACGCCTCAGGTTGCGGCTGCGGCGCTGCAGCAACCGGTACGCCTCCTCCTCGCCTAGGCCCAGGCGGCGCATGAGCACGCCCTTCGCCCGCTCCACCAGCTTGCGGGTCTCCAGAGCCTCGCGGGCTTCCTGCAGGTCGCGCCAGCGGGCCCACGCGAGCTCCACCGCGGCCAGCAGCTCCGCCCCCACCACGGGCTTGACCACGTACCCGAAGCCGCCCGCCGCCGCCGCGGCCTCCAGGAGTCCGCGGTCGCCGAAGGCGGTGAGGAACACGACCGGCCGCGGAGACGTCTCCCGCAGGCGGCGGGCTACCTCGATGCCGTCGGGAGGGGGCATCCGCACGTCCAGAACCACCAGGTCCGGATCGTGGGAGCGGACCAGCTCCAGGCACTCCTCCCCGTCGCCCGCTTCCCCCACCACCCGGTAGCCTGCGTCCTCCAAGATGGCCCGCAGGCCCATGCGCACTACGGCCTCGTCTTCCGCGATCACGATCCGCTTGCTCACCGCACCCCTCCTCCCGCGGGTTCAAAACAAAAGCGCCCCCGGGCTTCGGGGGCGTCGTGGCCTGGGATTTCCGAAGTCAGGCTAGCGGCCCGCAGGGGCCCTGTCAACGGGCGGGGCGCGCTGCGGAGGCCTGCCGTGGAGGGACCTGAGCGGGGACCTCCAGCGCGGAGCGGGGCCGCACGGCCCGGAACTGAGCCACGGCCCGTGCCCACCGACGCAGGAGGGACTGGGCGCGATGGCTGCCCGTGGCCTCGTGGTAGCAGACCAGCAGCGCCCGCAGCTCCTCCGCTTCCTCCTCCGCCAGCGGCCCGGTCTGCACCGAGTCGGTGTTGACCTGACGGTCCAGCACGCCGGCCTCGTCCAGCACGTACGCGCGGCCGCCCGTCATGCCCGCTCCGAAGTTCCGGCCCACGGGTCCCAGCACCACCACCAGCCCACCCGTCATGTACTCGCAGCAGTGGTCGCCGGCACCCTCCACCACCGCCACGGCACCGCTGTTGCGCACCGCGAAGCGCTCGCCCGCCCGGCCCGCGGCGAAGAACACCCCGCCGGTGGCGCCGTAGAGCACCGTGTTCCCCACGATGACGTGCTTCCAGCTCTCCCGGTGCAGGGGGGGCGGGGGGACGATGACGATCTCCCCGCCGGACATCCCCTTGCCCGCGTAGTCGTTGGCCTCACCCACCAACCGGAGGTGCATCCCGGGTACGCAGAAGGCCCCGAAGCTCTGGCCGGCAGCCCCCTCGAAGGTGAGGCGCAGGGTGCCCTCGGGAAGGCCCTCCTCGCCCCAGCGCTGGGCGATCTCGCCCGCCACGGTGGCACCCACGGTTCGGTCCCGGTTGGTGATGGGGTGGTGTCCCTCTGCCGGCACCCCGTGTTCCACCGTCTGCCGGTACTGCTCCACCAACAGGCGGTTCAGCCTGCCCTCCACGGGCAGGGGCGCCCCAAAGCTCCCGCGGGTCTCGCCCTCCGCCGGTCGCACGATCTCCGACAGGTCCAGCCGCTCCGCCCGGTACAGGGTCACGTCGTCCCTTACCCGGAGCAGGTCCACCCGGCCCACGATCTCGTCCAGGGACCTAACCCCAAGCTGCGCCAGTTGGCGCCGGACGTCTTCGGCCAGCGCGCGGAAGTACGCTTCCACCCGCTCGGGCGTGCCCGGGAACTTGCCCCGCAGGTCCTCCCGCTGGGTGGCGATCCCCACGGGGCAGGTGTTGCTGTGGCACTGCCGGGCCATCACGCAGCCCAGGGCCACCAGGGCCGCGGTGCCGAACCCGAACTCGTCCGCGCCCAGCAAGGCCGCCAGCACCACGTCGCGCCCCACCTTGAACCCTCCGTCCACGCGCAGGCGCACGCGGCCCCGCAGGCCGTTGGCGCTCAGGGCTCGGCGGGCCTCGCTCAGCCCCACCTCCCAGGGCAGCCCCGCGTTCTTGATGGAGTCCAGAGGCGAAGCGCCCGTGCCACCCTCGTGGCCGCTGATCTGCACCACGTCCGCGAACCCCTTCGCCACACCGGAGGCGATGGTGCCCACCCCTGTGGTGGCCACCAGCTTCACGGCCACGTGCGCGGTGGGGTGCACCTGCTTGAGGTCGTAGATGAGCTGGGCGAGGTCCTCGATGCTGTAGATGTCGTGGTGAGGCGGCGGGGAGATGAGGGTCGTACCGGGCTGCGTCTTCCGCAGCCGAGCGATCTCTTCAGTGACCTTGTGCCCCAGCAGCTGCCCACCCTCACCGGGCTTGCTGCCCTGGGCCATCTTGATCTCCAGCTCCATTGCCGACCGCAGGTACCCCGCGGTCACTCCGAACCGGCCGGAGGCCACCTGCTTGATGGTGGTGTTAGGCCAGTCCCCGTTGGGCCGTACCTTCCGACGGGCGGGATCCTCGCCGCCCTCGCCGCTGTTGCTGCGCATGCCCAGTCGGTTGGCCGCGATAGCCAGGGTCTCGTGGGCCTCCCGGGAGAGGGCTCCGTGGGACATGGCGGAGATCACGAACCGGCGGAGGATACGCGCCACCGGCTCCACCTCCTCCAGGGGGACCGGCGGTCCGGCGGGCCGGATCTCCAGGAGGTCGCGCAGGGCCTGCGGGGGCCTGGAGCCCACTAGCTGGGCCAGCTTCGGGTACTCCTCTGCGCCGTGGAGGCTTACCCGGTGGATGGCCTTCACCACGTCGGGCTCGAACCCGTGCTGCTCGCCCCCGTGCCGGTACCGGTAGAAACCGATGTCGGGGACGCTGGCGGGCTCGCCGTCGAGCGCGCGTCGATAGGCGGCGTGGCGGTCCAGCACGTCCCGCGCGAGGGCTGCCAGATCTACGCCCGGCGCGTGGTTGGGGGTCCCCGGGAAGTAGCGCTCCACCAGGGCCCGGTCCAGTCCGATGGTCTCGAAGATCTGGGCCCCGCAGTACGCCTGCAGGGGGGCAATCCCCATCTTGGCCATGACCTTGAGCAGGCCGGCCTCTAGCGCTTTCTTGAGGTTCGCCGCCCCCTCGGGCGAGAGCTTCTGGGCGGTCTCCAGGGCCAAGTAGGGGTAGACCCCCTCGGCGCCGTAGCCCACCAGGCACGCCACGTGGTGGACCTCCCGCGCCTCGCCGGTCTCCACCAGCAGGGCGGTGCTGAGCCGCAGCCCCTGACGGATGAGGTGGTGGTGGACGGCCGCGGTGGCCAGCAAGGCAGGGATGGGCGCGCGCTCCCGGCTGACGCCGCGGTCGGTCAGGACCAAAGCCGTGCAGCCGTCCCGCACGGCCTCCGCGGCCTCCCGGCACAGGCGGTCCAGCGCTTCCTGCAGGCCCTGCGACCCCCAGGACGCCTCGAAGGTAGCGTCGAGGCGACAGGGCTTCAGGGGGACCTCGTCCAGCCAATCCAGGTCCGGCAGCACGGGGCTTGCCAGCTCCACGAGGTCGGCATGCTCGGGAGTTTCTTCCAGGAACGACCGGCGCGGGCCCAGACGCACTTCCAGGGACATCACCAGGCGCTCCCGCAGCGGGTCGATGGGAGGGTTGGTGACCTGGGCGAAGCGCTGGCGGAAGAACTGGTACAGCAGCCGGGGCTGGCTGGACAGGGCGGAAGGCGGGGTGTCGTCTCCCATGGAGCCCACCGCGTCCTTGCCGTCTGCGGCCATGGCCTGCAACACCCGCTGCAGGTCCTCCTTGGTGTAGCCGAAGGCGAGGTGCAGGAGATGGAGGGGGGCGCCCGCGTGTGGCCGAGGCTGCGGCTTGGGGTCCACGCGCACCAGACGCTCCACCCACTTGGCGTATGGCCGGCGCGAGGCCAGTTGGCGGCGGATCTCGGGGGGGTGGAGGAGCTGGCGCGCCTCCAGGTCTACCACGACCATGTGGCCTGGCCCCAGCCGGCCGCGCTCAAGGACTCTCCCGGGGGCGATGGGCAGCACGCCCACCTCGGAGGCAGCCACCACCAGACCGTCGCGGGTGACGGTGTAGCGGGCGGGACGCAGGCCGTTGCGGTCCAGGGCCATGCCCACCGTGCGTCCGTCGAAGAAGGCCAGCGCCGCGGGACCGTCCCAGGGTTCGGCCAGGCACGCGTGGTACCGGTAGAAGCCGCGCACGGAACCCTCGAGCTCCCACGCGCCCTCCCATGCCTCAGGGACCAGCATCCGCAGCGCGTGCGGCAGGTCCCGGCCACTGCGGCGCAGCAGCTCCAGCACATTGTCCAGCATGGCGCTGTCGCTGCCGCCCTCCTGGATCACGGGGAGCAGCTCGTGCAGCCGGTCCCCCCACAGGCTGCTGGACAGGCCGCCCTCCCGCGCCCGCATCCAGTTCACGTTGCCCAGCAGGGTGTTGATCTCGCCGTTGTGGGCCAGCAGGCGGAAGGGCTGCGCCAGCTGCCACGAGGGATTGGTGTTGGTGCTGTACCGCTGGTGGAACACCGCGGCCCGGACCGCGAAGTCCGGGTCCTGCAGGTCCAGGTAGAAGCGCTCCAGCTGTGGAGCGGACACCAGGGCCTTGTACACCACGGTGCGGGAGGAAAGCGAGGGGACGTACAGGCCCAGGGGCGCCGCGCGTTTCTCGATGCGGCGCCGGACCAGGTACAGGTGCCGCTCCAGGGCCTCCGGATCCAGGTCCGGGGAGGCGGTGAGGAGCGCCTGTTCGATGCGGGGCAGGGTGCGGAGGGCGTACTCGCCCAGTGCTTTGGGCTGCACCGGCGGGTTGCGCCATCCCAACAGCTGCAGGCCCGCACGCTGGAACTCCTCCTCGCACACCGCCCGGCAGACCCGGTAGACCTCGTCCCCTGCCGGAAAGAAGAAGACGCCGACCACGAGAGGCCGCCCGTCTCCGCGGCAGCCCATCTCCCGCAGCACCCGGGCGAACAGCCCGTGCGGAATCTCCGTGAGCACCCCCGCTCCGTCCCCCGTGCGGCCGTCCGCAGCCTGCGCGCCCCGGTGGGCTAGGTTGCGGAGGGCGGTCAACGCCGCCTGCAGCACGGCGTGGGACGGGGCCGCGTCCAGACGCGCCACGAACCCCACCCCGCACGCGTCGCGCTCGGGAAACGCTGCCAGAGACGTCACGGTCCCGGCTCCCTCCTCAGGAGATCTTGAAGATAGCCCAAAGCCCGAGGGGGCCTCTGCCTGAGGAACCTCCCCCTCGGGCTTTTGTCCCGACGGTGTAGCGGGTCCGGAAACCCGCCTGCGCCGCTCGGTCCAGGCCGGCCGGGGTTAGGCCGCGGAACCCTAGGCGCACTTCCTCACGAGCGATTTTGTTTCTTTGTTAGATAGCAGCGTCGGGTGTAGCTGTCAACGGGCTCGGCTGGGAAAAGAAGCCCAGTTCGTGGGAATCGTGTGAAACACAGGCCCGGAAGATCGGCATAGCCGAACGTTCCACGCCGAACGTTCGGGGAAGCGCAGCGGCGCTTCGCCCTGGTACAATCGTGTGAAAACTGGTAGGACCTTCGGGGCAGGGTGAGGGGATCGCACGGTCCCTGATTCCCGACCGGCGGTAGGCGCCGGCGACGGCCGGCGTGAGCCCGCGACCCGCGCACGGTCTGCGGCGCGGTGGACTCCGGTGGCGGCTCCTGGGGAGCCCAGTCCGGGGCCGACGGTACAGTCCGGATGGGAGGAGGTCGCCAGACTACGCCGGGCGTGGCCGGCGTGCCGCCGTGCCAGACGGGCGAGGCCACGCCGTGGAGGCGCGTCCGGCCGCGGGTCCCGGACGCAGGAGTCCGGTGGCTGGCTTCCCCTCAGCGCCCGGAGGTCTTACCTCCGGGCGCATGCGCTTACGCGACGTGTTCTGGATGCGGCGGGCGCTGCGGCTGGCCTGCCTGGGCCTGGGCCGCACCAGCCCCAACCCCGTCGTGGGGGCGGTGGTGGTGCGGGACGGCGTGGAGGTGGCCTGCGGCTACCATCGGGCGGCAGGCGAGCCGCACGCGGAGGTGGAAGCTCTGGCCCGCGCGGGCGAGCTGGCGCGCAAAGCCACCCTGTACGTGAGCCTGGAACCCTGCGACCACCACGGCCGGACTCCCCCGTGCACGGAAGCCATCCTCGCTGCGGGAGTCCGCCGCTTGGTGGTGGCGATGGAGGACCCAGACCCGAGGGTAAGGGGACGAGGAATCCGGCGGCTGCGCGAAGCCGGGGTGGAGGTGGCGGTGGGCGTGCTCGAGGAGGAAGCCCGGCGCGTCAACGCCGCGTACGTAAAGCACCGGACCACCGGGCTCCCGTGGGTGACCTGCAAGTGGGCCATGTCCGTGGACGGCCGCATCGCCACCCGTACAGGCGCCTCACGATGGATCACGGGGCCGCAGGCCCGGGAGTACGCACACCGCCTGCGGGACCATCACGACGCCGTCCTCGTGGGGTGCGGGACCGCCCTGCGCGACGACCCCGCCCTCACGTGTCGCCTCCCCGGTGGCCGGGACCCCCTGCGGGTCGTGGTGGACAGCGGGGCGCACCTCCCGGAGGATGCCAGGATGCTGCGGGAGGGAAGTTCGCCGGTGGTGGTGGCGACCACCTCGCGCGCGCATCCAAGCCGGGCCGAGCGGTTACGGCGTGCAGGCGCGGAGGTGTGGGTGTGCGAGCCAGAGGCGGGGGGCGTGTCCCTGCGCGACCTGTTGCGCAGGCTCGCCGACCGTGGGGTGCTGAGTGTGCTCGCAGAGGGCGGTAGCGCCCTGCACGCCTCCCTGTTGGAGGCCGGGCTTGTGGATCGGGTGATCGCCTTCGTGGCGCCGGTGGTGGTGGGGGGCCGAGCCGCACCCGGGCCTGTCTCCGGACAGGGCGTGGCCGAGCTCGTGCACGCCCTGCCACTGGAGGAGGTGACGGTGCGCCGGTTCGGCCCGGACCTGTGCGTGGAGGGCCGCGTGCGCGGCCGCCTGGCGGTGGAGGCCTGAGTGTTCACCGGGATCGTGGAGGAAGTCGGACGGGTCGCGTCGCGGCGGGGAAGCCGTCTGCGGGTAGAGGCCCAGCGCGTGGTGCGCGGGCTGCGGCCGGGCGACAGCGTGGCGGTGGACGGGGTGTGCCTGACCGCGGTGCGCGTGGACCGGTCAGGGTTCGAGGCCGACCTGGGACCCGCGACCCTCCAGCGCACCACCCTGGGGAGGCGGAAAGCAGGGGACCCGGTGAACCTGGAGCGGCCGCTGCGCCTGGCGCAGCGGCTGGGAGGGCACCTGGTCCAGGGACACGTGGACGCGGTGGGGCGGGTGAAGTGGGTACGGCCGGACGGGCAGGCGCGGTGGATGGAGGTGGCTGCACCGACCAGCGTCCTCCGGTATCTGGTGGAGCGAGGATCGGTTGCGGTGGACGGTGTGAGCCTCACCGTGGCAGCCCTGACGTCGCGCAGCTTCCGCGTCTGCCTGATCCCGCAGACCTTGCAGCGCACCACCCTGGGCCTGCGCGGCCCGGGCGACCCGGTGAACCTGGAGGTCGACGTGCTGGCGAAATACCTGGAGCGGCTGCTGGGAGGGTCCGGACGGTGAGCGGACCGTGGATCTCCGTGGACGAAGCCCTCCGGCGCGTGGCGCGGGGGGATCTGGTGGTGGTGCTGGACGACGAGGACCGCGAGAACGAGGGCGACTTCGTACTGGCGGCCTGCCGCGCTACCCCGCAGGCGGTGAACCTCATGGTCCGCGAGGGCGGGGGGCTGCTGTGCGCGCCGCTTACCCCGCAGCGGGCTCGGGAGCTGGACCTCCCGCCCATGACGGTCCACAACACGAGCCGTTACGGCACCGCCTTCACGGTCTCCGTGAGCACCCGGAAGGGGGTGAGTACGGGGATTTCCGCCTTCGACCGCGCGACGACCCTTCGCGCTCTGGCGGACCCGGCCACCCGGCCGGAGGACCTAGACCGGCCAGGCCACGTTTTTCCCCTGGTGGCCCGCGAAGGCGGTGTGCTGGAGCGGCCGGGGCACACGGAGGCGGCGGTGGAGCTGGTCCAGCGGGCGGGCCTGCCTCCTGTGGCCGCCATCTGCGAGGTGCTGGCGCCCGATGGCAGGATGGCCCGGCTGACAGACCTCGCGGAGCTGTGCAGTCGGCTGGGTCTAGGGATGCTGCGGGTGGCGGACCTCGTGCGCTGGCGGCTGGAGCACGAGACCGTGGTGGAGGTGGTGGACGAGACGCAGCTACCCGCCCAGGGGGTGACGTGGCGACTCGTGGCCTTCCGCCACCGGTTCACCGACCGCGTACACCTGGCCCTGGTGCTGGGGGAAGTCGCGGGCGCGGAGCCGGTACTGGTCCGTCTGCACTCGCAGTGCCTCACGGGTGAAGCCTTCGGGTCGCAGCGGTGCGACTGCGCGGCGCAGCTGCGGGAGTCCATGCATCGGGTGGCACAGGCGGGGCGCGGGGTCGTGGTGTACCTCCGCCAGGAGGGGAGGGGAATCGGGCTCGCCAACAAGGTACGCGCCTACGCTTTGCAGGACGCGGGCTACGACACCGTGGACGCGAACCTGGCGTTGGGCTTCCCGGCCGACGCCCGGGACCACGCGGTGGGAGCTCAGATCGTCCGCGCCCTCGGGGTCCAGCGGGCCCGGCTTCTGACCAACAATCCGGCCAAGATCCGCGCGCTGGAACGGGCCGGTGTGGAGGTGGTGGAGCGGGTTCCCCTGGTAGTGGGGGTGAGTCCCGAGAACTTGGCTTACCTGCAGGCCAAGCGCGACCGGCTGGGCCACCTGTTGGGACGGCTGGGAGGCGGTGATGAGGGTCCGGACGTTTGAGGGATCCCTGGACGGCAGAGGGCTGCGGGTGGGTGTCGTGGCCAGCCGGTTCAACGAGGCCACCACGCGGCTCCTGGTGGACGGAGCCCTGGACGGGCTCCGCCGGTGCGGCGTGGAGGAGGTAGACGTGGCGTGGGTCCCCGGGGCGTTCGAGATCCCCTTGGTGGCCGCGCGGCTGGCGCGCTCCGGCCGCTACGACGCGGTGGTGTGCGTGGGGGCGGTGGTGCGCGGGGAGACGCCCCACTTCGAGTACGTGGCCGGCCACAGCGCGGCGGGCATCGCGCGCGCGGCGCTGGATAGCGGCGTCCCCGTACTCTACGGGGTGGTGACCGCGGACGACCCGCAGCAGGCGGCCGAGCGGGCGGGAGGGAAGGCCGGCAACCGGGGCCGCGACGCGGCGCTGGCCGCGGTGGAGATGGCCACCCTCCTGCGCCAGCTCCGCACCGAGGCGGAGCCGGCGGGCTGACCCTCCCGCGGACTAGCGGGGGTCCTCGCCGAGGATCTCCCGGGCCACCTCCCGCATGGTGCGGCGGGTGCGCCGGGCCTCCAGCTGGATACGTCGGAAGGCTTCCTCTTCCGACAACCCCTCCCGCTGCATCAGCAGCCCCTTGGCGCGCTCCACCAGCTTGCGAGTCTGCAGCTGCTCTTCTAACTCCCCGATGCGCTCGTCTTTGCGCTGCAGGTCCGCAAACCGGGCTAGCGCCACCTCGATGGCGGGCACGAGGTCCTCTTCCTTGATGGGCTTGACCAGGTAGGCGAGGACCCCGGCCCGCTGGGCCTGCTTGACCAGCTCGCGCTCGCTGTACGCGGTCAGCAGGACCACCGGGGTGGGCCGCACCTCCTGGATCCGGGCGGCGGCCCCCAACCCGTCCATTTCTGGCATCTTCACATCCAGGAACACCAGGTCCGGCCGCAGGCGCTGGACCAGCTCCACCGCCCGCTTGCCGTCGGAGGCCTCGCCCACCACCCGGTACCCGCGGTCCTCCAGCATGGCCCGCAGTCCCATGCGGATGAGGGCCTCGTCGTCCGCGATGACGATCCGCCTCACGTCCGCAGGACCTCCTTGGGGATGCGCACGACGAAGCGGGCCCCCACGCCCCGCTCGGCCACCAGCTCTCCCCGCAGGTCCTCCTGCACCAGGGTACGGGCGATGCGCAGTCCCAGGTCAGAGGAGCGGGCGGGGTCGAACCCCTCGGGCAGGCCTGCCCCGTCGTCCTCCACCTCCAGCACCACGTGGGTGGGAGCGTCCAGCAGCCGCACCCACAGGTGGCCGCGGGTGCGGTCCCGAAACGCGTGCTCCAAAGCGTTCTGAACCAGCTCGGTGGCCACTAGCGCAGCGGAGGTGGCGGGCTGCGAGGGGAAGTAGACGTCGTCCCCCTGCACGGAGACCTCCAGCCGCAGGTCCGGCCGCCGCATGTTGGCCACCACCGCGTGGGTGAGGCGGTCGAGCACTTCCCGCAGGTTGACGGTGCGGAACCCCTCCAGGGACAGGATCTCGTGCACCGCGGCAATCCCCAGCACCCGGTTGATGGTCTCCGTGAGCACCTCGCGCCCCGAGGGCTCTCGACCGTCCGCCAGCTGCAGTCGCAGGAGCATGGCGATGGTCTGCAGGTTGTTCTTCACCCGGTGGTGCATCTCCCGCACCACCGCGGACCGCATGACCAGGTTGGCGTTCTCGATGGCCAGGGCGGTCTGGGTGGCGAGGGTGGTGAGGAGGTTGACGTCGGCGGGGGAGAAGGCTGCGGGTCGTCCGCGGTAGCAGTTCAACACCCCGATCACCCGGTCCCGCACCCGTAGCGGCACGGATACCATGGACCGAAGACCTTGCCGGCGCGCGAAGTCGGGGTCGGAGAAGCGCGGCTCGGTCCACAGGTCCGTTACCACCTCCATCTCCCCCGTCTGAGCCACCCGGCCCGCGATCCCCGAGCCGAGAGGGATCGGCGCCCGTTCCGTGTACGCCTCGCCCGCGGGGTGAGCCGCCGCAGGCCGCAGCACCCCCGTGGAGTCGTCCACCAGCAGCAGGGAGCACAGCCGGGCCTCCAGCATGCGGGCGGCCATCTCCACGATCACCTGCAGGACCTGCTCCAGGTACAGCGGGGAGGTGAGGGTCTGGCTGAGTTCCGCCAGGGTGGATAGCTCCCGGATCTGGCGGCGCATGTGGTCGTGCAGGGTGGCCTTCTCGATGGCGCCGCCCGCCAGGTCCGCGATCATGCTCAGCAGCTCCACCTCGTCGTCGGTGAACTCGTGGGTGTTGCGGGTCTGCACGTTCATGGCCCCGAGGACCCGCCCGCCCACCACCAGGGGCACCGCGAGCAGGGACCGGAAGCGGAGCTCCTCGGTCTCCGGCAGCAGCACGAAGCGGGGGTCGCTGGGCGCGTTGCTGCTCCAAGCGGGCTGCTCGTGCAGGGCGGCCCAGCCCGTGAGGCCCTCGCCCAGCCGAAGCCGAGCCCGGCCCACCGCCTCCGGCGCAAGCCCGGTGGTGGCCCGGAGGACCAGGTAGTCGCCCTGCGGGTCCAGCAGGTACAGGGAGCAGGAGTCCATGCCCATGACCTCCGCGGTCTTCCGGGTGATGGTGGTCAAGGTGGTGTCCAGGTCGTGGGCCTGGCTGATGGTGCGGCTGATCTCCCGCAGGGCGGCGATCTCCGCCGACTTACGCTGCAGCAGGTGCTCGAGCTGCGCCCGGGTCATCTCCTAAAGGGGATTGTACGTCCGGAGGCAGGCTAGCCGCGGTCCCCCAGCTGTTTCCGGAGCGCCCGGGCGAGCGCCGCACGCAGCTCGGAGGCGGGTAGATCCCCCAGGGAGCGCAGCTGGCGGAGGACTTCCTCCACCGCTTCGTCCACCACGGCGTCCACATCCTTGGGCGGCGACCCCGGGTACCCGGGGGGCCGCTCCGCGACCCATCGCTCCAGCGCCGCGCGTACGCTGGACACCTCTTCCGCGAGCCTCTTCAGCAGGTCTGCCAGGTCAGTCCCAGGGGTGTGGCCGGTCACCAGCCACCCCACGTCGGCCCCGCAGGCCTGCGCGATGGCGGCCACCTGTTCCACGCTCGGCTGGCGTTGTCCGCTTTCCCAGCTGACGACCGTACCGGGCCGGACCCCCAGACGGGCCGCCAGCTCCTTCAGGGTGAGGTTGGCTGCTTTCCTGGCGGCCCTCAAGCGGGCGCCCAAAGCACGCCGGGACTCCGGGGATCCCCTCGCGGGTACCAAGGGTGTGCATCCTGCCGCGCGTCGTAATCGGACAGGCAAAGTCTAAGCGAAGGCCGCGCCAACTCGGCCGCGACGGAGCTTTACGATCTGCATTAAAATGCCTGCGAAGCGTAGCTTTCAGAGGGGGAGGGACTGTGCTTAAGGAGGTTCCGCGGGAGTACCTGACGTTCCCCCTGCCCCACGGGTATCGGCTACTGGAGTCGGAGCACGTGGTGGCCTTGGTGGATCCTGAGGGGCGCACCGTCTACCTCGGCCCCGCCGCAGGGACCACCCCAGAGGCCCTGCTGGAGGCCATTGCCCGATCCCATGAGGACCGGGTAGATCCGGGCGAATCCTGACCCCCGTGCGTCACGCCCGGGGCCGCAGGGCGCTGCGTACTGCCGCGGGGACGCCGGCCCCTCCGAGGGGTACACCGGAGGGGTTGCCTGCAGGTCAGGGTTGGAAGGCCGCCTGACCTCCGTCGCGCGGCTGCCACCCGCCGTGAGGGCACCGCCGGGGGAAGTAGAGTTTAGTCGCCCACAGGGGCGGCTCCGGTGCCGTGGCGCGGGGTGGGTGTGGGCGCCAGGGGAATCCACCGGTCCGTGTGCGGGGGGTTCCTGCGGCCGTTCGGGCAGGGGCGCTGCCTTGACCGCGCGCCGATGCCAGGTTTACTTTGGCACAGTGATTGCTCCAGTTGAGTGGAGCAACTTATGGGCCGTCGGGATGCCACGTTTTAGCCTGCATGCATAGCGCGGGCCACGGCTGGGTCCGGGGCACCGCAAGCCAGCAGAGCTATCGCCGAAGAGGAGGTGTGCGGTTTGCGTTTCGATCGGGAGAGGCTGACGCGGGCGACCACCGTGCTGGCCTCCGTGGTGGGCGCGGGGTATCTCGCGTGGCGGGCCGGGTGGACGCTCAACCCGGACGCGTGGGCGTTCTCGGTGCTGTTGTGGGGTGCGGAGGCGTTCGGGTGGCTGAGCGCGGTCCTGTTCTTCTTCACGGTCTGGAAGGTGGAGCACCCGGAGCCACCCTCGCCCCCAGAAGGGCTGCGGGTGGACGTGCTGGTGCCGACCAAGGGCGAGCCCCTGTGGGTGCTGCGCCGGACCCTCTTGGCGGCGCAGCGCATCCGCTACCCACACCGGACCCTGGTGCTGGACGACGGGAACCGGCCCGAGGTTCGGGAGCTTGCCGCAGCGCTAGGGTGTGCGTACCACGCCCGGTCGACCCACGAGCACGCCAAGGCCGGCAACCTGAATTTCGGCCTCCGCCACAGCGACGCAGAGTTCGTGGCGGTGCTGGACGCGGATCACGTGCCCATGCCGGAGTTCCTGGACCGCGTGCTGGGCTACTTCCGCGACCCGCGGGTGGCGTTCGTGCAGACGCCCCAGGACTTCTACAACCTGGAGAGCTACCAGCACTGGGTGGAGCCGGAGACTGGCCGCGCCTGGCACGAGCAGGCGCTGTTCTTCCGGGTGATCCAGCCGGGCAAGAACCACTGGAACGCGGCGTTCTACTGCGGGTCGCCCGCGGTGTTGCGGCGGGCCGCCCTGGACGACGTGGGCGGGTTCGCCACGGAGACGGTCACGGAGGACCTGCACACCTCCATCCGCATGCACGCCCGCGGCTGGAAGTCCGTCTACCACTCCGAGGCCCTCGCCTATGGCCTGGCACCGTCCACGGTGGCGCCGTACCGGACCCAGCGCCTGCGGTGGGGCCGCGGGGCCATGCAGGTGCTGCGGCTGGATAACCCCCTTTGGCGGCCAGGACTCTCCCTCGCACAGCGCCTGACGTACCTGGCCTCCATGATGACCTGGTTCGAGGGGTGGCAGAAGGCGGTGCTGTACCTGGCGCCGCCGGTCTTCTTTGCCACCGGGCAGCTGCCCGTGCGGGCCGTGGACTGGGTCTTCCTCGTGGCGTTCGTCGCCTACCACACCCTCAGTAATCTGGCCTTCAAGCTGGCCAGCCGCGGCTACGGGCTGGTGTTGCTCACCGAGCACTACAACATGGCCCGGTTCGCCACGTACGTGCGGGCGACCCTCAGCCTGTTCACGGGCCGGGCCTCCTTCCACGTCACGTCCAAGGCGTCAAAGGGCGAACGCCCTCCCCTGGCGGCGGTCCTGCCGCAGGTGGGTGTGCTCCTGGCGAACCTGATGGCGGCTGCGGGGTGCGTGGCCCGAGTAGCCGCGGCCGGGGATCTCGCGGCCGCCTACGCGGTCAACGCGGTGTGGGCCGCGTGGCACAGCTACCTCGCGGCTTGGGCCGTCGCGGTCGCGTACCGCAAGCGAGACCGCAGGGCGGTGCAGCGCCTGCGGGCCCACCTGCCGGTTCGGGTCCGGTGGGACGGCGACCGCGAAGCGGTGGGCCTGCTGCGGGACGTGCACGAGGAGGGCGCGGGCCTGGAGCTTTCCGGTCACGAGCGCGCCCCTTCGCCGGGGACCACGGTCCACCTGTCCTTGCCAGCCGGTTGGCCGCACGCGGAGCTGGTCCTGGAAGGCCGGGCGGTGGCGGTGCGGACCCGAGGCCCGAAGGTGGAAGTCGGCGTGCGCCTGGTTCCGCCTTCGCCGGAGGCCTCGGACACCTTCTTCAGCTTGGTCCTGTTCGGGGCGCAGCGCAGGCTCCTGGAACGAGTCGCCAGACCCCTGGACCCACTGGGCAGCCCAGAGAACCGACGGCGAACCGGCTCCCGTCGGGTTGCCCCGGCGCCCGTGCGGGTGACGTGGCAGGGCGCGGCGGTGTGGGGCCTGGTGGAAGACGTCTCCGATGCCGGAGCGCGGCTGCTGGTCCCGGCGGGACCGGCGGAAGGCTCGGAAGTCGTGGTGCTGGAGAGGGGAGAGGACACGGTCCTGTCGGGTGCCGTGGTCTGGAAGAAGGCACTGCCCTTCGGGGACGGCGAAGTGTTCTGGGTGGGTGTCCGCGCGGGGCGTGCGGTAGCTGCGGAACCGGGTCACGGGGAGCCCGCGGCGGCCCGCGCGTAGCGGGATCCCACCGGAAGTCTGGGAGTTGGCAGACGTCCTGTTGGTCTCCGGTCGGCCGGGGGCGGGGAAGACCACCCTCTTGAGGCGGCTGGCGCAGCTCTTCCCCGGCCGCGTGGGCGGGTTCTACACGGAGGAGCTGCGGGAGGGCGGCCACCGGGTGGGGTTCGTGCTGGTCACGCTTAGCGGGCAGCGTGCGGTGTTCGCTCACGTGGATCTCTCCGCGAAGTACCGGGTGGGCCGCTACGGCGTCCTCTTGGAGGTTCTGGACGAGGTGGGCATCCCTGCGATGCGGGAGAGCGCGGTGGCGGGCCGCGCGGTCTTCGTGGACGAGGTGGGGAAGATGGAACTGCTCAGCGCGAGCTTCCGCGAGGCCCTGGAGGAGGTGGCTTCAGGGCCAGCGCCCCTCGTGGCCACCATTCTGGCAGGCCCACACCCGTGGGCCGACAGGTTCCGACGCCAGCCCCGCGTGACGGAGCTGGTGCTCACCCCGGCGAACCGCAGCGCCGTGTTCTTGCAGGCACAGGCCTGGCTGGCTCGCCGCCTCCGTGCCTGACCCTTCCGGCGAGCGACCCAGCTGCCTTTGGCTCGAGTAGAGCCCCGACGGGCTTGACCGGGGCCGGGGTGGCCGCGTAGGATGCAGTTGAAAATGAGTTTCGATAAGGCCCCCGTGCTGAAGGCGTGGAGGGCTCGCGGTCTTCGGGTCACCGCGGCCCGTCGCGCGGTGCTGGAAGGCCTTTCCCGGGCCGGCTGCGCCGCAGACGCGCGCACCGTGTACCGACTGGCCAAGCAGGTGTACCCCAGGCTAGGGCTGGTGACCGTGTACCGCACCCTAGACCTCCTGGCCCGGGAAGGCTGGGTGCAGCGCTGGGAGGAGGGTGGGGTGGCCCGTTACGAGCTGGACCAGCCCCACCACCACCACCTGGTGTGCCTCGGGTGCGGGGGGGTGAGTCGGTGGGACGGGTGCCCGGTGCCCGTGGAAGCCGGGGCCACGGTGGGTGGGTTTCTGGTGACCGGGCACCGGCTGGAGCTCTTGGGCTACTGCTCGACGTGCAGGGAGGTGATGCGGTGAGGCAGTGGGCCTTCTGGCTGGCCGTGCTGTTTCTGGCCGGCTGCGCACCTCAGCGACCGGCCACTTCGAAGGTGAGGGTGGTCGCCAGCTTCTACCCTCTGGCCGAGTTCGCCCGGGAGGTGGGGGGCCCCCGGGTGGAAGTCAGGCAGCTTGTGCCCGCGGGCGCGGAGCCGCACGATTACGAGCCCACGCCGGGCGACGTGGCGAGCCTGCGGGAAGCCAAGGTGTTCGTCTACAACGGCGCCGGGTTCGAACCGTGGGTGGAGGCGCTGGCGGGCGAGCTGCCGTCGGAGGTGGTGCGGGTGGAGGCCACCCGCGGCCTGCCGCTGGTGGAGGCGCAGGGCGGGGAAGCCGACCACGCGGAACCCGGACAGGGCTCCAAGGGGGATGTCGAGCGGTTTGACCCGCACGCGTGGCTGGATCCCGTGTTGGCGAAGGGGATGGTGGACAACGTGGCGGAGGGGCTGGCTCGGGCGGACCCGGACGGAGAGCCCGGGTACCGCGAGCGGGCCGCGGCGCTGAAGCGGCGTCTGGACGAACTCCACCTGCGCTATGAGCGGACCCTGGCACGCTGCCGGACGAAGGTGGTGCTGACGTCCCACGCCGCCTTCGGCTATCTGGCCCGGCGGTACGGGCTGCGGCTGGTGTCCGTGGCCGGCCTGAGCCCCGAAGCAGAGCCGTCACCACGGCGGATCCGGGAGCTCGTGGCCCTGGGGCGTCGGGAGGGAGTCCGGGCCGTGTTCGCAGAGTCCGGAGAGGGAGATCGTGCCGTACGGGCCCTGGCGCACGAGCTCGGCGTGCCCGTCCTCACCCTGGATCCGGCGGAGCGGGTGACCGAGGAGGCCCGGCGCCGTGGGGCCACGTACCTGTCGCGGATGGAGCAAAACCTCGAAAGCCTGGCCGGGGGCCTGGGGTGCCGTTGAGGAGGTGCGCTGTGGGGTCGCGTGCCCGTTCGCAACGCCGCGGGCTGCCAGCCACAGGGTCAGCCGGGGATGTGGCGCTCGCGGAACTGGTGCGGGGGGGTCGCGGGCGGGGCTGGGCGCCGGGATCCTGCGGGTTGCGAGCGGTAAGGAACGGCGGGGGCGTATCGGTAGCCCTGTAACGGATCCGTTTCCCACCCGCAGCTGCGCCGCCCGCGGGATTCGAAGGGGAGGCCTTCGGCCTCGCGGGGAGGCGGAGCGATCTGAGAGATCAGGAAAGGGAGGGTCGATGAATGAAGGTGGCCTATATTTTTGCGACGAACATGGCCAGCACATTGAAGTTGGCGACCATGATCCTTCCCCAACTGGAAGCGGGTATTCATGGCGCGACGGTCGTGGGTATGATGTTCTTCGACGACAACCTCTACTGTCTTCGGCTCGGGGACGAAATAGGAGAGCGACTGGCCAGGATTGCAAAAAGAGATGGAATCGTGTTGATGGCGTGTGATCAGTGCCTCGTTCGCAGGGGCTACGCGGAAGGGACATTCGACCTGTGCGGGACCGGGAGCGTGAGGGCCAAGGGCCTAGTGGAAGGCGTACAGGCGGGTTGCTTCCCGCAGTTCTATGCGGCGCTGGCAGGAAATCCGCCGGACCAGGTGATTACGTTATAGGAGGGCGTTTGACGCGCCGCAGCGACGAAATGCCCTGGACCCGCTGGTGGCGAGGCGACGGGAGGGGAGCGCGGAGGAGGGGGCGGGCGGACCGTGAGAGAGACGGCGGGAGACGTCGTCGCCGAACTTGAGCACGTGTGTGTGGACTTCGGCGGGGAACGCGTGCTGGACCACGTGGACCTGCGCATCCGGCGGCGCGACTTCCTGGGGGTCATCGGCCCCAACGGGGCGGGCAAGACCACGCTGTTACGGGTGCTGCTGGGCCTGGTCCGCCCCACCTGCGGGCACGTGCGCCTCTTCGGCCAGGAGCTGCGGCGGTTCCGCGACTGGCACCGGGTCGGTTACGTGCCCCAGAAAGCGGTGGCGTTCGAGACGCGGTTCCCCGCCACGGTGCTAGAGGTGGTGCTGAGCGGGCGGGCTGGCCGCGTGGGAGCCGGCCGGCGGTTCGGTCCGCACGACCGTGCGGCGGCGGAGGCGGCCCTGCGCACCGCGGGGTTGTGGGAGCTACGGGACCGGCTGGTGGGCCGGCTTTCGGGGGGCCAGCAGCAGCGGGTGTTCGTCGCACGGGCGTTGGCCAACGACCCGGAGCTGCTCCTGCTGGATGAGCCCACGGTGGGGGTGGATCCGGAGGGGGAGGAGCGCTTCTACGGGTTGCTCCGCCACCTGAACCGGGAACGGGGGACCACGGTGGTCCTGGTGTCCCACGACGTGACCGCGGTGGCGCGGGAGGTCTCCCAGCTGGCGTGTCTGAACCGGGCCCTGTTCTTCCACGGCCCGCCGGAGGAAGCGCTCCGGGAGGGGGCGGTGGAGCGGCTGTACGGCACCCGCAACCTCGTGGTGGCACACCGGCACTGAGGCGACGTGGAGCTGGTCCAGTACGGGTTCATGCAACGGGCGTTGGTGGCCGGCCTGCTCCTGGCTGTGACGGCCCCGGTGGTGGGCGTGTTCCTCGTGCTGCGGCGCATGAGCCCTATCGCGGACACCCTCGCCCACGTGGCCCTGGCGGGCGTGGGCGCAGGGGTCCTGCTGGGAGTCTCGCCCGCGCTGGGAGCCTTGGTGCTCACCGTGGTGGGGGCGCTGGGGGTGGAGCGCCTCCGGGCTTCCGGACAGGTGTTCGGGGAAGCCGCCCTGGCGCTGTTCCTGAGCGGCGGTCTGGCGGTGGCCCTGGTGCTGCTGAGCCTGGCCCGCGGGCTGAACGCGGACCTCCTGGGCTACCTGTTCGGAGCGGTCACCGCGGTTCGGCCTCAAGACCTGGTGTGGATGGCGGCGTTGGCGGTGGGCGTGGGCGGCAGCGTGGCGGTGTTCTACAAGGACCTGTTTGCGGTGACCTTTGACGAGGAGGCCGCCCGGGTGCAGGGCGTGCCCGCAGACGCCCTGAACCTCCTGCTCACCGTGCTGGTGGCCGTCACGGTAGTGGTGGGCATGCGGGTGGTGGGGGTCCTGCTCACCAGCGCCCTGCTGGTGATCCCCGCCCTCACCGCCATGCGCGCCGCCCGCAGCTTCCGCGGGACCCTGGTCCTAGCTGTAGCTGTGGCGGCGACGGCGGTACTGGCCGGCTTGGTGGCGAGCTTCTACCTGGACGTGGCGCCGAGCGGGGCGGTGGTCCTGGCCAGCATCGCCCTGTTCGCGGGAGCTTCCTGGGCCCTGCCCCAGAGGCGGTGAGGGAGCCGGGCGAGGCGGGGTGCCAGGGCCCCCGGACGATCCACACCGTGGGTCACTCCACCCGCGCCCTGGCGAAGTTCCTGGAGCTTCTGCGGGTGCACCGGATCCAGGTGGTGGTGGACATCCGGCGCTGGCCCACGTCCCGCCGCTTCCCCCATTTCCGGAACGACCAGCTGCAACCCGCCCTCGCCCGGGAGGGGATCGAGTACGTCTGGCGGGAGGAACTCGGCGGCTTTCGGCGCCCCTCCGCGGGGTCGCCCAACACCGGGTGGCGGGTGGCTGCCTTCCGCGCGTACGCGGACTTCATGCTGACCGCGGAGTTCGACCGGATCCTGGAGGAGCTACAGGCGCTGGCGTCTCGGGAGAGGATGGCGCTGATGTGCGCGGAGGCCACGCCGTGGCGGTGCCACCGTCAGCTGCTGGCGGACGCCTTCCTGGTGCGTGGGTGGAACGTCCGGCACATCACGGACCGGGGTTGCTCCGCGCACCGACTGACGCCGTTCGCTCGCGTGGAGGGCAGCCGGATCGTGTACGCGCCGTAAGTTCCCGCGAGCCCGGAGACGGCGTCCTGGACGGGGGGGTCACCCCCACACGCCCGGGATGCGGGTACCGCAGTCCGGGCACGTGCCGGCGGTGGACGCCAGCCGGTTCCGCAGGACGCGGAAGCCCCGCCGCTCGACCAACAGCGCCCCGCACCCGTGGCAGTACGTGTTCTCGTAGCGTCCGACCTGGCCGGGGAGGTTCCCCACATACACGTAGCGGAGTCCTTGTTCCTGACCGATCCGCGCCGCGCGGAGCAGCGTCGCCGCGGGCGTGCTGGGAGTGTCCAGCATCCGGTAGTCGCTGTGGAAGGCCGTCAGGTGCCAGGGGATGAACGGGGACACCCCGGCGATGTAGGAAGCGGCGTCGCGGAGCTCCGCCTCGTCGTCGTTGAATCCCGGCACCACCAGGGTGACCACCTCCACCCAGAAGCCACGGTCGTGGGCCCACCGGAGGGTGTCCAGGACCGTCTGCAGCCTGCCGCCCAGCAGCCGGTAGCCCTTCTCCCGCATGGATTTCAGATCCACCTTGTATAGGTCCACGTACGGGCGGATGTAGTCCAGCACCTCCGGGGTGGCGTTGCCGTTGGACACGTAGCTTCCCACCAGCCCGTGCCGTCGGCCCTCGCGGAACAGGGCCACCGCCCACTCGCTGGTGATGAGGGGCTCGTTGTACGTGCTGGTCAGCACCCGGGCCCCGGAGCGTAGGGCCAGCTGGACGAACGCCTCGGGCGTGATGGGGGTGAAGTCGGCGAGGCGGGTGGCCACCGGATCCCGCAGGGTCTGGCTGATCCGCCAGTTCTGGCAGTAGGGGCAGGCCAGGTCGCAGCCCAGCATGCCGAAGCTCAGGGCCCGAGCTCCCGGGTAGGCGTGGAAGAAGGGCTTCTTCTCGATGGGGTCCAGCTGGAGGGCGCCCACGTAGCCCCAGGGCACATACAGCCGACCGCCCCGGTTGAACCGGACGCGGCAGATGCCCGACAGCCCTTCGAAGATCACGCACCGGTGACCGCAGGCAAAGCACTCCACCTTGTGCTCGTCCAGACGGCGGTACAGCTCCCCCTCCCGGGTCATCTCCTGCAGGACCCGGGCCAGGGGAGTCTGCTGGGCCTCCCGGATGCTCAGCCGCCGGAGTTCCTCCGCCACCGTTTTCCCCCAGACCGCACCCAAGCCCACTTTACCGCGGCTGCGCGCGGGAAGGCCGTGGGGCTCGCGTGGTCCGCTGGGGCTACGAACGGTTGGCGGCGCGCAGGCGGAGCTCCACCGTGACCCTGACGAGGTCCTCGGCCACGAAGAACAGGAAGCGAGGGACGGGCATGCCGTAGTCGGACATGCGCAGCTCGAACTCCGCGCGGCCCCGGAACCCGTCCGGCAAGGGGGTGACCTGTACCGGTGCGGAGACCTGCCGGGTCACGCCCCGTAGGGTGAGGCGGCCATGGGCCATCGCCGGGAACGTGCCGATGACCCGCGCGGCGTCCGTCGTCACCATCCCCTGGAAACTGATGGTGGGGTACTGCTCGGTGAGGAGCTGGTCGCGGTGCATCTGGACGTCCCGCAGGGCCAAGCCCGTGGTCACCGACCGCGCCGCCACGGTCAGCTCCAGGTCGGCCACGAAGCTCCGCTCGCCCGTCTGGCGCACCACCGCGGTCCCTTCGAACTGCTGCGCGCGGACCCGAAACCCGCCCACGTTATCCCGCACGAACAGCTCCACCCGGGAGTCCTCGGGGATCACCGCGAAGCGGCCGGTGGCGAGGAGCTGGGCGTGGCCTGTGACGGCGAGGGCGCTCAGCCACAGGGCCGCGGCCGTGATCCCACCCAGGAGACGTCCGGAGTTGTGACGGGCCGACACTCCCACCGGGGTCCGCACAGCGAACAGCCTAGCAGCTCCCGTTGCCGCGCGCCACCCGGCCAGTTGGCCCAGCGGGAAGCGGCGGGTCCCCATTTCTGTGGACGCGCGTCTAGCGGACGACGGGGGCGACCCCGGCCGCCTGCGTCTCGCCCAGGGTTCCGCGCTTGCTCATCCACACCGCGAGCGCGATCACCGCCAGCGCGGCGACGCTCACCGCCACCTCCACGGACACCGGCAGGGGCCGCACCAGGATCGGCGCCAGGAGCAACGCGACCAGGTTCATCACCTTGATGATGGGGTTGAGGGCAGGCCCCGCGGTGTCCTTCAGCGGGTCGCCCACGGTGTCGCCCACCACCGCGGCCTTGTGCGCGTCCGTCCCCTTGCCGCCCAGGTAGCCGTCCTCCACCTTCTTCTTGGCGTTGTCCCATGCCCCGCCGGTGTTGGCCATGAACACCGCCAGCAGCTGCGCGCTCAGGATGGCCCCGGCCAGGTAGCCGCCCAGGGCCGCGGTCCCGAGGGAGAAGCCCACCAGCACCGGTGCCGCGATGGCGACCAGGGCGGGAGGCAGTAGCTCCCGCTGCGCGGCGGCGGTGACGATGTCCACGCACCGGGAGTAGTCGGGGCGGGCCCGGCCCTCCAACAGGCCCGGGATCTCGCGGAACTGGCGCCGGACCTCCTCCACCACGTGGAAGGCGGACCGGCCCACCCCGCGGATCAGGAAGGCCGACACCAGGAAGGGCACCGCGCCGCCTACCAGTAGGCCCACGAACACCAGGGGCAGGTTCACCTGGATGCCGACACCCTCGAGAGCATCCAGCAGGGCGTGGCCTCCCGCGGCGAGGGCCCGGGAGAGCCTTTGGGGGTCTGGGAACAGTTGCGCCTCGCCTAAGTAGGACCGAAAGAGGGCGGTGGCGGCTACCACCGCGGTGGCGATGGCGAACCCCTTCGTGAGCGCCTTCGTGGTGTTGCCCACCTGGTCCAGCCGCGCCACCACGCGGCCCGCTAGGCTGTCCCGGCGCTCCACCCCGGACATCTCGAAGATGCCGTTGGCGTTGTCCACGATGGGCCCGTAGGTGTCCTCCGCCAGGATGAAACCCGTGGTGGTCAGCAGGCCCAACCCCGCTAGGGCGATCCCGTAGGCGGATAGGGCCGGGTCTCCCCCGAAGATGGCAAAGGAGCTGAGGATGGTGGCGCCGATGGCCGCGACGGACCACACGCTGGACTCCATCCCCAATCCCATCCCGGTGAGGAGGAGGGTGGCCGACCCCGTCTTGCTGGAGTAGGCGATCTCCGTCACGGGCGGCCGGTCCGTGTGGGTATAGTGGTCCGTGATACGCTCGATCACCACCGCGAGGAGGATGCCGGTGAAGGTGGCCAGGAAGTACCGGCCGTCGCGGAGGTACCACCACGAAACGAGCCCGAACCCGACCGTGGCCACCGCCGCCGCGGTCCAGAACCCGCGGCTGATGGGCTTCATGGGGTCGCCCAGGGCCTCGTGGGGGCCGCACACCACCCACGTGCCCACCACCGAGGCGAGCACGCCTACCGCGCGAACCAGCAGGGGGAAGATGACCAGCTTGAGGGCGAAGGCCTGGGCCGCCCCTTCGTCAGGGAACCGCGCGCGGAACGTGGGCTCCAGCAGGGTGGCAGCCCCGAGGAGCATGGCGGCCACCAGGGTTACCTCGTACGACTCGAACACGTCCGCGGCCATGCCCGCGCAGTCGCCCACGTTGTCCCCCACGTTGTCCGCGATCACGGCCGCGTTCCGCGGGTCGTCCTCGGGAATGCCGGCCTCCACCTTCCCCACCAGGTCTGCGCCCACGTCCGCGGCCTTGGTATAGATACCTCCCCCGACCCGCATGAAGGCCGCCACCAGCGAGCCCCCGAAGCCGAAACCCACCAGCACCCGCATGGCGTGCTCGCGGAACAGGAGGAAGATGACCACCGCGCCGAGCAGGCCCAGCCCCACGGTGAACATGCCCGACACCGTGCCGGCCTGGAACGCCACTTCCAGCGCCTCCTTGAAGGACCTGCGGGCGGCGTTGGCGACGCGTACGTTGCCTTGCACCGCGGAAGTCATCCCCACATAGCCTGCGCCGTACGACGCGAGGCAACCCATGAGAAAGGCCGCGGCCACCCCTAGGGCGAGCTCGGGCTGGTCCCGGTACAGGGGCGTATACAGCGCGTACAGGGCGAGGGCCAGCACCAGCACGAACCATCCCATGGTGCGCGCCTGGCGGGCTAAATACGCGTGGGCGCCCTCCTGGATGGCCCGCGCCACCGCCACCATGGCCTCCGGCCCCGGGTCCTTCCGGAGCACCCGACGCCGCAGCATCCAGCCGTACACGAGCGCGAGGAGCGCGGACCCCAGGACCAACCAGAGGAGCGTCGTCTCCCTGCTGGAGAAAGCCGGCAGGACAATCTTCGCCTCCGACATGGTTCCTCCTTGACCCTGCGCAGGTGGTCGTAAGGTTGGGCTTTCTGACTGGCCCGACTAGCTATCCTAGACCAACGGGACCCGAACCGCGAGGGTACCGGACGGCGGGTCAGGGCACGTCCCGAAGGACCAGCAGCCGGGGGCAGCCCGGAGTGGACGCCGCCTCCACCCGCAGGGCCGCACCGTCCCGCGCCAAGGCGGAGAGGGCCAGCACCCGGCCCCCCGCGCGCAGCTTCTGGCGGGCCAGCCGACTCACGCGCAGCACGAACTCGTCCAGGCGTCGCGGCGGCGCCGTGGTCTCAAACCACCCCGCGCGCCGCACGAACCCTTCCGCGGGGAGCCCCCAGCCCAGGGAGCGGAAGCGCATCCCTTCCAGCCAAAGGCGGCCCTTGGCGTCCACCCGGTACCGCTCCACCACCGGGCTGCGCTCAGCGGAGTGGACATAGTACAGCTCGAACCGCCCGTCCGGAGGCAGACAGAGGGAGCGAGCCGGAGCGATCCCGCAAGCGGCGAGGAGGGCACACAGGCCGACGGTGAAAGGGCGGGCCGCGATCCCTGGGCAGCCGGTCACCGCGCGGCGGAAGGCAGCCTGGCAGACCGTGGCCGGTACACCACCCGCGCACCCACGCCGATCCCGTGCCGGGCGAAGAAGCCCTGGTTCACCTCCAGGGCGTACTGCGCCTCGTGCCGGGACAGGTGGATCGGGATTTCGCCGCCGGGGGCCGGCGGGTTCATGTCCTGGATGTCGACGATGCGCCAGGCGCTGTCGATGAAGGCGATGGAAAGAGGGATCCACGTGTTCTTCATCCAGAACGCCAGCCTCTGGGGCGACTCGAACAGGAACAGCATACCGGCGTACTCCGGGAGCCAGGTGCGGTACATGAGGCCGCGGGCACGGGTGGTGACGGTGTCCGCCACCTCCACGTCGAGGGTGACCCGCCGCGGCCCGTCCTCCAGGGTCACCGTGCCCCTCTTGAACACGGGCCCTGCGGTGGAGGAGGTCGCCCACAGCAGCAGGGCCGCGACGAGGAGCGCAGCCCGCAGTGACACCACCGCGTTGGTGTGACAGGGGACCCTTCCTTGGGGCATGGTCTAGCCTGATTGTACGCCGCGGTCCGGCAGCTCTGTGGGGACGGCTTCCAGCCGGAGCATCCGCGGTCCGCGCAGGACCCACAGCTCCATAGGCTGGCCCGGGGGGTGCTGGCCCGTGGCCAGCTGAAGGTCCTCCGGTCCGCGCACCGCCCGGCCCGACGCCCGCACCACCACGTCCCCCGGGCGCAGGCCCGCACGGTCCGCCGCCGAACCCGGCTCCACCTGCACCACCCGAGCCGACCGCTCGGAGTCCAGCCGGTACTCCAAAGCCAGGCGGCGCTCCACCCGGACGGGTTCGGCAGCCACCCCCAGGTAAGCGCGCCGCACCCGGCCGTACTGGAGCAGCTGACCAGCCACCCAGCGCGCGGTGTTGACGGGGATGGCAAAGCACAGGCCTTGGGCGCCCGCGATGACCGCGGTGTTGATGCCTACCACCCGGCCCCAGGCGTCCGCCAGGGGCCCGCCGGAGTTGCCGGGGTTGAGGGCCGCGTCCGTCTGGATGATGTTGTCGATGAGCCGGCCGGTCTGGCTGTACAGGGTTCGGTCCAGGGCGCTGACCACCCCGGCGGTCACCGTGGCCGCGAACCCCAGAGGGTTCCCGATGGCCACCACCAGCTGGCCCACCCGCAGCCGGCTGGAGTCTCCCAGCTCCGCCGCGGGGAGGCCGCCCTCGGGGATCCGCAGGAGCGCCAGATCGGTGTGGGGGTCTTCGCCAACCCGCGCAGCCGGCAGCGTGCGTCCGTCGGGCAGGCGCACCGCGAGGCGGGGCGCCGCCTGCACCACGTGGTGGTTGGTGAGCACGTACCCATCCGGAGCCAGCACCACCCCGCTGGCCGCACCGTGCGGCGTCCCAGAGCGCGCGGGTCCGGAAGCCACGCTCACCACCGCGGGACCCACGCGCTCCACGGCCCGGACCACCGCCTGGGAGTACGCGTCCAGCAGCTCTCCGTCCTGCGGCTCGGGGTCGGCAGGCTTGGGGTTCATGCCTGGTCAAACGTCCGGTGTGTGGGGATCATTCCCGAGGCGCCGGGCAGGCAGCGGGCCCGAAAAACCTCAGCACGTGCCGGGGAAAGGGGAGGGCGGGGGCGGGCCGCGAATACCAAGGGGTATGAGTGAGCTACGGGAAGTTCAGGTCAGGGACAACGTGTGGGTATGGGGGTTCGACGGGGACGGGCCGGCCGCTAGCTACGGTGCCAACTGTGTGGCCGTGGTGGCCGACGCGGGGGTGGTCCTCATCGACACCCTGCTGTCGCCCGCCCACGCGCGGCGTGTGGAGGCGGCGCTGCGGCAGAAGACAGACCGGCCCGTGCGGCTGGTGGTGCTCACCCACCACCACGCGGATCACACGTGGGGAGCGGTGCACTTCGTGCGGCAGGGCGCGCTGCTGGTCGCGCACCGGGCTTGCCGGGAGCGGATGGCCGCAGACCACCCCGGCCAGCTGGCGGCCCGACGGGGTCAGGCGGAGGCCGCGGAACTCCTGTCGGAGGTGGTGCTGGTGCTGCCCTCCCTCACGTTCGACCAGGGGATCGGGGTCCACCTGGGCGTGGAGGTGGAGGTGTGGCATCCCGGACATGGCCACACGCCCGGGGACGCCTTCGTGTACCTGCCCGACGCGGCCGTGGCCGTGTGCGGAGACCTGGTCTTCCACCGCTACCACTTCAACTACCAGGACGCGGACCTGGCCGGCGTACGGCGTGGCCTGGAGGCCTTGCGGTCCCTGGACGCGGAGGTGTTCGTTCCCGGACACGGACTCCCGGGAGGGCCGGAGGTGTTACAGGCGCAGGCCGCTTACCACGACGCGGTGGAGGAGGTGGTCCGGCAGGGGCTGGCTGCGGGAAAGGGGGAGGCGGAGGTGACCGGGGAGCTGCAGGCCCGCTTCCCCGGCTACGGGCTGACCTCCGCCCTGCCGGTCACCTACGCCCGGGTGCGGGAGTGGTTGCTGCGCCCGGCCCGGGGAGGCCGCGCATGAGGCTGGTGTGTGACCTGCACCTGCACTCCCGGTACAGCCGCGCCACCAGCCGTGACATGGACGTAGAGAACCTCAGCGTGTGGGCGCGGCGGAAGGGCATCCATGTGGTGGGCACGGGTGACTTCACCCACCCGGTGTGGCTGCGGGAGCTCCGGGCCAAGCTGGAGCCCGCAGAACCCGGCCTGTACCGCTACGGGGAGACGCGGTTTTTGCTCACCGCGGAGGTCAGCAACGTGTACAGCCAGGACGGCCGGCTGCGGAAGGTCCACAGCATCCTGCTGAGCCCGTCCTTCGAGGTGTGCGAGCGGATCGCGGCGGTCCTGGGGCGCTTCGGCAACCTGATGGCGGATGGCCGCCCGACCCTGACGGTGTCCTGCGCCAAGCTGGTGGAGTACGTGATGGAGCTCTCGCCGGACTGCCTGGTGATCCCCGCCCACGCGTGGACCCCGTGGTTCTCCGTGTTCGGATCCCAGTCGGGCTTCGACGACCTGGAGAGCTGCTTCGGCGACCAGCTGCCCCACATCCGGGCCATCGAGACCGGGCTCAGCAGCGACCCGCCCATGAACTGGCGGTGCAGCTTCCTGGACCGCGTCACCCTGGTGTCCTTCAGCGACGCCCACTCCCCGTCCAAGTTGGGAAGGGAGGCGACCGTCCTGGACTGTGACCGGTCCTACTCGGCCGTCGTGGAGGCGCTGCGGACCGGCCGCGTCGCTTACACCATCGAGTTCTTCCCCGAGGAGGGCAAGTACCACTACGACGGGCACCGGGCCTGCGGGATCCGCTGGCCGCCCCGCGTGACCCGGCAGCACGGGGGACGCTGCCCGCGCTGCGGCCGGCCGGTGACGGTGGGGGTCCTGCACCGAGTGGAGTCCCTGGCCGACCGAGCGGAGGGGGTCCGGCCTCCCGGCCGGCCCGGCTACCGGAACCTGATCCCCCTAGACGAGATCCTGGCGGAGGCCCTGGACCAGGGGGTGGGTACCGCACGGGTCCGCGACGAGTACCTGAAGCTGGTGGCCCGGTTCGGGGACGAATTGCGCGTCCTGGAGGAGGTGCCGCTGGACGAGCTGGAGCGGGCCACCCACCCCAGGGTGGTGGAGGGGATCCGCCGGATGAGGGAGGGGAGGGTGTACATCGAGCCCGGGTATGACGGCGAGTTCGGGCGGATCCACCTGTTCGAGGACAGCCCGAAGCAGGCACCGGCAGCCACGGCCGAGGGCGCCCAGATGAGCCTGTTCTGAGCAGGATGGCCGCGCGCACTCCCGCGGTGGTGCTGCGGCGCGGCCGGGACCGCCGGCTGCGGGCCGGTCACCTGTGGGTGTACGCGGGCGAGGTGGAGGAGGTCCACGGCGACCCGGCACCCGGCGAGGTGGTGGACGTAAGGTCGTGGCGCAACGAGTTCCTGGGCCGGGGCACCTTCAGCCCGCAGTCCGCCATCCGGGTGCGCCTGCTGACGGACCGCGAGGAGCCGGTGGACGAGGCGTTCTTCGAGCGCCGGCTGCGGGAGGCGTTGCGGCTGCGGGAGCGGGTGGTGTCGGGGACTACGGCGTACCGGCTCGTGTACGGGGAGGGGGACCTGCTCCCGGGCTTGGTGGTGGATCGCTACAACGACCTGCTGGTGATGCAGACCCTGGCCGTGGGCATGGACGTGCGCAAGGAGCTGCTGGCAGACCTCCTGCTATCCCTCACGGGCTGCCGGGCCGTGTACCTGCGCAACGACCCCCACGCGCGGGAGCTGGAGGGCCTGCCCCGGCACCAGGGGTTCGTCCGGGGTGAGGCGGACCTGCGTCAGGTCGTGCAGGAGGGACCCGCCCGGTTCGTGGTGGACGTTCAAGGGGGGCAGAAGACGGGGTGGTTCTGCGACCAGCGAGAGAACCGGTTGAGCGTGGCGGGTCCCGCCCGCGGGGCGGAGGCGCTGGAGGTATTCAGCTACACGGGTGCCTTCGGGGTGCACGCGGCCCTGGCGGGTGCCCGGTCCGTGCTGGGCATCGAGGTGAGCGAGGAGGCGGTCCGGCTGGCCCGGGAGAACGCCGGGCTGAACGGCGTGGGGGATCGCTGCGAGTACCGGGTGGCCAACGCCTTCGACGAGCTGCGGGCACTCGCCAGGGAGGGGCGGTCCTTCGACTGGGTGGTGGTGGACCCACCCGCGTTCGCACGCCGCAAGGAGGCGGTCCCCCGGGCGCTGTCGGGCTACCGGGACATCAACCTGTGGGCCCTCAAGCTGCTTCGCCCCGGGGGCTTCCTGGTCACGTGCTCGTGCTCCCACCACGTGGACGACGCCAGCCTGTGGGGCGTGGTCCTGGACGCCGCCCGGGACGCGGGCCGGCGCCTGCGGCTGGTGGAACACCGATCCCAGGCGCGGGACCACCCGGCCTTGGCCGCCATGCCGGAGACCCGCTACCTGAAGTGCTTCGTCCTGCAGGCGGTCTCGTAGGGCGTGGCGGGGGCGGGGGCGGGCAGGTAGAATAGGGGCGACCGACGTGGCGGTCCGGAGACCGAGGTTTCGCGGAGCGGCCGACGGGAGGGCGCAAGCCCCTCCCGTCGTTTTTTACAGAGGAGGGGACCAGCGTTGGCGACGCTGCGCACGTACGGGCATCCCTGGCAGCGGACGGGGGCGGAGTCGCCGCCCGAACGGGTGAGGGCTTTGGCTACCCGGCAGATCAGCATCACGGACGACCTGGAGGCGCTGCTGGCGGTGTTACCGCCGCACATCCGGGAGGCCGTAGAGCGCCTGGACCGGCGCGACACCCTCCTGGAGGTGGTGATGGACCTGGGCCGGGTCCCGGAGGCCCGCTTCACGGACGGCACACAGGTTCTGCCGGTGCGGGAGGTGACCCGCGAGGACCTCGCGTACGTGGCGCAGCGGGTGGGGCGGTTCGGCAAGGACAACCGGGCCGGGATCGAGCGGACCCTCCACCGCATCTCGGCCATCCGCAACCGCATGGGGGAGATCGTGGGCCTCACGTGCAGGGTGGGGCGCGCGGTGTACGGCACCGTGGACATCGTACGGGACGTCATCGAGGCGGGGGAGTCCATCCTGCTGCTGGGCCGGCCGGGAGTGGGCAAGACCACGTTGCTGCGGGAGGCCGCGCGGGTCCTGGCGGATGAGCTGGGCAAGCGGGTGGTCGTGGTGGACACCTCCAACGAGATCGCGGGGGACGGCGACATCCCCCACCCGGGCATCGGCCGGGCACGGCGGATGCAGGTGCCCGAGCCGTCCCTCCAGCACGCGGTGATGATCGAGGCGGTGGAGAACCACATGCCTGAGGTGATCGTGATCGACGAGATCGGCACCGAGGCGGAGGCCCTGGCCGCGCGGACCATCGCGGAGCGGGGAGTGCAGCTGATTGCCACCGCGCACGGCAACACCCTGGACAACCTCCTGCAGAACCCCACCCTGTGCGACCTGGTGGGGGGGATCCAGGCGGTGACCCTGTCCGACGAGGAGGCGCGCCGCCGGGGGACCCAGAAGACGGTGCTGGAGCGCAAGGCACCGCCTACCTTCGACGTGGTGATCGAGATCCAGGAGAAGGACAAGCTGGCGGTCCACCACAACGTGGCGGAGGTGGTGGACCGGTTCCTGCGGGGGATCCCCCCCAGGCCGGAGGTCCGGGTCCGGACCACGGAGGGCGGGGTGGAGATCCAGCCCTCGCAGGTGCGGGTGGACACCTTCGCCCCCCAGGGCCCGTTCGCCGCCCAGCCTCCGGATTCCGGGGAGCGGCCGGGCCGCAAGGTCCTGCGGATCTACCCGTATGCGGTGAGCCGCAACCGACTGGAGCGCGCCATCCGGGAGCTGCGGGTTCCCGCCTACGTGGTGGATCACCTGGAGGAAGCAGACCTCGTGGTGACGGTGAAGTCCCAGGAGAAGCGCCAGCCCAAGCGGCTGCGGGACGCGCAGCTGCGCGGCATGCCGCTGCACGTGGTGCGGAGCAACACCGTGACACAGCTCGAGGCGTTCCTGCGGTCCCTGTTCGACGTGGGGGACTACCTAGACGACCAGGAGGCGGCCCTGAGGGAGGTGGAGGACGCCATCCGGGAGGTACTGGAGGAGGCCCAGCCTGTGGAGCTGTCCCCGCAGAACGCCTACATCCGCAGGCTCCAGCACCAGCTGGTCCAGCGGTACGGGTTGTCCTCCGAGAGCAAGGGCGAGGAGCCCTTCCGCCGGGTGGTCATCTACCCGCGGTAGGGGACGGGGCCCGGTGAGGGGGCTTTATATCGCCCTGGAGGGACCGGAGGGCTCCGGGAAGACTACCCAGCTCCGGCGGCTGGCCGCCCGCCTCCGACAGATGGGTTTGGAGGTCGTGGAAGTCCGGGAACCCGGTGGGACCGCGCTGGGCGAGCAGGTCCGATCCCTCCTGGCGGATCCCGCGAACGTCGCCATGACGCCCGAGGCCGAGACGCTGCTGTTCGCCGCCGCCCGGGCCCAGTTGATACGGGAAGTGGTACGCCCGGCCCTGGACCGGGGTGCGGTAGTGCTGTCCGACCGCTGTGTGTACGCCTCCGTGGCGTACCAGGGGTATGGCCGCGGCCTGGGCGCGGAGGTGGTCTGGCGGGTGAACGAGCTGGCCACCGGGGGACTGGTTCCAGACCTGGTGGTCCTGCTGGACCTGCCCGCAGAAGTGGGCCTGGAGCGGGACACAGAGAAGGGCGTGTCTAGCCGCGACCGGATCGAGCGGGAAGGGCTGGAGTTCCACCGGCGGGTGCGAGAAGGGTATCTGTGCCTGAGCCGCGAAGACCCGCGCATCCGCGTGGTCCGGGCGGAGGAGGACCCCGACCGGGTAGCGGAGCGGGTGTGGGAGGCGGTGCGGCCGCTGGTGAAGCGGGTGGGCGCATGAAGCTCGTGCTGGCCATCGTGCAGGAGAAGGACTCCGGAAGGCTGATGGACGCGCTCACGGAGTCGGGATTCCAGTCCACCCTGCTGGCCTCCACGGGCGGCTTCCTCCGGAGCGGCAACGCCACGGTCCTCATCGGAGTGGAGGACCCGGACGTGGAACGGGTCCTGGAGGTGGTGCGGCGGACCTGCCAGGTCCGGGAGCAGCTGATGAGCCCGATCCCGCCGGTGGCGGAACCTGTGGACGCCTACGCCGCGTACCCCGTGAAGGTCCAGGTGGGTGGTGCGGTGGTGTTCGTGCTGGACGTGGATCGGGTGGAACGCGTGTAGGGGACGGGGTGCGGTTCGCGGACGTTCTGGACCAACACCACGCCATCGGGCTGTTGCGGTCGGCCCTGCGGAGCGGGCGCGTCCACCACGCCTACCTGTTCGCGGGGCCCGCGGGCACCGGCCGGTCGGAGGCCGCCGCGGCCTTCGCGCAGGCGCTCCAGTGCGAGCGCTACCAGGAGGACAGCTGCGGGGTCTGTGAGCCCTGCCGGAAAGTCACATCCGACGTCCACCCGGACGTGCGGTGGGTGCGCCCCCTGGAGGGCAAGACCACCATCGGCATCGACCAGGTCCGGGAGGTGCGGCGGGAGGCCGCGTACGGCCCCCACGAGGGGCGGTGGAAGGTGTTTGTCTTCTGCCCGGCGGACGCCATGCTGGCAGAAGCTCAGAACAGCCTCCTGAAGCTGTTGGAGGAACCGCCCGATCGGGTGGTGCTGGTACTGGTGGTGGAGTCCGCGCAGGCCCTGCTGCCCACGGTGGTGTCCCGCTGTCAGTTGGTGCGGTTCAACCTGGTGCCCATCAGCCAGATCGAGCACGCCCTGCGGGTGCAGTTCGGGGTCGACCCCGCCCGAGCGCGGGTGCTGGCTGCCCTTTCGGCGGGGCGCGCCGCCCGCGCCGCGGCTTGGTCCAGGGACCCCGAGGCGCTACGGGACCGGGACGCGGTGATCGACAGCCTGGTGCGGGCCGAGCGGGAGGGGCTCCTGGCGGCCCTGCAGGCGTGCGAGTTCCTCGCCCAGGACCGCTCGAGGCTGCTGGAAAGGCTGGAGGTGGCCGCCCTGTGGTACCGGGACCTGCTGGTGTGGAAGGAAACCGGGGACCCCTCCCTGCTGGTGAACGTGGATCGCCAGGGGCAGGTCGAGGAACTGTCGGAGACCCTGGACCGCCGTGCCCTGCGCCGCAGGCTGGACGCCCTGGAGGAAGCCCGCTGGGCCATCCGGCGGAACGTCAACCCGCGCCTGGCCCTGGAAGCCGCCTTCCTGCGCTTCGACGCCGGGGAGCCCGCGGTAGGCCGGACCTAGTTGCGCCGCCGCTCAGCGCAGCACGCGGGGCAGCAACCACAGGAGCAGCAGGGCGAGCCCCGCGGCGACCCACAGCCACGTCTGGGCGGAGCGCGGCCGGCCGGGGCGGCGCAGCCCCTCGGCACAGGACCGGCACAGGTTGCCGCCGGCGCCGCGCACCACGCAGTCGTTGCAGATGGGCTTCCCGCACCGGTTGCAGTACTGCAGGGCGTCGCGGTCCGGGTGGTACGCGCAGCGGATCGGACTCACCGTGGCGCCCCCCCCTCCCGCAGGCGCTTCAACCGCTGCAGGTTCGCCCGGTCCGGTCCCATGCGGTCGAACCCCGGGGTCTCGATCACGCCGCTCAGGGGTTTCAGGCTGGGGTGGTGGATCCAGGCTCGGAATCCTTCTAGACCGATGCGGCCCTCACCGATGTTCTCGTGGCGGTCGACGCCGCTGGCGAGGTCCGAGCGGGAGTCGTTCAGGTGCACCAACTTCAGCCGGGCTAGCCCGACCCGTTCCTGGAATGCCGCCAGCGTAGCGTCCACGCCCTCCGCGGTGCGGAGGTCCCACCCCGCGGCGAACAGGTGGGCCGTGTCCAGGCAGACCCCCACCCGGGGGTGTCCGTGCAGGGCGTCCAGGACCATGCGTAGCTCCTCAAAGGTCGCTCCCAGGGTACGACCCGCGCTGCCCTCCAGCAAGATCCAGGCGCGCTGCGAACCACCCAGCGCGAGCCCCACCGCCCGGGCCACCCGCCGCACCGCGCGCGCCAGCGGCAGCCCCCGGCGGCTTCCCAGGTGGGTGACCACGCCCAGCCCTCCCGCTTCCTCCACGATTCGCAGGGCGTGAGCCAGGTGGCGCACCGACCGCTCGTACAGCTCGCCGTCGGCGGCGAGGTGAACCAGGTACGCTGCGTGCGCCACCAGAGGCCGGAGCCCGAACCTCCGACACCGCCGCCGCAACTCGGCGAGGTCCTCCGGTGGGTAGTGGACTTCCCGCCAGCTGCGGGGATTGCCCACGAAGATCTGCAGGCACTCGCAGCCCAGGCGGGCCGCCCGGTCTGCGGCCTCGTAGATCCTGCCCCGGATGGACACGTGGGCGCCGAACCGCACGGTGGTACTGTACTCGGTGGCCCGAGCGGTATCCTGGTGGCGTGTCGACGGCGGCACGCGGAGCGTTGGCGGACCTGGCGCTGCTGGCGGTGGCGGTGGTATGGGGCACCACCTTCCCACTGGCGAAGCGTATCCTGGAGGTCCTGCCGCCCTTCTGGTACCTCGCGGTCCGCTTCGCGGTGGCGTCCAGCGTCCTGCTGCCCCTGTCCTGGCGACAGCTGGCGCATGCGCCGCGGGAAGACTGGGCTCGCAGCGTGGGGGTCGGTTTGGCCCTCACCGCCGGCTACGCGCTACAGACCCTGGGCCTTCAGGGATCAGGGGCCACGGACGCCGCGTTCCTGACGGGGCTGTTCGTGGTGCTGGTGCCCCTGCTGGGAGCGCTGTGGGGTCGGCGCCCCAGCCCCTGGGAGTGGGGGGGGATCCTGGCGGGTACAGCCGGTCTCGCGCTCCTGACCGGCGGTCCGGCCGGCCTGGGAGGCCCGGAGCTTTTGCTGGTGGCTTGCGCCGGGTCCTTCGCGGTGCACATCCTCCTGCTGGACGCGGTGGCCCCGCGGCTTCCCGCGGGCTCCCTGGGCAGTGTGCAGATGCTGGTGGCCGCGGCGGGCTCGGCGGCCTTCGCGGCCGCCGAGCCGGTTCCGGCGAACGTCCCGGGCGAGGTGTGGTTCGCGGTGGTGGGGATGGGGGTGCTGGCCAGCGCTGCGGCGTTCACGGTGCAGTCGTGGGCGCAACGGTTCACCTCCCCCACCCACGTGGGCCTGGTGTTCACCGCGGAGCCCGTGTCGGCCGCGCTGCTGGCACGGTGGTGGCTCGGCGAAAGCCTGAGCCCGTCCCAGTGGACGGGGGCCGGGCTCATCCTGATCGGGATCGTGCTCGCGCAGCTCCGCGCGGGTCCCGCGGGCACGGCGGTGGAGGGCGCGGCCGGGCGCTAGCCGCCTGTCCGGGGAGGCCCGGCCTGCCGGGCGGCCGGGAGGCTCCGGCCTGCGGCGCCGGGGTTGGGTTCCACCGGACCGGACAGGGTCGCGGCCCACGCAGAGGGGAGGGACGGACTTCGATGGGACGCAAGCCTGGCTTCAACACCCTGGCGGCCCACGCGGGGGACCTCGTAGATCCCCACGGGGCGGTGGCACCGCCCATCTACCAAACCTCCACGTTCGCCTTCCCCACGGTGGAGGAAGGCGCCCGGCGGGCCGCTTCGTACTCGGAGGCCTTCTACACCCGGTGGGGCAACCCCACGGTGCGGCTGGCGGAGCAACGCGTGGCCGCCCTGGAAGGGGCGGAGGCGTGCGTCTTGACTGCGTCCGGCATGGCTGCGGTGAGCGTGGCGGTGCTGTCCGTGGTGCGCACGGGCGACCACGTGGTGTGCGCAGAGTGCGTGTACTCGGGCACGTTCGAGTTGTTCGGGAAGGTCCTACCACGGCTGGGGATCCAGACTACCTTCGTGGACCCCACCGACCCCGAAAACTACGCGCGGGCCCTGCGCCCCAACACGCGGTTGGTGTACGTGGAAACTCCCGCGAACCCGGTGCTGGCCATCACCGACATCCGGGCCGTGGCGCAGCTGAGCCGGGAGGCGGGCGCGGTGTGCGTGGCGGACAACACCTTCGCAACGCCGTACAACACGCAGCCCCTCGCCCTGGGAGTGGACGTGGTGGTGCACAGCGCCACCAAGTACCTGGGAGGCCACCACCACCTGGTGCTGGGCGCGGTGGCCGGACCGGCAAGCTTTCTGCCCGCGTGGCGGGAGCAACTGCGGGTGTTTGGCGGTTGCGCAGATCCCTTCTCCGCGTGGCTGCTCCTCACGGGGATGCAGACGATGGGCCTGCGGGTTGAGCGGCAGAACGTCACCGCGCAGGCGGTGGCTGAGTTCCTCCGTCGCCATCCCCGGGTCGAGCGGGTGTACTACCCGGGTCTGGGGGATCATCCGGGGCACGAGGTAGCGCGCCGACAGATGCGGGGCTTCGGCGGCGTCCTGAGCTTCGAGGTGGCCGGGGGGCTGGAGGCTGGCCGCCGGGTGGTGGAGCGGCTCCGGTGGATGAAGCTGGCCGTGAGCCTGGGCGGCGTGCACTCCCTCGTCACGCACGCCGCCAGTACCACACACGTGCACGTGCCGAGGGACGAGCGGCTGCGGGCGGGGATCTCGGACGGCCTCATTCGGGTGGCGGTGGGCATCGAGGATTTGGAGGACCTGCTGGAGGACCTGGACCAGGCGCTGGCGTGATGGACCGAAGGGTGGCGCAGCTGCTGGCCCGTACGCGGGTCGTGGTGCACCAAGAGCCTTTGGTGTGGGTAAGCCTGCCGCCCACGGAGCGGGGGCGTCTGCAGCGCCGCGCGCACCGGTTCCACTCGCCCTTCTGCCTGACCTTCGCACCCCACGAGGTCTCCCTGGTGTGCCGGGAGGTGGAGTGGGACCAGGTGGGCAGAGGGTTGCGGGCGCGGGCGGTCCAGCGAGGCTACCGGATGATTACCCTGGACGTGGAGCTGGACCCGGACGTGGTGGGGTACCTGAGGGTGGTGACGGAGCGGCTGGCGCAGGCGGGGGTGTCGGTGTCCGTGGTCTCCACCTTCCATCGGGACCACCTCTTGGTCCACGAGCAGGACGTGGCACGGACGCAGGCGGTCCTGGAAGTCCTCGCGCAGGAGTGCGCGGGAATGGCGGCGCTGGAGGAGCCGTTGGAGCCCCGGGGAGGGAGCGGACGGTGAGCGAGGCGGACGGCGACTTCCTGGCAGACCGCGGGCGGCTGGAGGAGGCCCGGGCCATCCTGCGGGCGGCGCGCAGGATCGCGGTGGTGGGATTGTCAGACAAGCCCCACCGGCCCAGCTACGGAGTCGCGCGCTACCTGCGGGAACAGGGCTACGAGATCGTCCCCGTGAACCCCCACGTGCGGGAGACCCTGGGGCTGCGGAGCTACCCCTCCCTGCGGGACGTGCCCGGTCCCGTGGATGTGGTGCAGGTCTTCCGGCGGTCGGAGTATGTGCCCGGGGTGGTGGAGGAAGCGGTGGCGGTGGGGGCGTGGGCGGTGTGGATGCAGGAGGGGGTGCGGCACGAGGAGGCGGCACGCCGAGCCCGGCAGGCGGGGCTGCGCGTGGTGATGGACGCGTGTATGGCGGTGGTCCACCGGCTCCTGAGGGCCCGGGGAGAGCTGTAGGACAGTCGGCCGGTAGGTTGCAGCCAAAGGGGGTGGGGGATGGACAAGTACCGGTACCTCATCGTCGGGGGCGGCATGAGTGGCGACGCGGCGGTGCGGGGAATCCGGGAGCTGGATCCCGACGGCACCGTGGGGTTGGTGAGCGCGGAGCGGGTCCCGCCGTACAACCGGCCGCCGCTGTCGAAGGGACTGTGGAAGGGTGCTCCCCTGGAACGGGTGTGGAGGCGGACGGAGGAGCTCGGCGTCTCCCTGCACCTGGGACGCACGGTGCAGGTCCTGGACCTCCGACACAAGCAGGTGACCGACCACACGGGGCAGGTGTACAGCTTCGACCGTCTGCTCCTGGCCACGGGGGGAACGCCGCGGCAGCTGCCGCAGGACGGTGTCCTTTACTTCCGTACGCTGGACGACTACCAACAGTTGCGGCAGCTGGCGGAGGAAGGGCGCCGCTTCCTCGTGATCGGAGGCGGCTTCATCGGCTCGGAGATCACCGCGGCCCTGGTGCACGTGGGCAGGTCGGTGACCCTGACGTTCCTGGAGGAAGGGGTCGGCGGCCGCCTGTTCCCGCGCGGTCTGTCCCTTTTCCTGAACGACTACTACCGGGAGCGCGGTGTGGAGGTGCTTCCGGAGCAGAGCGTGGTGGGCGTGGAACGGGCCGGGGGCCAGTTCCGGGTGCACCTGCAGTCCGGCCGGCGGGTCGAAGCGGATGGGGTGGTGGCGGGGCTGGGGATCCGGCCGAACACCGAGCTAGCATCCTCCGCGGGGCTTCCCGTGGAGGACGGCATCGTGGTGGACGAGTTCCTGCGGGCTGGCCACCCCGATGTGTTCGCCGCGGGCGACGGGACGCGCTTCTTCAACCCGGTACTGGGTGCGCGTCTGCGGGTGGAGCACGAGGACAACGCCAACGCCCAGGGCCGCACCGCGGGACGCAACATGGCGGGCGCCCAGGAGGCCTACACGCACCTGCCGTTTTTCTACTCCGACCTGTTCGACCTCGGGTACGAGGCGGTAGGCGAGCTGGACCCGCGCCTGGAGGTGGTGGAGGACTGGCAGGAGCCGTACCGCCAGGGAGTGGTGTACTACCTGCGGGGCGGGCGGGTGCGGGGCGTGTTGCTGTGGAACGTGTGGGGCCAAGTGGGCGCGGCCCGTCAGCTCCTCGCAGAGCCGGGCCCCCATGACGCCGGGGGCCTGCGGGGGCGGCTGCCGCGGTGAGCCGGCGCGGGGTGGGCTGACGGGCCCACGCGGCGCACGGCCCGGAGGCTGTGCCTTGATTTGCCCGCGCCGGGGCGAGACCATAGGAACCGCGGTGCGGCCAAGGGCGCCGCGAACCCAAGCGGCCGCACGCGCGGGCACTCCATGGAGCTGTGGCGGGCCACGCGGAGCCGATGGAACTCGTTACCCGGTCGCTGTCCGGTGACATGGGCCTTGGTCCTCGCCAACGGGGTCACGTTTCTGGTTTCGTTTCTCGGGCTGCCCTCGCCCCTGTCGTTTCACCCGTACACCGTGGCGGCGCGGCCCTGGACGGTGCTCACGTACGCCCTCGATGGCAGCGGCTCGGTGGTCTCGCTCCTCCTGTCCAGCTACGTGCTGTGGCTGTTCGGCGGGAGCCTGGAGCGGGGGTGGCTGGGAAGGGACTACCTCCGTTTCCTGGTCCTCACCACGCCGGCACCTGCGCTGGCCCTGTGGCTGGCGGACGCGTGGCTGGGCCGCGCGGCAGGCCTCTCCGGGCTGTGGGTACCCGCGGCGGCCTGCGCAGTGGCGTGGTCGCTTTTGCACCCCGGGGAGCGGCTCCTCGTGTACTTCGCGATCCCCGTAGAGGGACGTTGGATTGGGATCCTGAGCGCTGTTCTGGTGTTCTTCTCCTTCCCGTTCCCCCTGGGTGCCTTTGCCCTGGCGGGCTGTGCGGTGGCGTGGTGGTACGGATCAGGGGGGCGATACGGGATCCCGCACGCCCCGGTGCGGGTTCCGAACCCGTTGGAGGCCTTCCGCCGATGGCGGCGGAAACGTGAGTTCCTGAGACTCATGCGGCGCAGCGGCCTCCACTGAGCCGCAGCGCTCCCTCCGGGGAGCCGGCGGCGCGGGAGTGCGGGGGAACCTCCTTCACGGCGGGTTGACCGTCCGGGGTGACCCTGAGGGAAGGCCGGGCGGGAGGCTGGGTGTTATGAAAAAGGGAAGGAGCCCGACGTGGTACGGGCTGGGCCTGGCGCTGCCCTGGGCGCGGCGAGGGTTCGGCCTCGCGGCCGTGACGGGCGGGGCCGTGTTCGCGGCCCACGCGCCGGACTGGTGGTACAACCCTGCCGTTCCGGTCAAGATGGGGTTGGTGGCAGCGGGCGGGGTGAACGTGTGGGCGTTCCACCGTGGCGTGTACCGGCTGCTAGCTTCCTCGGACCAGGGCCCGCCGCCGCCGGCCGCGAGGGTGGCAGGCGCGGTCTCCCTGGGAGTGTGGACGGCGGTGGTGGCGTGCGGTCAGTTGCTGGCGTACCTGTGAGGACGCGTGCGGTCCTTCTCACCCTTCTGGCGGCCCTGGTGGCCGCATCCGCGGCGGATTCCCAGACGTTCGCGGTTCAGGCCCTCTACGAGCGAGCGGCGCCCGCGGTCGCTCTCGTGCGCACCCTCCAGGAGGACCGACAGGGAACCGGCAGCGCGTTCGCGATCTCCCGCGACGGCTGGGTCCTGACTGCAGCCCACGTGGTACGTCGCGCGGACCGGATCTCCGCGGAGTTCGAGGTCGGGCGGAGGCTGCCCGCCCGGCTGGTGGGCTACGACGCCCGCCGGGACGTGGCCCTTCTGCGGGTGGACACCACAGGACTGCCGTTCCTGCGGCTAGCGGAGCCCTCCGGCGTACAGGTGGGCGAACCGGTGGTGGTCATCGGCAACCCGCGGGGACGCCCTAAGGTCCTCACCACTGGCGTCCTCTTGGACGTGGGTCTGACCCTCCCGGGCCTCGTACCCGGCATCCTCATTCGGGTCAGCGCCGCGGTGGCACCGGGCAGTTCGGGGGGGCCCGTGCTGAACGCCCGGGGTGAGGTCGTGGGGGTGGTGGTGGCCGTCTCCGCTCGGCCCGGAGCAGAAGGGGGGTTGGCGGTGAGCAGCGCCGCGGTGGCGCAGGCCCTACCCATCCTCATGGCAGGCGCGCGGGTGGAGCGGGCGTGGATCGGGATCCTGGGAGCTACGGTGACACCGGAGCTGGCCCGGGAGCGGGGCCTGTTTGTGCAACGGGGTGTTCTGGTGGTGGAGGTGGTCCCGGAGGCGCCCGCGGACCGGGCAGGACTGCGGCCCGACGCTGCGAACGGGACGCCCGGGGACGTGATCGTGGCCCTCAACGGCCGCCCCGTGGACACCATGGAGGACCTCCTGGCCCTCCTGGCGGAACACCAGCCCGGGGACCGCGTGCGGCTGCGGGTGGTGCGGGGTAGCGGCGTCTTCGACGTGGAACTGGTGCTGGGGGTCAGGCCGTGACGGCTAGACCCCCCCGGGACTCGGTGGGGCGTTGGTCGGGAGCTGGGACCGTGGAGCGGTCGTCCGGCGCGGGCGTCCTCGGGACCGTCCTCGTGGTGGAGGACGAGGCGGAGATCGCGGGACTCGTCCGGAGGTATCTGGAACGGGAAGGCTTCCGGGTGGAGGTGGCATCCGACGGGGCGAGCGCCGTGCACCGGTTTGTGAACCTGCGGCCGGACGTGGTCGTGCTGGATCTCATGCTGCCGGGCACGGACGGTTGGGAGGTGTGCCGACGGATCCGCGAACGGTCCCGGTGCCCGGTGGTGATGCTCACGGCTCGGGACGGGGTGGAGGATCGCGTGCAGGGGCTGGAGCTGGGGGCCGACGACTACGTGACCAAGCCCTTCAGCCCGCGGGAGCTGGTGGCGCGAATCCGGGCGGTCCTGCGCCGCCACCGATGGGGTGGTCGGGAGGTCGTGCGGGTGGGTGACCTGGTGGTGGACTTTCGGCGTCGGCGGGTACGGCGGTCGGGCAGAGCAGTGCAGCTGACGGCCACCGAGTGGAAGCTGTTGGAGGCGCTGGCCAGCCAGCCCGGCCACGTGCTGACCCGGTGGCAGATCATCGACCGGGTCTACGGGGAATCCTTCGAGGGGTTCGAGCGGACCGTGGACGTGCACGTGAAGAACCTGCGCCAGAAGCTCGAGCCGAACCCCCAGCAGCCCCAGTACGTGCTGACGGTCCACGGCGTGGGCTATAAGTTCGCGAGGCCCTCCCATGGGACTGGCCCCTGACCCCTGGGCCGTGCACCGCGGCGGGGCGTCGGGCGCGGAGAGGCAACGGCCTTCCCGGCGGTGGGGCCTCCAGGGGCTCCGGGCGCAGCTGGCGCTGGCGTTCGCAGTGGTGGCGGTGCTGGCAGTGGCGGCGGTGGGGCTGTGGGCGCAGCACCTCACTGCGGTACGGTTCCAGGCCTACATGGAGCGGGTCCGGCGCGGGGAGGTGCCGTGGGTGGCCGAGCAACCACCCCACGTGCGGGAGCTGTGGCTGCAAAACCTCAAGCCCAGCGGCCGGCTGTTCCGGGCGTCGCAACGGAAGTTCCTGGCGGCGTTCAACCAGTCCCTGTGGCTGGGCGGGCTCACCGCAGCCTCGGTGGCGGTCCTGACCGGATTGTGGCTGGCCGGCCGGATGGCGCGCCCCCTGAGGGAGTTGCGGGCCGCGGCCCGTGCCATCGCCGCCGGACGCCTGGACCAGCGCGTGCGGGCCGCGGGTGGGGAGATCGGGGAGGTGGCGGAGGCCTTCAACGCCATGGCCGCCCGCCTGGAGTTGGATGAGCGGCTGCGCAGGGAGTTCTTAGCCGCGGTGGCACACGAGCTGCGCACGCCCCTAGCGAACGTCCAGGCCCACCTGGAGGCGTTCCTGGACGGCGTGGCGGAGCCCACTCCGGAGCGCATCGCGGCCCTACACACCCAGACGGTGTTGCTGAGCCGCCTGGTCAGCGATCTGCGGGACCTCACCCTGGCGCAGGCGGGCGTCCTCCCCCTTCAGCACACGCGCGTGGATCTGGCAGAGGTGTGCCGGGAGGTGGTCGAGGCGCTGCAGCCGTGGTTCGAGGAGAGGGGCCTCACCGCAGAGCTCCGCGCGGAGGGCACGGTACAGGCGTGGGGTGACCCGCAGCGGGTGCGGCAGGTGGTGCAGAACCTCGTGCACAACGCGGTGCGGTTCAGTCCGCCAGGCGGCGGGGTGCGCCTGTCGCTGGCCGTCCGCGGGGCGTGGGCGGAGGTGGCGGTGGAGGACGAGGGGCCGGGGATTTCGCCCGAAGACCTGGAGCGGGTCTTCGAGCCCTTCTACCGTGCGGACCCCTCCCGTAGCCGGGAGGGGGGCGGAAGCGGACTGGGCCTCGCGGTGGTCAAGCACCTGGTGTTGGCCCACGGCGGCACCGTGTGGGCGGAACGCCGGCCGCAGGGCGGCACCCGGTTCGTGGTTCGCCTTCCGATTCCGGCTGCACCACCATGAGCTTCCGCTGGCCTGCGGTGCTGTGGGTGCTCGCCCTGTGGCCGCTCGGGGCGGTGGCCTGCAGCCTTGCCCTGCGGCGCCGGGCGCCCGACGCCTACACCCACCCGGCGGTGGCATGGCTGCCGGCGGCCGCCACCGGCTTCCCGGGGTGGGCGTTTGCGGGGGCGGCCTGTGGTGCTGGTGGTGGACGTGAGCCGCAGCATGGAGGAGACCGACATCCAGCCGTCGCGCCTGGAGGCCGCCTCGGAGTTCCTCCGGCGGCTGCCGCGCGGGGCACGGGTCGGGCTGGTGACCTTTGGGAACTTCGCCAGCGTGGTCGTGCCCCTGACCCCGGATCGCGGCCGCGTAGCCGAGGCGGTGGCGCAGCTTGCGACTCAGCTGCGCACGCAGCTCGGCGTGGGCCTGTTGGAGGCGGCGAGGTTACTGGAGCAGGACGGCGGGGTGCGGGGCGAGCTGCGGGGCGTGGCCGTGCTGCTCTCGGACGGCCGGTATAGCGACGGTTCCACCCCCGACGAGGCCACGAACCGGGCGATCCGGGCCCGCGTGCGGGTCTACCCGGTGGGCATCGCCACCACACGGCCCGCGCACTTGCTCCGCAGCGGGTACTGGGGCCTTCTGGACGAGCCGACCCTCCAGGCCATCGCGGAGCGCACGGGCGGGCGCTACTACCGGACCACCAGTGCCGGGGAGCTCCGGCACGCCTACCGGGACCTGGCCCGGAAGGTGAGCTGGCGCTGGACTCAGGAGGAGGTGGGGGCGGTGCTGGCTCTGGCTTCCGCCGTGCTGGTCGCCGGCGTAGCCGCCTCCCTGTACCGGGCGCCCCTCAGCGCGTGACTGGCGCTTGACGGTCCCGCCACACCCTCCTATCGTCACACTGCGGCCGTCGGTTTCCTGAAGAACACGTGAGGAGGAGATCCCGTGAGTCGGTTGACCCTGGCGGTGCTGTACGGGGGCCGCTCGGGTGAGCACGAGGTGTCCTGCGTGTCTGCCCGGAACGTCGTCCGGGCTGCGGACCCGGACCGGTTCTCGGTGGTGGAGGTGTTCATCGCCCCGGACGGCCGCTGGTGGGTGGACGGGAAGCCCGTGTGGCTGCGCTTGGACCGCATGGGGAAGGCGGTTCTGGTGGTGGACGGGCGGGAGGTGAGCTGCGACGTGGTGTTCCCCGTGCTCCACGGCACCTACGGCGAGGACGGGACGGTGCAGGGGCTGTTGGAGATGGTGAACGTGCCGTACGTGGGCGCGGACGTGCTGGGCTCCGCGGTGGGGATGGACAAGGGCGTGCAGAAGGCCCTGCTGCGGGACGCGGGCCTGCCCGTGGTGCCCTGCGTGGTGGTGGAGGGGAGCCGGTGGGAGCGCGACCCGGCCGGCGTGCGCGCGCAGGTGGAGAACCTGGGCTACCCGTGCTTCGTCAAACCCACGCGGCTCGGTTCGTCGGTGGGGGTGCACCGGGTGGACCGGGCGGAGACGCTGGCGGAGGCAGTCCGGGACGCCCTCCGGTACGATCTTGCCGTGATCGTGGAGCGGGCGGTGCCCGACCCGGTGGAGGTGGAGGTGAGCGTGTTGGGTAACGACGACCCCGTCGCGTCCGTGCCGGGCGAGATCCGACCCGCACGGCCGCGCCATCTCTTCTACGACTACGAGGCCAAGTACGTGGACCCGGAGGGCGCGGAACTGGTGATCCCCGCGGAGATCCCACGGGAGCGGGCGGAGGAGGTACGCGGGTTGGCCCTACGCGCCTTCCGGGCGCTCCGGCTGTGCGGGATGGCCCGGGTGGACTTCCTGCTGGAGCGGGAGGGCGCCGTGTACGTGAGCGAGGTCAACACTATCCCGGGCTTCACGCCCATCAGCATGTACCCGAAGCTGTGGGAGGCTTCGGGGATCCCGTACCGCGAGCTCATCAGCCGGCTCGTGGACCTCGCCCTGGAGCGGTGGAGCCGACGCAACGCGTTGTGCACGGTGTACGAGGGAGGGCGGCGGATCCGGGGGGAGGACCCGCGATGAGCCGGTTCGTCAAGTCCCACGCCCTGGGCAACGACTACATCGTGCTGGAGGCGCAGGAGCTGGACTTCCCCCTCACCCCGGAGGCGGTCCGCCGGCTGTGCGACCGCCACTTCGGCGTGGGGTCTGACGGGGTGCTGGTCCGCGTGTCCTCGGAACGGGCCGACTTCGGCCTGCGCATCTACAACCCGGACGGAACGGAGGCGGAGAAGAGCGGCAACGGGCTGAGGATCTTCGCCAAGTACCTGTACGACCGCGGCTTGGCCCGCGTCCCGACGTTCACCGTGGAGACCCCGGGCGGCGTGGTGCGCTGCGACGTGGAGGTCCAGGGCGGGCGGGTGGCGCAGGTCACCGTGGACATGGGGGAGGCAACTTTCAGCAGTCCGCGGATCCCCGTCCGGGGCCCCGCGCGGGAGGTGGTGGACGAGCCTCTGGAGGTCGAAGGGACGACGGTGCGGATCACCGCGGTGAACGTGGGGAACCCCCACTGCGTGGTGTTCACGCCCGACCTGGGCTCGGTGGACTTCCACCGCCTGGGGCCCGCCCTGGAGCGCCACCCCGCCTTCCCGCAGCGGACCAACGTGCAGTTCGCCCAGGTCCTGGGCCCGGACCGGGTTCGGATCCGGATCTGGGAGCGGGGCGCAGGGGAGACGCTGGCGTCGGGGTCCAGCGCCTGCGCGGTGGCCGCCGCGTGCGTGCGCCGCGGCCTCACCGGCCGCCAGCTGCAGGTGGAGATGGACGGTGGGGTCCTACGGGTGTCCGTGGACGAAGGTTTTCAGCTGCGCATGGCCGGCCCCGCCAGTCAGGTGTACGCGGGCGAGCTGGCGCCGGAGTTCGTGGACCTGCTCCGGAGCGCGGGGTGAACCGTGGCTGCGCCGCGCGGGGTAATCCTGGACTTGGACGGGGTGGTGTACCGCGGCCGCCAGGCCCTGCCGGGCTCGATGGAGTTCCTGGCCTGGCTCCGGCGTAGGGGGATCCCCTACGCGTTCGTCACCAACAACTCCACCCGGACGCCGCGCCAGTACGTGCAGCACCTCCGGGACCTGGGGATTCCGGCGGAGGAGGACCAGGTGGTCACCTCGGCGCTGTGCGCGGCGGAGTTGCTGCACCGGTGGGAGCTCCGGGGGCGGGTGCTGGTGGTCGGCGGCGCGGGCCTGCGGGAGGCGGTGGAGCGGACGGGCTACGGGCTCACGGAGGAGGCGGACGCGGTGGCGGTGGTGGTGGGACTGGACACCGATCTGACCTATGCGCGGCTGCGCACCGCCTGCTCCGCCATCCGCCGGGGCGCGCACTTTGTGGCCACCAACCTGGACGCGAACCTGCCCGTGGAGGGCGAGCTGTGGCCCGGCGCGGGGGCCATCGTGGCCGCCATCCGCACCGCCACGGGGCGCGAGCCCACCTCCGTGGGTAAACCGGAGCCCTACCCGTTCGAGATGGCCTTGCGGCGCCTGGGGACTCCCCCGGAGGAGACCCTCATGGTCGGCGACCAGATCGCCACCGACGTCTTGGGCGCTTCCCGGTTGGGGATGCGCACCGCGCTGGTGCTCACGGGCGTGGCCTCCGCGGACGAGGTGCCCGGTGCGGCGGTGCGGCCAGAGCTGGTGGCGCGCGACCTGGCCGAACTGTTGGAGCTCCTGGACCACGATCCGTAGGGGTGCCGTATGCGGAAGGTCCTGTACGTGATCCTGGACGGACTGGGGGATCGGCCCCTGGCGGCCCTCGGCGGGCGCACCCCCCTGGAGGCCGCCCGCACGCCGCACCTGGACGCCCTCGCGGCGGCCGGGCAGCAGGGGCTTGTGGTGACGGTGGGTGAGGGGATCGCTCCGGAGTCCGACGTGGCGGTCACCGCGATCCTGGGCTACGACCCGTTCCGATACCATGCGGGGCGTGGCCTTCTGGAGGCTCTGGGTATGGACCTCCCCTTCCGGGACGGGAACCTTGCGCTCCGCGGGAACTTCGCCACCGCGGGAGAGGGACGGCGCATCCTGGACCGACGGGTGGGCCGCAGCCTGCGCAGCGAGGAGGCCCGGGAGCTGGCGCGGGCCGTGCAGGAGCGGGTGCAGCTTCCGGGAGCCACCTTCCGCTTCGAGGCCAGCGTGGGGCACCGTTGCGTGCTGGTGCTCTACGACCCCCGGGTGCAGCTGTCCGCGCAGGTCTCCAACACCGACCCCGCCTACGGTCGCGTGGGGGCGCTGGGTGTGGCCAGGACGGTGGTCCGAGACGAGGTGGAGACCTGCGTGCCCCTGGACGGCGGCCCCGGGGCCGCGCGGGCCGCAGAGCTGGTGAACGCGTTCACCGAGCGCAGCCGACGGGTGCTGGAGGAGCACCCGGTGAACCTGCAGCGCAGGGCCCGGGGCGAGCCGCCCGCGAACCTGGTGCTGCTCCGGGATGCCAGCGACCACGTCCCGCAGGTCCCTCCCTTCGTGGAACGGTTCGGCGCCCGCTTCGCGTGCTTCGTGGAGATGCCCGTGGAGAGGGGGATCGCGCGGCTACTAGGCATGGGTGTGGTGGAGGTGCCGGCGAGCGGCCGGGACACGAGGGTGTACACCGCGTGGGCCGAGGAGGCGCTGCGGCAGCTGGAGCGGTGGGACGGCCTGTACGTGCACTTGAAGGGGCCCGACGAACCGGGTCACGACGGCGACGGGGAGGCCAAGCGCGCGGTGGTGGAGGGGATCGACGCGCACTTCTTCGGGCCCCTGCGGGAAGGGCTTGCTGGCCGCGGGGATGTACTGGTGGCGGTCACCGCGGACCACGCCACCGTGTGCGAGCTGGGTGCCCACGCGGACGACCCGGTGCCCCTGTTGGTTTGGGGCGCGGGTGTGGAGCCGGACGGCGCGGGGCCCTTCGGGGAGGCCTCGGCCGCCAGGGGAGGGCTGGGTCGGTTGCGTGGCGTGGAGGTGCTCCCGCTGTTGTTCCGGCTCGCAGGGGGCACCTAGACGGCGTCCGTCGGCGCCACGGGTGCGCTTTTCGTGGAGACGCGCCTGGGCCTGCGACCCCCGAGCGCGCCGCAGCTTCCGGGTGACACCTGGGACTACCGGACCGTCCGCGCGCTGGTGCGCGCCGCCCTGTGGTTTCTGTTCGGCTTCCGCAGCGCCGGTCAGGAATTCTGCCCCCAGCTGGGGCCAGCCATCGTGGCTGCCAACCACCGGTCGTGGCTGGACCCTGTGGTGCTGGCCGCGGCGCTGCCGCGGCGCGCGGTGTTCCTGGGCGCGGAGGAGCTGCTGGGCCGCCGATTGACCCCGGGGTTCGTCCCCTGGGATCCCCTCATCCGGGCCATCGCGCCGTTGGTGCGCTGGTACGGCTTTATCCCCGTCCGGCGCACGGAGCTGGTTCCCGTGGCATACACGGGAGCGGGCTTCCGTGCAGCGCTGCAGGTCCTCGAGGCCGGGGGCCTGCTGGCCCTGTTCCCGGAGGGCGGCGTCAACCGCACCGACCAACCCCTGGCGCCGCTGCGCCGCGGGGTAGCCGCGCTGAGCCTGCGCGCAGGCGCGCCCGTGGTCCCCGCGTGGGTCTACGGTACCGACCGCGCTCTGCCCCTGGGCAGCGTGGTGCCACGGCCCCGCAGGGTCTCGGTGCGGTTCGGAACGCCGGTACCGCCACGCGCGGAGAGCGAAGACGCCCTTCTGACCCGGATCCGCCACGCCCTGCTGGAACTTTACGCCGCGGGCCCGCCCTGAGGGCGGCACCGAAGCTTACCGTCCAGTGGCTGAGGGCTGCCTTGGGCAAGACCGTCGCCGGATCCAAAACCAAATCCGCGCCTCGGGTCGCTCCGTCGCCGGTACGCGGAAAAGTGCGGTTGGGTGAAGCAGGGAGTGGCAGAGATCAAGCCCCTCAAGCGCCTCAGCTACGGGTTCCGCAACCGAGACATGGATGTGCGAAAGATGCTCCTGGCTCTCGTTCCCTTGGCTCTCCTGCTCCGCCCGCCACACTTATTGACGTAGAGCCGCCACCCTCTTGACGGCTGACCGGGCGCTCGCTAGAGTATGCGCCAAGGAACCGTAGCCATGCAGCGTCGACTCACGCGTCGGGTTCCGTTCTCTCGCCCCCGGCAGTGCATCTGTCCTGGGCGGGGGGTAGCCCTGGCCTAGCCGGGCCCGGGCTCCTTCCGCGGCTTCCGGTTTTTCCCTAGCTGTCGTTCCAAGACGAACGTCGCGCCGTGTCGCGCGCGCGGGAGGTGTGCCGTGGTCGCACCCCACGGGGGTCGTTTGGTACAGCGCGTGGCGGAAGGCGCTCAGGCCGAGTCCCTGCGGTCGGAGGCTGCGCGGCTGCCTGTGGTGGAGGCCAGTCCCAGGGAGGCTGCGGACGTGGCCCTGCTGGCCACGGGAGGCTACAGCCCGCTGGAAGGGTTCATGGACCGGGAGACGTACCGCTCGGTGCTACACACCTTGCACCTGCCCGACGCGCTTCCGTGGACCCTTCCCATCACCCTGTCCGTGCCCGAGGACCAGGCGCGCAGGCTCGGACGCGGGAGCCGCGTGCGCGTGCGCGCTCCCGGCCTGCTGGCGCTAGTGGAGGTGGAGGAGGTGTACCGCCGGGATCTGGAGGAGGAGGCGGAGGCGGTGTTCGGGACCACCGATCGCGCGCATCCGGGCGTGGCGCGTCTGCTGGGCGAATCGCCGTGGACGGTAGCGGGCCCGGTGTGGCTGGTGGAACGCCCCCGCGGGCGGTTCGCGGATCGAGAGCTGGACCCCGCGCAGACCCGGGAACTGCTCCAGCGGGCCGGCTGGCGCACGGTCACCGCTTTCCAGACCCGCAACCCCATCCACCGCGCCCACGAGTACCTCCACAAGTGTGCCCTGGAGACCACGGACGGGTTGTTCCTTCACCCGCTGGTAGGCGAGACGAAGGACGACGACGTGCCCGCGGAGGTGCGGATGCGGTCGTACGAGGTGCTGCTGGAGCTGTACTACCCACGGGATCGCGTGGTGCTGGCCGCGTTCCCGGCCGCCATGCGGTACGCGGGCCCCCGGGAGGCGGTGTTCCACGCCCTCGTGCGGAAGAACTACGGCTGCACCCACATCCTCATCGGGCGCGACCACGCGGGGGTCGGGGGGTTCTACGAGCCGTACGCCGCCCACCGGATCTTCGATCGGTTCGACCCGAGCCGCCTCGGCATCACGCCGGTGTTCTTCGGGGAGGCGTTCTACTGCCGCCGGTGCGACTCCATGGCCACGGATCCCAGCTGCCCGCACCCGCCGGACGTCCGGGTGAACCCGAGCGGCACGTGGGTGCGGCGGCTGCTTCGGTCCGGCCAGCTGCCGCCGCCGCAGGTGATGCGGCCGGAGGTAGCGCAGGTGCTGCGGGACCACTTTTCCCGAGGGTCCCGCGAGCTGGTGGAGCAGGCGGGCTGAGGGAGGGGAGGAACCGTGGCGCAGGTCCAGACCGCATCCCAGCCCACGTGGGAGGTCGTGCTCAAGCGCAACTCCATCGAGCGGCTCAAGCAGGAGAAATTCCCCCTGGACATCGTGCACGAGCTGCCCAGTCTGATCGCGCGCGGCTACGAGGCCATCCCGGAGGAGGACATCGTCCGGCTGAACTGGTGGGGACTGACCCACGACAAGCCGAAGGTGGGGACCTTCATGGTCCGCATCAAGGTCCCCGGCGGGCGCATCACGCCGGCGCAGCTGGTGGGGGTGGGCGAGATCGCCCGGCGCTACGGCCGGAACTACGGGGAGCTCACCACCCGGCAGGGGATCCAGCTGCACTGGGTACGGCTCGAGCAGCTCCCCGAGGTCCTGTCCGCGGTGCAGGCCACGGGGCTCACCACCGTGGGCGGGGAAGGGGATACCGTCCGTAACGTCACCAGCTGCCCCGTGGCGGGGGTGGACCGGGAGGAGCTGTTCGACGTGCGGCCCGTGGTCCAGGCCGTGGCGCAGTTCTTCTACGGCCACCGCGACTACTCCAACCTGCCACGCAAGCACAAGTACACCATCAGCGCGTGCCCCGCGCAGTGCAACGCCCCCGAGATCCACGACGTGGCCCTGGTGGGCGTGGTGAAGGAAGGACGGCCGGGGTTTGCGGTGCGGGTGGGCGGGGGTCTTTCGGCCACAGACCGTGGAACCCGGAGGTGGACGGATGGCTTCGTACGCACGGCCGGACGTTCTGGTGGAGACAGACTGGCTGGCGCAGCGCCTGGGTGACCCGGGTCTGCGCATCGTGGAGTCTAACGAGGACCCGGAGCTGTACGCGCAGGGGCACATCCCGGGCGCGATTCACATCCGGTGGAAGACCGACCTGCAGGACCCCGTGCGCCGGGACTGGGTCTCCCGGGAGCAACTGGAGGACCTGCTGGGGTCGCGGGGCATCGGCAACGAGCACACCATCATCCTGTACGGCGACCGGAGCAACTGGTTCGCCACCTACACCTTCTGGCTGCTGCGGTACTACGGGGTGGAGAACCTGAAGATCCTGAACGGAGGCCGGCAGAAGTGGGTCGCGGAGGGCCGGCCCCTCACCCCGGAGGTGCCGCAGGACCCGCCTGCCCCCTTCCGGGCGAAGGACCCGGATCCCGCCCTGCGAGCGTTCCGGGACGAGATCCTCCAGCGGTTGCAGGATCCGGAGCTCGCCCTGGTGGACGTCCGCTCGCCGCAGGAGTACCACGGTGAGCTGATCGCGCCGCCCGGATACCCGCAGGAGGGGGCGCAGCGGCCCGGACACGTCCCGCGTGCCGTGAACATCCCCTGGACCCAGAACGTCCGCGAGGACGGGACCTTCAAGGCCGCGGAAGAGCTGCGGGCGCTGTATGAGTCGGTCGGGATCACCCCCGACCGAGAGGGGATCGCGTACTGCCGGATCGGGGAGCGCAGCAGCCTCACCTGGTTCACCTTGAGGTTCCTACTGGGATACCCGAACGTGAAGAACTACGACGGCAGCTGGACCGAGTGGGGCAGCCTCGTAGGCGTCCCCGTGGAGCGTACCGCAGCGGGGGAGGCGAGACCGTAAGGGGGTGGAGGGGTTGCGGCGGGTGGACCACAACGCTTTACGGACCAACCAGGCCTGCATCGTGGGCTTCACGGTGCTCGCGTTCCTCCTGGACCGCCCGTGGCTGGTGGCCGCGGTGGCCCTGGTGCTGCTGGCGGGGACCGCGCACCCACGCCTCGCCCTATTCCAGCAGGTCTACCACCGATGGCTGAAGGGCCGGGTCCTGAGACCGGACGAGCGGGAGGACGACCCCGCGCCCCACCGCTTCGCTCAGGGGATGGGTGGAAGCGTGCTGCTCCTGGCTGCTTTGAGCCTGTGGGGTGGGTACACGGTGCCGGGTTGGTTCCTCGCGTGGCTGGTGGCGGTCCTGGCCGCGGTCAACCTGTGGTTCGGCTTCTGCACGGGGTGCTTTGTGTTCTACCAGCTCAGCCGCCTGGGGGTGATCCGTCGGAGGGGGGCCGCGCACGGAGGGCCGTGATGGAACGGGCGCTGGTGGTCCTGCTGGTGGCCGCGGCGGTGGCCGCGGTGGGGGCGTGGCTGCGGTGGCGGGATCTCCGGGTCCGGGCTCACCTGCGCCTGCCCGGAGGACCCGCCGTGATCGCCTTCACCCACCGGCTGTGTGCGCCGTGCCGTAGCCAGCAGCTCCCGGCCCTGAAGCGCCTGCAGGAGCTCGTAGACTCGGACGTGCGGGTGGAGGTGGTGGACGTGGAGCGCGACCCGCACCTCGCCCGCCGGTTCGGGATCTTCACGGTCCCCTCCACGGTCGTGGTGGGGCCGGACGGGCGGGTGGTGGCGTTCAACCACGGCTTTGCGGACGAGGGCAAGCTCCTGCGGCAGCTGGGCCGGACTGCCCCGGGGAAGGTGTCCGACCTTCTGCGAAGGCCCGGCCCGGAGGTCACATGACCTGCCGCACCTGGTTCCCGGAGTAGCCCACCAGGACCACGAGGGCCGCCCCGAGGGCGGACAGGAGGAGGATCCACCCGCGGGCGCGGGGCGCCTTCCACCGGACCGCCAGGTTGGCCGCGTACAGGGCAGCGGTGACGTAGGCGAGCGTGCTGTGGACGGTGTGGCGGGACAGGAAATTGCTGCCCACCCCCTCCCGCTGGAGTCGGGCGAGGTCGTAGAAGGCCGTGGCCAGCGCCACGGGTGCCGCCAGCAGGCCCAGGGCGACCAGCCAGGTCCCCATGGACCGGTACAGTTCCGTGGGTTTCCGCCAGTACAGGAGGTCGAACAACAACGCGGTGATCCACAGGGCGATGGGGAAGTCGGTGACGGGCGCGTGGAACAGATAGCCGACCATGGCCCCTCCTCCGTGGGTGCTGAGGGACTTTTTCGCTGCGCCCCGCCGAGGCTCCCTGCTCGCCGCGTTGTACGGGCCGGGGGCGTTGTGTAGAATGCGGGCGAACGGCACCACAGGTGTGCCAGGTACGCGGTGGCGGAAAGCCGCTCCGGAGGGGAGATGGAGGCGAAGGCGTGGGTCCGGGAGATCCCCCGCAAGCGGGACAGCCTGTCCGACTGGTACACCGCGGTCCTGCTGAAGGCGGAGATGGTGGACTACTCGCCGGTCCGGGGCTGCATGGTCATCCGGCCCTACGGCTGGGCCGTGTGGGAGGCCATCCAGCGGTGGCTGGACGCGGAGTTCCGGCGGACCGGTCACCAGACGGCGGCCTTTCCCCTGTTCGTCCCCGAGTCCCTGCTGCGCCGGGAGGCGGAGCACGTCCAGGGGTTCGCACCCCAGGTGGCGTGGGTCACCCACGGGGGCGACGAGGAGCTCGCGGAGCGCCTGGCCGTGCGCCCCACCTCGGAGGCCATCATCATGCCCATGTACGCCCGGTGGATCCGGTCGTACCGCGACCTGCCCGTCCTCATCCTGCAGTGGTGCAGCGTGGTGCGGTGGGAGAAGGCCACGCGGCCGTTTTTGCGGACCACGGAGTTCTTCTGGCACGAGGGGCACACCGCCCACCGCACTGCGGAGGAGGCGGACGCGGAGTGCCGGCTCATCCTGGACATCTACCGGCGTCTGCTGGAGGAGCAGCTGGCGATGCCGGTCCTGGTGGGCCGCAAGCCGGCCAGCGAGAAGTTCGCGGGCGCGGATTGGACCTACACCCTGGAGGCCCTCATGCCGGACGGGCAAGCCATCCAGGCGGGCACCTCCCACTTCCTCGGCCAGAACTTCGCCCGCGCCTTCGATGTCAAGTTCCTCGACCGGGACAACACGGAGAAGTACGTGTGGACCACCTCCTGGGCAGTCACCACGCGGTTAGTGGGTGCCCTGGTGATGGCCCATGGGGACGACCGGGGTCTGTTTCTGCCGCCCCGGGTGGCGCCGATCCAGGTGGTGGTGGTGCCGGTGCGAGGGGAACGGGAGCCCGCGGTGCTGGAGCGGGCTCGTCAGATCACGGCGCAGCTCGCGGAGCGGTTCCGGGTCAAGCTGGACGACCGGGAGGAGTACACGCCCGGGTGGAAGTTCAACGACTGGGAGATGCGGGGGGTACCCCTTCGGGTGGAGCTGGGACCCCGGGACCTGCAACAGGGCCAGGCGGTGCTGGTGAGTCGCGACGCAGAAGGGGCCCGTCAGGCGATCCCGCTGGACGCTGTGGTGGAGCGGGTGGGTGCAGAGCTGGAGGCCATCCAGTCCCGCATGCTGGAGCGCGCCCGAACGTACCTCGCGGACCACACGGTGCGCGCCGCGGAGTACACAGAGGCGGTCGAGCTCATCCGCCAGCGCCGGGGCTTCGTGGGGGTGTTGTGGTGCGGACAGGGTTCCTGCGAGGACCGGCTGCGGGAGGAAACCGGAGGCTCGCCCCGCGTGATCCCGGAGGAGGCGGCGGAGGGGAGCTGCCTGGTGTGCGGGAGACCGGCCACCGCTCTGGTGTACTTCGCCCGCGCGTACTGACGTGAGGAAACCATCCCGCTTGGGGGAGGGGAAACCATGGCGGATCCTCAGTTCCGGGGAAGGGATCCCGACCTTGTGCCTGGGCCCGACGTGCGCCTCACCTCCCCGCTGGTCCGCAGGGACGGGCGCCTGGTGCGGGCCAGTTGGGAGGAGGCCCTGGACCGGGCCGCGGAGGGGTTGCGGCGCATCCGGGAACGCTACGGAGGACAGGGGTTTGGGCTGTTCAGCTGCTCCAAGTCCACCAACGAGCTGAACTACCTGGCCGGGAAGTTCGCGCGCCAGGTGATGGGCTCCAACAACGTGGACAGCTGCAACCGGACCTGACACGCCCCCAGCGTCGCCGGTCTGGCGGCGGTGTTCGGGGCAGGCGGGGGAACCAACTCCTACCGGGAGATGGAGGAGACGGATCTCATCCTCCTGTGGGGATCCAATGCCCGGGAGACCCACCCGGTGATGTTCCTCCACATGCTGAAGGGCGTGCGCAGGGGTGCCCGGCTGATCGTGGTAGATCCCCGGCGGACCTCCAGCGCCGCGTTCGCCCACCGGTGGCTGCCCGTCCGGGTGGGGGCGGACATCGCGCTTGCGAACGCCATGGGCCGATACATCCTCCGCGAGGGACTCCTGAACGAGGAGTTCGTCCGGGAAGCTACGGAGGGGTTCGAGCGGTACCGGGAGGCGGTGGAGCCCTACACCCTGGAGTACGCGGAGGCCGTCACCGGGGTCCCCCGGGAGCTCATCGCGGCCACCGCTCGGGAGTACGCCACGGCCCCCCGGGCGATGATCTGCTGGACGCTGGGCATCACGGAGCACCACAACGCGGTGGACACCGTCTTCAGCCTGACCAACCTGGCGCTTTTGACGGGCCACGTGGGCCGGTACGGGTCCGGTCTCAACCCCCTGCGGGGCCAGAACAACGTGCAGGGCGGAGGGGACATGGGGGCGCTGCCGAACCGGCTCGTGGGGTTCCAGGACGTGGAAGACCCGGAGGTGCGGGCCCGGTTCGAGCGGGCCTGGGACTGCACCATCCCGCCGAAGGCGGGCTGGCACCTCACGGCTATGTACGACGCCATGGAGAAGGGGTTGCTGCGGGGCCTGTACGTGATCGGAGAGAACCCCGTGCGCTCCGACGCCAACGCCACCCGCATCCTCCGGCTGTTCCGGGAGCTTGAGTTCCTGGTGGTGCAGGACATCTTCCTCACCGCCACCGCGGAGCTGGCGGACGTGGTGCTCCCCGCTGCTGCGGCCTGGTGTGAATCGGAGGGCACCGTCACCAGCAGCGAACGGCGGGTGCAGCGGGTGCGCAAGGCCCTGGAGCCCCCGGGGGAAGCCCGGGACGACCTGTGGATCCTGCAGGAGCTGGCGGGGCGACTCGGGCGGCCGTGGGACTACCCTGACGCGGAGGCGGTCTGGAACGAGGTGCGGGAACTGTCACCGTTGCACCGGGGCATGAGCTACCGGCGCCTGGAGGAGCTCGGTGGGATCCAGTGGCCGTGTCCCAGCGAGGACCACCCGGGGGAGCTGTTCCTGCACGGCCGGCTGTGGAAGCGCCCGGTAGAAGGCCCGCGGGCTCCGTTCATGCCCACGCACTACGAGCCACCGGTGGACGAGGTGAACGAGGACTACCCGCTTCTGCTCACCACCGGCCGGCGGCTGTACTTCTTCAACACGGGCGTGCAGACGGCCCTGTACAGGACCCCGGTGCCGCAGGAGGAGTACCTCGTCCTGCACCCCCGCGATGCCGGGCGGTACGGCATCGCGCACGGAGACCGTGTGCGGGTCTGCTCCCGGAGAGGGGCCGTAGAGGCTACCGCGTGGGTAGAGTCCACGGTCTTGCCGGGCCTGTGCTTCATGACCCTGCACTTCCCGGAGAAGACCCCCACCAACTTCCTGACCGTGGACGCCGCGGACCCCAAGTCCGGGACCGCGGAGTTCAAGGCCACCGCGGTCCGGGTGGAGCCGGTCCCGAGGGGGCGCGTTCTGGTGGAGGCCACCAGGGAGGGGGCTCCATGAGTGCAGCCCCCCTCCGTGGGTGGGGCGTGGAGCTCCAGCGGCTGGAGCACGTGCCCCCGCCTACCCCCGAGGAGCAGCAGGCCCTGGAGCGGGTCTGGGGCCACCTGGGGCCGGAGGAGCGGGTGGGACGGCGGGATCTGCTGCTCCCGGCCCTGTGGGCTGTGCAGGAGGCCCGGGGTTGGATCTCCTATCCGGCGGCTGCAGCCATCTGCCGGGAGCTGGGGCTGCCGCCGGCGGAGGTGTACGGGGTGGCGAGCTTCTACGCGCTACTGGCCACCGAGCCGAGGCCGCGGCGGATGATCCACCTCTGCGACGACATCGTGTGCATGCTCCGGGGCGCGGAAGCGCTCGCACAGACCCTGCACCGGCTCCTCGGGGACCCCATCCAGGAGCCCGCCCACGGGCAGGCGTACGGTGGGATCTCCCGTGCTGACGGCGCGGCGTCTGGCGAGGGTCCCCTCCCGTCCGTAGGCTGGAGCCGCTCGCCGTGCCTCGGCCAGTGCGAGCGCGGGGTGGCGGCCCTGGTCGGAGAGAGGGTACTCCTGGGACTGAGCCCCGAGGCGCTGGAGGAGCGGGTGCGGGCGTGGTTGCGGGGAGGGGAGGGCCTGGCTGACGCTACCCCCGCTCCCACCCACCTGGGCTGGAAGGGGGAAGGAACCCCGCTGCTTTTGGCCCGGTGCGGCCGGATCGTCCCCACGTCTCTGGAGGACTACCGGGCGCTCGGCGGATACGAGGGGCTGAAGCGGGCCATGACCATCGGGCCGGAGGCCACCATCCAGGAGGTGGAACGCTCCGGGCTCATCGGGCGGGGCGGAGCCGCGTTCCCCACGGGCCGCAAGTGGGCCCTGGCGGCCCGCGAGCCGCCACCTCGGTACGTGGTGTGTAACGCGGACGAGAGCGAGCCCGGAACCTTCAAGGACCGGGTCCTCCTCGAGAAGGACCCCTTTTCGGTGATCGAGGGGCTCACCATCGCGGGGTACGCGGTGGGAGCGGAACGGGGCTACCTCTACATCCGGGGCGAGTACCCCGAGGGGTACCGGGTCCTCCTGCAGGCGCTGGAGTTCGCCCGCGCCGCTGGGTATCTGGGGAAACGGATCCTGGGCACAGACTTCTCCTTCGACATCGAGGTCCGCCGCGGGGCTGGGGCCTACGTCTGCGGGGAAGAGACGGCCCTGTTCAACTCCATCGAGGGGTTCCGAGCTGATCCCCGGAACCGGCCGCCCTTCCCCACCCAGGTGGGGCTTTTCCGGCGTCCCACGGCCATCAACAACGTGGAGACCCTGGCCTGTGTCCCTCCCATTCTGGCGCGTGGCGGCGACTGGTACGCGCGGCTGGGGACCGAGCGCTCCAAGGGCACCAAGCTCGTCTGCGTGAGCGGGCACGTGGCCCGCCCCGGGCTGTACGAGGTTCCCTTCGGAGTTCCCATCCGCACCGTCGTGGAGGATCTAGCCGGAGGGGTGCCGGGAGGCCGGCGGGTCCAGGCGGTGCTGTGCGGGGGCGCGGCAGGGACCTTCCTCCTGCCTGAGGAGTTGGACACCCCGCTGGCGGTGGAGACCCTGCAGGCCCTCGGGGCGGCGCTGGGTTCCGGAGCCCTGGTGGTCTTCGACGAGCGCACGGACCTGTGGACGGTGGTGGAGCGGATCGCGCGGTTCTTCCGGGACGAGTCCTGCGGCCAGTGTGTGCCCTGCCGGGTGGGTACCCAGCGGCAGCTGGAGGTGGTGGCGGAGCTGCGGCGCGGAGGCGGACGGGTGGACCCAGAGGTGCGGAGGCTGCTTGAGGAGCTGGCGCAGGTGATGCGGGACGCCTCGATCTGCGGGTTGGGGCAGCTCGCACCGAACGCCGTGCTCAGCAGCCTGCGGTTGCTAGGAAAGAGGCCATGACCCGGAAGCTGCAGGTCCCCCTGGTTACGGCGGAGGTGGACGGGCAGCGGGTCCAGGTCCCCGAGGCGTCCACGCTCCTGGAGGCGATCCGGGCGGCGGGAAAAGACGTCCCCACCCTCTGCTACCACCCCGTCCTGGAGCCCATCGGGGCCTGCCGCATCTGCGTGGTCGAGGTGGAGGGGTCGCGAACCCTGGTACCGGCCTGCATCCGGAGGGTGGAGGCCGGGATGCGGGTGCGGACGGACACCCCCCGCGTGCAGCTTAGCCGGCGCATGGTGGTGGAGTTGCTGCAGGGCTCGGTGGACACGAGCTTGGCCCCGGACGTGCGGCGCTACGCGGCGGAGTACGGGGCCCGTCCGGAACGGTGGGAGCCGTTCGCGCAGGAGGGGCCTCGGGCTAAACACGCGCCCAAGGTGGACAACGACCTGTACGTCCGGGACCTCGACCGGTGCATCCTCTGCTACCGGTGCGTGCGGGCGTGCGGGGAGGAAGTACAGAACAGCTTCGCCATCGCGGTGGCCGGAAGGGGGCTTGCGGCCCGCATCGACCCCGGATTTGACCTGCCGCTGCCCGACAGTGCCTGCGTGTTCTGCGGGAACTGTGTGGCGGTCTGCCCCACGGAAGCCCTGGTCCCGAAGACCCAGTTCGAGATGCGAAGAGCCGGCACCTGGGAGGAAGGCCGGCAGCAGGTCGTCACCACGATCTGCCCGTACTGTGGGGTGGGCTGCAAGCTGAATCTCCACGTGCAGGACAACCGCATCGTCAAGGTGACGGCGCCCCTGGAGGACCCCATCACCCGCGGCTTCCTCTGCGTCAAGGGCCGCTTCGGCTGGACCTACGTGCACGCGGGCACGGCCGCAGACCCCGGCGGCGGAGCGGAGCCGTCTACGCCCCCGGGGAACCTGTGACATCCGTCTCCAGACACGCGAGCGCCCGCGCGTAGTCCTCGGGCGTGTTCACGTTCACCAGGCTTTTGAGTCCGGGATCCCAGCGGCGCAGCACCTCTTCCGGGACGTACCGTACCCGGAGGTGGACCAGCAGGTCCCGCAGGGACCCGCCGCCCGCGCGCAGGAGTCGTTCAGCCACCCGAGCCGCCTCCCGGCCGTAGACGGCGCAGAGGGGGTGGGCCCGGTCGGTGAGAGGGACCGCGGCGTCGGCTCCCTCCGCCTGTTCCCGGAGCCCCAGCAGCAACCGTGGCTCCAAGAAGGGCAGGTCGCAGGCCACCACCGCGGCGTAGGCAGTGGGACACGCCCGCAGGCCGGCCTCGAGTCCCGCCAGGGGGCCCGACCCGGGCCACCGGTCCACCACCACAGGCACGGTCAGCGCAGGATAGCGGTCAGCGGCGGAAGTCACCACGAAGACCGGGTGGCAGCAGGTCTTCACCCGCTCCACCACCCGATCCAGCAGGGTGCGGTCTCCGAAGGGCAGGGCGGCCTTGTCCCTGCCCATGCGCTGGCTGCGGCCCCCTGCCAGCACCAGCCCCGCCAAGCCGGTCGCTACGCCGACGTCGTCAAGCTTTCCCGACAGCACGCCCCTCCCCGTCTCGCCTGGTCGCCTCCATGGTGGCTGCTGTACCCGCCAGCCGCAACGGGCAGACAACCGGGCGCGGGTTGCGCGATGCTAGGGAGGGATGGCGGAGCGCGTGGAGGAGGTCCTGCGCAGCCTGCTGAGGGCGGCCGACCCCGTGGGTGTGGAGTGGGTGGCCTCCCCGGAGGCAGCCGGTCGGGTGGCGGCGCAGGAAGTGCGCAGCCGTCGCGCGGCCCCGGGTTTTGCCAGGGCCGCCATGGACGGCTACGTCTGCCACCACCCGGACGTACAGGGCGCGTCCCCGGAGCGGCCCGTGCACCTTTTGGTCACCGGAGAGTGCCGGCCCGGTAAGCCTCCGGCCGCGGGACCGGACCGCGGTGAGGCGTGGGTGATCAGCACGGGCGCCGCCATGCCCTTACGGGGGGACCGGGTTCTGCCCCTGGAACTCGTGCGCCGCGAGGGAGCCGTGCTGGTGGTAGCGCAGCCGCCGCCTGCGAAGCCCCACGTGGTGCGGCCGGACGAAGAGCTGCAGGAGGGAGCCCGGATCCTGGACACCGGGGAGGTGGTGGGGCCCGGTGCGGTCGCCGCGCTCGTGGCGGGTGGAGTTCCGGAAATCCTGGTCTACCGTCGACCCAGGGTGGTGCTGTTCTGCACGGGGGACGAGCTCAGCGAGCCCCCAGGATCCCCCCCTGCGGGGAAAGTGCTCAACACCAACGCCTTCGCGCTCGTGGCCGAAGTCTCGCGGCTCGGATGCCAGGTGGAGTATGGAGGCATCCTCCCGGATCGCCCGGAAGCCCTGCGGGCCGCGTTCCGGGAGGCGCTGTCGGGCCCGTACGACGTGGTGCTGACCACCGGCGCGGTGTCCGTGGGTCGCTACGACCGCGTGCCCCGGGTCTGGCTGGACCTCGAAGCGCAGAGAGTAGCGGGCCGCTTGGACCTCAAGCCCGGCGGCCCGTTCTTCGCAGCCCGGGTGGGCCACCGTTGGGCGGTGGCGTTGTCGGGCAGCCCCTCGGCGAGCCTGGCCACCTACCACCTGCTGGCCCGGCCTCTGCTGCTGCGGCTGGCGGGACGCAAGCACGTGGTGCGCCCCGTGCTCCTGGCGACCCTGCGGGGCTGCTTGCGGGCGACGGACCGGGTACGCGTGGTCTGGGCCACCCTCAGCTCACCGGAGGGGGCCCTGGAGGTGCAGCCCCTGGAGGGAGCGGTCTTCGAGAGTTTAGCGCGGGCGGAGGCGCTGATCCTGCTACCTGCGGGCACCCCGTTTCTGCGTCAGGGGTCCCGCGTTCCGGTTCTGCTCCTAAACCACTCGGAGGTCTCCGACCACCTGCCTGGGTTGGAACCCGTACCCTCCCCCCTCGTGGTGGGGGTGGTGGGGGCCTCCGGCTCCGGAAAGACGTCCGTGGTAGAGGGCCTGGTGTCCCGGCTGCGCGATGCGGGCCTGCGGGTGGCGGTGGTCAAGCACGCGCCGCACGGGTTTGAACTGGATCGGGAGGGTAGCGACAGCGACCGGGCGGCCCGCGCGGGGGCGGCGGCGGTAGCGGTGGTGGGGGACGGAGAGGTGGCGGTGCGCTCCTTCCCCGTGCCGGAGTTCACCGTGGACCGCGCGGTGGAGCTGTGCGCCGGTACTGCGGCTCGGTGCGGCGCGGGTGTGGACGTGGTGCTGGTCGAGGGGTTCCGCCATCCCTCCAGCCGCACCATCGTGGTGGGACCCCCCAAGGAGCCGGTGCAGGATCGCCCCTGGTGCGAGCTCTCAGCCTGGCCTGACCTTCCCGCGGCCGCCCGACAGGCCCTGCTGGACGACCTCGCCGAGCGGCTGGCTCGCGTGGCCCGGGAGGGCGGCTGATCCGGGCCCGCAGCGGGCGTCCCCGAACCTGCCCGGCCACCCCCGCCTGCGGTGGTGTGGAGCATCTGGCCGACCGCTCAAGGGAGCGGGGTCCCGTTCAGCTCGTGGTGGACCTGTACGGGAACCGACGTCCGCAGGGACGCCTCCGTGTAGCAGGTGGCGTGGGCTAGGTCGAGCACCCGCCGGACTGCCTGCGGGTCCGCGACCGAGCGCACGCTCACGCGGACGTCAAAGCCCGTGCACTCACCGCGAGCGGTGCCCTGAAGCACGGATCCCGTCCGCCGGAAGCGGGCGGTGACGGTAGCGCGCGCCTCCTCCACCGGCACCTTCAGGTCCCTCGCGCACCGCGAGAGCTGTGTCA
>CALIMJ010000009.1 GCA_938028835.1 uncultured bacterium | reverse complement strand
TGTCAGGGTTGATGTGGAGGGTCAGCAACCGCGGTGCGTACGGGGACAGGTCCGACCGCGGGGCCGGCACCACCCGCAGCATGGCGTCCAGGATGGCCAGCCGCGCCTGACGGGCCTGCTCCAGGGCCTGCCGGAGTACCTCCCGGGTGAGCCCGGGGATCTTGATGTCCATCTGCAGAGCAGTGATCCCCTCCCGGGTGCCGGCCACCTTGAAGTCCATGTCGCCCATGGCGTCCTCGATGCCCTGGATGTCCGTCAGGATGGCCATGCGGCCGTCCTCCCCGGTAATCAGGCCCATGGCGATGCCCGCCACCGGTGCCTTGATGGGGACCCCCGCGTCCATGAGGGCCAGGGTGCTCCCGCACACAGACGCCATGGACGTGGACCCGTTGGACTCCAGGACTTCGGACACCAGCCGGATGGTGTACGGGAAGGCCTCCTCCGGGGGGATCATGCGGGCCAGCGCGCGCTCCGCCAGAGCCCCGTGTCCGACCTCGCGGCGGCCGGGGCCGCGCAGGGGCCGCACCTCGCCCACGCTGTAGGGCGGGAACACGTAGTGGTGCATGAACCGCTTGCTCTCCACGATCCCCAGGTCGTCCAGGATCTGCTCGTCCTCGCCCGTGCCCAGGGTGCACAGGGTGAGGACCTGGGTCTGGCCCCGCTGGAACAGGGCGCTGCCGTGGGTACGAGGCATGAGGCCCACCTCGATGTACAGGGGCCGGATCTGCGTGGGCGTCCGGCCGTCGGGCCGCACCCCCTCCCGCAGGATCATACGCCGCACCAGCTCCTTCTGCAGGTCCAAAAGGAGGTTGCTGACCTCTTGGACCCGGTCGGGGTAGCGCTCCGCCAACTGCCGGGTGACTTCGTCGATCACCCGCTGGGTCTGCTCCTCCCGGCTCAGCTTGTCGGGGTGGCGCAGCGCCGCGTCCAGCCTGGCTTCCGCCGCCTCCCGGACCTCCCGGGCCAGCTCGGGGTCGGGTACCGCCAGGGGCACTTCCCGCTTGGGCTTGCCCGCCTGTGCCACGAGGTCCCGGATGGCCGCGATCACCTTGCGGCACTCCCCGTGGGCCAGCTCCAGGGCCTCCAGCATCTGCTCCTCGGGGATCTCGTCGGCGCCGCACTCCACCATGATGATGGCGTCGTCGCTGGCCGCCACCACCAGGTCCAGGCGGCTTTCGTTCTCGATCTGCTGCAGGGTGGGGTTCACGACGAAGTGTCCGTCCACCAGCCCCACCCGCACGCACCCGATGGGGCCCGCCCAGGGGATGTCGGACAGGCTCAGCGCCGCGGACGCCCCCACCACCGCGGCCACGTCCGGCGGGTGGATCCGGTCCGCGGAAAGCGCCGTGGCGATGACCTGCACGTCGTTGCGGAACCCCTTGGGGAACAGGGGCCGGATGGGCCGGTCCATGAGGCGCGCGGTGAGGATGGCTTTCTCACCGGGCCGGCCCTCCCGCTTGAAGAATCCCCCGGGGATCTTGCCCGCGGCGTACAGCCGCTCCTCGAAGTCACACGTGAGCGGGAAGAAGTCGATCCCTTCCCGGGGCTGGTCCGAGGCGGTGGCGGTCACCAGCACCACGGTCTCCCCGTACCGGACGGTGACCGCGGCGTTGGCCTGCTTCGCCAGCTTCCCCGTCTCGATGGTCCATTCCTTGCCCCCGACCTCGAAGCGGACGCTCCGGACGTCGGGTACGCTCCACTCTACCTCCATCTCTCCCTCTCCCTCCTGGTCTCCGGCCACCTGCCCCGGGCCCGCGCCAGGAGGAGGGGATCGATCACCGGGAACCACACTCCCGCGGGAGTGTGCATCTCGATGATCGAAAGACCCCCGCGTCCCGGCGGGGCGCCCGCCGCAGGCGTCGGTTACTTCCGCAGTCCCAGCCGCTCCAAAACCTCACGGTAGCGCTGCGGGTCCTCCCGCTGCAGGTACCGCAGCAGCCGGCGCCGCTGGCCCACCATCTTCAGCAGGCCGCGCTGGGAGTGCAGGTCCTTCCGGTGCACCTTGAGGTGCTCCGACAGGCTGTTGATCCGGTCCGTAAGCAGGGCGATCTGCACCTCCGGGGAGCCCGTGTCCTGGGGGGACCTCTGGAACTCCGCGATCCGCTGCTGCTTAGCCTCCTTCGTCAGCGCCACCGTCTTCCTCCAAGCACGAAAGTCGCCCGCTGCCGAGGGGCCGCCGGAGTGGGCAACCTCCCAGCCAGGGGCCACCCCGATGGTAGCACGCCCGTTCGGCGGGGGCAAACCGACCGGTCCGTCATCGCGCACCCGCCAGCTCCAGCACGCGCCGGTAGGGACCTTCCAAGACAGCCTGGGATACCGCTTCCCAGTGCCCTGCACCGTGTGCGCGGGAAGGGTTGGAATGGACCAGCACCCGGTACGGGTGCCACACCTCCAGGAACTCGGGCACCGCCAGCCGGCCGAGGGGCTCTGCCTGCCACGACCCGCGCTGCACGGCCACCAGCTCCTCCAAAGCCCGCCACGCAGCCTCCTCCGGGTCTTCCCCCAGCAGCACCGGGGCTTTGGGCAACCGGCGGCCTCCGGCCACCAGGACCCTTTCCCCGTAGAGGGCGCAGACCACCGCCTCCGGGTGGGCCAGCAGCTCGCACGCCTCCTCCGCACGCCCCTCCCGCAGCAGCGCGCGGACCCTGGAGCTGCTGACCCGCTGTCCAGCCACCTCCACGGGCGCGCACACCTTCACCGAAAAGCCCAGCTCCCGGCCCAGCTGACCGAGCAGGTCCGCATCCCCCCGGCGGTCGCGGCCGAACCGGAAGTCAGGGCCGCACACCACCGCCCGCGCATCCAGGCCCGCCAGGAGGACCGTCCGCACGAAGTCCTCCGGCTCGGTCCGACGCAGCGCCTCATCAAACCGCAGGACCAGCGCCGCGTCCACACCCAGGGTGGCGATGCGCCGGAGACGCTCCTCCAGGGGGAGCACCAGGAAGGAATCGGGCAGGCTGGCCACCACCTGTTGGGGGTGCGGGTGGAAGGTCAGCGCGACGCTGCGCCAGCCGCCCTGACGAGCGCACTGCACCGCGGTGCCCAGGACCGCCCGGTGGCCCAGATGGACCCCGTCGAAGACGCCCAGCGCTACGCAGCTCCCCGAGGGGTGCGGCGGGACGTCCTCCAGTCGGTAGTAGACCTTCATGGGGAGGCCGGCGGGCGGAAGACCTTGAGGGGCCGTAGCTTCCCGCCCTCCGCACGGCCCAGGGCCAGAAGCCGGCCGTCCTCGTCCAGCACCTTCACCAGAGACCTGGGCGGCACCTGAAGGTGGGGGGCCACCTTCCACAGCGGGACGGCTTGGCCGTGCACGATGGCGGCCCGCAGGGTCCCCGTGACCTCCACGTCGGGAACCCCCGGAAGCGCCTCCGCACCCGGTGTCAGCACCCGGTCCAGCCGCCCCGCGGCCACCTCCTCCTCCAGCTCCTCCAGGGTCACGCTCTCCTCGAGGGTGTAGGCGCCCACCCGCGTGCGAACCATGAAGGCCGCATGCGCCCCGCAGCCCAGCTTCTCGCCCGCGTCGTGGCAGAGCTGCCGCACGTAGGTGCCCTTGGAGCAGGTGATGTCGAACAGCACCCGCGGCGGCTCGCACCGCAGGACCCGCAGCTCGTAGATGGTGACCTCCCGAGGCGTCCGTGGGACCTCCACGCCCTCCCGGGCCAGCTGGTACAGCCGGCGGCCCTCGTGGTGCACCGCGGACACCATGGGAGGGAGCTGCTGGATCCGGCCCACGAAGCTCTCCAGCACCCGCTGGATGCGGGCGCAGTCCCGCTCCGGCTCCCGCCGTTCCACCACCTCGCCGTAGGCATCTCCCGTGTGGGTACTCACCCCGAGGGCCAGCTCCACGCGGTAGCTCTTGTCGGACTCCATGAGGAACTCGCTGAGCCGGGTGGCGGAGCCCACGCACAGCACCAGCACCCCCGCGGCCCCCGGGTCCAGGGTGCCCGTGTGGCCCACCCGCCGCGTCCGGAGGATCCGACGCACGGCGTCCACGCAGTCGTGGGACGTCATGCCGGGCGGCTTCAGCAGGTTAATGACGCCGTCCAACGCGCCCTCCTATCTGGACCCGGCCTGGACCTCCGCAGCCGCGGCCTGCAGGGTCTCCCGCACCACATCCTCCAGGGCCCCACGGGCCACGAAGCCTGCCGCGCCCAGGTGCCCCCCGCCGCCGAACCGGGCAGCCACCTCGTTGGCCCGGGCGCCGTCCCGGGCCCGCAGGCTCACCTTCACCCGCGAGAGCTCCGCCTTGAACAGCAGCGCCAGCCGCACGCCGGCGATGGACCGCAGGGTCTCCACGATGTTCTCGGTATCCTCCCAGCGGGCGCCCACCTGCTGCAGCATGGCCTCGTCCACCACGCTCCACGCCACCTGTCCGTCCGCGGAGAGCTGCAGCCGGGACAGGGCAAGGCCCAAGAGCCGCACCGCGGAGGCGGGCCGCGACTCGTACACCCGCTCGTAGATCCAGTCGGGCCGCGCTCCGCGGCGGACCAGCTCCGCGGCCAGCTCGAAGGTCTCGGGCCGCACGGAGCTGTACCGGAACGAGCCGGTGTCGGTGAGCAGGCCCGTCATCAGGCACGTGGCGACCGGCTCGTCCACCTCCGCGCCCAGCTCCGCCAGCAGGGCGTGCACCATCTCGCACACGGCGGCCGCCTCCGGGTCCTGCCACACCAGGTGGCCGTAGCCGGTGTTGTCCCGGTGGTGGTCCAGGTTCACCAGCACGGGGCAGGCGGCCAGCACCGGCGCGAAACGCCCCGCGCGCTCCAGGTCCGCGCACTCCAGGGCCACCGCCACGTCGAAGCTGCCCAGCCCCTCGGCCCGGTCCGTGACCCGTTCCCACTCCGGAAGAAACCGGTAGACGGCGGGCACGCCGTCGGTGCTGGCCACCACCACCCGCTTGCCCGCCCGCTCCAGGGCCAGGCACAGGGCCAGGGCCCCACCCAGGCAGTCCCCATCCGGGCTCTCGTGGCAGGCCGCCAGCACCCGGCGCGCCGCGCGCAGGGCGCTAGCCACCGCCGCCTTCACCCTGGCCTCCCCCCTGCGAGGAGCGGATCTCCCGCAACAGCTGCAGCACCCGGGTGCCCCGCTCGATGGACGTGTCCAGGCGGAACTGGATCTCCGGGGTGTGGTAAGTCCGCAGCCGCTTCGCCAGCTCCGTCCGCACGAACCCCACCGCGTGCTGCAGGGCCTCCATGGTCTTTGCCCGTTCCTCCTCCGACCCCAGCACGCTCACGTACACCTTCGCGTGCCGCAGGTCGTTGCTCAGCTCCACGTCCGTCACCGAAACGAACCCGATGCGGGGGTCCTTCGCCCCCCGGTGGAGGATGTCGCTGACCTCCTCCCGGATGAACTCCCGGAGCTTCTGCACCCGCTGCGGCGACGCCATGGCCACCACCTCGCCTGGGGGGTCCGGTCCCGCGGACCCCTCACCGGATCTCCACCTCGTAGTCCACCACGTACGCCTCCCGCTCCCGCTCCAGGTAGCGCACCACCTGGGCCAGGACCCGGTCCGCGTGCCGGCCGTCATTCGTTACGTAAGCCACCCCCAGGGTGGCGCGGGTCCACAACTCGTGGTCGTCCACCTCGGACACGGACACCGGGAACTCGTTGTGCAGCCGCTGGACTAGGCTCTGGACGATCCGGCGTTTCTCCTTCAGGCTCTGGGCGCCGTCGAGGCTCAGGGTGACCCGCAGCGTCCCCACCACCATGGCAAGCCCCTCCGCGACCTCGGGCGCACGCGCACCGACACGCGTGACCTAACCGGCCGCCTGCTCCTGCACCACGTACGCCTCGATCACGTCCCCTTCCTTGATGTCCTGGAAGTTCTCCAGCACCATGCCGCACTCGAACCCGGCGGCTACCTCCCGCACGTCCTCCTTGAACCTCCGCAGGGACGCCAGCCGTCCCTCGTACACCACCACACCGTCCCGGATCAGCCGCACCTGGGCCGACCGGGAGATGCGGCCGTCCACCACGTAGCAGCCGGCCACCGTCCCCACGCGGGAGATGTGGAAGATCCGCCGCACCTCCGCGTGGCCGAGCACCACCTCGGCGACCCTGGGCGCCGCCAGGCCCTTCACCAGCGCCTGCACGTCGTCCAGGGCCTCGTAGATGATCCGGTACAGCCGGATGTCCACGCCCTCCTGCTCCGCCAGCTTCCGGGCCGCGGGGTCGGGGCGCACGTTGAAGCCCAGCACCACCGCGCGGCTGGCGGCTGCCAGCATCACGTCGGACTCCGTGACCGCACCCACCGCCGCGTGCAGCACGTTGATCTTGACCTCCTCCGTCTGCAGCCGCTGCAGAGCCCCCGTGATAGCTTCCAGGGAGCCGTGGACGTCCGCCTTCACGATCAGCCGAAGCTCCCGGACCTCCACCAGCTCCTCGACGCTCCCCTTGCGGGCCTGGGCCAGCTCCGCAGCCCGGCGGCGCTCCCGCCGCTCCTCCGCGACAGCCTTGGCCCGGCGCTCGTCGGGTACCACCTCCAGCAGGTCCCCCGCGGTGGGCACGTCGGACAGTCCCACCACCTCCACGGGGGTCGAGGGGCCTGCTTCCTGCAGGCGCTGGCCGCGGTCGTCGGTCATGGCGCGGACCTTCCCGTACACCTCGCCCACCACCACCGCGTCGCCCAGCCGAAGGGTGCCCTCCTGGACCAGGACGGTGGCTACGGGACCCCGGCCGCGGTCCAGCTTGGCCTCCAGCACCGTCCCCCGGGCCGGCTTGTGGGGGTCAGCCCGCAGCTCGTGCAGCTCCGCCACCAGCAGGATCATCTCCAGCAGGTCGTCGATCCCCTGCCCCGTGCGGGCCGAGACCGGGACCATCACCGTATCGCCGCCCCAGTCCTCCGGTACCAGCCCCAGCTCCGCGAGCTGCTGCTTGACCCGGTCGGGGTTGGCCTGGGGCAGGTCCACCTTGTTGATGGCCACCACGATGGGCACGCCCGCGGCCTTGGCGTGGTTGATGGCCTCCACGGTCTGCGGCATCACGCCGTCGTCCGCGGCCACCACCAGCACCGCGATGTCGGTGACCTGCGCACCGCGGGCGCGCAGGGCGGTGAAGGCCTCGTGGCCGGGCGTGTCGATGAAGGTGATCCGGCGGCCGTCGCGCTCCACCTGGTAGGCGCCGATGTGCTGCGTGATGCCTCCGAACTCGCCCGCGGCCACGTTGGTGTGCCGGATGGTGTCCAGCAAGGTGGTCTTGCCGTGGTCCACGTGGCCTAGGACGGTGACCACGGGCGGCCGCGCCTCACCCTCCTGCGCCACCTGGAGCCTGCGCACCGGTGCCGGCGCTTTGGGCGTCTCGGTGACCACCCGGGCACCCAGGGCCTCCGCCACGGCTTTGGCGGTCTCCAGAGGGATCTGCTGGTTCACGCCGGCCAGCACCCCCACCTCGATGAGCCGCTTCACCACCTCGGCGGCCGGAACGCCCAGTCGCTGCGCCAGCTCCCCTACCGTGAGGGAGCCCTCCAGGCGCACCTCCGCGGCCACCGGGGGAGGGGCGGCAGCCGGTGGCTCAGGGGGCACGGGCTGCCGGACCCTGGGTGTGGGCGGCGGCGGAGGTGGCTTGCGCACCTGCCGCAGGGACGGGGGCGGCGGAGGCGGCTTGCGCACCTCCGGCCGGGGTTGGGCTACCTTCTTCAGGACCTCCGGCGAGATGGTCACCGCGGGCTCCGCGTGTCGCTCCGGAAGCGGCACGCTGGTGGGCTTCGGGGCCTCTGCGGGCGGCGCTGGGGGCGCGGCGGCCGCCGCGGGTGCCGGGGCCGGTTCAGGGGGTACCGGGGGAGGAGGAGCGGCAGCAGCCTGTCTCAACTGCTCCTCCGCCAGCCGCGCGGCCTCCTCCGCGGCCCGGCGGGCTGCCTCCGCGGCCAGCCGCTCCTGCTCCTCCCGCTCGCGCGCCACCTCCTCCGCGCGCTTGATGATCCGGCGCTTGGGTCCGGTGGGCTCCGGCGGTGGCGGCGGGGCGGCGGGCTTTTTGGCCTTGGCCGGGGCCCTGGCCGGGGTCCTGGTACCGCCGTCCAGGTGAAGCTCAGGGTGCTGTTCCCGCAAGGCCCGGAGCGCCGCCTCGGGGACCGCGGCCTGCGGGTTGGCCTTTACCTCGTGGCCCAACGCCGCGAGCCTGTCCGCGGCCTCCTTCGTGCTGACGCCCAACGCCTTTGCCAGTTCGTGCAGTCGCATGCAAGCCTCCGGTCCCTACGCCACTGCGCGTCGCTACGCCCGGGCCGCCTGCGCCGCGGCCGCCCGGCGCCGGACCTCCTGCTCCAGCTCGGCCAGCACCGCCTCCGGCACCTCGCACTCCAGCGCGCGGTCCAGCTTGCGGCCCTTGCGGGCAGCCTCCAGACACTCCTCCCGGGGTTCCACGTACGCCCCGCGGCCACTCATCTTCGCGCTCCGGGTGGTGTCCACCTTGACCTCCCCCTGGGGGGTCCTGACCACCCGGACCATCTCCATCTTGGGCCGCATGGCGCCGCAGCCCACGCACATGCGCATAGGGACCTTACGCACCTTCGGCACGTACCTTCCCTCCTAGACCACGGCTCGGCCGGGCGGCCTCTTCCCGTACCCGTCCCTAGCCTTGGCCCGCACTACCCGGCGAGCCCTCCTTCGCCTCCGCGGCTTTGGGCTCGCCGTCTCCCGCGGGGCCCTGGTACTGCGCCAGCTCCTCCGGAGACAGGTCCACGAACAGCTTCGCGGCCTCTTGCTCCCGCACCTGGCTCTCGCTCTTGATGTCGATGCGCCAGCCCGTGAGCTTGGCGGCCAGCCGTGCGTTCTGCCCCTCCCGGCCGATGGCCAGGGACAGCTGGTTGTCGGGGACCGTGACCCGGGCCGTCTTGGTCTCCTCGTCGATCTCCACCCGGACCACCTTGGCCGGCTGCAGCGCCGAGGCCACGAACTGTGCGGGGTCCGGGCTCCACGGCACGATGTCCACCTTCTCGCCCCGCAGCTCGTCCACCACCGCCTGGACCCGGGTCCCCTTGGGCCCCACGCAGGCTCCCACGGGGTCCACGTTCCGGTCCCGGGAGTACACCGCGATCTTCGTGCGCGCCCCGGGCTCCCGGGCCACGTTCTGGATCACCACGATGCCCTCGCGGATCTCCGGCACCTCCTGCTCGAACAACGCCCGGACCAGTCCCGGGTGCGCCCGGGACACGTGGATCTGCGGCCCGCGGGGGGTGTCCCGCACCTCCATCACGTACACCTTGATGCGCTCTCCCTGGCGGTAGGACTCCCGGGGGATCTGTTCGGTCTTGCTCAGCACCCCCTCGATGCGGCCCAGGTCCACGTACACGTTGCCCTTCTCCACCCGGTGCACCATCCCCGTGACCACCTGCTTTTCCCGCTCCTCGAACTCCCGCTTGATCATCTCCCGCTCCGCCTCGCGGATCCGCTGAACCACCACCTGCTTGGCGGCCTGCGCGGCGATCCGGCCGAAGTCCCGCGGGGTGATCTCCTCCTCCACCACGTCGCCCACCTCCGCGGTGGGGTCCTCCTTGCGCATCTCCTCCAGGGACAGCTCCGTGGCGGGGTCCTGGACCTTCTCCACCACCGTCTTCACGCTGAACACCCGGATCTCCCCCGTCTTGGGGTCCACCTCCACCCGCACGTTCTGGCCGGTGCCGCCGAAGTTCTTCTTGTAAGCGGACACCAGGGCGGACTCCACCGCCTCCAGGAGCACGGCCTTGGAGATCCCGCGCTCCTCCTCCAGCTGCTCCAGCGCCCGGATGAGCTCGCCGTTCATCGGTCCACCCCTTTTACCGCCGCTTCCTCTTGAGGTCCCGGAGGATCTCCTCCGGGTCCACCCGCAACCGCGCCTCCGCCACCTCCCCTAGGGGCACCCGGAGGTCCCGCCCGTCCGGCAGGTGCAGCACCACCCGGCCGCCCACCAAACCGCCCAGCCGGCCCACGAACCTCCGCTGCCCTTCCACCGGCTGGCTGGTCACCACCTCGGCCAGCCGGCCTGCGAACCGGTCGAAGTCTCCGGCCCGGCGCAGCGGCCGATCCAGCCCCGGCGAGGAGACCTCCAGGGTGTAGCGGTGCTCGAACGGGTCCTCCAGGTCCAGCTGGCGGGACAGCATCTCGCTCACCCGCGCGCACTCCTCCACGCTGACCCCGCCTTCCCGGTCCACCAGGACGCGGAGTACGGTCCGCACACCCTCTCCCGTGACCTCCACGTCCACCAGCTCCAGGCCCAGCCGGTCGGTAATGGCCTGGGCCAGCTCGTGGACCCGCCGGGCCACGTCCTCTCGCCGCACCGCCTGCTCCCCGGACCCGCACCGCAAAACGAAGGAGTGGGCCTGCCACCCACTCCTGTCCAGCGCGGTAGGTTCCAGCAAAAATGGGCCTTTCGGCCCCACGGGCGCAGTATACACCCCCGGCCCGCAGGGTGCAAGAGAGACCCGAGGGGGCCCGGGGCCGGAGCAGGCCCCGCGGGAGCGCCGGGACCGGTCTACGGACGGCGCCGCACGGCTACTGGCGGCGGCCCTAGACCCTCCGCCGACCCCGTCCTGTCGTCCACGGATAGACGCCGGTGCCAGAGCTCGGACTCAGCCACCCCTGCCACGGAGGGAGGCCGAAACACTCGCCACCTTCCCCGGCAGCCGCCCCGCCTCCTGCCCTGTTCGCGTGCGCCACACCGTTCCACTGGCCCGGTCCCCGGGTCCCGGGCCCGCCCGGAGGGAACCTGCGCACCCTGTCCCGCAGCCAAAGCGGGACACCCCTTCTCCCCTCACCCCTTCTTCAGGAACTCCGGTCCCCTCGCGATCTTACTCGACTTGCCTCCCACAGCCTTTCTGCCAGCTCCTCTAGGTACCGGCTGTTTTCACAGTTCTCCCTCCACCTGAGGGGGATCCTTTCCACCCCGTAATAGGCACCCGCGATCGCCCCTGCCATCGCGCCGATCGTGTCCGCGTCCCCGCCAAGACTGACCGCGTACACCACCGCCTCCTCAAAATCCTCGCTCGCCAGAAATGCGTAGATCGCCGTGGGTACGGAGTTCGGCGCCTCGACACCATTACCGAGACGCTGGATCACCTGCTTTCTGTCTGCCCGCCGGTCCAGCAGTTCCCCCGCTGCATCCAGCTTTTCGCGATACACCTCGCTCCTCACCACACCCTTCACCTGCGTCAGAAATTCCTCCCGGTTCAGATCCGGATACCGCGTCCGGACAGCCAGAGCGACCGCATGGGCCTGAAGCAGAGCCCCCTCGATGGCGAGCTCGTGACTGTGGGTGATCCTGCTCGCCCCGCAGACCGCCTCCCTGAGTTTTTCGGGTTCGTCGCAGTAGAACAGCCCGATGGGTGCCACCCGCATCGCTGCGCCGTTCCCGAAGGAGCCCCCGGGGTACAACTCCCGGTCGAGCCCCTCGTCCCATCTCCTGCCGTTTCGCAGGATCATCGTGAAGATCCTCGGAGGTCCCGCGCCGTAACCGCGCCACGGCTCTCGCAAAAAGTTCTCCACAAATCGCCGCGCCATCTCCTCGCCGTCAAAGCCCCGGCAGCGGATCAGGGATTCGGCCACCCCGATCGTCATGGCGGTATCATCCGTATACCGCGGACCGATCTCCCTGATCTCCGCGATCTCCGAAGAGCCCTCCCTCGCCGCCCCCAGGGAATCCCCTATGGCAGTGCCAAGAAGGCAGCCCGTGAACTTTGAGATCTCCATCGTCCGCATGCCGCGGCGCAACCCTCGCTGTGGCCGGTCATCCGAAGCCCGAACGGTTGCACAGCGGGTCCTCCAAGGATCGCCCCACCATCCGGAGGATGCCCGGGCAGTCTAACGACTGTAACGCCCCCCGCTACCCCCACGCGCACCTCCGTCCCGCTTCGGTCCCGCCGAGTCAGGAAACGCCCCCTGAGAGCCCCGACGGCTCTACTGACGGCGCCGGACGCCCCGCACGGCTACAGGCGGCTGCTCCTCCCAGGACAGCGGTCCCAGGTTCGCCACCAGGCCGCCACCCGCGTCCGGGACCTCCATGGCCCCCGTTAACAGGTACCGCGACTTCCTGGGATCCAGCCAGAACTCCGCGTACTCCACCGGCTCTGTCCTCGACCACTGGCACAGGGTCACCGCAAGGCAGGGGCTTCCCTGACGCGTCCCCAAAAGCCTGGCGTTCTCCGCGGACATCGCGGTGAGTTCCATACGCTCGTCGATCCGGGTGATGACAACCCCGAACTCCCGGGCCAGAACCTCGAGGAACGCCCGTCTGGAAAGGTCCATGGAGAGCAGCCGCCCGAAACGGCGCGCGGGCACCCAGGAACGCCCGCGGGCAACGGGCTCCTGCCCCGCGCAGAACACCCGGTCGAAGCAGACGGACCAGGGGTCCGCCCCGCCTCCCCGGGCAGACCGCCAGGCCTGGAGGACGCGATCCGGCGTCCTCCGCTTCTTCAAAGCCAGCACCTGGACCCGCGGTTCCATGCCGGCCGCCTGGATAGCGCGGAAGGGTGAGACGAACACCAACCCGCCTGCCTCCGGCACCCGGAGCACCTGCGTGCCCAGCCGCCGGTGCCTGGCCACGAGGCCCTCCTGGGCCAGCCGCCCCAGGGCCTGACGGACGGTTCCCCGGCTGACTCTGAGGACCCGCGCGAGCTCCTCCTCCGGCGGCAGGGTTTCCCCCACCCGCCACATCCCCTGGGCGATCCCGAGGCGGATCAGTTCCCGGATCTGAACGTGCAGCGGTACTCCGCTGTCCCGATCCAGCCTCACCGCACCCTCCTGACTTCGGGCACTGCCGCCCCGTGCACGCCTCCCCTCCTCTCTTGACACCGGCACCGCACTCTAGCATAAACTTGTCTTAAAGCCTATACAAAAGGCTGAAAGGCCTGGGGGGTGGCAGCCATGCGTCCGTGGCGGGCCGCGGCGTTCGCTTCCGCGATCTTTGCCCTGGCGGCAGCCGTCGGTCTCACGGCGCCGCCTCTGCCCGCTGCAGCCGTCCACGTAGCCCTCGACCGGTGGCTTCGGGACGCCCAGCTCGGTCCCTACGCGGAGCCCCGGTTCGATGAAACCGCGCTGTACCGCCAGGCCCGGCAGGAAGGTTCGGTCACCGTCTACTCCTACTCCTCCAGAATCGCGGTGGTGGCGCGCACCTTCGAGCAGCGCTACCCGGGCATCAAGGTGAACTGGTTCGACATCGACGGTGCGGAGATCCTGACCAAGGTCCTGGCGGAGCAGCGGGCCCGCAATTACCTCGCGGACGTCATCTTCTTGATCGGCATGCCGGAACTGGTCCACCTGCTGGCGCCGCGCGGCATGGTGGTGAACTACGTACCGCCCGACCTCGTCACCAAGATCCCCCGCCGGTACCGGGAACCCTTCCTCAGCCACCAGCTGAACTTCCGGGTCGTCTACTACAACCCGGAACGGTCGGCCACTCCTCCCGTGGACAACCTGTGGGACCTGACGCAACCGGAATGGCGGGGGCGGGTCCTGTTCCCGGATCCCCTCAAGCTGCCCGAGTTCCTCGCGTATCGCGTGGGTGGGGGAGCGGCCCTGCTTGACCCAGGCGCCGGATGTCGTACAGCATTACGTACAAATAGACTATGGCGGGCGTGAAGCGGGTAGCGGTGGAGTACGGGGACGGCCTCGTGGAGGTGGAGGAGGGGTGTTCAGCCGGGCCATCATCACCTTCCCGCCGCTCACGGCAGCCGCGTGGTCGGCCATCGTGACGGGAGCCGCTACGGGCAGCACCGGGGTGCCCAGCCTCATGGTCCACTTCCCCGGCGAGCCGCTGGACCAGTGGCACACCTCCTTCGACCGCCGGGTGCAGCTCGCGGAGACCCTGTGGGAAGCCGGCCTGCGAGCGGGGAAGCTCCCCGCCCTGATCAACTGGCCGGTCACCTGGCCCCTGGGCTTGGATCGGGGCGTCCAGGTGGCGGCGGCCCTGAATCCCCCCTTCCGCTTCTTCTACATGCCCCTGTTCGATGTCGCCAGCAGCTCGTTTTTCGCCACCCGGCGGTATCCCTGCAACCAGGTACCCGGCCGGATGGTGGTGGTGAGGCCCCAGCCGGCGCGGGACTGGGTCGGGCTGGAGGACAGCCACCTGCCTCCCCTTGAGTTCACCATCGACGTGCCACCCACGTACGCCCGGGGTCCGCGGTACCGCGTTGCCGTGGTAGCCCGGTCGGAGTCGGGGTACGACGAGGTGATCGTGGCGCCGGATCCCGACGCCCGAGCCGCCGTGGCGCGGTTGCCACCCGGCGAGCTCAGCCCCTGGGTGTACGAGACGTTCGAGACGGGTGGACAGGTGCGCCGCGGGCGGTTCCGGTTCCAGCTCGTGGCCCTGAGCCCGGACGGGCAGGACGTGCGGCTGTACGTGACGGCCATCAACACTGCGGAGCCCTACACGGTGCCCCCCGAGCTGACCGCGGAGGTCGAGAAAGCCGCCGGTCCCTACATGGAGGTGGACGACCCCTGGGCGTTCATGGACGGCTGGATCCCGCTGGAAGCCTTCCTGGCCCAGCTCACCGCGCACAACCAGTGGTGGTGGCGCGCCACCTCCTACGTCCTGCGGACGCAGCCGTGGGACCTCGCCTTCTCCTGGGTGGGCACCATCGACCACATCGAGCACGTCCTGTACGGCGGCATCGAACCGCGTTCCCGCACGTACGACCCGAGCACCGCGGACCGATGGTGGGCAGCCATCCGGCGCGTGTACCAGGAGGTGGACGCGGGCGTGGGGGAGATCCTGAAGTGCGTGGACCTCGACCGCACGGTGATCCTGGCGGTCTCGGACCACGGGTTCACCCACCTGGACTTCTTCCCCTTCATCAAGTACGCGCTGGCGGAGGCCGGCCTCATGCACTTCACCCTGGACCCCGATACCGGGCAGATGCAGGTGGACTGGTCCCGGACGAAGTGCTACCCCCTGGAGCCCGGCCACGCGCACATCTTCATCAACCTCAAGGGACGTGACCCTCAGGGCTGCGTGGACCCCGCGGATTACGAGCGGGTGCAGGACGAGATCATCGACGCTCTCCTGCGGCTCAAAGATCCGGTCACCGGGGAGACCATCGTGGCCGCCGCGGTCCGCAAGCAGGATGCCCGGATCCTAGGGATCCACCCGGGGCCCGGTTTTGAGCGGGTCGGCGACGTGCTGTACGCGTGGAAACCCGGCTACATGGCCAACCCTTACGTCTACCGGGCAGGCGTGAAGTACTTCGACGGGACCGAGCGCATCACGGTCAACCGGGAGCTGTTCGAGGCCTCCCGTCTGCTCCACAACTTCACCGGGGCGCACCTCACCTTGCCCACGGTGCGGGAGATGCACGCCGCAGTGATCCTGGCCGGCCCCGGGATCCGGCACGTGTGGCCGGACCAGCCCATCGACCTCATCGACCTCGCCCCCACCCTGGCCCCGCTGCTGGGGATCCCGACCCCGCGCCACGCGGAGGGCCGGCTCCGTGCCGAGCTGCTGGAGTCCTGACCCGTACGCCGTCCGGGGGTCTGGTACCCTGATGGCTGGAGCGCCATCGGGCTCGGAGGTGCGACATGGGCAAGGATCTCGGGATCCTGGTGGGCGGCGGTCCGGCGCCGGGCATCAACGGGGTGATCAGCGCGGTCACCATCGAGGCGCGGAACCGGGGCCTGCGGGTCTGGGGCTTCTACGACGGCTGGCAGTGGCTCATGGGGGAGGAACCCCAGAGCCTGCGGGACCGGGGCCTGCTGCGGGAGCTGCGGATCGAGGACGTGTCCCGCATCCACTTCGACGGGGGATCCGTCCTCCGGACCTCCCGGGCCAACCCCACCCGCAAGCCCGAGGACCTGGACCGGGTGGTCCGCAACCTGCAGGAGCTGGGGATCGGGTACCTGGTCACCATCGGAGGCGACGACACCGCGTTCGCCGCGGGCCGGGTGGCGGAGCGCGCCGCAGGGGCCGTGCGGTTCGCCCACGTGCCCAAGACCATCGACAACGACCTGCCGCTGCCGGGCGGGGCCCCCACCTTCGGGTTCAACACCGCTCGGCACCTGGGCTTCCAGCTGCTGCAGAACATCATGGAGGACTCCCGCAGCATGAACCGGTGGTACTTCGTGGCGGTCATGGGCCGGTCCGCAGGCCACCTGGCCCTCGGGATCGGCAAGGCCGCAGGCGCCACCCTGGTGCTCATCCCGGAGGAGTTCGGCCCCCGGGTGTCCCTGGAGGCGGTGTGCGACGTGCTGGAAGGGGCCATGCTCAAGCGCCGGGTGATGGGCCGGCAGGACGGGGTGGCGGTGATCGCGGAGGGGATCCTCGAGCGGGTCCCCGAGGAGGAGCTGAGTAGCCTGGAGGGCGTGCGCATCGTCCGCGACCCCTACGGCCACATCCGGCTGGCGGAGCTGGACCTGGCGTACATCCTCAAGAGCCTGGTGGAGGCCCGGTTCGCCCGTCGCGGCGACCCCGTGACCATCGTGCACAAGAGCCTGGGCTACGAGCTGCGGTGCGCGCCGCCCGTGGCGTCGGACTCGGAGTACGTGCGGGACCTGGGCTACGGGGCGGTAGAGTTCCTGCTGGGCGACCACCCGGGCTCCGGTGCCCTGATCTGCCGGGACGGCGATCAGCTGCGCTTTGTGGACTTCCGGGAGCTGCTGGACCCGGAGACCGGCCGGCCCCGCACGCGGCTGGTGGACATCCACTCCACCAGCTACCGGGTGGCCCGCAAGTACATGATCCGGCTGGAACCCCAGGACTTCGAGGACCCCGAGCAGCTACGGAGGCTGGCGGAGGCCGCGAAGACCACCCCGGAGGAGTTCCGGCGGCGGTACCGGCACGCCGCGGAGCTGCCGGCTACCACAGGTACCTGAAGCGGTCCGCGAACCGCTTCTCCAGCTCCTCCCGGTGCAGGTGGTAGACCGGGCAGTTGCGCAGCATGCACACGTGCAGGGCGTGGTTGCAGTAGGCGTCGGGGACCTCCCAGCACCGGCGGTTGACGAAGTACGCCTGGCACACGCCCTTCCGCGGGTCGTACTGGGCGAGCTCCGACCAGCGGGGCCCCTCCTGCGGCTCCGCCTCGGGCCGTAGGTACCTGACCGTGGCGCGCCGGGGCTCCTCCGCTTCCGGTTCCGCCGGCTGCGGGGGCTGCAGGTCCTCGGGCCGCGGCAGCAGGGGCCGGGCCGCCGGCGCGGCCGTCCCCGACTCCAGCTCCTCCATCCGCTGGCGGGTGTCCTGGATCAGCGCCCTAATTCCGCGCCGCAGCTCTTCCCGCGACCTGCTCACGGGCGATCACCTCTTTCGCGAGCGCCATGTACTCCTGCGCGCCCCTCGATTGGGGCTGGTGCAGGAAGATGGGGACCCCCACCATGGCGGACTCCACGAGCTTGATGCTGAAGTGGATGGTGGTGTTGAACACCCGGTCCCCGAAGAACTCGTAGATCCCCCGCACGATCTCCCGGCTGACGTTGTTGCGGGCGTCGTACATGGTGGCCACCACGCCCAGGATCTCCACCGCGTGGCCCACTTCGTCCCGCACCATCTGCAGGGTCCGCATGAGCTGACGCATCCCCAGCAGGGCGTAGTAGTGGGTCTGGATGGGGATGATGACCTGGTCACAGGCCACCAGGGCGTTCAGGGTCAGCAGCCCTAAGGACGGCGGGGTGTCCACCAGCACGAAGTCGTAGCGGTCCCGCACGGGCTGCAGCTTGCGGCGCAGGGCGTGCTCCCGGCCCATGCGGGCCACCAGCTCCAGCTCCGCGCCCGCCAGGTCGATGGAGGAAGGCGCCACCACGAGGCGGTCCACGCTGCTGGGCCGCAGGATGTCCTCGAGCCGCACCGCACCCCCGTCCGCGGGAGCGTCCACCAGGACGTGGTACAGAGTGGTGTCCAGCTCCGCCGGGTCCAGGCCCAGGCTCACGGTGGCGTTGGCCTGCGGGTCCAGGTCCACCAGGAGCACCTCGTGCCCCAGCGCCGCCAGGCAGGCGGCCAGGTTCACCGCGGTGGTGGTCTTCCCGCAGCCGCCCTTCTGGTTCACGAGGGCGATGACTTTGGACATCAACCGTGGGGTTCGACCCCGGCGGGGGCATCTCCTCCGGCTGTCCGGCGCCGCACCTCCCGCGCGGCCAGCGCCAGGGCCTGCTCGCGGGTCTGGACCTGGCCCTCCAGCTGAGCGTTGTACACCGCCTCCAGGATGTCCCGGAAAACCGGGCCGGGGCGCAGCCCCATGGCGATCAGGTCGTGGCCCGTCACCAGCCTCTGGGGACGGAGCATCTCGCGGGAGCGCTCCCGCAGCCAGGCCTGGATCCACTCGTACACGGTGAGGTCCCCGTGGGAGGCCAGACAGTCGGCCCGCAGCAGCTCTACCAGCTCCGGGAACTCGTCTGAAGCGGCCAGGCGGCGGCGCCTAGCTTCCCGCATGTGCGGGAAGTCCTTGACCCTCATGTGGCCGCGCACCAGTGCAGTGACCCGCTCCACCTGTTCGTTGCTGGCCCGGAGCCTGCACATCACCTGCTCCGCGATCTGCGCCCCCACCTCGTCGTGCCGGGGGAACCGGATCCGGTCCCGGACCTCGTAGGTAGCCGGCTTGCCCACATCGTGCAGGAGGGCGGCAAACGCAAGTGTTACTGTGGGCTCCCGCAGCGCCTCCAGCACCCGCACCGTGTGCTCGAACACGTCCCCCTCGGGGTGGTACTCCTCAGGCTGTGGGACCCCCACACAAGCCGCCACCTCGGGCAGCAGCTCCCGGAGCA
>CALIMJ010000008.1 GCA_938028835.1 uncultured bacterium | reverse complement strand
CCCACGCAGGAAGCGGCCGGACCAGGGCGAACCGTTTCTCCCGGAGGGCGCCATGGATCCCCACGCGAGGGCCACCCTCAGAGACGTCCCCGCGTACGTGCCGGGGAACCGTCCCCTGGCCCGTGGGGAAGGCTTAGCCCCTCTGGCGCACCTAGCGTCCAACGAGAACCCTTTGGGTCCCTCTCCCCTGGCCCTGGAGGCGCTGGCCCGCGCGAGCTCGCAGTGGGCCCGCTACCCCGACGATCATTGTGCGGACCTGCGCGAGGCGCTGGCCGCAAGGCTCGGGGTTCCCACCGAGTGCCTGGCCGTTGGGGCTGGTAGCAGCGGGCTGCTGAAGCTCCTGGCGGAGGCGTACCTCGAGCCCGGCCGCACCGTTGTGTACGCCTGGCCCACCTTCCCCATGTACCGGATCGTCGCACGGCTGCAGGAGGCGGTGGAGGTCCCGGTCCCCCTGGACGGTGACGGCCGCCACGACCTGGCCCGGATGGCCGAGGCAGCCAGACGCGCGAGCCTGGTGGTGGTGTGCAATCCCAACAACCCCACCGGGACCTACGTGTCGGAGGCCGAGCTCGTGGCGTTCCTGGGCCAAGTGCCGGAGGACGCCCTGGTGGTGCTGGACGAGGCGTACGCGGAGTTCGCCCGGGCTGCGGCACCGGACTACCCGGACAGCGTGCGGTGGGTCCGCGAAGGCCGACGGGTGGCCGTGCTGCGCAGCTTCTCCAAGGTGTATGGGCTGGCGGGCCTGCGGGTCGGCTACCTGGTGGCGCCCCCGGAGGTGGTGGAAGCCGTGGGGCGGGCGCGGGTGCCGTTCCCGGTGTGCGCGCCAGCGCAGGTCGCGGCCCTGGCCGCGCTGGCAGACGAAGCCCACGTCGGCCGCACCCTGCAGGTGGTGGCGGAGGGCCGGCGACGCCTGCAGCAGCTGGCCGGACAGCTCGGCCTGCCTAGCTACCCGAGCGTGGCCAATTTCGTGTGGCTGGACGTGGGCCGCCCGGCGGAGCAGGTCGCCGCAGAACTCCTGCGGCGAGGGGTGCTGGTGCGGCCGGGGCCGATCGGGACCACGTGGCTGCGGGTTTCGGTGGGCACCCCCGAGGAGCTCAGCCGGTTCGAGGGCGCCCTGCGCCAGGTGCTGGCTGCGGCCGGGTGAGTCCCGGCAGGGGTGTCCGGCCATCTCAAAGAAATACACAGGAGCATGAAAAACGCTGTCGGGGGGGAGCGAGCGATGGTCGGTCGCAGGTGGTCGGTCCTGCTGCTGGTGGGAGCCCTGGCCGCGGCGTCGGCGGTGGGTGCTGCGGCGGCCCCCGCGTTCCGGTTCGACCGCAACATCAAGGTGGGCGTGGTGGACACCTACAGCGGCCCGCCCGCGGTGTTCGGGAACGACGCCCTCAACGGGTTCAAGCTGGCCCTCCAGGAGATCAACCGGGACGGGGTGCACGGGGCACGCATCGAGTTCGTGACCCGGGACGAGAAGTTCAGCCCGGAGATCGGCCTCAGCATGGCCCGGGAGCTGGTGCTGCAGGAGCGGGTGGACGTCCTGGTGGGCACCATCAACAGCGCCACGGCCCTGGCCATCTCCGCCTTCGCCCGGGAGCAGCGGGTCCCCTTCATCGTGTGGATCTCCAAGAGCGAGAAAATCACGGGCGCCAAAGGCCACCGGTACGTGTTCAGCACGGGGGAGAACACGGCCATGGCCGGGAAGGCGCTGGCCGAAGCCATGGCCCGACGCGGGTACGCGCGGTTCTGGCTGGCGGCGGAGGACTACGAGTACGGACACGCCATCACCAACTCCTTCTGGCGGTTCATGAAGCGCGCCAAGCCCGAGTCGGCCCTGGTGGGGCAGACGTGGTGGCGGACCGGTGAACCGGACCTGGTGCCCTACCTCACCCAGATCCTGCAGGCGCGGCCTCAGGCGGTGTTCTTCGGGACGGGCGGGGCTGGCATGGCCAACGTGATGCGGACCATGCAGGTCATCGGCTTCGCCCAGCGGATCCCTTCCGCCATCCACACCGCCATCGACGTGACGGTGCTGCGGCCCCTGGGCGCCGCGGCGCCGGAGGGGGTGTTCGGGACCACCGACTACCTGTACTACTACCCGGAGACCCCCGCCAACCGGAAGTTCGTGCAGGACTTCCAGGCGGCGTACGGCTCCCCGCCGGGATTCCCGGCCTTCCACGGCTACATCACGGGCTACTTCGTCGCGGAGGCCTACCGGAAGGCGCGGTCCCTGGACCGGGACCGCTTCGTGGAGGCGCTGGAGGGTCTGCGGATCCCCACACCCATGGGCGAGGTGGAGATGCGCGGATGCGACCACCAGGCGGTGCTGCCCATCATCTTCGGGGTCACCCGCAGGGACCCGCGGTTCCCGCACCTGGTGGCGGGAGATCCCACCATCCTGCCGGGCCGGGACGTGATGCCGACGTGCGAGGACATCCGTCGGGAGCGGGAGCGGGCGCAGTAACTCCGTGGACGCCGCCGCGGTTCTGGGTCAGCTGGTGGTGGGCCTGAGCCGGGCGATGATCCTGTTCATCGTCTCGGCGGGGCTCACCCTGATCCTGGGTGTCCTCCGGGTTCCCAACGTGTTCCACGGGTCCCTGTACATGCTGGGGGCCTTCGTGGCGTGGACGGTGGCGGAGGCGGTGGGCCCCCACCCCGCGGGCCTGTGGCTGGCCCTGGCCGCCGCCCCCCTGGTTACCGCGGCCGTGGGCCTGGTCCTGGAGCGGCTCCTGCTGTCGCGGCTGTACTACCGCGAGCACCTCATGCTGATCCTGTTCACCTTCGGGGTCATGCTGGTGCTCAACGACCTGGTGAAGCTGCTGTGGGGGCCCACCTACCGGTCCCTGGTGCCGCCGCCGTCCCTGCAGGGTGCGGTGACCCTGCTGGGCGTCGCCCTGCCCAAGTTCAACCTGGTGCTGCTCGTTGCCGGGCCGCTGGTGGGTGTGGGCCTGTGGCTGTTTACCCACCGCACCCGGGCAGGCAGGATCGCCAGAGCTGCCGCCACGGACCGGGACATGGTGGCGGTCCTGGGCGTGGACGTGAGCCGGGTGTTCGGGATGGCCTTCGCCCTCGGCTGCTTCCTGGCCGGCCTGGGGGGAGCTCTTGTGGCGCCCACCACCAGCATCACCCTGGGGATGGACCACAGCCTGCTCATCGACAGCTTCCTCATCGTGATCGTGGGCGGCCTGGGCAACCTCTGGGGCGCCCTCGCGGGCTCCTTGCTGTTCGGGATCACCCAGTCCGTGGGCCTGCTGGTCTGGCCGCAGTTCGCCGTGGCGTTCCCGTACGCGGTCACCGCGGCGGTGCTGCTGGTGCGGCCCACCGGCCTGCTGCGGTCTGCGTGGTGAGCGGCCGGGTCCTCCTGGGGCTGGCGCTGGCCGCGCTGGCGGCGGCTCCCGCGGTCCTGCCGCCCTTCTTCGTGTACCTGCTGGCCCTGGTGCTGGTCACAGGGCTTCTGGCCACCAGCCTGAACCTGGTGCTGGGCTACGGGGGGCTGTACCAGTTCCACCACGGGGTGTTCTACGGCATCGGCGCGTACACCGCCGCGGTGGGGATCACCCGGCTGGGCTGGCCTGCGTGGCTGGCCTTCCTTGTGGGCCCGCTGGCGGCAGGGCTGGCGGGGCTGGTGATCGGCTTCTTCTGCGTGCGGCTATCGCGGCTGTACTTCGGCATGCTGCAGCTGTCGCTGGGTTCCTTCGTGTGGATCGTGGCCCTGCGGTGGTACCCGGTTACGGGCGGGGACAACGGGATCCACGGAATCCCCCTGCCGCCCGTCCTGCAGACCCTCCCGGGCGCGTACGCCCTGGTGGCCGGAGCGGTGGTCGCCTCCCTGGCCGCCCTCTGGGCGGTGGTGCGGTCGCCCTTCGGGCTCACCCTGCAGGCCATCCGCGACAACCCGCAGCGTTCCGAGGTGATGGGCGTGGACGTGCGGGCCCACCAGCTGGCCGCCATCGTGCTGGCGGCCTTCTTCGCCGGGGTGGCGGGCGTGCTGTACGTGGCCCTGGAGCGGTCCGTGTTCCCCAGCATGCTGTTCTGGGTCCTGTCCCTGGAGATCCTGGTGATGTGCCTGCTGGGAGGGTGGTTCACCTTCTCCGGCCCCCTGGTGGGCGCGGCGGTGGTGGTGGGCCTACGGACCCTGGCGGGACGTTACACCGAGTACTGGACGCTCGTGCTGGGCGTGCTGCTGATCCTCCTCATCTTCTTCCTCCCGGAGGGGATCATGGGCCACCTGCAGCAACGGTGGAACGCGCACCGCGCCCCCTCCGCCCGGCCGGCCACCGCGGGGGACGTCCGTGGCTGAACTGCTCCGCGTGGAGGACCTGCACCGCTCCTTCAGCGGCTTCCCGGCCGTCCGCGGGGCCTCCCTGTCCGTGCAGGCGGGCGAGGTGGTGGCGGTCATCGGCCCCAACGGGGCGGGCAAGACCACCCTCTTCAACCTCGTCACGGGGGTCCTGCTGCCGGACCGGGGCCGCGTGCTGTTCGGCGGGGTAGACGTGACCCGCTGGCCCGCCCACCGCCGGTGCCGCGCGGGTGTGGGCCGGACCTTCCAGATCGCCAACGTGTTCCCACGGCTGACGGTGTTCGACAACGTGCACGCGGCCTGCCTGGCCCACGCCCGCAAGGGCTTCGAGCTGTTCCGGCCCGCGAGTCGCTTCGCGGTGCAACAGGCGTGGGAAATCCTGGAGGTGACGGGCCTGCGCGGCCAGGCGCACCGGCTGGCGGGTACCCTGTCCCACGGAGACCAGCGCATCCTGGAGATCGCCCTGGCCCTGGCCAGCCGGCCGCGGCTGTTGGTCCTGGACGAGCCCACCGCGGGGATGTCCCCTGAGGAGACGGCCTCCACCCTGCAGCTCATCGCCCGCCTGAACCGGGAACACGGCCTCTCCGTGCTGTTCTGCGAGCACGACATGGAGGTGGTGTTCTCCACCGCGCACCGGGTGGTGGTCATGCACCAGGGACGCACCATCGCTTCCGGGTCCCCGGAGCAGGTGCGGGCCGACCCGGAGGTGCAGCGGGCCTACCTGGGTGGGGAGGAGGTGGAGGCCCCGGCGGTGCGCGCCCAAGCCGCGGGCGGCGCTGGCAGACCCTTGCTGCAGGTGGAGGGGCTGCACACCTACTACGGCCTGAGCCACGTGCTGTTCGACGTGTCGTTGCAGGTCCGGGAGGGCGAGGCGGTCTTCCTGCTGGGCCGCAACGGCGCGGGCAAGAGCACCACCCTGAAAAGCCTGGTGGGGCTGGTGCCGCCCCGGCGCGGCATCGTCCGCTACCGGGACCGGGACGTGGTGGGGCTGGCGCCCCACGCGGTGGCCCGATTGGGCGTGGGGTACGTGCCCGACGACCGGCGCATCTTCCCCGACCTGACGGTGTGGGAGAACCTGGAGGTGGCCGTCCGCGGGCAGGGCTACTGGACGTTCGACCGCGTCTTCGAGCTGTTCCCGGTCCTGCGAGAGAAGCGGCACCACCGGGGCAGCCACCTCTCGGGGGGGGAGCAGAAAATGCTGGCCATCGCGCGTGCGCTGGTGGGCAACCCGGACCTCCTCCTGCTGGACGAGCCCATGGAGGGGCTCGCGCCGCGGCTGGTCCGGGTCCTGGAGGACCGCATCCGCCAGCTCAAAGCCACCGGTCTCACCGTGCTGCTGGCGGAACAAAACGTGGGGGCAGCGTTGCGGCTCGCGGACCGAGGCTACGTCATCGACGACGGTCGCATCCGGTTCGAGGGGACCGTGGAGGAGCTGCAGGCGAACCACGAGGTGCGGCGGCGCTACCTGCTGCTGTGAGGCGCGGGTTCACCCCGCGATTCCCCCCCCCACGATGAGGACGAGGCCTGCCAGGGTCCGGCCCGTGACGGGCTCTCCCAGCACCAGCCAGCCCAGAACACCGCGGTGGCCGGGTTCAGGTACGTGACCAGGGCGGTCTGGGTCGGGGACGGTTTCACGGGACCAGGGGCACGAGTCTCGCCCACCCCTTGGCCGAGCCGGGCACCGGGCGGCCCCGGGCGGCCACCGAGCCAGCACACCGCCCGCACCTACACCACCTGACAGAACGGGGCGAGGTGGCCGCCCGCTCAGCGCACCGCCTCCTGCCGGTAGTGGGGCAGCTCGTGCGTCCGCAGGTACTCCAGCACCCGTCGCGCAGCTGACCGGCCCACCACCGCCGCCACCTCGTCCTCGGTGGCCTCCCGGAGGCGGCGGACGGACCCGAAGTGCCGGATCAGCTCCCGCTTGCGCTTCTCACCGATGCCCGGCACCTCGTCCAGCACCGAGTAGACCACCCGCCGTCCCCGGAGCTGCTCGTGGTACGCGTGGGCGAACCGGTGGGCCTCGTCCCGGACCCGCTGCAGCAGCTGTAGTGCCGCGGAGTCCCGCGGCAGGCGCAGGGGCTCCTCACGTCCGGGCTGGAACACCAGCTCCTCTCGCTTCGCCAGGGCCACCACCGGCACCCGCACGTTGTACTCGAACAGCACCTCCAGGGCCGCGGACAGCTGGCCCTTGCCGCCGTCGATGAGGATCAGGTCGGGCAGCACGGACCACCTGGGCCTCACCGGTTCGTCCCGGTCCAGTTTCTCCTGCTCCTCCCGGGCGTTCTGGAAGCGACGCCGCAGCGCCTCCTGCAGCATGGCGTAGTCGTTGGGCCCTGGCGTGAACTTGATGCGGAACCGCCGGTACCCATCCCGGCGGGGCCGGCCGCCCTCGAAGGTGACCAGGGAGGCTACCGCCTCCCCGTGCTGCAGGTTGCTGACGTCGTAGCCTTCGATGCGGAAGGGGGGCTCCTCCAGCCCCAGGACCTGCTGCAGGGCCCGCACCGACGCCCCCTCACGGCCGGCCAGGCGCACCCGCTCCTGCTCCAGGTGCAGCCGCGCGTTGTCCCGGGCCATCTCCACCAGCCGCCGCCGGTCCCCCCGCTTGGCCACCACCACCCGAACCGCAGAGCCCCGCCGCTCGGACAGCCACCGCGCGATGACCTCCTGCCCTTCCACCGGCTCCGGGATCACCACCTCCGGGGGGACGGCAGGCGCGTGCTCGTAGTACTGCTCCAGGAAGGTCCGCAGCACCTCCGCGGTAGGGTGCGCCTGGGCGCCCGTGAGGAAGAAGTGCTCCTGTCCCGACAGCCGCCCCGCGCGGACGAAGAACACCTGCGCGCAGGCGTCGTCGCCGTCCACGTGAACGGCCACCACGTCGCGATCGTCCTGGCTCGCCCCCGCGGTGCGCTGCCGCTCCGCGATGGCCTGGACGGCCTGGATCTGGTCCCGCAGGGCTGCGGCCCGCTCGAACTCCAACCGGCTGGCCGCCTCCTCCATCTCCCGGCGGAGCTGGTCCACCAGCGCCTCCTGCTTGCCCTGCAGGAACAGGACGGCCTGGCGCACCTGCTCCGCGTACTGCTCCCGGGAGGGGCCCCACGCCACGCACGGCGCGGTGCACTGCCCGATGGCGTAGTCCAGGCACGGCCGCGGCAGCTTGTGCTCCACGTCCACCTCACAGCTCCGGAGCTTGAACAGCTTCCGGATGGTCCGGATGGTCCGGCCCACCAGCTTGGGCTCGTGGTACGGGTAGGGCCCGAAGTAGTGGGCGCCGTCCCGGCTCAGCCGCCGGGTCATGACGATCCTCGGGTAGGGCTCGTGGGTGATCTTCACGTACGGGTAGGCCTTGTCGTCGGCCATCCGCACGTTGTACTTGGGTCGGTGCTGCTGGATCAGGTTGGTCTCCAGGATGAGGGCCTCCACCTCGTTGGCGCACGCCACCACGTCGAAGTCGAACACCTTGGTCATCAGGTGTCGCACCCGCGGGGAGCCCACCGAGGCGGGGTCCTGGAAGTAGCTGCGCACCCGGTTGCGCAAGCTGGAGGCCTTCCCCACATAGATCACCCTGCCCGACCGGTCCCTCAGCAGGTACACGCCCGGCCGGTGGGGCAGAGCCCGCAGTTTCTCCTCCAGGTTCGCCGCGCGCTCCATCGTCCCCATTCTAGACCACCCACCCGAAGGCGGCGGGAGCAGACACGGTTGCCCCAGACGGGTACACTAAGACCCAAAGCGTCCTTCACACGGAACGGAGGTCTTCCATGTCCTGGACTTCGCGCCGCGCCCGCGCCATCCCGCAGTCGGTGTTCCTCCTCATGGATCGGGCCAAGCAGGAGGCGCGCGCTTCGGGGCTGGGGATCATCGACCTGTCGCTGGGCTCCAGCGACCTGTCTCCCCCGGGCCCGGCCCTGCAGACCCTGGCGGAAGCCCTGCTGGACCGGGCCACCCACCAGTACACGTTGCGCTCCGCCACGCGGCCCTTCCTGGAGGCGGCGTCGGGCTGGTACGAGCACCGGTACGGGGTCACCTTTGACCCCGACACGGAGATGCTGAGCCTGGTGGGCAGCCAGGAGGGGATCGGCCACCTGCTGCTGGCCCTCACCGACCCCGGCGACCTGGTCCTGATCCCGGAGGTGGCCTACCCGCCCTACTGGGGGATGGCGGCGCTGGCGGGGCTGGAGGTGTTCCCCGTCCCCCTCCGCGAGGACCTGCTCCCGGACCTGGACGCCATCCCCGAGGAGGTGGCCCGACGGGCGCGGGTGCTGATCCTGAACTACCCGAACAACCCCACCGCCGCGGTGGCCGACCTCGGCTTCTTCGCCCGCGCCCTGGAGTTCTGCCGCCGCCACGACGTGTTCCTGGTGCACGACAATCCCTACGTGGACATGGTGTTCGACGGGCCGGCGCCCTCGCCGCTGGCGCTGCCGGGCGCCCGGGATCGGTGCGTGGAGTTCTTCACCCTGTCCAAGTCCTACCACATGGGTGGCTTCCGGCTGGCGTTCGCCGTGGGGAACTCCGAGGCCATCGCGGCGCTGGAAACAGTGAAGTCCGCCCTGGACTTCAACCAGTATCAGGGGATCCTCCGCATGGGGATCACCGCCCTCCAACAGCCGGAAGCGTGGGTACGGGAGCAGGTGGCGGTGTTCCGGGAGCGTCGGGACGTGCTGGTCCGGGCGCTGCAGGAGGCAGGCTGGGAGGTTCCCCTGCCTCGGGCCACCCTGTACCTGTGGGCGCGGGTCCCCGGCGAAGTGGACGACGTGGCGTTCGCGGTGGAGCTGTGCCGCAGAACGGGGGTGGCGCTGTCCCCTGGCCAGGGCTTCGGCCCGGGCGGGAGGGGCTACGTGCGGATCGCCCTGGTGCAGCCCCCCGAGCGCTTGGAGGAGGCGGCGGCCCGCATCGGCGACTTCCTGCGTAGCTCGGCGCGTTAGCGAGGGGCCCGCCGCGGTCGATCCCCTTTCCGAGCTCGGTTCACGCTCGGCCGGGCCAGCTCAGCTGGCGTAGCAGCGCGCCCGGTGGCCCGACCTCTGCCACGCGGCCGTCGCGCACCACCATCCCCAGGCCGGAAAACGGCGGGAGCCGGTCGCCCGGCACGAGGATCCCCGCAAGGTTCAGCGGGTCGGCCGCGGACAGCACCACCACCTCCCCTGCGGCCGCGGATCTGCGGACCGCCCGCAGGCCCTCCACCGCCTCCGGCAGCGCAAACTGCTCGCCCGCAAAGCCTGAGACAAAACGGCCGCCCCGGATCCGGCCCTGCGCCTCCCAACGCCGGTACACCCGGACCACCTCCCGCCACGGCGGGGCAGCTCGCTCCCTGGCCAGGACCTCGCGGAACACCACGCCGTAGCGGCGCAGGAGCTGGTCCGCGACCCGCTCCATCCGCTCAGCCTCCCCGAGGGCAGGGGCTTCGCCCCACGGCGCCCACCGACCCGTGGGCGGGGGCAGCTGAGCGCCCAGCAAACGCAGTCGCCGGCGGGCTCCGCGTCGGCCGCGTTGGAGCAGGGCGCGCAACCCGCCCATCCCGTCACCCGTGACACGGCCTGCCGCCACCAGCTCCCAGAGCGCCTCCTCCACCTCCGAGGGCAGCCTGCGCAGCGCCCGCGCCACTTCCGGAAGGAAAGATGCCCCCCGCGACCGCAGCCACCCGTCCACCTCCTCCGCCAGGGCCGACAGCTTCACCGCTGGGGGCTTGGCGGGCAGGTAGACGGCCAGGTCCTCCCGGAGGAGGAAGGCGATGGGGGTGTGGCGCGCTAGGCGCGCCCGCCGAGCTATCGGGTCGGCGGCGTCTGATCTTCCCGGTGCGATCCTCCCCCACGCCACCAGCCCAGCAAGGCACAGGTGGTCCAGCTCCGCGGCGCTGTACCCGGCCACGCGGACGGGCAGGACCCATTCCTCCCACGCGGAGGCCGGAAGCTCAAAGCCCTGGAGCTGCCGGAGCACCTCCAACAGCCCCGCCCGCCCGTGCAGCTGGGTCCCCGGGTGCACGTGCTGCCACCGGAGCAGAAACCGCAGGAAGTCCGCCGGGCTCGCGGGTTCGATCTCCCGTCGGAGCCGCGCCACCGTGAGCCGGTGGATCCGCGCCAGCAGCCGCCGCTCGCACCACTCCTCTTCTTGTGTGCCGGGAGTGAACCGGCCCCGCAGGGCGATCCCGCGCCCTTCCAGGGCCGTCAGGGCCCCGCGGACGTCCTCCGTGGGAACGTGGAGCCGGCACGCCAGCTCCGACGCGGTGACGGGCCCGCCGTGCAGCATCCAGCCGTGCACCAGGTCCTGCACCGCCGCGTCCCGGGTTACCCTCACGTCCTCCCCCGGGTCTGGGACGAATCGCGCGCCGGGCCAGATGGCCCGCACCGCGGCGGCCCGCTCCCAAGCGGCGTAGCCAGCAAGGCCCTCGGCCTCCACCCGCACCGCACGCCCGGCCTGCACCAGCTCCACGGCGAAGCGCTCCCACGGCTGCGCTTCCGCACGCGGCAGCAACGTCACCGTCTGCAGCAGGTCGTGCAGCTCGTCGGCGTCCCGGACGTCGGGACGCGCCTGAGCCCGCACCTCCTCGATGGCGTCTGGATCCAGAGCTCCTGGGCCCGCAGCCAGCTCCGGGTCCACCCGGCGCAGGCTCACCGCCCTTGCGCGCCGCTCCTCCAGGGGCGCATCGTCCAGGAACGCGTACGGGTTCGCGCTCAGGATCTCGTGGGACATGGGCGACGGCTGCGGGGTGTCCACCGCCACGGTCCGGATCTCGCCCCGCTCCAAGGCCTCTACCACTGCCGCCAGGCCTTCCACGTCCAGGGCGTCCTCCAGGCAGTCCGCGAGGGTCTGGTTCACCAACGGGTGATCCGGTGGGGTGAGGGGCCCCGTGCGGTTGTCCTGGCAGCCCACCTGCTCCGGGAACACCGCGGCCAGCAGGTCCTCCGCCCGCATGCGCTGGACCTGGGGCGGTACGCGACGGCCGCCCCACCGTCGCGGGACCGCCAGGGCCCGGCCCGCGTTCTGGCGCCAGCGGGTGGTAAACAGGGGTGACTGCAGGATGGCCTGCAGGAGGTCCTTGCGCACCGTGTGGGGGCGAACGAAGCCGAAGATGGCCTCCAGAGGGAAGCTGTGCTGCTCGCCCAGAGACAGCACGATGCCGTCGTCGGTAGCCGCGGCCTGCAGCTCGAAGTCGAAGGTCAGGCAGAAGCGCTTGCGCAGCGCCAACCCCCAGGCCCGGTTGACGCGGGCCCCGAAAGGGGCGTGCAAGACCAGCTGCATGCCGCCGGCCTCGTCGAAGAACCGTTCCGCCACCACACAGCGTTGCGTGGGCACGCAGCCCAGCACGGCCAGGGTCTGCCGCACGTAGTCCACCAGCTGCTCGGCCCCGGGCCGGTCCAGACCCCCGTGCTCCATGAGGTAGGCCACCGCGGCCTCGGGGTCTGCGGCGCGCCGGGCCACCTCCTCCCGCAGCTCGCTCACGGCCTGGGACAGCTCCGTGGTGCGGGAGGGTGCCTCCCCGAGCCAGAAGGGGACGGTGGGGCTAGCGCCGTGGGCGTTTTCCACCCTCACCCGGCCCGCGGACTCCACGCGCCGGACCCGCCAGCTGGTGTTCCCCAGCAGGAAGACATCGCCCGCCTGAGACTCCACCGCGAAGTCTTCGTTCACCCGGCCCACCAGTTTTTCGTCCGGCTCCGCCACCACGTCGTACTCGAAGGTCTCCGGGATGGTCCCGCCGGAGGTGAGGGCCAGGGTCCGGGTCCCGCGACGGGCCCGCACCGCGCCGGTGGTCCGGTCCCAGTGCAGTAGGGCTCCTGCCCGGCCCCAGGAGGGCGCCACCCCGTCTGCCAGCATCTGCAGCACCAGGTCGAACTCCCCCCGCGAGAGCCCCCGGTAGGGGTAGGCGCGCCGGGCCATGCGCCAGAGGTCGTCTGCGGAAGAGGGCTGGGCGGCGGCCTCCGCGGCCAGCTGCTGGGCCAAAACATCCAGGGGCTTGCGGGGCAGGCGCACCCGGTCCAGCTGGCCCGCCCGCACCGCGCCGATGGCCGCCGCACACTGCACCAGCTCATCCCGGGTCAGGGGGAACAGCACGCCCTTGGGCGTGCGATCCAGCCCGTGGCCGGACCTGCCCACCCGCTGCAGGAGGGTCCCGATGGCGCGCGGGGCGCCCACGTGGCAGACCAGGTCCACAGACCCAATGTCGATGCCGAGCTCCAGCGACGCGGTGGCCACCACCACGGAAAGCTCTCCGAGCTTTAGCCGCTGCTCGGTCTCGTGCCGCAGGGGCCGCGCCAGGCTCCCGTGGTGGGTGGCCACCCGTCCTTCTCCCAGCCGCAGGGTCAGCCGGTGCGCCACACGCTCCGCCAGGCGTCGGGTGCTCACGAACACCAGGGTGGTACGGTGCCGGCGCGCCAGCTCCGCGATGCGGTCGTAGACCTCCGCCCAGATCTCGTGGGTGGCCACCGGCCCCAGGACCTGCTCGGGGACCCACACGGACAGGTCCCAGTCCCGTCGCCAGCCCTCGTCCACCACCGCGCAGTCCGGCGAGTCGCCGGACGCCCGCTCGGTCCCCACCAGGAGGCCCGCCAGTGCCTCCACGGGGCGCGCGGTGGCGCTGAGCCCCACGCGCTGCGGTCTGCGGTCCGCTACCCGCTCGAGCCGCTCCAGGCTGAGGCTGAGGTGTGCCCCGCGTTTGTCCTGGGCCAGGGCGTGCAGCTCGTCCACGATCACCGTCCGGACGGTCCGCAGGAGGGCCCGGGTACGCGCCGCGGTGAGGAGCAGGTAGAGGGACTCCGGGGTCGTGATGAGGACGTGCGGTGGGGTCCGCTTCATGCGCTCCCGCTCCCGGGGCAGGGTATCGCCCGTGCGCACTGCCACCCGTACCTCGGGGAGGCTGTAGCCCAGCGTGTGGGCGAGACGCCGGATCTCCCGCAGCGGTTCCTCCAGGTTGCGGTGCACGTCGTGGCTGAGCGCCCGTAGCGGCGACACGTACAGGACGCGGGTCTCGTCGGGAAGCGGTTCGCTAGATAGCAGGTCGTTCAGGGCCCACAGGAACGCGGCCAGGGTCTTCCCGGAACCGGTGGGCGCCAGCAGGAGGGTGTCCCGGCGGGAGGCCACCTCCCGCCAGCCTCGCTCCTGCACGGGGGTGGGCTCGGCGAACCGCTCCCGGAACCAGCGGAGCACCGCGGGGTGGAAGCGGGGGAGGGTCACAGGCGGTCTCTCCCGAGGGGACGGTCGTCTAGGTGAGGCCCCACGGGACTACCGTCCCGCCAGGCCCGCACCCACGGCTCCGGCAGGCTGGCGGGCCAACCGCCGGCGGGACTCCTCCACCTTTGCGGGGTCCAGCACCCTCCGCAGGAACTGCCCGGTGTAGGAGTGGTCGCAGGCGGCCACCTCCTCGGGCGTGCCCTCCGCCACCACCCGGCCCCCCAGCTCACCGCCCTCCGGCCCCAGGTCGATCACCCAGTCCGCAGTCTTGATCACGTCCAGGTTGTGCTCGATCACCACCACGGTGTTGCCGGCGTCCACCAGCCGGTGCAGCACCTGCAGCAACCGCTCCACGTCCGCGAAGTGCAGCCCCACGGTGGGCTCGTCCAGGATGTACAGGGTGCGGCCGGTGTCGCGCCGGGAGAGCTCCGCGGCCAGCTTCACCCGCTGGGCCTCGCCCCCGGAGAGGGTGGTGGCGGGCTGGCCCAGCTGGATGTAGCCCAGCCCCACGTCCTGCAGCGTCTGGAGCTTCCTCCGCAGGCGGGGGATGGCGGAGAAGAACTCCAGCGCCTCGTCCACCGTCATCTCCAGGACGTCCGCGATGCTCTTGCCCCGGTACAGCACCTGCAGGGTCTCCCGGTTGTAGCGCTTGCCCTTGCACACCTCGCAGGGCACGTACACGTCCGGCAGGAAGTGCATCTCGATCCGGACAATCCCGTCCCCCTCGCAGGCCTCGCAGCGCCCGCCCCGCACGTTGAAGGAGAACCGCCCGGGCCCGTAGCCCCGCATGCGGGCCTCCGGGGTGGAGGCGAACAGCTCCCGGATGAGGTCGAAGGTCTTCGTATAGGTGGCGGGGTTGCTGCGGGGCGTACGGCCGATGGGGGACTGGTCGATCTCGATGACCTTGTCCACGTGCTCCCAGCCCTCCACCGCGTCGTGCGCCCCCGGGCGCACCCGGGTCCCCATCACCTTCTGGGCCAGGGCTCGGTAGAGGATCTCGTCCACCAGCGTGGACTTGCCGGAGCCCGAGACCCCTGTCACGCACACGAACAGGCCCAGGGGGAACGCCACGTCGATCCCCTTCAGGTTGTGCTCCCGCGCGCCCCGCACCACCAGCCACTTGCCCTGCGGCGGGCGGCGCCGCGCGGGCAGGGGGATCCGACGCTCCCCCGCCAGGTACCGCCCCGTGATGGACCGCTTCTCCCGGATCACGTCCTCCAGGGTGCCGGACACCACGATCTCCCCACCGTGTTTCCCTGCTCCGGGGCCGATGTCCACGATCCAGTCCGCGGAGCGGATGGTGTCCTCGTCGTGTTCCACCACGATGATGGTGTTGCCCAGGTCCCGCAGCCGTTTCAGGGTGTCGATGAGACGGTGGTTGTCCCGCTGGTGCAGGCCGATGCTGGGCTCGTCCAGCACGTACAGGACCCCCATGAGGCCGGACCCGATCTGCGTGGCCAAGCGGATGCGCTGCGCCTCGCCGCCCGACAGGGTGTTGGCCATACGGTCCAGGGTCAGGTAGTCCAGCCCCACGTTCACCAGGAACCCGAGCCGGCTGCGGATCTCCTTGAGCACCTGGTGCGCGATCAGCTCCTCCCGCTCCGACAGCCGCAGGTTCTCGAAGAACTCCAGGCACTGGCGGACCGTCAGGGCGGTGACCTCCGCGATGTTGCGCCCCCCCACCCGCACGCTCAGGCTCTCCCGCTTGAGCCGCGTCCCGCGGCACTCGGGACAGGGCACCAGGCTCATGTACCGCTCGATCTCGTCCTTCACCGCCTCCGAGTCCGTCTCCCGGTAGCGGCGCTCCAGGTAGTGCACCACGCCCTCGAACTCCGTCTCGTACGACCGCAGGATCCCGTAGCGGTTGTGGTACCGGAGCCGGATGGGCCGGTCGGACCCGTACAGGAGCACGCGGACGAAGGACCGGGGCAGCTGGCGCAGGGGGGCCTTCCAGTCCACCCCGTACGCCTGGGCCAGGGACCGCAGGAGCTGGTCGTAGTACTCCGCGGTGCTCGCGGCCCACGGGACCACGGCGCCGTCCGCCAGGGACTTGTCCGGGTCCAGGACCAGTTCGGGGTCCACCTCCTGCCGGTAGCCCAGGCCGGAGCACTTGGGGCAGGCCCCGTAGGGGCTGTTGAAGGAGAAGATCCGGGGTTCCACCTCCGGCAGGGTGGTGCCGTGCTCGGGACACGCGAAGGCGGTGGAGAAGGTCAGCAGCTCCCCGTCCGGAGCGTCGGTCTCCCGCCACACGTACGCGAGGCCCTGGCCCAGCTTGAGGGCGGTCTCCACCGATTCGTGGAGCCGGGAGCGCGCCTCCGGCTTGGTGACCAGCCGGTCCACTACCACCTCGATGTCGTGCTTGCGGTTCTTGTCCAGCACGATGGACTCCGCAAGCTCATACAGGACCCCGTCCACCCGGACCCGGGCGAAGCCCTGCCGCCTCAGGTCGTCGAACAGCTGGCGGTATTCGCCCTTGCGGCCCCGCACCACGGGCCCCAGGACGTAGATCCGGCTGCCCTCCGGCAACGCCAGGACCCGGTCCACGATCTGCTCGGGGGTCTGTCGGGCGATGGGCCGGTCGCACACCGGACAGTGGGGCTGTCCGATGCGGGCGAACAGCAGCCGCAGGTAGTCGTAGATCTCCGTCACCGTACCCACGGTGGACCGCGGGTTGCGGGGGGCCCCTTTCTGGTCGATGGACACCGCGGGCGACAGCCCGTCGATGGAGTCCACGTCGGGCTTCTCCATCAGCCCCAGGAACTGCCGCGCATAGGCGGAGAGGCTCTCCACGTACTTCCGCTGGCCCTCCGCGTAGATGGTGTCGAAAGCCAGGGTGGACTTGCCGGAGCCGGAGATCCCCGTGAACACCACCAGCCGGTCCCGGGGGATTTCCACCGTGACGTTCTTGAGGTTGTGCTCCCGCGCTCCCCGGACGACGATGCGGTCTAGCGGCATGGTCCCTCCCCGACCGTTAGGGTACTGGGGCCAGCGTGGCGGGTTCCTCCCGCAGGACTTCCTCCAGCTCCCACTCCTCCACCAGCCGGTCCTCCTCCTCCATGAGCTCCACCTGGTTGCCGAACGGATCCCAGCAGAAGAACCGGCGGACCCCGGGGCGGGGAGGCGCCTCCTCCACCGGCACCCCGTGGGCGGTCATCAGCCTCCGGGCCGCCTCCAGGTCGTCCACCTCGAAGCAGACGTGGCGACGCGAAGCCCGGCTTCCCGATAGCTCCTCCACCCCCACGTGGATCTCGCAGTTGGGCGTCCAGAACCAGACCCCTCCCCGCCCGGCCAGGGCGGTGGGCTTGGGGATCTCCCGCAGGCCCAGCAGCTGGCCGTAGAACCAGCGGGCCCGTGCCTCCCCGCCCGGGGGCGCCGTCACGAGCACGTGGTTGACCCGCACCACCCGCATGGATATCCCTCCCCGTCCCTACCGGCGACTCCGGGTGCGGGCCGGCCGGCCGCGCGGTGCGCGCCGGCCTCCGGCCGGCGCAAAGTAGGGCTCGCCCAGGCCCTTCTTGAGCTCCGCAATCTGGTCCCGGAGCTTAGCCGCCTTCTCGAACTCCAGGTTGGCCGCCGCCCGGCGCATCTCCCGCTCCAGCCGGTCCACCGTCGCCTCCAGCTGCTCCGGGCCCAGCAGGAGCAGGCGGGCCACATCCCACGGCACCGTGGCGCCCTGCTCCTCCACCAGCCGCACGATCTCCTCCGCGGTGAGGACCTCCCCCGAGCGGGCGCGGTAGTCGGGGCTCCGTTCCGCCACCTGCTCCAGCTCGATGAGGTCGCGGATGGGCTTCCGAACCGTCTGGGGCGTGATCCCGTGCTCCTCGTTGTACCGCAGCTGGATCTGTCGGCGGCGGTTGGTCTCCTCGATGGCCCGCCGCATGGACTCCGTGACCTCGTCCGCGTACAGGATCACCCGCCCCGACACGTTGCGGGCGGCCCGGCCCATGGTCTGGATCAGGGCGGTCTCCGAGCGCAGGTAACCCTCCCGGTCCGCGTCCAGCACCGCCACCAAAGACACCTCCGGCAGATCCAGGCCCTCCCGCAGGAGGTTGATGCCCACGAGCACGTCATAGGTGCCCAGCCGCAGGTCCTTGAGGATCTGCACCCGCTCCAGGGTGTCGATCTCGGAGTGCAGGTAGTGCACCTTCAGGCCCATCTCCTGCAGGTAGGCCGTGAGGTCCTCTGCCATGCGCTTGGTCAGGGTGGTCACCAGGGTCCGCTCCCCGCGCTCCACCTGGGCGCGGATCTCCGCCAGCAGGTCGTCCACCTGCCCCCGGGCCGGCCGGACCTCCACCTGGGGGTCCACCAGCCCGGTGGGACGCACGATCTGCTCCACCACCCGGCTGCTGACCTCCAGCTCGAAGGGGCCGGGCGTGGCGGAGACGAACACGCACTGGTGGACGAGCTGCTCGAACTCGTCCCACCGCAGGGGCCGGTTGTCGTACGCGGACGGCAGGCGCCAGCCGTAGTCCACCAGGTTCTTCTTGCGGGCCCGATCCCCCTCGTACATCCCCTTGATCTGCGGGACCGTCACGTGGGACTCGTCGATGAACATCAGGTAGTCGCGGGGGAAGTAGTCCAGTAGGCACCCGGGACGCTCCCCCGGTGCGCGGCCGTCCAGGTGGCGGGAGTAGTTCTCGATGCCGGGACAGTAACCGGTCTCCCGCAGCATCTCCATGTCGTACCGGGTCCGGAACTCCAGCCGCTGCGCCTCCAGGAGCTTGCCCTGGGATCGGAACCAGCTCACCCGCTCCACCAGCTCCTCCTCGATGCTGCGCAGCGCCCGCTCCAGGCGGTCCTCCGTGGTCACCCAGTGCTTGGCGGGCCAGATGGCCACCACGTCCTTCTCCTCCAGCACCTCCCCCGTGAGGGGGTCCAGCTCCAGGATGCGATCCACCTCGTCCCCGAACAGCTCCACCCGTACCGCGCGTTCCTCGTAGCTGGGGAAGATCTCGATCACATCCCCCCGGACCCGGAACCGGCCCCGGGTGAAGTCCACGTCGTTGCGCTCGTACTGCACGTCCACCAGCCGTCGGAGGATCTCCTCCCGGGTCCTCCGCTCGCCCCGCCGCAGCACCAGGACCACCTCTCGGTAGTCCTCCGGTCGGCCCAACCCGTAGATGCACGACACGGAGGCCACCACGATCACGTCCCGCCGCTCCATGAGGGCCTTGGTGCTGGCGTGCCGCAGGCGGTCGATCTCGTCGTTGATGCTGGCATCCTTGGCGATGTACAGGTCCGTCTGGGGGACGTATGCCTCCGGCTGGTAGTAGTCGTAGTACGAAACGAAGTAGCGGACCGCGTTGTGGGGGAAGAACTGCCGGAACTCGCTGTACAGCTGCGCCGCCAGGGTCTTGTTGTGGGCGATGACGAGGGTGGGCTTCTGGATCCGCTCGATCACCCGGGCCATGGTGTACGTCTTCCCCGACCCCGTGACCCCCAGCAGGGTAGCGTACTTGTGCCCGGCCTGGATGCTTTCCACCAGCTGCTCGATGGCCTTGGGCTGGTCGCCCCGAGGCGGCAGGTCGGTGACCATCTGGAATCGGCTCACGACTGGGTCCCTCCACGGGACAGTTGATTATAGGCGCAGCCGGGGAGCGGGTTCCACGCAGAGGGCGGTAGGCCCCCCGGGTTACCAGAGGGTCCGCACGTGCGGGTAGGCCAGGAGCCTTGCGTCCCGGGTCACCAGCACGGCCCCCAGGGTCCGCGCGGTCGCGAGGATCATCCGGTCTGCAGGGTCCCGAGGGGGTTCTCCGGGCAGGAGGACGGCCTCCAGGGCCACCCGGTTGTCCACGGGGACGAAGCCGACTTTCGGGACGGACTCTGCGTAGGCCACCCACTGACGCAGGGGTAGGCGCAGCTCCAAGCGCCCACGCTGCACCAACATGGCAACTTCCCACACGCTGACGGAGGAGACGAAAAGGGCGCCCGCCCTGTGCGCACGGCTCACCGCTCTGCGAGCGGCCGTCGACAGCTGCTCGGGGCTCGCGAGCCACCAGACCCACGCGTGGGTGTCCAGGACCACGGGACGGGCGCCCGGCGGATTCTGAGCCACGGCGTCACCCCTAGGGGCCCACTGCCTCCCAGTCCTCCAGCGCCACCGGATCCGTGGGGCGGTCGTAGCGGAGCACGGAGTTGCGCAGCAGCCTCCACGCTTCCTCCGCAGCCCCTCGGTACGGCTGCACCTGCAGGACCGGCCTGCCCCGGTCCGTGATCACCACGGGCCGGCCCGTCTCCTGTACCCATCGGAAGTACTCCAGGGCCTTGGCCTTGAAGCGGGACTTGGACACCACGGTTTCCATGACCATGGTCATGGTACACGGTTATCTGAGGTGGGGCAAGGCGCTCACGGGTCCCGGGCCAGCGCCTCCCACACCTCCCGGACCTGTGCTTCGGTGTGGTCCAGGTCGCCGTCGTTGTCCACCACCCACTTGGCATGGGCCAGCTTCTCTCGCACGGGCCGCTGCGCCCGCAGCCGCCGCTCCGCCTCCTCCTCGCTGAGCCCGTCCCGCGCCCGCAACCGCCGCAGCTGCGTCTGCGGGGAGGCGTACACCACGATGGCGGGCAGGGACTCCAGCTCGGGCAGCGGCACGTCGTATAGCAGCGGCACGTCCAGCACCACCACCGCGTCGGGCCGGCGGGTGCGGATCCGCTCCACCTCCTCCAGCATCCGTTCCCGCACCCGGGGGTGGACGATGGCGTTGAGCCGCGCCCGCGCGGCCGGGTCGGAGAAGACGAGCTCCGCGAGCTTCCTGCGATCGAGCTGACCATCGGGGAGGAGGAACTCGGGTCCGAAGGCGGCCACGATCTTCCGAAGGGCGGGACTCCCCGCAGACACCACCTCCCGGGCCAGGGTGTCCGCCTCCACCACCTCCGCGCCCAGCTCCCGCAGCATACGGGCCACGGTGCTCTTGCCGCTGGCGATGCCCCCCGTGAGGGCCACCAGCTTCATCCAGACCCGTCCGCCAGCTCCACCAGGTCGCCCGCCCGCACGCGGCCGGTCTTCAGCACCCTGGCGTACACCCGGGCCTCGCCAGGGTGGCGGTCGGGGTGCACCCGCGCGATGTCCCCGTCGCGGAAGCTGTGCCGGATGGTGGCGCAGGGGGTCGTGTACCGGGTGACCTGCAGCTCGGCCTCGCCCACCCGAAGGTGGCAGCCCGGCCGGACCGCGGCCCACCTCAGGCCGGCCACGGTGACGTTCTCCCCCAGCCTTCCGGGACCCACCGGGTGACCCTCGGCCTGCAGGCGGGCCAGCACCTCCAGGGAAAACACGCACACCGCCCGCTCCGGGCCACCGTGGTGGCGAGTGTCGCTGTGGAGGTCGCCTTCCAGACCCTCCGGGCCCACCCAGGCCTCAGGGACCGGGTGTTTGGGCACCCCACCCGGGGACACGTTCAGGCGGTAGGCCACACCCACGTTGCCTCCCAGGTCGACCACCTGCCCCTGCTCCAGACGGTGGGCCCGCGCGTCGAAGCGGAAGTCGCCCCACACCCGCCGGCCCGCCAGGACCTGGGGCAGCCAGTACCGGTCGTCCTCCCACATGCGGTCCAGGGGCAGGTCCCGCACGGGGTGCCACCGCAGCACCCCTTCCCGGCTCGCGGTCACCGAGCCGGAGAAGTCCTCCGTGGTGAACACGTACACCACCCACGCGGGCGGCCCGTCGGTCCCGAACCGGAAACGCAGCACCGCCGAAAAGCGCAGCCGGTGGACCTGCAGGCCCGTCTCCTCCCGCACCTCCCGGGCCGCACCCTGCTCCGGGTCTTCCCCCGCCAGCAGCTTGCCGCCCGGACCGTTCCACTTCCCACCGCCCCACAGCCCGTCCGCCTTCCGCAGCAGCAGCACCTGTCCGTCGCGCACGGGGAAACAAAGGGTAGCGTAGGTGGTCATCCCAGCGTCCCCCCCGCGGCCGCCACTGTGGAGGAAACGGTGCCCAGGTGCTCCAGGTCGTTCCAGTTCGGCCCGACCCGGAGCTCCACCTGGACAGGCACCGACAGGGGGAGGGCCTTCGCCATGACCTCCGCCACCTGGTACCCCAGGGGGCGGACCTGGTCCGGGTCCAGCTCGAAGACCAGCTCGTCGTGCACCTGCAGGATCATGAGGGCGCCGGGGAAGCGGGGGAGGACCTCCTGGTGGATCCGGATCATGGCGAGCTTGATGAGGTCCGCCTGACTTCCCTGGATGGGGGTGTTGATGGCCACCCGCTCCGCGGCCTCCCGCACCCCCCGGTTGCGGCTGTGCAGGTCCGTGAGGTACCGGCGCCGGCCCAGGAGGGTGGAGACGTAGCCCGTGCGGCGCGCCTGCTCCACCGTCCGGCGCACGTACTCCCGCACCCCGGGGTAGCGGGCGAAGTAGCGCTGGATGTATGCGTCGGCCTCCGCGGGGGTGGTGCCGATCTGCTGGCTCAGCCCGAAGCCACTGATGCCGTAGGCGATCCCGAAGTTGATGGCCTTGGCCCGCCGGCGCTGCTCGGGGGTGAGCTGGTCCCGCGAGAGGCCGAAGACCTCCGCGGCCACCTCCGCGTGGATGTCGCGTCCGGCGCGGAACACCTCCTGCAGGGCCGCATCCCCGCTGATGTGGGCCAGCAGCCGCAGCTCGATCTGGTTGTAATCCGCGCTGAGCAGCACCCGGCCCCGGGGCGCCACGAACGCCCGCCGGATGCGGCGCCCCTCCTCCGTGCGGATGGGGATGTTCTGCAGATTGGGGTCCTGGGAGCTGAGCCGGCCGGTGGCGGCCACCGTCTGGTTGAAGGTGGTGTGCACGCGGCCCGTCTCGGGGTGCACCAGCCGGGGCAGGACCTCCACGTAGGTGGACAGGAGCTTGGCGAGTTCCCGGTGTTGGAGGATCTTGGCCACCACTGGGTGGTGCAGGGCCAGGGTTTCCAGGACGTCCGCGTCCGTGGAGTAGCCCGTCTTCGTCCTCTTCAAGGGCGGCAGCCCCAGCTTCTCGAACAGCACGAAGGCCAGCTGCTTGGGGGAGCTCAGGTTGAATTCCATACCCGCCAGCCCGTAGATCTCCGCGGCCAGCACTTCCAGCCTCGCCCGCAGCTCTTGAGCGAGGTCCTGCAGGTACGGGACGTCCACCGCCACCCCCGCCATCTCCATGTCCGCCAGCACGGGCACGAGGGGCATCTCGATGTCGCGGTACACCCGCTCCACCTCCCGCTCGTGCAACGCCGCGCGCAACCGCGGGGCCACCCGCTGCAGCGCGTCCGCCTCCTCGCAGCGCCGCCCCCAGGCCTCCCGCCCATCCAGCAGGTCGCCCTCCGGCTCCCCCAGGCGCCAGCCGATCTGTTCCCACGCCACGGTGGCCAGGTCGTGGCTCCGGCGCCCCGGGTTCAGCACGTACGAGGCGATCCCCACATCGAAATCGAACCCCCGGGGCACCAGGCCTACCCGCCGCAGGCGCACCAGGTCCGCTTTGGCGTCCTGGCTGATCTTCCGGACGTGCTCGGATTCCAGGAGAGCCGCCACCGCCTGGGGGAACCCGTCCCCCACGGGCACGTACACCGCGTGGCCCGGCCGATCCGACAGGGCCACGCCCCAAAGCGCACCCTCCATGGGCTTGCCGGTCGCGTCCAGACTCACCGCCACCTCCCGGGCGGACCGGAACCGCTCCAGCGCCTCTGGCCCGGCACGCTCGTAACGTCCCCGCTCGTGCACCTCGCCCACGCCCAGCCGCTCCAGCAGGCTCTTGAACTCCAGGTCTCGGAACAGCTCCACCACCCGGTCCCGGCGGTACGGTCGGACCTCAAGCGCCTTCCAGTCCACGGCTACCGGGACGTCCCGCACCACGGTGGCAAGCCGCTTGTTCTGCAGGACCAGCTCGCCGTGGTCCCGCAGCCGGGCCTGCAGCTTCGGCGGCGCCTGGTCCAGCCGGTCCAGCAGGGCCTCCACGCTCCCGAACCGCCGGACCAGCTCCGCGGCAGTCTTGTCACCGACCCCGGGGACCCCTGGCAGGTTGTCCGTGGGGTCGCCCCGCAGGGCCTTGAAGTCCGCCAGCTGCTCCGGTTCGAGCCCGAACCTCCGGCGCACCGCCTCCCGGTCGTACGAGGTGGTCTCACTGATCCCGCGGCTGGTCACCACCACCGTAGTCCGGTCGCTGGCCACCTGCAGAAGATCCAGGTCTCCGGTGACCACCACCACCCGGAAACCGGCCCCCTCGGCATGGCGGGCCAGGGTGGCGATCACGTCGTCGGCCTCGTACCCCTCCACCTCGAAGGACACCACCCCGAACGCGTCCACCACCTCCTTGACCAAGCGCATCTGGGACCGCAGGTCGTCCGGCATCACCGGCCGGGTGGCCTTGTAGGCGGCGAAGTCCTCGTGCCGGAAGGTGGGAACGGGACGGTCGAAGGCCACGGCCAGGTGGGTCGGCTGCTCCTCCTGCAGTACCTTGAGGAGCATGTTGGTGAACCCGTAGACCGCGTTGGTGGGCCGGCCGTCGCTGGTGGTGAAGTACGGGAGGGCGTAGAAGGCCCGGTAGACGAGGCCGTTCCCGTCCAGCAGCACCAGCTTGGGCGGAGAGTCCCTCACGAGGCCGATTGTACCGCGACGGGGGAGCCTACTCCTCCCAGACCGCGCCTTCGCCCAGCAGCATCTCCAGCTCCCGGACGAACTCCCGGTCCGCAGGCACCCCCCGGCGGAGCCGGTGCACGGACTCCCCGCGCAGGGTCACCACGTGGGCGTACGCCTCCCGGGGGCCTGACCGCCCCTGCAGGAAGTCCGCCAGCTGGAACAGTTCCTCCGAGCTGGCCACCCGCACGTGCAAGGGCCGGAGCCCGTTGCCCGACGACCCGTTCCCCCCACCCCCGGATCCCAGACGCTCCACCGGCACCACCTCGTCCGCCACCACCCGAGGGCGCGCCTCGGAGGCGTCCAATCGGCCCCGCACCACCACCACCGCGTCCACGTACAGGGCGTCCCCGAACCGCTCGTACGCCTTGGGCCAGACGACGACCTCCACCGCGCCCGACAGATCCTCCAGGTGGACCACCGCAAAGCGGCTGCCGTCCTTCTTGGAGGTCATGGGTCGCACGTGGGTCAGCACCCCGCCCACCGACACCGGAGTCCGGTCTTCCAGCTCCCGCAGGTCCGCCACCCGCTGCCGCACGTGGTGCCGGAGCACCGCCTCCCAGGCCCGGACGGGATGGTCGCTCACGTACAGCCCGAGCATCTCCCGTTCCATGCGCAGCATCTCCCGGGGGTCCAGGGGCGGGACCCGGGGCAGCTCCGGCGGGGCGTCCAGCTCGGCAGCGTCCGAGAACAGTCCCGTCTGCGGGCTAGCTTCCCGGCGTTGGCGGCGCGCCCCGTACTCCAGCGCGTCGTCCAGGCCTGCCAGTAGCGCCGCCCGGTCTCCCAGGGAGTCCAGAGCCCCCGCCTTGATCAGGCTCTCCACCACCTTCCGGGTCACCACCCGGCCGTCCGTGCGGGCGCACAAGTCCGCGAGGCTCCGGAAGGGGCCGCCCTGCTGCCGGGCGCGCACGATCTCCTGGGTGGCGGAGGTTCCCACGTTCTTGATGGTGCCCAGCCCGAAACGGATGGTGCGGTCGTCCACCACGGTGAATTCCGGCTCGGACTCGTTGACGTCCGGGGGCAGGACCGCGATCCCCATGCGGCGGCACTCCTCCACGTCCAGAGCGATCCGCTCCAGGTTGCCGCTGTCCGCGCACAGGACCGCGGTCATGTACTCCGCGGGGTAGTTGGCCTTGAGATAGGCGGTGTAGTAGGCCACCAGGCCGTAGCAGGCCGCGTGGGCTCGGTTGAACCCGTAACGGGCGAAGGGCTCGAACTGCTCGAAGACCCGGTCCACCACCTCCTTGGGGATCCCCCGTTCGGTGGCCCCGCGCTCGAACTTCTCCCGCTGGCTCAACAGCTTGTCCAGCACCTTCTTACGGATGGCGTGGCAGAGCACGTCTGCCTCCGCCAGGCTGTAGCCCGCCATGGCCTGGGCCACGGTCATGATGTCCTCCTGGTACACCATGACCCCGTAGGTCTCCCGCAACACGGGCTCGAGGACTGGGTGGAGAACGGTGACGGGTTCCAGGCCGTGCTTGCGCCGGATGTAGGCGGGGATGTTGGCCATGGGGCCCGGCCGGTAGAGGGCCACCATGGCCATGATGTCCTGGATGCTGGTGGGCCGCAGCTCCTGCAGGTAGCGGCGCATGCCCGCGGACTCCAGCTGGAACACGCCCACCGTTTCCCCCCGGCCCAGAAGCGCGTAGGTCCTGGCGTCGTCCAGGGGGATCCGGTGGAGGTCGATGCGCTGCCCCCGCTTGCGCTCCACGATCTTCAGGGCGGAGTCCAGGATGGTGAGGTTGGTGAGGCCCAGGAAGTCGAACTTCACCAGCCCGATGGCGGCCACGCTGTCCATGTCGTACTGGGTCATGATCACGTCGTCCTTGCCACGGGTGAGGGGAACGTGGTCGGTGAGGGGGTCCCGGGAGATGATGACCCCCGCCGCGTGGGTGCTGGCGTTGCGGGCCACCCCCTCCAGCTTGCGGGCCAGCTCCAGCAGTCGGCGGACCCGCTCGTCCTCCTCCGCCTGCCGCCGTAGCTCGGGGTCGGCTTCCAGAGCCTGGTCCAGGGTGGCGGTGGGCGGGATCCGCTTGGCGATCCGGTCCACCTCGCCGTAGCTCATGCCCAGCACCCGCCCCACGTCCCGCACCGCCTGCCGGGCCTTCATGGTGCCGAAGGTGATGATCTGCGCCACCCGGTCGTGCCCGTACTTGTCCATCACATACCGGATCACCTCGTCCCGGCGGGTGTCCATGAAGTCCACGTCGATGTCGGGCAGGGTGTGGCGCTGCGGGTTGAGGAACCGGTCGAAGGGCAGGCGGTACGCGATGGGATCCACGTCCGTCACCCCGCACGCGTAGAGGACCAGGGACCCCGCCGCGGACCCCCGGACTGTGGTGAGGATCCCGCGGGATCGGGCAAAGTTCACGAAGTCCTGGACGATGAGGAAGTAGGGGGCGTACCCCATCTGCTCGATCACGGAAAGCTCGTACTCCAGACGCTGCCGCAGCTCCGGGGTGACCTGTCCATAGATCCTCCGCAGGCCCTGCTCGCATAGCCACCGCAGGTAGCTCTGCGCGGTGAACCCCTCCGGCACAGGAAAGTCGGGGAGCTTGGGGCGCTCCAGCTCGATGACAAGCTCGCACCGTTGGGCGATCTCCACGGTGTTCCGCACCGCCTCCGGCAACTCCCGGAAGCGCTCGGCCATCTCCTGGGGGCTCTTCAGGTAGAAGTGGGGAACGTCCCCCATGCGCGGCCGGTCCGGGTCGTGCACCGTCTTGTTCATCTGCACGCACATGAGGACGTCCTGGGCCGGTGCGTCCTCCGGCAGGACGTAGTGCACGTCGTTGGTGGCCACCAGGGGCAGGTTCAGATCCCGGGCGATGCGGACCAGCTCCGGGATCAGGACCCGCTGCTCCGGCATCCCCTGGTCCTGGATCTCCATGAAGAACTGCCCGGGCTCGAACAGGTCCCGGAACTGGGCGGCCGCCTCCCGGGCCCCGCGCGGATCCCCGCGCAGGATCCGCTGGCAGATCTCCCCGTTCAGGCAGCCCGAAAGCCCGATCAGGCCCTTGCTGTGGGACGCCAGCAGCTCCTTGTCGATCCGCGGCCGGTAGTAGAAGCCCTCCAGGTGCGCCCGGGTGCTCAGGCGGATGAGGTTCCGGTAACCCTCCTCGTTTCGGGCCAGAAGGGTCAGGTGGTAGCTGGACGCGTCCAGCCGGGGATCCCGGTCGGTGTACCGGCGGGCAGCCTGGTACGCCTCCATCCCCAGGATCGGCTTCACCCCGGCGGCCTGAGCCTCCCGGTAGAACTCGATCACCCCGTAAAGCGCCCCGTGGTCCGTGACGGCTAGGGCGGTCATGCCCAGCTCCGCGGCCCGCTGCACAAGCGGCCGGATCCGGCTGTGCCCGTCCAGCAAGGAGTACTCGGTGTGCACGTGTAGGTGGACGAACTCCAACATGTTGGGCCCCGAAGCCGGCGAACTACCAAATATTGTAGGCGGCCCGCCCGGGCCGTCACCCCCGCTGGACGGCCGTGGGGTTCGCCTTGTCCGCACAGGCGATCCCTATCCCCACCGCTCGACTGCGCGCGGCCCCTTTCAGCTCCCCGGGAGGGCCTCCGCTTCCCGTATACAGTCTGCCAGGACCGACAGGGACCGCCCCAGCTCCTCTTCCCCGATGACCAGGGGGGCCAGGATGCGGATCACGTTACGGTAGACCCCCGCCTTCAACACCACGACCCCGCGTTCCGCAGCGTGGCGCAGGACGAAGTCGGTGGACTCGGGCGCGGGGGTTTTCCGGTCGCGATCCTTGACGAGCTCCACGCCCACCATGGCCCCCAGCCCGCGCACGTCGCCCACCACGCGGCAGTCCTGCTGGAGGATCCGCAACGCCGCCAGGATCTGCTCTCCCAGCCTGCGGGCGCGCTCCACCAGCCCCTCCTCCTCGAACACCTCGAATACCGCCAGAGCCGCGGCACAGCTCAGGGGGTTGCCCACGTACGTTCCGCCGATCCCGGCTTCCCGCACCGCATCCACCACGTCCCCCCTCCCCACCACCGCGGAAAGGGGCAGCCCCGCCGCCAGGGACTTGCCCACCACCAGCAGGTCCGGCTCCACCCCCACGTGCTCGCTGGCCCACATGCGGCCGGTCCGGCCCATGCCCGTCTGCACCTCGTCCACCACCAGGAGGATCCCGTGGCGCCGGCACACCTCCTGGAGCCGCGGGAGGAACGGCGGCGGCGGGACCACCACGCCTCCCTCCCCCAGGACCGGCTCCACCACCACCGCGGCCACCCGCTCCGGCTCCACGTGCAGGGTGAACAGGTCCTCCAGCTTGCGCAGGCAGAACTCCACCGTCTCCTCGTCGGTGGGGAACGGGCTGCGGTAGGGGTACGGGTACGGGACCCGGTACACCTCCGGGGCGAACGGGCCGAAGCTGGCCTTGTAGGGCACCACGCGGCTGGTGAGGGACAGGGCCATGTAGGTGCGGCCGTGGAAGGCTCCTTCGAAAGCCACCACCGCGCTGCGACCGGTGTACGCCCGGGCGATCTTCACCGCGTTCTCCACCGCCTCCGCCCCGGAGTTGAACAGCGCCGCCTTTTTGGGAAAGCGCCCGGGCGCCGAAGCGCACAGCCGCTCGCACACCGCCACGTAGCCCTCGTAGGGCGCGACCGCGTAGTCCGTGTGGAAGAACCGGGCTGCCTGTTCCTGGACCGCCCGGACCACCCGTGGGTGCGCGTGCCCCACCGCCAGACACCCCACGCCCCCCGCCAGGTCGATGTAGGCGCGGCCGTCCACGTCGTACAGGATCGCCCCCTGCCCGCGGTCCACGAACGCGGGCAGCTGCGGCGATAGCGCCCGCGCCACGCTGGCTCGCGCCCGGGCCAGGAGCGCCTGGCTCGCCAGCCCGGGCCACGGGCCCGGCGCCTCCCTCACGCCCACCTCACGGACCTCCTCCCTGCGGCGCCCGTCAGCCCTGGGGGGGCAGCCCCAGGCGCTCCCGCAGCAGCCGCTGCACCAGGGCCGGGTTGGCCCTGCCCTGGGTCCGCCGCATCACCTGCCCCACCAGGAAGGCGATGGCTTTCTCCTTGCCCGCCTGCACGTCCCGGACCGGCTCCGGGTGGTCCCGGATCACGGCCTCCACGGTCTCCCGCAGGGCACCTTCGTCCGCGATCTGGACCCACCCCCGCCGGTCCACGATGCTGCGCGGGCTGTCCCCCGTCTCCAGCATCTCCACCAGGACGTCCTTGGCGATGCGGCCGCTGATGGTCCCCTCCTCCACCAGACGCACCAGCTCCGCCAGCTGTCCGGGCGTGACCCGCAGCTGGTCGATCTCGAGATTGTGCTCGTTCAGGTACGCGCTCAGGTCCCCCAGCATCCAGTTGGCGATGGATTTGGGGCTCGGGTGCGCTGCCACCGCGGCCTCAAAGAAGTCCGCGGTGGCGCGGGTCTGGACCAGCAGCTCGGCGTCGTACCGGCCGAGTCCGTACTGCGCCATGATGCGGTCCCGCCGTGCGTCGGGCAGCTCCGGCAGGCTCCGCCGCACCTCCTCCAGCCACTCCGGAGTCACCTCCACGGGCACCAGATCGGGCTCCGGGAAGTACCGGTAGTCCTCCGCCTCCTCCTTGGACCGGGAGGCGAAGGTGATCCCCCGGCGCTCGTCCCAGTGGCGCGTCTCCTGCACCACCGCTCCGCCACGCTCCAGCACCTCCCGCTGGCGCGCCACCTCGTAGGCCAGGGCGCGCTCCACGGAGCGGATGGAGTTCATGTTCTTCACCTCGGTGCGGGTCCCGAGGGGCTCGCCGGGCCGGCGCAGCGAGACGTTGGCGTCGCAGCGCAACGTCCCCTCCTCCATGCGGCCCGTGCTGACCTCCGCGTACTGCAGCACCTGCCGCAGCTTCAGCAGGAACGCCCGCGCTTCCTGCGGTGACCGCAGGTCTGGGTACGTGACGATCTCCATGAGGGGAACGCCGGAGCGGTTGTAATCCACCCAGCTCACGGCGCCCTCCGCGGGGTGAACGAGCCGGCCGGTGTCCTCCTCCAGGTGCACCCGCCGGATGCCGACCCGCCGACGCTGCCCGTCCACCTCGATGTCCAGGTACCCGTCGGTGGCCAGGGGTGGGTGTTCCAGGTACTGGTACTGGGAGATCTGGTAGTTCTTGGGCAGGTCGGGGTAGTAGTAGTTCTTCCGGTGGAACTGGGAGGAGGGGTGTACCGTGCAGTTCAGCACCAGGGCAGCCCGCAAGCCTAGCTCCACCGCCCGCCGGTTGATGACGGGCAGAGAGCCTGGAAGGCCCAGGCACACCGGGCAGGTCTGGGTGTTGGGGGGAGCTCCGAACCGCGTGCTGCACCCGCAGAACATCTTGGACTGCGTGAGCAGCTGCACGTGGATCTCCAGCCCGATGACGGTCTCGTAGTCCATCGACGCGCCTACCTCACCGAACCGCCGAAGGGTTGCGCCGGGCTACGCGCGCAGCAACGGGCACCGGTGGCGGTGCCACTCCGTGGCCTGCTCGTAGGCGTACGCCACCCGCAGCACGGTCGCCTCCTCGAAGGGCCGGCCCACCAGCTGCAGCCCCACGGGCAGCCCCTCCACAAACCCGCAGGGCACCGAGATCCCTGGCAGGCCCGCCAGGTTCACCGGGATGGTGTACACGTCCGCCAGGTACATCTGCAGGGGGTCCGCGGTGCGCTCACCCAGGCGGAAGCCGGCGACCGGTGAGGTGGGGGTGGCCAGCACGTCCACCGTCTGGAAGCACCGGTCGAAGTCGCGCCGCACCAGGGTCCGGACCTGCTGGGCCTTTTTGTAGAAGCCCTCGTAGTAGCCCTCCGAGAGGGCGAAGGTCCCGAGCATGATGCGCCGCTTCACCTCCGGGCCGAAGCCCTCCGCGCGGGTCCGGGCGTAAAGGGTGTACAGGTCGTGAGCCCGGGGGCTGCGGTACCCGTACGCCACCCCGTCGTACCGGGCCAGGTTGCTGCTGGCCTCCGCGCACGCGATCAGGTAGTAGGTGGGCAGGGCGTACTCCAGGGTGGGCAGCGCCACCTCCTCCACCCGAGCCCCCAACCCTTCCAGTACCCGCACCGCCTCCAGCACCGCCTGCCGCACCTCCGGCTGCAGGCCCTCGCCAAAGAACTCCGCCGGCACGCCCACCCGCACGCCGCGCACGCCGGCCTCCAGGGACGCCACGAAGTCCGGCACAGGCAGGTCCACGGAGGTGGAGTCGTGGGGGTCGCGTCCGCAGATGGCCTGCAGCACCAGAGCGCAGTCCCGCACATCCAGGCTCAACGGCCCGATCTGGTCCAGGGACGACGCGAAGGCCACCAGGCCGTAGCGCGACACCCGCCCGTACGTGGGTTTCAGCCCCACCACCCCACACAGGGACGCGGGCTGACGGATGGAGCCGCCCGTGTCGGAGCCCAGGGCGGCCAGGGCCTCGCCCGCGGCCACGGCCGCGGCGGACCCCCCGCTGCTGCCACCGGGTACGTGATCCAGCCTCCACGGGTTTCGGGTGGCGAAGAAGCCAGAGTTCTCCGTGGACGACCCCATGGCGAACTCGTCCAGGTTGGTCTTGCCCAGCAGCACCGCCCCCGCCTCCCGCAGGCGCTGCACCGCGGTGGCGTCGTAGGGAGGGACGAACGGCTCCAGGATGCGGGAGCCGCAGGTGGTCCGCACGCCCCGCGTGCACAGGTTGTCCTTCACCGCCACCGGCACGCCCGCCAACGGCGGAAGGGGTTCTCCCCTGGCCAGGCGGTCGTCCAGCTCCCGGGCCTGAGCGCGGGCCTGGTCTGCGCTGACCGTCAGGTAGGCTCGGACCTGACCGTCCAGCCGCGCGATGTTCTCCAGGTAAGCGTCCACCAGCTCCCGCACGGACAGGTCCTTGCCCAGTCGCGGCCGGATCTCGTGGTAGGGACGTCCGACCAGCTCCCTCACTCCTCCGCCTCCAGCACCCGCGGGACCACCACGAACCCCTCGTGGGCCTGCGGCGCCATGGCCACGACCGCTTCCACCGGCAGGGAGGGCGTGACTTCGTCCGGCCGGAACACGTTGGTCACCCGGATGGCGTGGGAGGTGGGCTCCACCCCCTCCGTGCGCAACCGATCCAGCCGGGCGAAGTACTCCAGGATGCTGCTGAGCTGGGAGGCGAAGGTGGCCCGTTCCTCCTCTGTGAGTTCCAGACGGCTGAGCCGCGCCACGCGTTCGACCACCTCGGGCGTGATGCGCATGGGTCCACCTCGGAAGCCTCCGGTATGGTAGCACGCCCGACCGTGCGGGGGACTACTCCCGCGGCCCCAGGCACTCCCGGAGGGCCCGCTCCACCTCGGGCACGATGTCCTCCCAGCGCGCGTCGGGCTGCCGGGTGACGGTGACGAAGTCGTTCAGCAGGAACACCCTGCGGACCCCGGGGATGCGCAGGAGCCGCTGCGCGACGGGCGAACCCGCGGCCTGTTCCGGGGACGTATACGTCTCGCTACGGCCCTCCGTCACCCTTCGGTCCAGGGTGAACTTCAGGGCGTGGACGTTGGGGGTGGGTTGCACCTCGATCCGCACCGCCCCCTCCCCCTCAGGCCAGCCCCCGCAGGGCCGCACGCCCGCCCTCCGCGAGGTCGCGGCGCAGGCGCCGGACGGAGGAAGGCGGGATCCCCACCTCCTCCCGGTACTTGGCCGCGGTCCGCCGCGCGATGGGCATCCCCTCCCGCCGCAGCCGCTGGGCGATCTCCCGGTCCGTGAGGGGGGCGTCCGGATCCTCCTCCTGCACCAGCTGCCGGATCCTCTCCTTGACGGGCAGGGACGCGTCGAAGAACACCTCGCAGGACACCACCCGGCCGTTGGGTAGCAGCACGTACTTCCCGTCCAGGGCACGGCTGACGGTGGACTCGCTGACCCCCACCCGGGCCGCCACCGTGGCCATGGTGAGGGGCTTGAGGTGGCTGGGCCCGAACTCCAGGAACTCCCGCTGCACCTCCACGATGGCCTCCAGGATCGCCTTCAGGGTCCAGTTGCGGCGCTTCACGGTCTCGATGAACAGCTTAGCCCGCGTCACATAGTCGTGGATGTGCTGTGCCGCGTTCGGCGCGAACTCCTGCGGGAACTTGCGGGCCCGCAGGTACAGGTCCCGGTACAGCTCGTTCACCCGCAGGCCCATGGTAGGCGACCCCATGACCTCCACCGCGTAGCCCCGGGGGGTGCGCACGATGACGGCATCCGGCCGGGGGACCTCCTGCGGTTTCAGCCGGCCGCCACCCTGGCGCTCCGCTTCGTACCGGTCCGCGGGGTACGGGTACAGGTTCCTGCGGATGTACTGGTGCACCTCCCGGACCTCCTGCGCGGACGTCCCCAGCCGTTGCCCGACCTTGGCGTACTCGCCCCGGGCCAGTCCGCCCAGCAGGCCCTCGGCGATCAGCCGCTGGGCCAGGAGGTTGTGCGGGCTGGGCTCCAGGGCCCGCAGCTGCAGCAGCAGGCACTCCTCCACGGTGCGGGCGGCCACCCCCACCGGCTCGAACGCCTGCACCACCGCCAGCACCTCCTCCGCCACCCGCACGGACAGGCGGAAGCGGGAGGCGGCTTCCTGAAGGTCGCAGGTGAGGTACCCACGGTGGTCCACACAGCCTACCAGGAATTCCGCCAGCTGGCGACGCCGACCCTTCAGGTCCTGAGCCGCCAGCTGCAGCAGCAGGAACTCCTGCAACGAAATCTCCGCACCCACGTGACTCAAGGGATCAAAGTCCTCGTCGGGGTTCGCCCGAGGGGCGGTCAGGCTGTCCTCCACCAGGGGCTCCCCGGGTACGTGGCCGCAGCTGCTGCAGACGCCTGCCGTCACCTCCGCCCCGCACCGGGCGCAGAGCACCTCCTCCCGTTCCAGCGCCGGGTTGTTGTGGAGTTCCTCCTCGATGCGGGCCTCCAGCTGGGGGAGCGGGAGCACCAGCACCGCGCTCACCGCCATGAGCTTCGGCACCATCCGCTGCTGGGGCAGCGGGGCGATGTCCAGGCCGGGACGGACCTCCACGCTCCTCACCGTCCGCCGGAGCGGCCGGCGGTGGGCAGCTGCACCCCGTGCTGGTCCAGGCGCCGCCGGAGCTGCGCGAGGCTCAGCCCCAGGATCCGGGCCGCCTCCTCCAGGTTCCACTCCGTGCGCTGCAGCACGTGCACCATATGCTGGCGCTCCACCTCCGCCAGGGTCGGCAGCCGATCCTCCGTCCCCTCGGGCCCCGCCCCGCCCAGCCAGAGATCCTCCGCCCAGATCTCCGGCGTCCGGCACAGGATGACCGCGCGCTCCACCGCGAACTCCAGCTCCCGCACGTTCCCAGGCCACGGGTACCGTCGCATCTTCCGCACCGCCTGCGGTGTGAACCCCGTCACCGGCTTCCCGTACTTGGCCCGGTACTTCTCCAGGAAGTGCTGCGCGAGCAGGGGGATGTCCTCCTGCCGCTCCCGCAGGGGGGGAAGCTCGATGGGCACCACGCTGAGCCGGTAGAACAGGTCCTCCCGGAACCGCCCGTCCCGGACCATCTGGCGCAGATCCTTGTTGGTGGCCGCGATGACCCGCACGTCCACGCGGACGGGCTTGTTGCTCCCCACCCGCTCGAAGGTCCGCTCCTGGAGGACCCGCAGGAGTTTGACCTGCATGGCGGGGCTCATGTCGCCCACCTCGTCGAGGAAGATGGTGCCACCGTCCGCGGCCTCGAACTTCCCGATGCGGCTTCCCACCGCGCTGGTGAAGGCGCCCTTCTCGTGGCCGAACAGCTCCGTCTCCAGGAGGGTTTCCGGGATGGCCCCGCAGTTGATGGCTACGAAGGGGCCCTCCGCCCGGCGGCTCTGGTCGTGGATGGACCGCGCCAGGATCTCCTTGCCCGTTCCGGTCTCCCCGTAGATGAGCACGGTGGCGTCCGTGGGTGCCACCGCGGCCGCCACCCGCATGACCTCCTGCATCTTGGGGGAGCTGCCCACGATGCCCTCGAACTTGAAGCGCGCCCGCAGCTCCTCGTGCAGCTTCCGGTTCTCCTCCCGAAGCTGCTCGTGCTCCAGGGCCCGGCGGACCTTCAACAGGAGCTCGTCCTTCTTAAAGGGCTTGGAGATGTAGTCGAACGCCCCCTGGCGCATGGCCTCCACCGCCATCTCCAGGGTGGCGTACCCCGTGACGATCATCACCACCGCACCCGGGTCCTCCCGGCGGATCTCCCGCAGGACCTCCATCCCGTCCTTCTCGGGAATCCGGACGTCCAGAAGGACCAGGTCGAACTCCCCGGAACTGGCGCGGCGCAGGGCGGTGGCGCCGTCCGCGGCGGCCTCCACCTCGAAGCCCTCCTGCCGCAGGATCTGGCTGAGGAGGTTCCGGATGTTCTCCTCGTCGTCCACCACCAGGACCCTGTGCCGCGCCACCGGCCTCACCGTCCCGGAAGCTTAATTTGCCCTGCTTTATATTTCGGCCGCGGCGGCCGAACTCCTGTGCGCGGCGGGACGGGTTACACCGGATGCGAACAGGTGTACGCTCAGTGCAGCCGGGCCGCCTCGCCCACCGTGGGCATCTCGGTGACCCAGCTCGCCACCCGGGCGAACTGCAGGAGCGCGTGCAGGTAGGTTCGCAGGAGCAGCAGCGCACGCTCGGGGCTGGGGATGGACTCCGCGGTCATGAGGCTCCAGCGGGTCTCCACCACCGCACCCAGCCACAGGGCGTGTTCCGTGGTGACCAGACCCAGGTCCGCGAGGGGGAGGAACACCTGCCACCGCCGCGCGGGGCGCTCCAGCTCGTACGTGGTGAGCATCGCCTTGGCGATCCCTGTGGCGGCGCCGGCCCCGTTGCTGAACCACCCCACCACCTGGTTCACGCGCTCCGGGTCCTTGGCGGTCTCCTCCACCTCCCGCGTGGCCACCTCGATCACCGCCACCGAGGCCAGCAGCCGTCCGAGCCGCCAGCCCACCCGCAGGGGGTCGAGCATCCGCAGGGGCTGGCCCGGCCGCGGGCGGAACTCCGGGATCCCCTCCCCCAGCCGTCGTGCCTGCTGCAGAACCTCCCGGGCCTCCTCCAGTAGCTTGTCCCGCGCGGCCTCGATCCTGGCCTGGCTCTCGCGCAGGAAACGGGCGTGCGCGTCGCGGTCGTTCTCCACCAGGAGCTGTCCCCACCCCAGCATCTCGTACACCACGGGCAACACGTGCTGGTTCAGCACGGAGGGCAGCAAGACTCCCTGGGCAGGTCCCAGGGGGTTGTCCTCCCCGAGCCGCTCCAGGAACGCACCCACTTCCTCCTCCGGCGTCTCCGGGGGGAACACGAGGCCCAGCTCGATGTCCGTGTCGGGGTAGGTGGCGCCCGGAGGGTACCGGCCGTACAGGTACACCGCGCACACCTCGCGGGTCCGGGAGAAGTACGCCCGCAGCTCCTCGAAAGCCCCCATCTCGCCCCTATGCTACTGCCCGGCCCGGCGGGCCGGAAGCCGGAGGCCTGCCATAGAGGAGATCTATGGCTGAGCTGCGAACTGGTCTTCCCGTGGAACTGCAGAACCTCGAGGCGTTCCTGCAGGTGGCGCGGGAGCGCAGCTTCACCCGCGCGGCGGCCGCCCTGTTCCTCACCCAGCCCTCGGTCACCGCCCGTATCCAGGCGCTCGAGCAGGAGATCGGGCGCCCCCTGTTCGAGCGCCGCGGGAGGACGGTGCGGCTCACCGAGGCGGGCGAGGCGTTCCTGCCCTACGCGCAGCGGGCGTTGCAGCTGATCCAGGAGGGAGCGTCCGCGGCCCGGGAGACGGAGGGCCGGGGCACCGTGCTGGTGGGCGCCACGGTGTCCGCGGCCACCGCCATCCTCCCCGACCTTCTGGAGGCGTTCCGCCGCGAGCGGCCCGGCGCCCGGGTGGTGGTACGGTACGGACACTCCAACGAGGTGGTGGAGATGCTGCGGGACGGCCTGGCGGACGTGGGGTTCGTGGTACGCCCCCTGCACGAGCCCCTCATCACCGTGGAGCCCCTGGTGGCCGACGACATCGTCCTCCTGACGCCGCCGCGCCACCCCCTCAGCCGCCGGCGCCACATCACGCCCCGGGACCTCGTGGGGCACACCCTCATCTCCATGCAGTGGGGCGAGGGTTTCGAGGAGTTCGAACGGTGGATGCAGGAGGAGCTGGGCCTGCACTCCGCCATCGAGGTGGACGGCATCCCGCTGGGGGTGATCCTCATCTCCCGCGGGATGGGAGTGGGGTTTGCGCCGCACCGCTCCGTGGCTGCGTACGTGCGGGCGGGCATGGTCCGCATCCGGACGGTGCGCGACCTGCCCACGGCGCAGCGGGAGGTGTTCCTGGCCCTGCGCCGCGTGGGGCGGCTGCCGGGCACGGTGCAGGCGTTCGTGGAGCTGGTGCGGCGCCAGTTCCGCCGGGAGGCGGCCCCGGCGGGCAGCCCGAAGCCGGCTGCGCGGACGCGACCGGCCGATTAGGATCGTGTCCAGCGGGAACGGGCGGTTGCCCTGAGGCTGCGCCGGCGGCGCGGGAGCGCCTCAGAAGATGCGCTTGCCCAGGGCGGAGGCCACCAGCCCCGTGGCCAGGCGCGCGGTGCGGTTCTGTGCGTCCAGGATGGGGTTGACTTCCACCACGTCCATGCACAGCAGGGTGCCCGAGTCCGCCACCAGCTCCATGGCCAGGTGCACTTCACGATAGGACAGGCCGCCGGCACACGGGGTCGCCACGCCGGGAGCGTGTGCGGGGTCCACCACGTCCAGGTCCAGGCTGACGTGCAGCGGCCGCTTGCCCCCGTCGGTGACCGCGTCCAGGGCGCGCTGGACTACCTCCCCCACACCGTACCGGTCCACGTCCTTCATCGTGAACACCCGCACCCCGCTGGACCGCAGCAGCTCCCGCTCCCCCGGGTCCAGCTGTCGGGTGCCCACCAGGGCGCAGTGCTGCGGGGCCAGTTTCGGCCCGAACCCGCCCACCCGCACCAGGGGAGGAAGGCCGAGCCCCACCAGGCACGCCAGCACCATCCCGTGCACGTTCCCGGAGGGAGAGGTCTCGGGCGTGTTGAAGTCGCCGTGCGCGTCCAGCCACAACAACCCCGTCTCCGGGCGGTCACGAATCACCGCCGCAACACTCCCCAGGCTGAGGCTGTGGTCTCCCCCCAAAACCACGGGCAAGGCACCCTGGCGCAGGGCCGCCGTCACCGCACGGTCCACCTCCTCGCACACCCGGACGATGGCGTCCGCGTAGCGCGCCCGCGGGTCGCCCTCCTCCAGTCGCTCCACCACTGGGAAGCTCACGTTGCCGAGGTCAGTGACCCGGTAGCCCAGGCTCTCCAGCTCCGCCTGCAGCTGCGCGTAGCGCAGCGCGCTGGGCCCCATGTCGGTGCCGCGGCGCCCCGACCCGAGATCCAGGGGAACCCCCACTAGGGCCACATCCCTCATCGCCCGTCCTGCTTGGCCGCCGCCGGCTGACCTCGGCCCGCCCCGCGCGTTCCCGGAGCCTGTCGGAAGAACTGCGCGGCCGCCACCAGACCTGCAGCTGCAAGCCCCGCCAGGTCCAGCCACGGGTTGTGCAGGACCATCCCCACCGCAGCACCCGCCAGGAGCACCCGCTCCACGGGGTGGGCGGGCCCGAAGAAGTAGCCGGCCACCGCCGCGGACAGGAACACGATCCCCGCCACCGCGGAGGCCACCGCTAACGCGCGGTCGGGCCAAGACCCGCTGAGCAGCAACAGCTCCGGAGAGTACACGAAGGCAAACGGGACGAGGATGGCCGCGAGGGCGTGCCGCGTGGCCTCCAGGCTCACCGGGAACGGCGGCGTCCGGGCAATGCCCGCGGCCGCATAGGCAGCCAGGGCGTCTGGAGGGGTCAGGTCCGCGATGACGCCGTAGTAGAAGATGAACAGGTGTCCCGCGATGTGAGAAACCCTCACTCCCGGCGCGATCTCCGGCCCCTTGGCGGGAAGGAGTGCCTCGATGGCGGGGACCGCCAGGGCCGCCAGGATGATGTAGGTGGCGGTGGTAGGGATCCCGGAGCCGATGATGGTGCAGGCCACCATGACCAGCACCAGCGTCAGGAACAGGTTGTGCTGGCCCAGAGCGGTGGTCACCGTGACCAGGGCGTTCCCAATCCCCGTGAGGGTGACGACGCCGATAATGACCCCCACCACCGCGCACGCCAGGGCCACCGTCAGAGCGTTCCGGGCCCCGTACTCCAGCATCCCCCACAGCTCCCGCGGGTAGTCCCGCAGGCGGCCTTCCCGGACGCACGTGATCAGGTGGACGGCCGCGGCGAGCGCGATGGCCATGAACGCCGCCCGCGCGGGCGAAAATCCCCGCACCAGGTACAGGACCATGACGAGCAGGGGGACCACCAGGTACCACTTGCGGAGCACCGTGCGCCGCAGGTCGGGGAGCTCCTCCCGCCGCAGCCCCCGCAGGTCCAGGCGTCTGGCCTCGAAGTGGATCACGAAGAACAGGGATACGAAGTACAGCAGGGCCGGCACCACGGCTGCTTGCACCACGGTGAGGTAGGGCACTCCCAGGAACTCCGCCATCACGAAGGCGGCAGCGCCCATCACGGGCGGCATGATCTGGCCGCCCACGGAGGTGGCCGCCTCCGCCGCCGCCGCAAAGCGCGGGTGGTAGCCCAGCCGCTTCATCAGGGGGATGTTGAAGACCCCGTCGGCTACCACGTTCGCCACCGAGGAGCCGGAAACGGTGCCCAGCAGGGCGCTGCTGAACACGGACACTTTGGCGGGTCCCCCGTGCATCCACCCCGCCAGGGCCATGGCGACCTCCACGAACAGCTGGCCCAACCCGGTTCGCTCGAGAAAGGCGCCCAGCAGCACGAACAGGAAAACGTAGGTGGCCGAAACCCCGAGCGGGATCCCGAACACGCCCTCCGTGGTGTACCACATGTGCTCGATGACCCGCTCCACGGGGAACCGGCGCACCGCGAACAGGCCGGGCACGTACTCCCCCAGGAAGGGGTACGCCAGCAGGGCTGCGGCGATAAAGGGCAAGACCCCCATCACCCGCCGGCCCGCCTCCAGCACCAGCAGGACCCCCGCCGCGCCCACCACGAGGTCCGTACGGGCCAGCTGGCCGGCCTGCAGCATCAGGCGGTCGTGGTGCCAGAGGAGGTAGCCCACGCAGGCCACGCCCGCCAGGGCGAACGCCACGTCCGGCCACCCGAAGACGGTCTGGCCCGCGTGCTTCCTCCGTACGGGGTACAGGAGGAACACCAGGGTGAACACGAAGCCCAGGTGCACGGCCCGCTGCTTAAGGGCCAGAAGAGTCCCGAAGCCCGAGGTGTACAGGTGGAAGGCCGACATGGCCACCGCCACCGTGGCGACAGCCGCGGCGAAGGGCCCCGCGAGCCTGCGGTACCCGAACTCGGGGTCCGCGCTGGCCAGCAGCTGCTCGATCTCCTGCGCTTGCCCGACCTCAGCCCGCGTCATTGCCGCGCCCCCGTCCGCCAGGGTTTTCGTGGCGTCCCCTGGAGATCCTCCGCCCGGGGTGAAGGAGGCCCCCGGCGCGCCCGATACGTATATTGGAGGTGGAGGCGGTCGAGGGGGAGCGTGACATGACCCAGACCTACGGGGAACACGACCTGCGCTTCATCGCGAGCACGCTGGCGGAGCGGCCCGACCAAGTCCCGGTCCTCCTGTCGCAGCTACGCCGGCCGGAATTCCTGGAGGTGGCCCTGGAGGACGCCCGGCTGGTGGAGCGGATCCGGACCGACCCGGACATCACCCTCAAGATCTCCCCCCGCCTGCTGTTCGCCATCCTCCTCCGGCAGGTGGCGCGGGACGTCCGGCACGCCCGCTATACCCTGGAGTGGGTGGGCCTGCGGGAGTCCGTGCCCATCTTCGACACCCCCCGGGTGAACCAGCTCCTGGACGACGAGGAGGTCCTGGATTACCTGGCCGCCATGCTGGCCTCCTTCGTCCGGACGGAGACCTACGTGGTGCACGTGTGGCACCGCGGGAGGCTGCAGCGGCTGCGCTTTTCCGACCTGAACATGGACGACATGGTGCGGCTGGCGCAGCTGGTGGAGGAGCCGTACCGCTTCCCGTTGCTGCGGCGGATTGCGGACATCGCCCTGTTCCTCACAGGGGTGTTCCCCGGCTACGTCCTGTCCCACGGGGGTTACGCGCGCACGGTGCGGCCGGGGCGGGCTCTGGGAGGTGAGTGGCGCAGCCTGGAGGAGTACGAGCAGCAGGGGGCTACCTTCTACCGGCTGGCGGCGGAGCACCGGGACGCCGCGGAGTCCGGACTGCGGAGGGTGCTGGAGCGGCTGTCGGAGGACTTCCCCGCCGCGCGCAAGCCCCTGTCCCTGCTGGCGGACCGGTACCTGCGCTGGCAGCACCTGCGCCTGTTCTGGCACCTGCAGTAGGGCGTGATGCGGATCTACGCCACCGCGGACCTGCACGGACGACCAGACCGGATCCAGGCGGTGCGGGAGGCCGTGGGCCGTCTGCGGCCGGACGTCCTCATTCTGGCCGGAGACCTTACCCACTCCGGCCGGGGCCGGGAGGCGTTGGAGTTGCTGGAGCTCCCCGACGTGCTGGTGCTGGCCATCCCCGGCAACATGGATCCCTTCGACGTGGATGAGGCCATCGTCCGCAGCCCCGCCCGCAGCCCGCAGCGGGCTTGTGTGCAACACGAGGGGGTCCGGTTCGGCGGTCTCGGGGACGAGCCGTGCGACGTCCTGGTCGTGCACGAGCCGCCCCGCGGGGTGCTGGACCGCGCGTGGAACGGCGCGCACATCGGCTCGGTGGCGGTGCGGGACTACGTGGAGCGCCACCGGCCTCGGCTGGTGGTATGCGGGCACGTGCACGAGTCCCCGGGCGTGGAGCGCCTGGGGGATACCCTGGTGGTGAACTGCACCATGGGCAACGATCGGTACTTCGGAGCGCTGATCACGTGGCAGGCTCCGGAGCCCCGGGTGGAACTGCTGCCCCGATCCCCGTGATGGGCCCAGTGCGTGGTGAATTCTGACCGGTGCACCACCGGGCGCAGGGGATGTTCATGCTGCGGCAGCTGGGGTTCAACGCGGAGAACCTGGACTACTTCGTCCTCGCCTTTCGGGTGGAAGACCTGGAGCCGTAGGCCCGCCGGGATCGCGCCCGGAGGGCCTGCAGGGCCACCCGGGCGCACAGGGATCCCCGTTCCGCGGCCTCACCCAGGTCCTCCGCGCCTCCGAACCGCCAAGCCACGTAGTAGGTGACGTCCGCGTCCTGGCGCGGCGGCGGCAGCTGCGGAGCGGCGCGGGCCAGCTCTGCCTCGTATACGGCCATCTCCAGCCGGTATCCCGGCCTTCGCTGCGAGCCCCGGCCCAGCACCCGCAGCAGGCGCACCCCGCAGCCCAGTTTCTGCCGTCCCACCCGTAGCGCTGCCGCTTCCTCCGTCTCCCCGGGCGCCAAGGAAACCGCGGGCAGTCCCCACATCCCCGGCAGCTCCTCACCCGGCCCCTCCGGCCGACGCACGACCACGAAGCGCCCGCGATCTCCGGGAGGGTAGGCCACCAGGGCCACCGACCGCTTGATCCGCCGCTCCACGGCGCCAGTATACTGGGCGCAGGTGCCCGGCCCGGGGTCTCCTCGGGCGCGCCTGTGTAAACGCCGTGGCGGTGCGGGTGACGTTCCTGTACTGGGAAGGCTGCCCTTCTCACGGGGAAGCCCTGGCCCGCCTCCACGAGGCGATCCGCCAGGAAGGGGTGGAGGCTTCCGTGGAGGTGGTCCGGGTGGACACGGAGGAGGACGCGCGCCGGTGGAGGTTCGTGGGATCCCCCACCATCCTGGTGGACGGGGAAGACGTGGCACCTGCGGAAAACCTCCCCTACCGGCTCACGTGCCGAGCCTACGTGCACGAGGACGGCCGCATCTCGCCGCTGCCGAGTACCGGGCAGATCCGAGCGGCCCTGCGGCGGGCCCGGGAAGCCTCGGGCCCGACAACTCCATGACTCGAGTGAGGAGGTACAGCCGTGGCCAACCTGAGGACCGGTGACCCCGCCATCCCCTTCCGCCTGCCCGGCGTGGACGGCCGGGAGCACGCCCTGGACGACTACGCGGACCGACAGGCGGTGGTGGTGATCTTCAGCTGCAACCACTGCCCCTACGTGCGGGCCTGGGAGGACCGGATGGTGGCCATCCAGCGGGACTACGCCCCGCGCGGGGTGCAGTTCCTCGTGATCAGCAGCAACGACCCGGAGCAGTACCCCGAGGACAGCTTCGACCGGATGCGGGAGCGGGCACAGGAGAAGGGCTACAACTTCCCGTACCTGTACGACGAGACCCAGGAGGTGGCGCGGGCCTACGGCGCGGAGCGCACCCCGGAGGTGTTCGTGTTCGACCGGGACCGCCGCCTGCGCTACCACGGGGCCATCGACGACCACTACGACGACCCGCGGAAGGTCCGGCGGCACTACCTGCGGGAGGCGCTGGACGCGGTCCTGGAGGGCCGGCAGCCGGAAGTCGCGGAGACCCCGCCCGTAGGCTGCACCATCAAGTGGCGTCCCTCCCGGGCGGCTCGCTAGGCGGTAGCCCGCCCCACGAGCTTCCGGCCCCAACCCCGGCACCCTTTCCCGCGGGTGCGCCCGAACCCCGCGGCCTGCCGCGACGGCAGCGCTGTTGACATTTGTCCTACACCGCGTCTATCATCGGTCGGGGCAATTTAGGGCTCTTAAAAAAGCTGCCTTGGGGGAAGGCGGTGCCAGACGGGAACCCGCCCGAGCGCCCGTTCAGTTTCGCCCCTGCCCACCGGATGGCGAACGTGGCCGGGCACATCGCAGTGGCTCTCCACCGCATCGGTCAAGCACTCAACATCCTGTTCCGGGAGCGGAGCGAGGCGCTGGGCCTCACGTCCCCCCAGGCCCAGGCCCTGCTGTTCCTCCGGTACAGCCGCCCGGATCTCCACACGCTCACGGGCCTAGCGGAGCGACTCCTGTGCACACCCGCCAACGCCAACGGCGTCGTGGACGCCCTGGAGCGCAAGGGTCTGCTGCGCCGCGAGCCGGCTAGGGGCGTGCGCGGGCGGAAGCGGCTCCGTCTCACCCGAAAGGGGGAGGTGGCCGCAGACTCCCTGGACTCGGCCCTGACCGACCTCGAGCGGTGGATCCGCGAGCTGCCGGAGGAAGACCAGCGGGCGCTGCTCCATGCCACGGAAGCCATCGTCCGGCGGTTCGTCCAAGCGGGGTACGTGCGCGTGTACGAGATGTGCTGGAGCTGCGGCTTCTTCCGGCCCGACGCCCACCCGGAGGACCCTCGCGGGCCCCACCACTGTGCGTTTGCGGACGTGCCCCTGCCCGACCCGATCACGTACAGGGAGTGTCCTGACCACGTTCCCGCGGGCGGCCGCCCGCGGGCCTAGCGGAAAGGAGTGGGGAAGGATGCCTAAGGCACATCGTCTGGCCCTCTGCACCGTGCTTGTCCTCCTGGTCACGGGCTGCGCGGGAGGGGGGAAGAAAGCGGAACAAGTGGCCCCGGGCGTGGTCCAGGTATCCGAGAAGGAGTTCTCCATCGACCCCTCGTCCAAGGCCGTGGCCGCCGGCCGGGTCACCTTCCGGGTCAAGAACGAAGGGAGCATCGAGCACAACTTCGTCGTCTTCAGCCCGGATAAAAGCAAGAAGCTTGCGGAGCTGGATGCCATCAAGCCCGGGCAGAGCCAGGAGCTGGTGGTTCAGCTGCAGCCGGGCGAGTACCGGCTGGTCTGTACGGTGCCCGGTCACGAGGAAGCAGGGATGCACACGACGCTCCGCGTCCAGTGAAATCGACAGGGGGTGCGGCATGAGTGGGTGGGCAGCGTTCGGGGTATTCCTCCTCCTGGGTGCGGCGTGGACCGCCGCCTGGGCGTTCGTGGCAGCCCGGTCGGGCGGGTCACCGCTGGGTTACGAGGACGTGAGCCGCGGGGCCGCCCGGGTCCGCCGTCTGCTAGCGACGCCGATCCTCCTCGTGCTCGCGGTCGTCTACCTGGTCTCCCTCCGGTGGTTCCCGTACCCGAGCTTCGCCACCCAACGCCTAGGCCCGCCCTCCGTGAGGGTCGAGGTCCGGGCGCGCCAGTGGGCGTGGGAGCTGAGCCGCACGGAGGTCCCCGCGAACCAGCCCGTGGAGTTCGCGGCCACCGCCGTGGACGTGAATCACGGGTTCGGGATCTACAGCCCGTCCGGGAGACTGGTGGCGCAGGTGCAGGCCATGCCCGCCTACGTCAACCGGCTCGTCGTCTCCCTCCCGGGGCCCGGTACCTACACCATCCGGTGCCTGGAGTACTGTGGGATCCCGCACCACGGGATGGCCGCCACCCTCGAGGTCAAGTAGGGGGGTGCGGCCATGGGGGCATACGAGTCCATCCAGAACGGCCGAAACGGACCGGCGCTCCGGGTGGCGCTGGTCTACATGTACACAGGCTTCATCCTGTTCCTGCTCATGGGCCTCCTCGGCCTCCTCATGCGGATGCTGCACGCCGAACTGCTCCGCTTGCCCCCTCAGTGGTACTACCGGCTCATGACCCTGCACGGCGCCGGGATGGTGGCGGCGGCGTTGCTGGCGGCCATGGGCGGGGGGATCGCAGCCACCAGCAACCGCCTGACCCACGACCTGCGCTGGTTGTGGACTGCCTACATCCTGTACTTCGTGGGCGTGGGTCTAGTGCCCCTCGCGGTGCTCTTCGGGGGGTTCGCGGCGGGCTGGACCATCATCTACCCGTTGGGGGTGGCGTACGCATCCGGGTGGACGGCCTGGTCCACCTTCGCCTTCCTCCTCGGGTACCTCCTGGTGGCCCTGGGATTTGCCGCCTACTGCATCGCCATGCTCCAGGCCGTGCTCCGGCGCTACGGTAGCCTCTCTCGGGCCCTTGGCTGGCCCGTGATCTCCGGCCGTGCCCAGCCAGGGGAGGACGTGCCCTACCTCCAGGAGGTCGTGGCCACGGTGGTCGGGATCTGCGGGCTCATCGCCGTGCTGGCCGGTGCCGCCGCCCTGGTTCCCTACTTCGCCCACAACCTCAACCTCACAGGGCTCGTGGACCCGCTGTTCGTCAAGGAGATGATCTTCCTGTTCGGCCACACCGCGGTCAACCTGAACATCTACCTGGCGGCGGGCCTGGCCTACGCCAGCCTGCCCGCGTACACCGGCCGGCCGTGGAAGACGACGCCGCTCAGCGCCCTGGGCGTGAACCTCGTCATGATCTTCGTGTTCCTGCCCTACTTCCACCACCTCTACCAGGACTTCGCGCAGCCCGTCTTCCTCTCAGCCATCGGCCAGTTCGGAAGCTACGGGGTGGGCGTTCCGGCCCTGCTGATCACCGTCTTCGGCGGACTCACGCTGGCGTACCGCTCCGGCATGCGCTGGGCCGTGCCGACCATCCTCACGTTCGTGGGCTTCTGGGGCTGGGTGTTCGGGGGGATCGGTGCGGTGGTGGACTCCACCATCGCGGTGAACCAGGTCTTCCACAACACCCTGTGGGTCCCCGCCCACTTCCACACGTACTACCTCTTGGGCGCGGTCGCCCTCACGTGGGCCTACCTCTACCACCTCGCCACGGAGCTGAGCGGGAGGCACGAGAGCCGGACCAGCCGGCTCGCAGCGTGGCTGTACGGGATCGGGGGCGCCGGATTCGTCATGATGTTCTTCACCGCAGGTGCTGCAGGACAGCCTCGGCGGTTCGCGGTGTCCATCCCCAGCACCGGGGAGCAGACGTGGGCCTTCCTCGCCACCCTGTTCGTCCTCGTGCTGGCCCTGGGGCTTCTCTGGCTGACCTACGACCTGGTCACCCGGCTGGGACCGGCGTGGGCCCGAGCACGGGGGCGCGCGTGACGCAGCACCAGCGGTTGGTCATAAGCGCCCTGGGCCTGGCGGCCCTGGTGGGGCTTGTGGGGACGCTCCTCTCCACCGGCGACGATCCGTGCAGAGGCTGGCCCCGCTGCGGGCAGTGGCCTCCTGCGGAGAGCGCCGCCCTGCTGGCCTGGATTCATCGCCTCCTGGCGGGTCTCCTGACCGCGCTCTCGGGACTGCTGTGCTACCGCAGCCTCGTGGAACACCGGCCGACCTTCCCACTTTCGGTAGCCGCCTTCGCGATCGTGCTGGTGCAGGACGCGGTGGGCGCCCGCATCGCCCTGCACGGCCCTGAGCGGGCGTGGACGGGTCTGCACCTCGCCCTCGGAGCGGCCGCGGTAGGGCTCTTCGCGGCGGCCGCGGTGGCCGCCTGGGTCCCACGGCCCGCCATCCCTGACTCCGCCGTGCTCCCCGTGGGTGTCGCGGGCGCCTTATATCTCCTTCTGCTGGGGATCGATGCCAGGCTCGCTCCGGCGGTCCCCCTCACCTGTGGCCTCGCGCTCGCGATTCGAAGTCGGCGCCACAAGGAGCCGCACTCTGCCCTCACTGCGGGGGCCATCACCGGGCTCGCGTCGGGCCACCTCCTGGCAAGTCGTCTCTTCGGCCCGGTCGCGGATCCCCTCGTGGCGGTGGCCGCGGTCGGCCTGGCGGGTGGGTTCGGGGTTCTCACCGCGCTGCTGTGGTTCCGCCCCTCCCTCCCCGAACGGCCCAGCGCGATCCCTCTCTGTGCGCGGGCCGGGGCCTACTGGCAGCTGACCAAGCCCCGGGTGGTCCTGCTGCTCCTCGTGACAACCGCGTGCGCCATGTTGGCGGCAAAGGGTCTAAAGGTCTCCCTCGGGCTCCTCCTCGTCACCGTCCTGGGGGGCGCTTGCGCGGCGGGCGGCGCGAATGCCCTCAACTGCGTGATCGACCGGGACGTGGACGCCGTCATGAGCCGAACCCGGACGCGCCCCCTCGTCACGGGCCGTGTGGGGACCCCCGATGCACTCCTCGTAGGCATCCTCCTCGGCCTCGCCTCCTTCGCGGTGCTGACCACCGGGGCGAACCTCCTGGCGGCTACCCTGTCAGCGATCGGCTACCTGTCCTACGTGGTGGGGTACTCCATCTGGCTCAAGCGGACCACCGACCAGAACATCGTCATCGGCGGCGCTGCGGGCGCCATCCCACCGCTCGTCGGGTGGGCGGCGGCCTCGGGGCGGGTGGACGTCCTGGCCCTGGGAATGTTCCTGGTCATCTTCCTGTGGACCCCCCCGCACTTCTGGGCCCTCGCCCTCGCGCGGCGGGAGGACTACGCAAGGGCTGGCATCCCCATGCTGCCCGTGGTGCGAGGGGAAGAGCGGACCCGCAGGGAGATCCTCAGGTACGCCGTGGCCCTGGTCGCGTGCACGCTCGGGCTCGGCGCGGCTGTGGCCATGGGCCCGGTCTATTGGCTGAGTGCGCTGCTGCTGGGCGGAGGGTTGCTCGCCGCAGCCTGGCGGTTGTGGCGGGACGGTACCGTGCGGGCAGCCTGGTCGCTTTTTAAGCTCAGCAACGTCTACCTCGCGCTGCTGTTCGCAGGGATGGTGCTGGACCGCCTCACCCTGAAAGGAGCCCTCTAGCGGATGCGCGACGTTCCCTTCGGCCAGTGGGCCTGGAGGTCCGAGCTCCTGCCGGTGCTGGTCCTCCTGGAGGCCGTGTACGTGACCGGGTGGTGGATCCTCCGCACGCGGGGGCACAGCCGGGTCGCGGGGCGGGGTCCGCTCGGGCGCTCCGTGCTCGGTTTCACCTTCCTCGTGGTGGCCCTCTGCTCACCCTTGGACGCCTGGCAGCGATCCTCTTTCGCCGCCCACATGCTGCAGCACGAGCTGCTGATGCTGGCCGCCCCGCTCCTCCTCAGTGCCCGCCCCATGCCCATCAGCCTGTGGGGCTTACCGGACCCATGGAGAAAACGGCTTGGGGGCGCGCTGGCGCCGGGTCGCCCGGTGCGCGTGCTCGTGGACTCCCTGCTCCGTCCGTGGATGGCGCTTGCGACCTCCCTGATGATCCTGTGGACCTGGCACCTTCCTGCCCTCTACAACGGCGTCCAAACAAGCCGCCTGCTCCATGACGTCCAGCACGTCAGCTTCTTCGCGTCGGGGCTGCTGTTGTGGTGGCCCATCATCCGAGCGGCCCCCTACCGCTACCGCTGGTCCCGCGAGGAGGAAATCCTATACGGGCTCGTGGCCTACGTCCTCGTCGCGCTCACCCTGCGTTCCCTCCTCGGGGCGTACTTCACTCTCACAGACCAGCCCGTTTACGCGTACTACGCGGGCGTGCTGGGTCCTCGCGCCCTGGAGGACCAGCGGCTGGCGGGGCTCGTGATGTGGCTGATCCCTCTGCCGGTCCTGGGGGGGGCGGCGCTGTCCGCGGTGTGGGTAGGGCGTCCCCTCCGGCCCCCAGAGCCGGCCCCCTCAGCCCGATCCCTCGGCTACGAAACCCGGCTGACGGTCGGAGGCGGAGGATAGCGACATGGAGAGGGGAAGACACGACCACGCCAGCATCGCCCTGGGTCTGGGGATGTTCCTCGTGATCCTGTACGCGGTAGGCTGGTACGTGGCGGGCCGCTACCGCTACTGGTTTCCTCCCCTGGCTTCCCTGGAGGGTGGGTGGATCGACCGCCGGCACTGGATCACCCTCTGGTCGGTCACGGTGGGCTTCGTGGTCGTCCACGCCATCCTCGGCTACACCCTGATCCGGTTCCGCAGCGGGATCCCGGGGCGTGCCGCCTACCTCCCCGACCACCGGGGGCTGGAGGCCCTGTACACGGCCGTCCCCGCAGTGGTGTTCATCGGGCTCAGCGTAGGCGGGATCCTTCTGTGGCAGCGCCTGTGGCGACCGGCCCCGCCGGACGCCCTCGTGGTAGAGGTGCGCGCCGAGCAGTTCGCCTGGTCGGCCCGCTACCCGGGACCCGATGGCCGCCTGGGGCGGGTAGATCCCCGCATCCCGCGCCCCTTCAACGTGGACCCCGACGACCCCGCTTCCCAGGACGACTTCACGAGCCCCCAGGTCGTCCTCGTGGTCAACCGCCCGGCCCGCATCCTGCTGCGGAGCAAGGACGTGATCCACAGCTTCTTCGTCCCATACTTCCGGCTCAAGCTGGACGTCGTCCCGGGCCGCACGGACGAGCTGGTGGTCACCCCGACGCGTGTGGGAACCTACGACTTCGCCTGCGCCGAACTGTGCGGGGTCGGTCACTACATCATGAGGGGACGGCTTCGGGTGGTCACTCAGGAGGAGTTCGACGCCTGGGCGGCCGGGCAGGCCCGTGCGAATCCAAGGAGGTGAGGGAGATGGCTCACCCGCTGCACCTGGAGGCCCCCGAGCGGGAGAGCTTCTGGCGGAAGTACGTCTTCAGCCTCGATCACAAAGTCATCGCGATCCAGTACCTGTTCACGGGGCTCTTCATGGCCTTGGTGGGCGGCTTTCTCGCCATGGCCATGCGGACCCAGCTGGCCTGGCCCGACCTGCATGTCCTCCGGCCGGAGCAGTACCTCGGATTTGTCAGTATGCACGGCACCATCATGCTGTTCTGGGTGCTGACCCCGCTGCAGCTCGGTGTGTTCGGCAACTACCTGATCCCGTTGATGTGCGGTGCGCGGGACATGGCGTTCCCCTTCGTCAACATGCTCTCCTACTGGACGTACGCCCTGTCCATCGTCCCCCTGCTGGCAGCCTTCTTCGTCCCCGGCGGCCCCCCGAACGGCGGGTGGGTGCAGTACCCACCTCTGTCCGCGCTGCGGGACGCCGCCCCCGGTTCCCTGTGGGGCGTGGACCTCTGGCTCGTGGCGGTCATCCTGTTCTGCATCTCCTCCCTGTTCGGCTCTCTGAACTACATCACCACGACCCTCCAGATGCGCACCCGCGGGCTCAGCATGGGCCGGCTGCCCCTCACCATCTGGGGGATGCTGCTCACGGCCACGCTGGCCCTGTTGGTGTTTCCCGTTTTGATGGCTGCCGGCATCCTCCTGCTGTTTGACCGGCACTTCGGCACCGGATTCTTCATACCCGCGGGCCTCTTCCTGGGCAACCGACCCGTACCGCAGGCCGGTGGGGATCCGCTTCTCTGGCAGCACCTCTTCTGGTTCTTCGGCCACCCCGAGGTGTACATCGTCATCCTCCCCTCCATGGGGATGGTGTCGGACGTAATCGCCACCTTCGCCCGGAAGGGGATCTTCGCCTACCGCGGCATGGTGGGCGCCATGATCGCCATCTCCGCTCTGAGCTTCCTGGTGTACGGCCACCACATGTTCGTGAGCGGCATGAGCCCGCTGCTCGGCACCGGCTTCGCCCTCACCACCCTGGCCATCGGCATCCCGTCCGCGGTCAAGACCTTCAACTGGGTCGTCACCCTCTGGGGGGCCCGGATCCACGCCACCCCCGCCATGCTGTTCGCGGTGGGCTTCATCTCCATGTTTGTGGCCGGGGGACTCTCCGGCCCCTTCCTCGGGGCCAACTCGGTAGACATCCCCCTCCACGACACGTACTTCGTCGTGGCACACTTCCACCTGGTGATGGCCGTGGCCTCCCTGTTCGGGATCTTCGCGGCCATCTACTACTGGTTCCCCAAGATGTTCGGGCGCATGCTGGACGATCGGCTGGGTCGGATCCACTTCTGGCTGAGTTTCGTGGGCGCCTACGGGGCCTTCTTCCCCATGCACATCCTCGGGATCGCGGGCATGCACCGGAGGATCTACTCCATCCAGGCCTTCCCGTACCTGCAGCCCCTGGCGCCCGTCAACGTCTTCATCACGATCTCCGCGTTCCTCATCTTCCTGGGCGGGTTGGTCTTCGCCTGGAACCTCCTGCGGGCGCTCCGCCAGCCCGCCACCGTGGAGGATCCGAACCCGTGGCGCGCCTGCACCCTGGAGTGGTCCACGCGCAACCGGCCGGGCCACGGCAACTGGGAGGGACCGGTGCCCGCCGTCTACCGCGGGCCGTACGAGTTCAGCGTGCCCGGCGAGGAGCGGGACTACCTGCCCCAGTGGCTTCCCGAACCGATCCCCGCACGCGGCACGTGAGGAGGGCTAGCCATGCAGGCGACGGAGACGGCCATCGTCCGACCGGAGTGGGGCGGGGGAGTTTCGCCGTTCGACGTAAATTGGGGCAAGTTCATGATGTGGACGTTCCTCGCTTCGGACGCCTTCACCTTCGGCGCCTTTCTGGCGAGCTACGTCTTCGCGCGCCTGGCCGCACCCGCCTGGCCTCCCCATCACGCGATCCTCAACCTGAACTTCGTCGGTGCCATGACCTTCCTGCTCATCACCAGCAGCGCCACCATGGCGGCTGCCGTCCACGCGGCGAAGGAAGCCGATGCCAGGAGGACCACCCGATACCTGGTCCTCACCATCCTGGGGGGCCTCACGTTCCTCGGGATGCAGGCGTACGAGTGGACCCACTTCATCGAAGAAGGAGCGAGGCCCTGGGCAAACCCCTGGGGGGTCGTGGCGTTCAGCGCCTTCTTCTTCCTCATCACCGGCTTTCACGGCGCCCACGTCACCAGCGGCGTCGTCTACCTCCTGGTCGTCCTGCGGAGGACGGTTCGGGACTTCGCCCGAGTGGATCCGCAGCAACCGGAAGAGCAGCGCAGACACCTCCTGGAGACGGCGGCGGCGCGCGTGGAGAATGCGGGTCTGTACTGGCACTTCGTGGACCTGGTGTGGGTGTTCGTGTTCGCGCTGATGTACGTCATCTAGAGGGGTGAGAAAGTGGAGAGAGCCGTCGGGTACGGGCTCTACTGGAGGACGTGGGTTTGGCTCCTGATCGTCACGGCGCTCGAGGTGGGGGTGATTTACCTTCCGGTTGCCCGTGGGTATATCATCCTGGCGGTCGTATTCCTCGCTCTGGTCAAAGCTTCCCTGATCGTCTCCAACTTCATGCACCTTCGGTTCGAGCGCCGGGCCCTGGCCTACGTGCTGGCTGCCCCGGTAGCGTTCCTGGCCGCCATGTTCCTGTTTTTCTGGCCGGACGCCCTCCGCCTGTAGGGGCCGGAAGACCGGGATCCCCGCTGGCCGGCTTCCTCACCGAGCTGAGCCGGGTTCCCGCGGCAGACGGAGCCGGAACTCCGTCCCAGCCCCCGGAGCGCTGCGTACGGCTACCTCTCCCCCGTGGGCCTCCACCACTTCCCGGACCAGGGCCAGCCCGAGCCCGCTTCCCTCGCGTCTGCGCCCCCCTGTGGGGACCCTGTAGAACCGGTCGAATACCCTCGGCAGGTGCTCTGGAGGGATCCCCACTCCGGTGTCCGCCACCACCAGCTCCACGGACGCGTCCCGCGCCGACGCGCGCACGGTCACGCGCCCCCCCTCGAGGGTGTGCTTGATGGCGTTGTCCAGAAGGTTCCGGACCACCAGCACCATCTGTTCCGGGTCCGCCAGCACCTCCGGCAGGTGCGGGGGGACGTCCACTTCCAGCCGCAGCCCCGCCTCCGCGGCCAGGGGAGTCATCTCCTCCACCAGCCCGTACAGCAGCGGTGCCAGGTCCACGGGGCGCCGCTGCGACGCATCCCCCTCGTGGACCGACGCCTGTAACCACAGCACCCCTACGGTACCGCGTGCCGTCCCCACGGCCACCGGCCATCCCGGCCACCCGGGCGGGACTCCCCGCACCGCCACATCCCCGCCGGCTTCCACCAGGCACGGACCGAACCGACGCAGCTCCGCGGCCAGCCGCTCCGCCGCGTACGCCTTGCCCACACCGCCTAGATCCACCCGCAGACCGCGCGGGAGGACCACCACGGGTCGGAGAGGGTGTACCCGGAGGAGCCGCCAGCGTCCGAAGATGGCCGGGTCCGGGTCCGGAAGCCTTTCTGTCGCCGGAATTTTCTCGAAGCTGGTCCGGTAGCCCGCGGCCTCCAGGCGATCCAGCACCGTGGGGTCGTACAGCCCCCCGGTGACTCGAGCCGCCCACAGGGCCCACCCCAGCGCCACAGCACCGGGTGCACCTGCACCGGGCCTTCCGGGGATCGGTTGAGCCGGCTCAGCTCGCTGTCCTCCCGGAACCGGCTCAGCAAGGCCTCCAGCTGCGACGCCCGGGACCTCGCGGTGGCCAGCGCGTGACGAGCCGTGGCCGCGTCCGACACAGCCACGCAAACCCGCAACTCGCAACCCATGGCCCGGAACCTGCCGCGGATGACCCGCAGGCTCATCGCGATGAGCGGGTAGCGGCCACGGGCCGGTGCACAGAGGGGACCGGCGGTAGAAGCTCCAGCTCGGCTTCCGGCTCCACCCCCTCCGCCTCCTGCACCGTCGGGGGCCCGAGGTCCTGCACCGCCACGGGAACGTCCCGCGCGGCCAGCACGCCCCACCCCACCACGCTGGCCAGCAGGGAGCCCGTGGCCAACAACGCCTTCCACCCGCGAACGCCGCGGTCAGTCGTCACCGTCGCCCTCCCACCTCTCCGGTCCCTCGTGCTCCGGGGAGCCGATCCTCGCGCGGGAGGGCCCGCTGTGTTCCTCACGCTCCTGCCTCCCACGCCCCCAACGGTCCGTACCTCGCGGGGCCTGGCTGTCGCGGCCTGCCAAGCGCTGCAGGGCCGAATTGGCCTCCTGCAGCCTCTGGCGGTACAGGGCCTCCCGCTGTCGGTAGGCCGCCACGAGTCGCCGTAGCTGCTGCGACTCCTGCCGCAGGCGCTCCACCTGGGCGGCGGGCTGCAGTCCCGCTGGGCTCGGCGAAGCCTGCGTGCCCGCCAGGCGCAGACCCAGCACGACACCGACCGAGGCCAGAAAGGCCGCGCTGGCTGCTGCGACCAACCACACCCCGCTTCGGGACATCCCAGCACCTCCCTCGGAAGAATCCCCGGAAGGAATACCGCGCCGGGCCGGGCGGGTGGTGAACGGAGCGGAATCGACACGTTAACGGTCGGTTAAAAACTTGCCGGGCCTCCAGATGTCCCCTACCCTGCCCTTGGTATGGCGGGCTTCCAGAAAGGCCAGGAGCTGGTGCTCCGGGTAGACCGACTGTCGTACGGCGGGCGAGGGGTGGCCCGGGCGGACGGGTACGTGGTGTTCGTCCCTTATACCGCTCCCGGCGACCGGGTGCGTGCCCGTCTGGTGCGGGCGAAGCGGTCCTTCGGGGAAGCGGAAGTAGTGGAGGTGGTGGAACCCTCCGCCGACCGCGTGATCCCCCCTTGCCCGTACTTCGGCCGCTGCGGCGGCTGCACCTGGCAGCACCTGCGCTATGAGGCCCAGCTGGCGGCCAAGGAGCAGATCGTGCGGGACAGCCTGGAGCGCCTGGGGGGACTGAGGGGAATACCGATCCGGCCCATCCTGCCCGCGCCCCGACCCCTCGGCTACCGGAACAAGATGGAGTTCGCCTTCCACCCGGAGGCCACCCTGGGGCTGCACGTGCCGGGACACTTCGACCGGGTGGTGGAGATCGACGAGTGCCTGCTGCCTTCGCCCCTGGCCAGCACGGTGCTCCGGGAGGTGAAGGCCTTCGTGCGGGAGCGGCGCCTGACCTGCTACGACCACCGCACCCGTCAGGGCCTTCTGCGCCACCTGGTGTACCGGGAAGGCGTGCGCACGGGGCAGGTGTTGGTGGCGGTGGTCACGGCGCCGGGTCCGTTCCCGGAGGGCCCGGAGTTGGCGCGCCAGCTGGTGCAGTGCCACCCGCAAATTCGGGGCGTGCTGTGGGCTCAATCCGGCTCGCTCTCCGACGCGGTGAAGGTGGACCGGCTGGAGGTGCTCTGGGGTGAACCCACCATCGAGGAGGAGCTCGGTGGCCTCCGGTTCCGCATCGGGCTGGAGACCTTCTTCCAGACCAACACGGAGCAGGCGGACCGCATGCTACAGCTGGCCCTGGAGATGGCGGACCTCCGGGGCGGGGAGCGCGTGGTGGATCTCTACTGTGGGGTGGGTACGTTCGCCCTCGGCTTCGCTCGGCAGGCGGGGTTCGTGTGGGGCGTAGAGGTGGTCCCGTCTGCGGTCCAGGCGGCGCGGGACAACGCGGCGCGGGCCGCCATCCGGAACGTGGAGTTCGTGCAGGGTGAGGTGCGGCACGTGCTCCCAGATCTGGTGGCGCGGGCGGGGACCCCGGACCTGGTGGTCCTGGACCCGCCCCGGTCGGGAGCGGGAGGGAAGGTGATGCGGAAGGTGGCCCGGGCTGGCCCTCGCCGGGTGCTCTATGTATCGTGCAACCCCACCACCCTGGCCCCGGACCTCAAGGAGCTGGTCCCCTTCGGGTACCGGATCCTCGCGGTGCAGCCGGTGGACCTGTTCCCCCAGACCTACCACGTGGAGGCCGTGGTGCTGCTGGAGCGGGGCTAGGGCTGCAGGCCCGGGTTTCCCGGCACGGTCAAAGGCGGGGCCCGCGCGGTTACAATCCCCTGGGAGGCGGTGTGGATGCGGGAGGAGGCGCGGCGATGGATCGCTCAGGGGGACGCGGACCTGGGGTACGCCCGCGCCAGTTGCCAGGCAGGCTTCTACTTCGGCGCCGCCTTCGCCTGTCACCAGGCTGTCGAGAAGTGGCTGAAGCGGGCCATCATGCAGCTGCAGCGCCGGCTCCCTCCCAAGACGCACAACCTCGTGGAGCTGGGGAGGACCCTGGGAGTCCCGGAGGACGTCATGAGCGACCTGCGCCTGTTGAACCCGGAGTACGCCACCTCTCGCTGCCCGGACGCGGCCAACGGGATCCCCGCGGAGAACTACGACCTACGGAAGGCCCGGCAGCTGCTGGAGGCCGCCGAGCGAGTCCAGCAATGGTCACCTCGGCGTTGACCGCTCAGCGTTAAGCGGTTCCTGGCCCGCGTGGCGGAGCGCTTTCCCCTGGAGCGCGCGATCCTGGGGGGACCGAGCTGCTGGACAGCGACTACGACCTCGTGCTCGTCTCGGAGGCTTTCGAAGGCCTGACCTGGCGGAAGCGGGTCGCCGCGGTGCTGGACCTGTGGGAGCTGGGCGTGGACCTGCAGCCCCTCTGCTACACGCCGGAGGAGTTCGCACGGAAGTCTCGGGAGATCTGCACCACGGCAGAAGCCGTTCGGGAAGGCGTGGAGGTCTACCGCTGGTAGAGCCAGCGGTAGATCCCGTAGGACTCGAGGACGCGCTTCACGTACGCGCGAGTCTCGGGGTACGGGATGGCCTCCACGAACTCGTCCACGTCCGCGCCGCGGAAGCTAAGGAAGCGACGGGCGGCCCCCGGGCCGGCGTTGTAGGCGGCCAGCGCGGTCACCACGTCCCCGCGGAACTCCCGCAGGCGTCCCGCCAGGTAGGCGGTGCCGAGCCGGACGTTGGCCTCCGGGTCCGTGAGGACGTCCGGCCGGATCGCGGGGTCGATGCCGCGTGCGGTGGACGGCAGGAGCTGCATCAGCCCCACCGCCCCCGCGGGCGAGACGGCGTCGGTGCGGAACCGGCTCTCCTCCCGCATTACCGCCAGCACCAGCAGGGGATCCACACCGTGGATCGCTGACCACCGCCGCACGATTTCGCGGTGAGCCAGGGGGTAAGCCAGCTTCCACAGCTCCGCGTCGGTGCCGCCGGCTTCAGGCCGCCACGGAGCCGCGGAGGCCTCCGCGGTGGCCACGCTGCCCGCGAGGTCCCCGTCCGCGGCCCGGGCCCACGCCGCCAGCGCCCGCAGGGAGCGGGATTGGGCGGACCTCAGGGCCTCCTCGGCCGCCTCCGCTGCTTCCCGGTACCGTCCGAGGGCGGCCAGCTCCACCGGCGCGGGCGCGAACCGCTCGGCCGGAATCACCATCTGCCCGCCCTCCGCCGGTGGCGGTGGAAACGCGAGGCCCAGACGCTTGCGGGCTCGCTGGCCGTAGTACGAGTGCGGGTAGCGCTTCGCCACCTCCTTCAGCAGGGCGCGGCTATCCAACCCCTGGCGGGCGCGACTGACCGCGGCCCAGTACAGGCTGCCCGCAGCCCACGGACTTCCCGGGTCGTCTGTAGCCGCCTCCCTCCACAACCGCTCCGCGCTGCGGTACTGCCGCTGGCGGTAGCGCAGCCACCCACGCTCCCACCGCGCCCGGCCGGCCAAAGCGGTGGAAGGGAACCTGCGAGCCAACTCCGCCCAGTACCGGTCTGCCTCAGCGAGCCGCCCGCGGCCTTGCGCGCGTTGCGCCAGACCCGCAAGGGCCCGAGCAGCCCACGGGCTTCGGGGCGAGTCGCGCACCAGGCCCTGCCACACGCGGGCGGCTTCGGAGTGCCGGCCGAGGCGGACCAGCACCACCCCGGTCCAGTACCGCGCCTGCTCCCGATGCGCGGGGTGGGCCGCCGAGCGGCGCAAAGCCGCCAGCCCCTCGGTGCCGCCCGCCAGCACACCCACCCGCAGCCATGCCTCCGCCTCCAGGGCACCTGGCAGGCCCTGACTCAAAGCCGCCCGCCATTCCTCCAGCGCGGCCTGTGGATCCCCCAGCCTGCGCGCCCGCTCCGCCCGCGCCCCGGCAGGCGGTACCGGCAGCTGCCCCATCAGCCTCCGGAGGTCGGTCTCCGCCTCGCGGGACGCCGCTGTTCCTGGGAAGCCCCACCACGCCACGCTGTAGCGCCACCGCGCCTCCTGCTGGTGGCCCGCTGCCTCCGAAGCGCGCCCGAGAAGCCTCCAGGCCGCTGCCCGTGCCTCGTCGTCCGGGGCGTGGCGCAGGGCGAGGTGGGCGTACCGCTGCGCCGCCGCAGCGTCCCCGAGCCGCAGGGAAGCGTCGGACAGGAGAAGGTACCCGCGGCCGCGCGCCGGCGGTGGGAGACCTGCCTGCACGGCTCGTTCCAGGCGCCGGAGGGCGCCTTCCAAGTCCCCCGCTGCCAGCGCCGCCTGTCCAGCCCACACGAGACTGTAGGGTGCCAGCGTGGGGTGGCTGGAGCCGCGGTCCAGCAGCGCCATCGCCTCCCGGAAGCGACGGTCCTCCATCAAGCACAGACCCAGCCGGAGGGCGGCCCGCACGCCGTCAGAGCCCGGCGTCGTCGCGAGTTTCCGCAACGCCTCGGGTGCCGCGCAGCCGGGCTGCAACGGCTCTGGCACCTGGACGGCCGCCCAGGCAGGGGTGCCCATGCTCAGCAGCGCTGCAGTGGCCAGCGCCGCTAGCTGCCGGGCAGCTGCTGCGGGTAAGCGAGGATGTCCCGCCATGGGTCCCCTTGCAGCCGCAACCGTTCCGGCACCGTTCTGGCGTTCCACTGAAGGGGATCGAACCCCGTCCGCAGCTCGTCCCAGGTCACCGGTACGCTCACCGTGGCCTGCGGCGTCGGTCGCAGGCTGTAGGCCACCGCCAGGGTCTTCCCCCGGACGTTCTGGTTGTAGTCCAGGAACACCTTGCCCACCCGGTCCCGGACCCGCCACGCCACCGTGAGCACGTCCGGGTGTCGCTGGCTCAACCACCCGCACACGGTCTTGGCGAAGGCGTGGGTCTCGCGGTACGTGTACGTGCGGCGGACGGGTACGAACACGTGCAGACCCGTCTTGCCGGACGTCTTCACGAAGGCCCGCAGGCCGAGACCCGACAGCGCCTCCTCCAGCCACAACGCCGCCTGCCGGGCCGCTTCGAACCCGCGGCGGGAGTAGTCGGGGTCGTACTCGCGCCCGCGGCGGCGCAGCCCTTCTCCTTCGGGCAGGAGGAACGGGTCCAGGTCGAACACCACGAAGTCCGGGTAGTTGAGGACGCTGAGCTCCAGCGCTTCCTCTGACCCGGAGAACTCGGCGGACGCCGGCAGGCCGGGGATCGGGGTGGTGCGGGAGAACCACGCGTGCAGCTCGATGCAGCCCATCTGCACCAGCCACAGCAAGGTGGCCTCGTCCCCGCCCACTACCGCCGTCACGTCCCGGTCCCCCTGCTCGGACCACAGGCGCACCGTGCGCACGAAGGGCGGCGCGTCCGGCAGGTCCTTCTGGAAGAAGTCCGGTCCCGAGATCCCCTCGGGAAAGCGGCGCAGGGTCAGGGGGCGATCCTGCAGGTGCGGAAGGATCCACGGCGCCACCGCCCGATAGTAGGCCACCACGTCCCCTTTGGTGAGTCCCGCCTCGGGGAAGTACACCTTGTCGAGGTTCGTGAACGCGAAGGGCAGCGACGCCTCCGGGAGCTGCACGTCCCCCGCGGTCCGGTCCGGCCGGAGCCGCACGAACACCGGAAACCGTAGCTTCCCGTCGGGGGTGCGGCCGGCGTGCTCCACCTCCACCACCAGCTCGGGCCGCACCCACTGCACCGGCTGCGGGACCTCCGGGCGAGGTGACAGGGGGCAGTCCTGAACCCTCAGCGGTTCCAGCAGCGCCCGCAGGCGACGCACCTCACCATCGCTGAACCCGCCTCCCACCTGTCCCACGTGCACCAGCTGTCCCGGGAAGGCCCTCTGCGCCAGCACCAGCGCCCCGAAGCTGGTCTCCCGGTGGCCGCGGCCGCGGGTGAACCCCACCACCACAGCCTCCTCGGTCTGCCGGGCCTTCACCTTCAGCCAGCGGTCGCTGCGGACACCCGGAAGGTAAGGGGAGTCCGCGCGCTTGGCCACCACACCCTCCAGCCCGTGGCCCCGCACCGCGGCGAACAGGGCCCGGCCCTCCCCGCGCACCACGTCGCTCCGCAGTAGGGGCGGCTCCAGAGGGATCCCCTCCAGGACCCGGCGCCGCTCCTCGAAAGGCCTGGGCCGCAGGTCCCGGCCAGCCCAGTACAGCACGTCGAACACCACGTACCGGACGGGGATCTCCCGCGCGGCCCGTCGGACCTCCTCGGGGTCCGTCAGGTGCATCCGCTGCTGCAGCCGCGCGAAGTCCGGGCGTCCCCGCTCGTCCGGTGCGATCACCTCGCCGTCCAGCACGCACGGGGGAAGCCGTGACAGAGCCTCCACCAGCTCCGGGTACCGGTCCCCCACAGGTCTGAGCGACCGGTTCAGCAGCTGTACTCCGGAGCGGCCCGCACCCGGGCGGACAAAGGCCAGCGCCCGAACCCCGTCCCACTTGGGCTCGAAGTACCACGCGGGGTCGTCGAAGGGCTTTGGCGCGCTTCCCGCCAGCATGGGTGGGAACGGCTGGGGGAACGGATCCTCCGGCGGATCCTCGGGCCCAGGCTCCCCGCGGCGGATCTCCGCCACCGTCCGGCCGCTGAGCACCGACCGCGTGCCGGACGGCTGGTAGCCCGGGACTGCGTACGCGTCCTTACCCTTGAACAGCAGCCAGTCCCTTCCCCCGTGGCGCCGGGTGCGGACCAAGTGGAACTCGCCCCGCAGGTTTTGCCCGTGCAGCACCAGGGTGAGCTTGCCCTTGCGGAACGCCTCGGCGGGGTCCCCCTCCCGACATTCGTAGGTGCCGCGGTCCCACACCATCACCGTACCCGCCCCGTAGTTCCCCGGCGGGATCACGCCCTCGAACTCCGCGTACTCCAGGGGGTGGTCTTCCACCAGCACCGCGAGCCGCTTCACCGCGGGATCCAGGGAAGGGCCCTTGGGCACCGCCCACGACCGCAGGACCCCTTCCATCTCCAGGCGGAAGTCCCAGTGCGCCGTGCGCGCGTGGTGCTCCTGCACCACGAACCGCAGGCGGCGGGAGGGCCCCGCCGCGGCTCCCTCGGGCTCCGGGGTCCGGTCGAAGCGACGCTTCCGGCGGTACGGCTCGAGCTTCCCGCTCGCCCCCCGCTGCTCCACGGATCCAGTGTAGGCGGCGACAGCAGCCGCCTGCCACTTGCCACGGATCCTGGAGAGCAAGCCGCGGGGCCGCCACCGCGGACCGGTGCCCCGGCTCTAAGTCGCCGGCCAGAACGCAGCTGCGCTATCCTGGCCCCGTGGCGTGGGAGCAGGTGGCCACCATCGTGGTGACCGTGATCCTGGCGGTCCTCGCCGGGATCCTGTACAACAACCGCCGGTTCGATGACGTCCGCCGCCGGTTCGACGACGTCAACGGTCGATTCGACGACGTCCACCGCCGCATCGACGACCTCCGGGCCGACATGAACGCCCGTTTCGCCCAGGTGGACGCCCGCTTGAGCGAACTGCGCGAGGATCTGCGGGAAATCCGCACGCTCCTCCAGGAGGCCCTTCGAGCCCGTACGTCCTAGGCGCCGGGGGCGGGGAGCGGCTCGGCAGCCGCCTGTGCCCCGAGGCGGAGGGCCTCACGGAGGCGGGACACCGCCCTCGTGGCGCCGTCCGGGGATCGGAAGACCGCTGACGCCGCCACCACCGTAGCCCCCGCGCGCACCGTCAGCGGCGCGGTGGCCTCGTTGATTCCGCCGTCCACCTCGATCTCCACGGAAAGCCCCCGGGACAGGATCCGTTCCCGCAGCCACCGGACCTTCGGCAGGACGTCAGGGATGAACTCCTGGCCGCTGAAACCCGGGTTTACCGTCATGACGAGGACGGAGTCGAGTTCTCGGAGCACCCACTCCACCATCTCCGGCGGGGTCGCCGGGTTGAGGGCTGCGGAAGGGGACGCACCGAGGGCCCGGATGGTGCGGAGGGTCCGGTGCAGGTGCGGGGTCGCTTCCACGTGCACGCTGATCCGATCTGCTCCCGCGCGCGCGAAATCTTCCAGCAGCCGCTCGGGCTCCACCACCATCAGGTGTACGTCCACAGGCAAGCGGGTGGCGCGCCGGACCGCTTCGACTAGTACCGGGCCGAAGGTGAGGTTGGGGACGAACCTGCCGTCCATCACGTCCACGTGGACGCGATCCACCCCGCCCTGCTCGGCGGCCCGGATCTCCTCCACCAGCCGGCCCAAGTCCGCTGCCAGGATGCTGGCTGCGATCTTCACGCCATCCTCCACGCGGCACTCTCGGAGGCCCGTCCCGGCCCCGAGGTAGGGCTCCCTGGGTCCGGAAGGAGACAGGACCGGGACGGGCCTTTCCTAACGTCCGGGCGACGGGGAAGCCACGCGCTCCGGCTCCCGCACGGTGAACTCGCGCTCCAGCCGTTCCATCCGCGCCACGATCCCTCCGTACTCCAGCTCAGCGTAGGGAAGCATGGCGGGGCCGAAAAACCCCTGCTTGCGCATCTCCATGGCCTTCTCCGCCACCCGGTCCCGCACCGCGCTCCAGAAGGGGTCACTGAAGAGGTCCACGGGCTGGCTCAGCCGGCCCTCGCGGAGGGAAAAGCCCAGGGCGGAAACCATGGGGCAACAGAAGTACGTGGAAGCCGGCGTGTTCACGGGTACCGGCATCAGCGGCAGATTGTGGCCCCCCCGGGTGTCCCGCGCCACGAACTGCCCCAGGGCGAAGGGCGGGCCGAACTCCTCCGTAGCGGGGAACCGGTTCTGGACCCGCACGACGGCCACCGGGTCGTCCTTACCCACGTAGCGCCCCGCGATGTTGCGCAGGCGGGTAGTGCTCACGGCCACCGCCTGGTCCCCAGGGTACGTCCTCGACCAGATGGACTCCACCACGAACCGGTGGGTGTCCCGCAGGAGGGCGGCAAGGTCGTACAGGCGCTCCGGCACGTCCAGGCTGATCACCCGGTCCCCTTCCGTGTGATCCACGTCCATGACCACGAACCGGAAGCCCGCGTGGAGGTCCCGGGACAGGAGCAGGCCGGACCCATCCATGGGGTCCGCGAACGCCAGGTACAGGGGCAGGTTGAAGGCACCCGGCTCCGTCTTGTCCGCCGCCCAGACCATGATGGACTCGCTGGGCCGCTCCTCGAAAGTCATCTCCGCGCTGCGATCACGCGGATGGCCCTGCACAGCTCCGCAGGTGGCACGTCCTTGAACAGGAAGCCGTCCGCGCCCTGGTAGACGGCTTCCAGGATAGCCTCGTCCACCTCCAGCCCCGTGAGCAGCACCACCCGGGTCCCGGGCGCCCGGGCCTTCACCGCCTTCAGGACCCCGAGTCCGTCCAGCTCCGGCATCTTCAGGTCCGCCAGGAGGACGTCCGGGCGGTCCCGGAGGACGGCCGCCACCGCCTCCGAGCCGGTCCGGGCTTCCCCCACCACCTGGATGCCCGCCTCCGTTTCCAGGAGCATGGCGAGCCCGCGGCGGACCAGCTCGTGGTCGTCCGCGATCAGGACGCGAACCGGGGCGGACTGACGCATGCCAGCCTCGGAACGCTGACCTCCACCGTGGTCCCCTGTCCCGGCCCCGTACGGACCTCCAGCGCCGCCCCTACGGCCGCGGCTCGTTCCCGCATCCCCGCCAGCCCCATCCCCCGCGGCACCCGCTGCGGGTCAAACCCCTGCCCGTCGTCCCGCACCACCAGGCGGACCGCCTGACCCGAAGCGGCCAGGTGGACGGAGACCTCCGAGGCCCGAGCGTGCTTGACGGCGTTGGCCAGCGCCTCCTGCGCGATCCGGAAAAGGTGCTTGCGGGTGAAGGGTGTGAGCTCCGTGAGATCCCCCTCCACCCGGATCTCCACCCGGAGGGAGTCGGGCTTTCCGAGATCCTGCAGGAAGGACTGAAGCTCGGCCACGAACTCACCGGTGGTCATCCCACCGATCCACATGTCGAAGACCAGGCGCCGGATCTCCGTCATGGCCTTTGACGTGAGCCGGAGCACGTACTCCAGCCTCTCCCGCACGGTGCCCTGCTCCCCGGGGAGCAGTTTCAGGCAGCTCTCCAGCGCGCAGACGGTGCCGAACAGGCACTGCGAGACGGTGTCGTGGATGTCGCGCGCGATGCGGTTCCGCTCCTCCAGGATGGCCGACCGCTGGGCGCGCTCCACGCACATGCGGGTGCTCCACAGGGCCAGCGCCGCCTGGTGCCCCACCGAGGTCAGCAGGGCCAGGGACTGCTTGTCGTCCGGGCTTCCGTCCGGCGCTTCCACCAACAGGATCCCCACCGGCAGATCCCGGACGGACAGGGGCACGACCACGTACCGCCCGCCCTCCCGAACGGGCAGCCCCGAGCCCGGAGGGAAAGCGGCCGGCCCGCTCACCACCTGCCGCGCCCCTGCGCCCAGGGCCTGGGCCAGAGGTCCCAGGACCTCCCGGAGGGCCAGCCGGAGGGTGGGGGGAACATCCTCCGTCAGGCCCTCGCCGCGGGCGGCCATCATCCACCCGGTGAGGCTGAGGTCTCCGTGGTCTACCAGGGCCATCCAGGCCCGGGGGTAACCCAGTTCCTCCGTCAAGCTCAGGAGAACCCGGCCCTGCACGTCGTGTACGTCCACGGCCGCAGACTGAAGAGCCACCGCCAGGGAGTGCAGGGACCGTAGCTCGCGGTTGGTCCGCTGCAGCTCCCTGGTCTTGCGGACCAGCTCGGTCCGGACCTGCTCCAGCAGCCGCGCGTTGGCCCGCTGGTCCTCCAGCAGGGACGCGAAGCTGCTGAAAAGCCCGCCGATCAGGAAGAACCCAGCCACCTGGATGCTGGCCGACACCGGGTCAAACAACCCCGCAAAGGCCAGACTGTCCACCGCCACCGCCACGCTGTACGCGGCGGCGGTGGCTCCGGCCGCCACCAGCCCCCCACGGGTCCGGAAGAACACGCCCGCGCCGAACAGCGGACTCAACACGTACAGGTAGTACGGACTGCGGGTTCCGCCGCTTGCGGCCACCGCCACACCGCACAGGAGGATGTCCAGGCCCAGCAGGACCGGCCACCGTAGGACCGCGTTGTTGAGCCACCGGTGGAACAGGGTGATGCATAGGTTGTAGCTGACCACCGCGGCCAGGAGCGTGCGTGGGGTCGGCGCCGCAGGCGCGGAGAACACTGCCAGAGTCGCCGGCAGCAGGCTGAGCCAGCGGTACGCCAGCACGTACAGGAACAGGTGGCCGCGCTCGCCGAGGCGATCCACCGGCGGGCTCCCCAGCAGGCGCCCGCCGCCGACCCGGGCCAGAAGGGACCGCAGCACCTTCCCCGCGGCCTCCCGGCGCGGGGACCGGTCCCAAACCCCCTGCCCCGGAGCGTGCCCCAGCACCCAGCTCCCCCGTTACCGACACCCCACGCCCTGATTCTACCCTACCCGCAGGGCGGGTCTGCGTCCGGCCCGGCCGCGAGAGGTGGGAGCCTGCCTGTCCTAACCGGATCCGGCCACCGGGTCCAGCACCGGTGGATACCTCAGCACCGGCAGCCGCGCTTCGATGCGCTCGCGGTAAGGCTGGAGCCAGGGAGGCAGGACCAGGGAGGTCCCCAGCTGCCCGGGATCCTCGTCGACAGCAAAACCCGGGCCGTCCGTGGCCAGCTCGAACAGCACGCCCCCGGGCTCCCGGAAGTACACGGACTTGAACCAGAATCGGTCGATGGCCGGGGTGGGGTGGACACCCGCCCACGCGACCCGCTCCCGCAGCTGCGCCTGGTGCGCCTCGTCGCGCACGCGCCACGCCAGGTGATGCACCCCGCCCACGCCCCAACTTCCCGACTCCGCCAGCGGCCTCTCGTACACGTCTAACCAGCAGCCGGAGCCCCCCGCACCTGCAGCGAAGCGCACCCACCCGTCCTCCTCGGCCACGCGGCGGAAGCCCAGCACCTGGGTGAGGAACCGCTCCGTACGGGTCAGGGAAGCCTCCCAAATCCTCGCCCCGTGGAGCCCGCGCACCTGGAAGTCCACGGGTACGGCGCTTTCCGCCCACGGGGCGAAGGGCCGGTCCTGCACCTCCACCAGCGCCAGGGCTAGGCCATGGGGGTCCGACAGGAGGAGGCACCGCTCCCCGAACCGGGTCTGTGCACCCCGAACGGTCACGCCGTAGCGGGCCAGACGCCCCGCCCAGTAGGACACGCTTCCCTGCGGGATCGCCAGGGCCACCTCCACCGCCAGCCCCACGCCTTCCCGCATCGGCGGGAGGTAGGGCCAGGGGAAGAAGGTGAGGTCGGTGCCCGGCCGGCCCTCCGCGTCCGCGTAGAACAGGTGGTAGGTCCCGGGATCGTCCTGGTTCACGCTGCGCTTCACCAGCCGCATCCCCAGCACGCCCGCGTAGAAGTCCAGGTTCTCCTGCGGGTCTGCGGCGATACATGTGACGTGGTGCAGTCCCCCGACTCCTTCCACGGTTCCCCCCCTGGTCCCTACGGATACCCGAGCGGTGCTGCACTGGGTTCCGGTTCCGCGGCGCACAGCTGCATCAGGGTTTGCGCGAACGTCACCGCCTCGGGCCCCGCGTCATGGGTGAAGGAACAGAAAACCTCCGCCGCGGGTGCCTGCCGCAGCCGCTCCGCCCAAAGCCCCAACGGCTCCGGACCGTAGCGGAGCCTGTGGAGGCGCAGGTATCCGAACGGAGCCGTCCACACCAGAGGATCGCTTCCCTCTTCGTCCTCCCCGACGCACAGGGCCACCCGGTAACGGCGCAGCAGCTCGTACGTGGCATCCTGGAACCACGTGGGGTGCCGGAACTCCACCGCCACCCGGGGCAGGGGTGGCAGCGCGGCCAGGAACTGCTCCAGCAAGCGCAGGTCACACCGCAGGGACGGCGGGCACTGGAACAGGACCACGCCCAGGCGGTCCTGCAAAACCCCCAACCGCTCGGCCGTCCACCGCAGTTCGGGGTCAACGTCGCGGAGGCTTTTAACGTGGGTGATCCGGCGGTGCGCCTTGACCGCGAACAGGAACCCCGGAGGGGTCTGTTCCGCCCACGCGCGGAGGGTCCCTTCGGAAGGCATCCGGTAGAAGGTGGTGTTCACCTCCACCGTGGGGAGGCGCGCCGCGTAGTAGGACAGGAACCGATCCCCGGCGAGATCTGGAGGGTAGAAAGCTCCACGCCACTCCGGGAATGCGAACCCGGAGGTCCCCGCGCGAACACGGGCTCGGGACCGGCCGGGGAACCCGCTCACTTGTGCCGTTCCCGCATGGCCGCCACCCGCTTGCCTGTCGGGGAAGCCGCCTCGCGGCGAACCCGCTGCCGTTTGGCCAGCTCCAGGCTCCGCCGCAGCGCCTCCATGAGATCCACCACCTTCTCCTCCCTCGGCGCCGCGGACTCGGGCGGAGGCGCACCCTCCACCTTTGCCTGGATCACCCGCAACAGCGCCTCCCGGTACTCGTCCCGGTACTCCTCCGGGCGGAACTCCATGGTCATCCCCTCCACCAGCTGCACCGCCATCTTGCGCTCGTTGGGGTGCACCTTCACCTCGAGGGGGAACCCCGGCAGGTCTGACACGGCCCGGATCTCGTCCGGGTAGTACAGGACCTCCATCACGAGGGTGTCCCCGTAAGGGCGCAGGGCCACCAGGTGCTCCTTCTCCCGCAGGGCCACCTTCCCGATCCCTACCCGGCCCGAAGCGGCCAGGGCCTCCTGGAGGAGCTTGAAGGCCTTGGCCCCGCCCACGTCAGGGGCCAGGTAGTAGGCACGCTCGTAGTAGAGGGGGTCGATCTCCTGCAGCTGCACGAACCCGAACAGGTCCACCGTCCCCTTGGTGGGCAGGGGGACCGCCTGGAGGTCTTCGTCGGTGACAGGTACGAACCGCCCTTTGCCGTACTCGTACCCGCGCACCACCTCGTGCCACTCCACGTCCCGCTCGCACCGGGGGCAGCGGCGGACCTGCTTGATGGGCGTCCCGCAGGCCGCGTGGAGCTGCCGGAACCGCACGTCCTTGGACTCCTGGGCCACGTACACCCGCACGGGGATGGTGACCAGCCCGAAGGCGATGTGGCCTTTCCAGATGGGACGCATGCGCCGCTCCCCGGAAGAGTCGTCCTGCACGTCTATGGTACGTCCCGCCGTCCAGTTCGTGCGTGCGCGCGGAACCAGGCGACGGTCCGCGCGATCCCCTCGGCCAGGGTGACCTGTGGGCGCCAGCCGAGCACGTGTTCGGCCCGAGCGGTGTCCAGGCAGATCCGCCGCACGTCGCCGGGGCGGGCGGGGCCGTACCGGGGCTCCCCCGAGAATCCCGTGGCGTCCCGCACCAGCTCGAAGACCCGGCGCGTGGAGGTCTCCACCCCGGTACCCACGTTGAACACGCCCTGCGCGTCGGTCTCCAGGGCCAGCAGGTTGGCCCGGGCCACGTCCTCCACGTACACGTAGTCCCGCGTGTGCTCACCGTCTCCGAAGATCACGGGTTGCCGGCCCTCCAGCATGGCCACGCAGAAGATAGCCACCACGCCGGCCTCGCCGTAGGGATCCTGGCGCGGCCCGTACACGTTGCCGTAGCGGAGGGCGACCCAGCGGAGACCGTACAGGTGTCCGTACGCGGCCAGGTGCTGCTCCGCGCACAGCTTGTGTACCCCGTACGGGCTCACGGGCCGCGTGGGGTGATCCTCCGAGACGGGCAGGCGGTCGGGTTCCCCGTAGATGGCGCCCCCCGTGCTGGCAAACAGCACCCGGCCGACTCCGTAGCGGACGCAGCACTCCAGCACGTTCAGAGTCCCCAGCACGTTCACCTGGGCGTCCCGGAGGGGCTCCCGCACCGACACCGCCACGGACGCCTGCGCCGCGTGGTGGCACACCGCCTGCGGGCGCTCCTCCTGGAACACCTCCTCCAGCTGACGACTGGCCACGTCCACCCGGTACAGGGGGACGTCCTCGGGCACGAACTCTGCACGCCCCGGATCCAGCACGTCCACCACCGCCACCCGGTGGCCCGCGGCCCTCAGCACCTCCACCACGTGGGAGCCTACGAAACCCGCTCCACCGGTCACCAGCACCCGCATGGGCACCTCCCGCAAGGAGTCACCTGTCCCCCGCCAGAATACTCCTTCGACCTCCCCCACACCCGCGGGCCTTCCGCCTCGCCGACGGGGTACGTGGATGGATCGGGACGAGCAAGCGTACGCGCTGTTCCGGCAGGCCCTGGTTCACAGGGATCCGGAGGCCTGGCGGGAACTGTACGCCCGGTACGAGAACCTGGTGGCCGCCTGGGTACGGCGACACCCCTGGTTCCTCCAGACCGGCGAGCCCGTGACGTTCTTCGTCAACCGCGCCTTCGACCGCCTGCACTCCGCCGTGGATCCCGAGAAGTTCCGCCGCTTCCCCAACGCTCCCAGCCTCCTCCGTTACCTGAAGATGTGCACCCACACCGCCATCCTGGACGTGGTCCGGCAGCAGGAGCGGCGCGCCTTCGAAGAACCCCTCCAGGTCTCCGAGGCGGCCGATCCGGAGGAGGAAGCCGTCGCCAACCTTCAGCGGGAGGAAGTGTGGTCCGCGGTCTCCTCCCTGGTGCAGGACGAGCGGGAACGGGTGCTGGTGTACGGGACCTTCGTGTGCGGGTTCACCCCGCAGGAGATCTGCCAGCGCCGGCCCGACCTGTTCCCCTCCCCGGAGGCGGTGTACCTGGCCAAGCGCAACTTCCTCCAGCGCCTCCGCCGCCACCCACGCATCCAGGCGTTGAGAACCTCCGGGTGAACGCCACGAAAAGCCAGCGGCGGCCGCGAGGGCCGCCGCTGGTGGGGGGTGGGGCATCACCCTCGGCCGGGGGAGCCGAGGGGTGGGGTGGCCTACGTTTGAGCAACTACGGGCTGTGCCGACGCCGCACGCGCCTGCGCCGTCCGCTCAGCCCGGGCCCGGACTCGCTGCGCCCGCATCTGCTGGACCCGCTCGTACAGGGCAACCAGCTTCAGCAGCCAGGCGTTCTCCTGGAGCGCCTTCCGGTGAGCGTCCAGCCCCTCCCGGGCCATCCGCTTCGCACCCTCCAGCACCGCCCGGTGCTCGCCGCGGTAGGCGGTGTGGGCGGAGGCGTACTGGCTCAGCTCGTGACGGATCCGGGCGCGGCGCCGCCGCTCGCCGTCCAGCGCCCGTCGGTAGTCCGCCCGGACCTTCACCGTCTCCCTCCGGATTTCCCACAGCGCCTCGCGATGCGCACGCAGCATCCGCGACCTCCAACAGGGGGGCCGGCTGCCCGACTCCCTTAATCGGGCGCCGGCCCTCGCCTTCACACAAACGTCGACGCGGCCCCGGCGGGCTCCGTGCCCGCTGGGCACCGCGTCCACGCTCATAGTAGCAGAGTGGCCGCGCGGGTCAACCCTGCTGGGCTAGAACCTTTCGATGGATTGACGCGGGTGGTCTCTATGAGTCGGGGAGCGTGTTGGCAGCGCACACCGCCGCGTACACCGAAGCCGAAGGCCGCGGCCACCGGCGTTGGGAGGTGGGGTCCAGACCGAGCAACCCGAACTTCATCCGCCACCCCTCCGTCCACTCGAAGTTGTCCACCAGCGACCAGTGGTAGTACCCGAGCACGGGGATCCCCTCCGACAGGGCTGCGTGGAGGGCGGCGAGGTGGTCCACCAGGAACCGCGGCCGCCAGCGGTCCTCCGCGTCCGGAAGGCCGTTTTCCGTGACGTACAGAGGCTTCCGGTAGCGCTGCCAGGTCTCCCGCAACACCCGGTACAGCCCTTCCGGGTAGATCTCCCCGTACCCGAAGTCGCTGGTGGGAGCTCCCCGGCTCGGCCGGTGGACGCCGAAGGCCGTGTGCGGAGCCCACGGCGCGAATCGCACACGGTCCCGCGTGTAGTAGTTGACCCCCACGAAATCCAGCGTGCCCGCGCACTCCGGCAGCGGACCCGGACTCCACCACCTCTCCGCCACGCCCCGGTGCAGGAGGTCCAGCCACACCCAGTTGAACCACTCCCCGTGCCAGCGGGCCACCCGCACGTCCAAGGGGTGACCCTCCCGTTCGGGGTCCATGGGCCGCAGGTGGTGGGCGATCCCCACCCGGGCCTGCGGTTGAACCTCGTGCAGGGCGCGGTAGGCGGCCGCGTGGGCACGCAGGAGGTGGCGGGCCGCCCGCAGGGCCCGCCGCGGGTTCCGGACTTCGGGTGGATGGCGGCCCTGCAGGTAGCCCAACACCACCACGAGGTTGGGCTCGTTGATCGTCACCCAGAGGTCCACCAGGTCACCGAACCACTCCCCGCACCGCCGCGCGAACCCGCCGAACCAGTCCACCGCCTCGGGGTTCTCCCACCCGCCGGCCCGCGCCACCCACAGGGGCAGGGTGAAGTGGTGCAGGGTCACCATGGGCTCCATACCGCGCTCCCGCAGCCCGCGCAGCATCTGCCGGTACCGCCGTACCGCGGACTCGTCCACCCGCCCGGCCTGAGGCTCCAGCCGGCTCCACTCCACGGACAGGCGGTGCGCGTTCAGGTGCAGGGCCACCATGCGGTCGAAGTCCGCCTCCGCGTTGCGCCACCAGTCGCAGGCCCGGCCGGACCGCTCGCCCCGGCGGATGCGGCCGGGAAGCTGCTCGAAGGCCCACCAGTCGTTGTTGCGGTTGCAACCCTCCACCTGGTGGGCGCTGGTGGCTGTCCCCCAGCGGAACCCCGGCGGAAACCTTCGCGCCACGACCCGATTGTAGGCCCTGCCCGCGGGCCGACCCCCCTGCTACCGTAGACGCGAGAGGGGGTGGGACGGTGAAGTGGGTCACGCGTTCCAACGCCAAGGTGGACCGGGTCGCCTGCCCTTGGCTCATCCGTCGGTTCGTGGACCCCCAGGCGGAGTTCCTGTTCGTCCCCGCGGAGCGCGTGCTGGAGGTCGCCGCCCTCGAGGGGGCCGTCCCGTTCGACGTGCCCGGGGCCGAGCTGGGCCACGTGGAGGGCCGCTGCAGCTTCGAGTCCATCGTGGTCCGCTACGGCTTGGCTGACCCGGCGCTGCACCTGCTGGGCCGGATCGTGCACGGCGCGGACATCCCGGAGGACGTGGGGATCGAGCCGGAGTGTGCGGGCCTGCGCGCCATCGCGCACGGGTTCGCCCTGTGCCTGGGGGAGGACGACCTCGCCAAGCTGAGGCTCCAGACACCGCTGTACGAGGCCCTGTACGCGTGGTGCCAGCACCGGGTCCGGGAGGGCGGGTGAGGCAAACCCCCGGGCACCTCGGGCGGCTGGTCGCGGCCCGTGCGGTGCGGACCTTCGGCTACGGCGCGCTGTCCGTGGTCCTGGCGGTCGAGCTATCCCGACGGGGGCTGTCCGCGCTGCAGGTGGGCCTGCTGTTCACCGCGGCCCTCTGGGGCGGCGCGGCCGCGGGAGCAGGGCTGCCGACCCTCCTGCGCCACCACCTGCGGCCAGCCCTGATGGGCTGCGCGGCTGCCCTCGCCGCCTCCGGAGCGGTGGTGGCCACCAGCTCCGACTTCCGCTTGCTGGCCGCCGTGTTCGCCCTGGGACTGGTAAGCCCCACGGGGCAGGACGTAGCGGCATTCCAGGCGCTGGAGCAGACGGCTCTCGCCACGCATACGCCTGGCTCCCGGCACGTCCGCGTCTACGCCGTGTACGACTTCTCCGCGTTCGTGGCGGCGGCCGCCGGTGGCCTCGCGGTCACCGCCCTGTCCACGCTCGCCCCGTCCCAGGACCCTGGGACGGCGCTGAACGCCATGGTGATATGGGTTTTCGCAGCTCTGTCGGCAGCCCTGCTCCCGGTGTACGCGGGTGTTTCCGACGTTCCTCGGCCTGTCGCCCCCGCACGGGGAAGGCTGGGACCGTCCCGCAGACCGGTCCTGGCGCTGGCGGCCCTCTTCGGCCTGGACGCCTTCGCGGGGGGCTTCGTGGTTCAGAGCTTCGTGGCTCTGTGGTTCCACCAGAGGTTCGGGCTCGGGGCTGCCGCCCTCGGGCTCCTCTTCTTCGGCACCAACCTGCTGTCTGGCCTGTCCTTTTTGATGGCGCCGTTCCTGGTGCGGCGCTGGGACCTCCTGCGCACCATGGTGGGGACCCACCTCGTATCCAACGCGCTCCTGTGCGCGGTCCCTTTGCTACCCACGTGGGAGGCCTCGGTGGCCGCACTCCTCCTGCGCCACCTGACGTCGCAGGTGGACGTGCCCGTGCGGCGTGCCTACACCATGGCGGCGGTCCTGCGGGAGGAGCAGGCGGCCGCAGCGGGTCTTACGTTGGCGGTGCGCCACGTGGCGGCGGGACTGGCCACCCCGCTGGCCGGCTGGAGCTTCCCACTCGCTTCCGGCGCGGCACCGTTCTTGGCCGCGGGGGCGCTGAAGGCTTGCTACGACGTCGCCCTGTGGTACACCTTCCGCAACTACCGGCTGCCCGGCGACACACCGCAACCTTCGTAACGTGACCGTGGGGTCCACGGGGTGCCGCAGCCTGCGCGCGGGAATCCACACCACACTCCAGCCGGTGGACCGTGACCCCACCCCCTCGCGGTCCACCTCCAGTACTCCGGAATCCCCGCCTCCGCGTAGTCCAGCGCTTTTTCCCGCAGGTCGATGTTGGGGGTAGACACGCTTGTCCCCTCACTGACGGACACGGGCCGCACCTGGGGGGGACTCCCGCGCGCACGAGAGGCGTCCTCAGGCGCCAGGAGATACGTGCCCTCCCGCGCCACTTTCGGCGACAGCTGGACTACCGCGGGCCGGCGAGTGCTCTGCCCCACTGGCGACCGCTCCAGGGTCCAGCCCCAACCGGACCACGAAGGGCTCCGGGATGAGTTCCTCCTCCCCTCTCAGACCTGACCCTGGTTCAAGGCGGCAGCGGGACCCGCAGGATCCGGTCATCAGAGGCGGTGGGCCGACCCCGGCCGTCCCGGTTGCTGGTGAGGACGTACAGGGCGCGGTCCGGGCCCTCGACCACGTCCCGCAGGCGCCCGAACCCGGACAGCACCACCTCCTGCCGCTCCACCCGGCTTCCGTCAGGGGCGAGCACGAAGGCCCGCAGGTGGGCGCCACGGAGGTTGGCCACCAGCAACCGTCCGCGCCAGCTGCCGGTCCTCACGAACTCCGCCCCGGAAGGGGCCCAGGTGTCCTCGCCGCTACACGCCAGGGCTTCCACAAACTCCGGCCGGCCGCCCTGCCCGCACAGCACCTCCGGCCAGCCGTAGTTGCCGCCAGGACGGATCAGGTTCACCTCGTCGTGGGCGAACCCGCGCTCGCCGGAGGGTCCATGCTCAGTGGCGTACAGCCGGCGGGAGAGCGGGTGCCAGGCCAATCCCTGCACGTTACGGTGGCCCAGGGAGTACACCACGGACCCGGGAAACGGGTTGTCAGGGGGGACGCCGCCGTCGGGCGTCACCCGCAGGATCTTGCCCGCCAGGGACCGCGGGTCCTGTGCGAGGGCGGGCTGCCGAGCGTCTCCCGTCCCCACGTACAGCATGCCGTCGGGCCCGAACCGGATCCGGCCCCCGTCGTGCACGAAGGCACCGGGGATGTCGTCTACGATCACCCGGTCCCGTACGAGCCTGCCGCCCTGCTCCCGGAACCGCTCCACCCGGTTGCGCAGCCCGTCCTGCTGGTACGTGTAGTACACGTACACGTACGGCGGGTCGGGGAACTGCGGGTGCAGGGCCAGCCCCAGTAGGCCGCCTTCGCCCACGTGCGCCACCGGCAGGGTCGCCGCGGGCTCGGGGTCCAGCCGCCCCGCCCGTACCACCCGCACCCGGCCCGGCCGCTCCGTGACGAAGGCGCGGCCATCGGGGGCGAACGCGATGGCCCACGGCACCTCCAGCTCCCGGACCCACTCCGCGACCTGTGGGCGCGCGGACGGCCGCGCACCGAACACCACCAGCGCGGTCAACCCAGCCACCAGCCAACGCATGCAACCCTCCCCCTCGTGGTCCTGTTACCGTCTTCGACGCCGGGAGCGGAACTCCCCGGGAGGAGACCGCGCGCGGGCGGCCAACCCATCAGCGGGGGTGCTGCCGTGGACCTGTTCCACGCCAGGTTGATGCCGTACCTGGAGTCCTTGGTCCCGCCCCGACATCCCGTGCTGGAGGAGATGGAGGCGCGGGCCCGGGCCACGGGGTTCCCCATCGTGGGCCCCGCGGTCGGTCAGCTGTTCTACGTGCTGACCCGCCTTGCAGGGGCGCGGCGGGTGTTCGAGATGGGCTCGGGGTACGGGTACTCCACCGCGTGGTTCGCCCTCGCGGTGCGGGAGAACGGGGGCGGTGTGGTGCACCACGTGGTTTGGGACCCGCAGCTGTCCCGGGACGCCCAGCAGTACCTGGGCCGCATGGGGCTGGTGTCCGTGGTCCGGTTCCACGTGGCGGAGGCGGTGGAATACCTGGCGTCCCTGCACGAGGCATTTGACGTGGTGTTCAACGACATCGAGAAGCCCGCCTACCCGGACGCGCTCCCCGTGATCAAGTCGCACCTGCGATCCGGCGGGCTGCTGCTGGCGGACAACGTGCTCTGGTACGGCCGTGTGCTGGATCGCGGGGCCCGGGACGCGGCCACGGAGGCCATCCGGCAGTTCACCCGCGCGGTGTTCACGGACCCCGACTTCGCGGCCACCGTGGTCCCCCTGCGGGACGGGGTCCTGGTGGCGTACCGGCGGTAGACGACTCTCACGGGCGGGCGTCGTCGCCGGCCAATAGGTGCTGAAACCGCAGGGCGTCGTCCCACATGCTGACGTTGTTGAACAGGACGTAGGCGGGTTCCTGGCACCACCCGCGGAGCTCCCGGAGGTCCCCGTCGGTGTACCGGTACCGGTAGCCACCCCGGCCGTGCAGCCGGAAGTAGCGGAACCGGCCGAAGGCACTCTGCGCCACGAACGGGTCGGTACAGTGCACGAGGTCCAGCTCCTGGCACAGCCGCCTCACCAGCGCCTCCGGCCAATCCCCTCGGGGCTCCCACGCGAACTGGAGGCCGTCCCGCGGGGCTGACCGGAAGAAACGCTCCAGGTTGGCCACGTGAACGGCAGTGGGTGTGAAGCTGGCGGGGCACTGGAACACCACCACGGAGGCGCGCAGGGCCCGCGCCACCTCTAGGGTTTGAGCCCACGCCTCCCGGACCTCCTCCGTGGGCGCGAAGAACCCGTAGCGGTCGGCTCGAGAGGCAGGCACCGGCCGACCCAGGCGGCGGTAGGTGGGGCTGGCCGGTGGGTGCGTGATGAGCTGCCACGCCTTCAGCGTGAACACGAACTCTTCGGGCACGCGTCGGCGCCAGCCTTGCGCGGTCCTCACCTGCGGGAGCCGGTAGAAGGTCTGCTGCACCTCCACCACGGGTAGGTGACGGGCGTACTCCTCCAGCTTGCGGGCGAACCCGCAGCAGCCCACCCAGATCCGCGGCTCCACCGTCAAGCTTTTTTCCCAACACCTCCGGTCCGGTCCTGCAGGGGGCCGGCTCGGTCTCGCGAACAGCCCGTGCGTGGAAAGCTCCCGGTGGCCGACGACCCGGGACGCCCTGCTGCGCGAGCAGGAGCGGCTGGGCGCGCTAAAGCCTCCGCCGTGGAGGCCGGAGGGCAACTGGGTCGCGGGGGCCTGCTTCGCGTGCTACCCCCGGGGCCGGGAAGGAGCCGGGCGCGCGGGGGAGCGCTGCTGGGCTGCCGCGGTGCTGTGCGCCCCCGAAGGCGTCCAACGGGTAGCGGTAACCGGAGTGGCCGCGGCTCCGTACGAGCCCGGGTTGCTGGCGCTGCGGGAGGGCCCGATCCTGGAGGCTGCGGTGCGGGCGCTCCCGCGCTTGCCGGACGTGCTCCTGGTGGACGCCACGGGCCGGGACCACCCCAGGCGGGCGGGCCTCGCGCTGCACCTGGGTGCGGTGCTGGGCGTGCCCACCGTGGGGATCACAGACCGGCCCCTGGTGGCCTCGGGTCAGCCGCCCGAGGACCGCCGTGGCGCTTGTAGCCCCCTCTACGTGCAGGGTGAGCTGGTGGGGTACTGGGTGCGCACCCGGCCCCGGGTTCGGCCGGTGTGCGTGCACGCGGGGTGGCGGACCGACCCGGACACCGCGGTGACTGTGGTCCTGCAGCTGGTGGGCAGGTTCCGAACCCCCGAGCCCCTCCGCCTGGCCCGGGAGGCGGCGCGGGCGGCCCGCGCCGCCTCCCGGTAGACGGGCTCACTTGCCGCGCAGTTGCTTGAGGGCTGCCTCCACGAACCGGGTCTCGTACGTCTTGCCGAGGTCGATGCGGGCCCGGCTCACCTGGGGGTCGAACTGCGAAAGCACCCGCAGCACGTTGGGCGGCCCGGCCTCCAGCATCCGGCCGTCCGGCGAGTACGACTGCAGCATGTTCCGCACCGCCCGCGTGTACACCTCGCGGTTCCCCTGGTAGTACTCGGGCGGCATAAGGTTCACGATGTCCTCCACGGAGTGGCGGGAGCGGATCCACTGGAGCGCCTTCACCATGGCCAGGGTGAGGGCCTGCACGGTGTTCGGGTTGCGCTCGATGAACTCGCCCGTGGCGTACAGGCAGGCCGCGGGATAGGGGCCTCCGAACGTCCGCAGGGTCCCCGTCGTGGTCCGGGTGTCCGCCAGCACCACGATCTCGCCTGCGGTCTCCAGCAGGGAGATCACCGGGTCCACGTTCACCAAGGCGTCCACCTGGCGGTTGCGCACCGCCGCCACCGCGGTGGCCCCGGCACCGATCCCGATCACGGAGAAGTCGCCCAGCGATGCACCCGCCTTGGTCATCAGGAAGTTCAGGAAGAAGTGGGTGCTGGAGCCCGGCGCGGTGACCCCGATCCGCTTGCCCCGCAGGTCCAGGAAGCTGCGGACCCCGGCGTCGTACGCGGCTTTGGTCACCGCCAGGACCAGGCCCGGGTAGCGCTGCTGCATCACGAAGGCCCGGATGTCCCGCCCCTGCGCCTGCATCTGGATGGTGTGGTCGTAGAAGCCGCTCACCACGTCCGCGCTGCCGCCCACCAGGGCTCGCAGGGCAGGCCCGCCGCCCGCGAAGTTCTGGATGTCGATCTGGATCCCGGTCTCCCGCAGGTAGCCCAACCGCTCCGCCACCGTCAGGGGCAGGTAGACCAGGGCCTCCTTCCCGCCCACCGCCAGCACGATCCGGCTGCGCTCCGGCCGGCCCTGCTGGGCCGCCGCAGGCCAGACCAGCAAGGCCCCCAGCACCACCGCCAGCAGCCCGAGACTCCGCCGCACTTCGATCACCCCCTTCACAGGGCTTCTTCGACGTGGGAAGGTGGTTTCCATCTCAGCAGCTGACGCTCCACAGAGGTCACCAGCAGGTCCACGACCAGGACGAACCCCGCCAGGACCACCAGCCCGGCGAACACCCCCGTAGTGTCGAACAGCGCCTCCGCCTGGTGGATCAGGTATCCCAGTCCCCGCGCGGACCCCAGATACTCGCCCACCACGGCACCCACCAGGGCCAGCCCCACGCTGGTGTGCAGGCTGCTCAGGATCCACACCAGGGCGGAGGGGAGCAGCACGTGGCGCAGCAGGTCCCGGTCCGTAGCGCCCAACATCCGGGCGTTGTTGAGCACATTGCGGTCCACCTCCCGCACCCCCTGGTAGGTGTTGAAGAACACCACGAAGAATACCAGGGTAACTCCGAAGGCCACCTTGGACAGGATCCCCAGCCCGAACCAAAGGGTGAAGATGGGGGCCAGGACGATGCGCGGCATGGCGTTGGCTACCTTCACGTACGGGTCGAACACCCGTGAGAGGGCCGGAGAGAGGGCGAAGGCGAACCCCACCACCACCCCCAGAAGCGACCCCACCAGGAACGCCAGCAGGGTTTCCAGGGAGGTCACGTAGATGTGCCCGTACACCTCGCCGGAGGCGAACCAGCGGGCCACCCGCTCCGCCACGCTGGACGGCCGGCTGAAGAAGAAAGGGTCCAGCCACCGCAGCCGGCTGGCCACCTCCCAGGCGCCGACCAGCAAGACGAACACCGCCGCCTGGGTCGCCCGCAGACCCCAGCGTGCGTCAGGGAGCGAGCCGGAACGCACGCAGCACCTCCCCCCGCAGCAGCTCCCAGATCCGGCGGAACAGCTCCCCGAAAGCGGGGTCCAGCCGGACCTCCGTGACGTCCCGCGGCCGCGGGAGCTCCACCGGGAACTCGCCCACCGGACGCGCCGCCGGCCCCGCGGACAGCACCACCACCCGGTCGCTCAGGGCGATGGCCTCTTCCAGGTCGTGGGTCACGAACAGGACCGTCTTCCGCTCCTCCTGCCAGATCCGTAACAGGTCGTTCTCCATCAGCTGCCGGGTCTGCACGTCCAGGGCCGCGAAGGGCTCGTCCATGAGGAGGATCTCGGGGTTCACGATGAGGTTCTGGGCTAAGGCCACCCGTTTGCGCATGCCCCCGGACAGCTGGTGCGGGTAGCGGTTCTCGAACCCCCGCAGGCCCACCCGCTCCAGCCAGGCCCGCGCCTGCCGCCTCGCCTCCTCCCGCCTCACCCGGCGGAACACCAGGCCCAGCATGACGTTCTCCTCCGCGGTCTTCCACGGCAACAGGACATCCTGCTGGAACAGGTAGCTGGCGCGCCGGTTGATCCCCTCCAGGGGCGCGCCGAACACCTCCACCCGCCCCGCGTCGGGCTGCAGCAGTCCCGCCACTAAGTTCAGCAGCGTGGACTTCCCACACCCCGTGGGGCCTACCAACGCCACGAACTCGCCCGCCCGCACCTCCAGGTCCACGCGATCCAGCGCCACGTACACCCCGCCGTCGGGGGTACGGAAGGACCGCCGGCACCCCTGCAGGCGCACCGCGCAGGTCCCGGGGGGCGAGGCCAGCCTCACACCACACCTGCCTCCCGCAGCCGCGCCACGTCTTCCGCGGAGAGGCCGAGGAGGTCCTGAAGGACCCGGTCGGTGTGCTCCCCCAGCTCGGGCGCGGGACCCGGGACCGGCAGCGGGGTCTCCCCAAGGCGGGGCACCGGCGCCTGCATGGTGACACGGCCCACTCCGGGGTTGTCCACCTCCACCAGGGATCCCCGCGCGCGGTAGTGGGGATCCGCCAGGACTTCGGCGGCGTTGTAGACCGGGCCGCAGGGAACTCCGTGGCGGTCCAGGACGCGCAGCACCTCCTCTGCGGGCAGCGACCCCACCCACTGGGCGATCGCCTCGTCCAGCTCCACCTGGTGGGCGCCCCGCGCCTCGTGGGTGGCGTAGCGCGGGTCGGATTTCCACTCCGGCCGCCCCATGGCGTCGCACAGCCTCCGGAACACGCCGTCCGCGTTGGCCGCCACCACCACCCACCGCCCGTCCGCGGTCTCGTACAGGTTGCTGGGCGCCACGCCGGGGAGCACCGACCCGCTGCGCTCCCGCACCGCCCCGGTCACGCTGCACTCCGCGATCACGCTCTCCAGCACCGCCAGCACCGCGTCGGTGATGGCCACGTCCACCACCTGGCCCCGCCCGCCCCGCACCTCGCGCTCCCGCAGGGCCAGCAGCGCGCCCAGCGCCCCGAACATGCCCGCCAGGGTGTCGCCGATGCTGACCCCGAAGCGCGGGGGCGGCCGGTCCGGGTAGCCCACCAGGTAGCGCAGCCCGCCCATGGCCTCCGCTACCGCACCGAACCCCGGGCGGTCCCGGTACAGGCCGGTTTGCCCGAAGGCGGAGATCCGCACGTACACCAGTGCCGGGTTACGTTCCAGCAGCACGTCAGGGCCTAGGCCCCACGCCTCCAGGGTCCCGGGCCGGAAGTTCTCCACCAGGACGTCGCACCGGTCCGCCAGCTGCCGGACCAGCTCCTGCCCCTCCGGGCGCCGCAGGTCCACCGTCACGCTCTTCTTCCCCCGCGCGATCACCGGCCACCACAGCGACCGGCCTTGGTACAGCGCCACCCCCCAGCGCCGCATGGCGTCCCCCTCCCGAGGGGGTTCCACCTTGATGACCTCCGCGCCGTAGTCCGCCAGCAGCTGACCGCAGTAGGGCCCTGCGATGAAGCTACCCAGCTCCAGGACCCGGATTCCAACCAGGGGCGCACGGGATCGCATCGTCGCGTTCGTGGGATGGATTCGCAGGAGCCGGTCGGGATCCTTCAGGGGGCTACACAGCGGTGGAACCTCCGTCCACCGCCAGCACCTGTCCGGTGACGTACCGGGCCGCCTCGGACGCCAGGAACAGCACCACGCCCTTCAGGTCGCCCTCGCGTCCCAGCCGGCGCATGGGCACCCGCGACACCACCTGGTCCCCCACCCGCTCCAGCAGCTTCTCGCTCATGCGGGTGGGGAAGAAGCCCGGCGCCACGGCGTTCACCGTGATGCCGAAGGGCGCCAGCTTCACCGCGAGATCCCGGGTGAGGGCGATCACGCCCCCCTTGCTGGCCGCGTAGCCCACCGCGTCCAGGATCTCCGCGGGCGAACCCACCAGTCCGGCCACCGAGGCTACGTTCACGATCCGTCCCCAGCCAGCAGCCTTCATCACGGGGACCGCCGCCTGGGTGACCAGGAAGGTGCCTGTGAGGTTCACGTCCAGCACCTGCCGCCACCGCTCCACGGGCATCTCCTCCAGCGGCGCGCCCCAGCTCACGCCGGCGTTGTTCACCAACACGTCCAGGCGGCCGAAGCGGTCCACCGCCACCTGGACCAGCCGGCGCGCCTGCTCCGGGTCTGCCACGTCGCAGGCTACCGCGGCCACCTCGATCCCGCGGGCGCGCAGGTGCTCTTCGGCGGGAGCCAGCCACTGCGCCCTGCGGGCGGCCACCACCACCCGCGCCCCTGCCTCCCCGAGCCCTTCTGCGATCTCCAGGCCGAGGCCCCGAGAACCTCCCGTCACCACCGCCACGCGTCCGGAGAGGTCAAACAGCTCCCGCACGTGCGGCACGGCTCACGCCTCCAGCCCGCCCGCCCGAGCGGCCAGCCGCTGGACGCGCTCCAGGTCGTAGTCCATGAGGACCGTGAGCTTCTGCGCTTCCAGGGACCCCTCCGCGTGGATGGCCAGCACTTCCAGGTACCCGCCCAGGTCCGAAGCCGCCAGGTCGCGGATCAGGTTCATCATCCGCAGCCGCGCCTCCCCCGATGTCCCCGCGCGGCCCTGTAGGTACGGCTCGATGAGTCCCCACACCTCCGGGTTGTTCCGGTCCTCCTCCGCGGGCCCCGTCACCACCAGGCCGCCCGCGATGTCCTGCACGTCCCGGACCGCGTCGTGGTAGCCCCGGGCGAAGTAGTACTTGGCCGCATTGGTGAGGACGACGTGGGGGACGAAGATCCCCTCCACCGTCCTACCCTCCACCGCCGCGGCCGTGGTGAGCCCCCGGACCGTCTCGGCGTACATCACAAGCCGCGCCAGCTTGTCCCGCACGTGTCCCGCCGCGGCGATCCCCTGCGCCTCCGCCATCCAGGCGGCGGAACCCACGAGGAGCTCCAGCAGGGGGGTCTTGTACGAGATGGCGGTAAACCGGTGGAACTCCACGAAGGTCTTCGCCAGAGGCCCCGCGTAGGCCCACTGTCCGCACAGGAACACCCGCTCCCACGGCACGAAGACGTCGTCGAACACCGTGAGCGACTCCGTGATCCCGTACCGGCTGCTCAGGGGGTTGTCGAAGGGACTGGTGGCGCCGAAGCCCCGGGGGCTGGCCACGAAGCTCAGGCCCGGCGTATCCGCCGGGACCGCGAACGCCACCGCGTAGGCGGCGTCCCGCTCCGTCATCGCCCGGGTGGGCAGCACCAGGATCTCGTTGCTGTACACGGCGTTGGTGGTGTGGGCCTTCGCCCCCCGCACCACGATCCCGTCGGAGGTCTCGCGGACGCAGCGCACGTACAGGTCCGGGTGGGGCTGTTCCGAAGGCCGTCTGCCCCGGTCCCCCTTCACGTCTGTCTGGGCCACCGCCATGGCCAGGTCTCCGTCCCGGCACCGCTCGTAGAACGCCCGGACCCGGGGCAGGAAGGAAGTCCCCAACTCCCGGTCCATCCGCGCGCACACGATCTGGAGGGCGAACAGGGCGTCGGTCCCGATCTCCTTGATGAGGGGCACGAAGGACCGGGCCTCCCGCGTCACCGTCTCGATGAGATCGCGCCGCCGCAGCAGGTCGTCGGGTCCCCGCGGCACGTGGAAGTACCGGCTGTACCGCCGCCCCGTCTGCGGGTCCTGCACGACGAAGGTGGGGTCGTCGGCCCGCTCGTGCGCCAGCTGGAAGTCCAGGGCGCACACGCCCGCGCCTTTCCTCAGGTGCGGGTGGGTGGTGACGTCCTCCACCCGACGACCCCGGTAGTACACCCGCCGGCCGTCCCGCAGGCTCGCCAGGTACTCCTCCGAGCTACGCATCCGTCACCCCCTCTGCGCCGTGGGATGGCTAGACCCCTCCCTGGGGCGGACCCCGTCCAGGAACACGGAGGTCAGCAGCTCCGCCAGCTCCTCAGGCCCCAGGGGGCCGTCCGGCCGGTACCAGTACAGGGTCCAGTTGAGCAGGTTCAGCAGGGCCAGGCGGAGGTAGCGCACCGGCACGTCCGTCCTCACCACCCCCTGCTGCTGGCCCTCCTCCAGGATCCGCATCAGGCGCTCCTCGTAGGTGTCCCGCAGCCGCACCAGCGCCTGCCGGCGGCGGCCGGACAGCGCCTTCATCTCCGACAGCAACACCGCGTACGCGTCCCGGTCCTGGATCATCCACGTCACGTGCACCCTCACGAAATCCCGCAGCTTGTCCAGGGCGGGCCGGGGCGACCGGACCACCGCCTCCACCGCCTCCAGCATGCGCTCCTGGCAGCGGCGGGCGATCTCGTACAGCAGGGACTCCTTGCTGTCCATGTAGTGGTACAGGGAGGCGGTCTCCAGGCCCAGGGCCCGTGCCAGGTCGCGGATGCTGGTGGCGGAGTACCCCTTGGCGTGGAACAACCGCGCCGCCACCTCCAGGAGGCGGTCCCGGTTGGCCCCCCCGCGGCTCCGGGGTTGAGTCGACCGATCGATCGTTAGGCTATCTCGGCGCGGCACCGCACGCTCCCAAGCTGGCCAGCCCTATCATACAGGACGGGCGGGGCGGCTAGGGCGTCTTGCCGAGGGCCGCCTGGACCGCTTCCACCAGTTCCCGGAGCGTGTACGGCTTGCGCAGAAACCCCGCGACCCCCCGCCGCAGGATGTTGGCCGCGGTTCCCTCGTCCATGTACCCGCTGCTCAGCAGCACCCGCACGTCCGGGTCGATGCTCCGCAGGGTCTCGAACACCGCCCGGCCGTCCATCCCGGGCATCACCATGTCCAGGATGACCAGCTGGACGTGCCCCGCATGTTCCCGGTACAGGCGGACGCCCTCCACCCCGCTGGTGGCCACCAGCACCCGGTAGCCCCGCCGGGCCAGCGCGTCCCGGATGAGCTGACACAAAGCCTCCTCGTCGTCCACCACCAGGAGGGTGGGGCCCTGTGGCTCTTCCACGGCCCCGGCCTCCGGCTGAGGCCAGAGCTGGGGCCGCGGATTCGGAGGATCCGACGGGGCTGCTAGCAGGAGCCGGCGCAAGGGGCCTTCGGCCGCAGTGCGGCCAGCCTCCCCTACCGGCCAGGGAGTGCGGCGGCGGTACGGCATACACCTCCGGTAGGAGCAACAAGGGTGCCACCCGGCACCGTCCAAACCAAAAGGGGTCTTCCGGCGGGGAAATTATGGTAGCGGGGGCAGGATTTGAACCTGCGACCTCCGGGTTATGAGCCCGGCGAGCTACCTGGCTGCTCCACCCCGCGTCACCATAATCTAGTATAGCCAGCGGCCCGTTCCGGTCAAACCGGCTCACTCGTACCGCAGGGCCTCGATGGGGTCCAGGCGGGCGGCTCGCCACGCGGGGTACACGCCAAAGGCCACTCCGACGAGGACGGAGAAACTGAAGGCCAGCACCACCACCGGCACCGCCGCGGCGGCGGTGGGCGGCTGGTCCAGCAGCCGCGCGGCGATGGCCCACGAGGCGACCAGTCCCAGTCCCATGCCCAGCACGCCGCCCACCAGGCTGATGGCCACAGCCTCCACCAGGAACTGCGCCAGGATGTCCCACCGCTTGGCCCCCACGGCCTTGCGGATGCCGATCTCCCGGGTCCGTTCCGTCACGGACACGAGCATGATGTTCATGATCCCGATGCCCCCGACCACCAGGGAGACCGCGGCAATGGAGGACAGCGCCACCGTGAGCACCCGTAGGATGGCGTCCAGGGCACCGAGGAACTGACTCTGGGTGAGGACCGTGAAGTCCTCCTCGCCGTGCTCGCGGCGGAGCACCCGCTCCACCTCCCGCTGCGCCCGCAGGACGGAAGCGGTGTCCTGCGCTTTCACGAACAGAAAGGAGGCGTAGTTCACCGAGAACAGTACCTGAGCGGTGCTGAAGGGAATGTAAGCGCGGTCGTCCAGATCCACGCCCAGCACCTGGCCCTGGGGGTGCACGACGCCCACCACCTCGAAGGCGCGGCCGTTGATCACCACGCGCCGCCCGAGGGCTAGCTCCGGGGACCGGAACAGCTGGCGGGCTAAGGCTGGACCCAGGACCACCACCCGCTTGCGCCGCTGCTCGTCCGCCTCCGAGAGGAACCGGCCCAGCTGCAGCCGCAGCGCCCGTACCTGGAGGTAGCTGGGGGTGGTCCCGATCACGGTGGTCACCTCCCGCCGGCCACCGCCCGTCATCTCGATGGAGGTCTGCAGCCACGGCGCCACTCCCGCCACCGCCCGGGCCTCCCGCTGGATGGCCTGGGCGTCCGAGAACGTCAGGGTGAACCGGCCCTCCTGGGTGGCGAACTGCTGGCCTTCCTTTGCTTTCCCCGGGAGCACCCACAGGAGGTCCGGGCCCAGGCTGGCGAACTCCCCCACCACCCGGCTGCGCGCCGCCTGCCCCACGGAAACCAGGGTGATCACCGCCGCCACACCGATCACCACGCCCAGGGTTGTCAGGACCGACCGCAGGGGGTTAGCCCGCAGCGCCTCCAACGCGACCCGCAGCGCTTCCAGGAGTCCCACGGCTAGGGCCCCTCCGGTTCTTCGGGCATCTGGCGCAGGACCTCACGCGCCACTCGGGGCGACCCCACGGGCTCGTCCCGCACCACCCGGCCGTCCCGCAGGGTGACGATGCGACGCGCGTGTTCCGCCACTTCCCGGTCGTGGGTCACCAGGGCGATGGTGACGCCTGCCTGGTTCAGCTCCTGGAGCAAGGCCAGCACTTCCTCCCCGGACCGGCTGTCCAGGTTGCCGGTGGGCTCGTCCGCCAGGACGATGGTCGGGCTGTTGGCCAGGGCCCGGGCCACCGCCACCCGCTGCTGCTGGCCGCCCGACAACTCCCGCGGGCGGTGGGACAGCCGGTCTGCCAGCCCCACCCGCGCCAGCAACTCCGCGGCGCGGCGGCGGCGCGCCGCGCGGGGCACGCCCGCGTACAGCAGGGGCAGCTCCACGTTCTGCAGGGCCGTCAGCCGCGGCAGCAGGTTGAAGGTCTGGAACACGAAGCCCACCTTCCGGTTGCGCACCTCGCTGAGGGCGTCGTCGCTGAGGTACCGGGTGTCCTGACCCTCCAACAGGTACGCGCCGTCCGTGGGGCGATCCAGGCAGCCCACGATGTTCAGCAGGGTAGACTTGCCGGACCCCGAGGGCCCCATGATGGCCACGAACTCGCCCGGCTCGATTCGCAGCCGGACTCCGCGCAGGGCTCGGACCTCCACCGAACCCAGGCGGTAGACCTTGGTGACGTCCCGGAGCTCGACGACGGACATCATCGCACCGACCGCACCCGCACCCGCTGCCCGTCCCGCAGCCTGCCGGGCTCCGCCACGACCACCAAGTCACCCTCCCGCAATCCGTCCCGAACGACCACCTGGTCCTCGTTGCGCTCGCCGGTCTGGACCGACCGGACCCGCACCACCCCGTCTTCCACCCGGTACACCTGGCTTCCACCGTCCGCGGCTGACGCCACCGCCTCCACGGGCACCAGCAGGGCTCCGGGCACGCGGCGAAGCACGATGTCCACGTCCACCCCGGTCCCCACTCGAAGGGGACCGCTAGACTCCAGGTCGAGTCGGACGCGCACCACCCGCGTCCCCACCCTGGTATCCACCTGGCCCGCGACGCGGACGACCCTCGCGGGGACCACCAGACCCGGGTAGGCGTCAGCGGTGATCCGGGCGCGCTGGCCCACGCGAACCCTGCCCACGTCCGCCTCCTCCACCTCCGCCACCACCCACCGGCTGGTATCCGCCAGGGTGAGGACCGGAACGGCTGGCGAGACCACAGCACCCTCCCGCAGGTACACCCGGGTCACCTGACCCGCAAAGGGCGCCCGCAGCACAGCCCGTGCCAGCCGCTCCTCCGCCGCCCGGCGGGCAGCCCGGGCCTGCGCTGCGCGCTCCAGGGCCGCCAGGGCCGCGGCGCGTGCCTGGTCTAAGGCGGCTGAGGCGGCCTGCAGCGCCGCCGCGGCCTGCCGCAGCTGGGAGGTGGCAGCCTGTCGGCCGGCCTCGGCTTGGCGCACCTGCTCCCGTGCGGCAGCTACCGCCTCCTGGGGCGGCCCCGCCCTCACGCGGTCCAGCTGGGCCTGGGCTTGTTGAAGCTGCGCTAGCAGCGTGTCGTGCTGGGCGCGAGCCGCCTCCAGCTGCGCCCGGCTGGTCGCACCCTCCCGGTGCAGCCGCTCCTGCGCCTCCAGCACCTGACGGGCCTGCTCCCATGCGGCCCGTGCGGACCTCACCGCGGCTTCCGCCTGCTGGACGTCCTCCGGCCGCGGGTTCGCCAACAGCTCCGCCAGCCGAGCCCGAGCCGCTCGTAACGCAGCCTCCGCCTGCCGCACCTGGGCGCGCGCCGCGTCTGTGGCCGCTTCGAGCCTGCGGACCTCCCCTACGGCTGCCCGTACCTGAGCCCGTGCCCTGAGGACCTCCCCCTCCGCTGCTCGGTGCGCGTGGCGGGCCTGTTGCGCGTCGGCCTCCAGCTCCCCGGCCTCCAGGGCTGCCACCACCTCGCCCGCGGCCACCTGCTGGCCCTCCGCCACCACCCACCGCAGGCGCCCAGGTACCTGGAAGGCCAGGTCCACCGCCCGCGCCTCCACCACTCCAGGAACGGCCAGGGTCACCTCCAGATCGCCCCGGCGCACGCGGACCGCGTCCACAGCCTCCGGTGCCCGTGGGAACCCCAGCCCCAGGGACCACAGCAGGCCGACTACCGCGGCCAACACCACAAGGAGGAGTCCCAGTTTAGTCCGCACGGCCTTGGCCCCTCCATGCTAAATCAGGGGAGGTGTCGGTGGCCGAGGGCCTACAGGTGCAGGATCACGCCCCAGAGAAGGTCGGCCTCGCTGGCCACCACCTCCGCCAACTGCAGGACCTCTACCACCGTCTCCAGCACCAGGGCACCCCCGCAGATCACGTCCGCTCGCTCGGGCAGCAGGCCCGGCAGGCAGCGGCGCAGCGCCAGGGGCATGGTACACAGTCCCCGCGCCAGCGAACGCAACCGGGCCGCGGACAGACGGTGCCCGTGCACGCGGTCCGGGTCGTAGGGATCTAGGCTCAGGTCCACCGCCGCCACGGAAGTAACCGTCCCCCCCACGCCCACAGCCACCCGGGGGCCTGTCAGACCTTGCCGGTGGGGCCTCAGGCACTCCGCCACCTCCTGGCGGGCCGCGTGCACCTCCACGTCCGTGGGCGGGTCCGCGTGCAGGTAACGCTCAGTGAGCCGCACGGAGCCCACCGGGAGACTGACCCTGTACCGCACCTGATCCCGGCTCCCGCGCACCAGCTCCGTGCTCCCGCCTCCCACGTCCACCACGACCAGGGGGTCGGCCACGCCCGGCACTCCCGCCCGAACCCCCCGATAGCCCAGCTCTGCCTCCTCCTCCCCGCTGAGCACCCGCAGCTGGATGGGCTTGAGATCCCGGATCAGGGTGGAGCGGTTGGCGGCCTCCCGTACCGCGCTGGTCCCCACCACCGTCACCCGCTCCGCCCCCGCCTGCTCTGCCAGGCGCCAGAACGTCCGCACGGCACGAACGGTCCGGCCGATGGCCTGCGGCAGGAGCAGCCCGGTGCGGTCCACACCCTCGCCCAAGCGGGTGACTTCCAGCCGCCGGAGCACGGGGCGCACCGTCCCGTCCTGCACGTCCGCAACCAACAGGCGCACGCAGTGAGTCCCCACGTCGATGGCCGCCCGTCGCACCGGGGACCAGTCTAGACCATCTCAGGAGCTGGCGGGATTCCGGTCCCCCCCCAGGGTCGCGCCCCGGAGTCGCAACTACTCTTCGAGGCGGGCCAGGAGGTGGTCCAGCCGCGCGCGGAGGGCGTCGGGGACGGTCTCCTGGCAGCAGCGCCGCACGAACAGGCGCAGGGCGTCCTCGAACCGGTAGTGATCCAGGCAGCCCGGGCAGTCCTCCAGGTGGGCCCGCAGTTCCGCGCACGCCGCGGCGTCCAGCTCCCCGTCCAGGAACGCCCACAGCTTGGCCTCGAACTCCCTACAGTCCAACGGCCGCGCCCTCCTCGGCGGTGGTGATCCGGTGGTGGGACCGGACGTAGTCCCACAGCTTCCGCTGCAGCAGCCGCCGGCCTCGGAACAGCCGGGACATCACCGTGCCCATGGGGATCCCCAGGATGTCCGCGATCTCCCGGTAGGAAAACCCCTGCAGGTCTGCCAGGATCACCACACTCCGGAAGTGGTCCGGCAGGGACTCCAGCGCCTCGCGGACCTCGTGCTCCATCACCCGTTCCAGGAGCTTCTCGGGGTCGCCCACCCTGCGGAGCAGCTCCGACTCCTGTACCTTGCTGTAGAGATAGAAGTCGCCCACGTCCTCCACGTCGGTGGTTTCGGGTTCCCTGGCGGTCTTGCGGTAGCGGTCGATGTGGGCGTTCATGAGGATCCGGAACAGCCACGCTCGGGCGTTGGTCCCCTCCTCGAAGGTGTGGAAGGACCGCCAGGCCTTCAGCAGGGTCTCCTGCAACAGGTCCTCCGCGTCCGCCCGGTTGCGGGTGAGGCGCAGGGCCGCCCCGTAGAGGCCGTCCAGGTGCTCCCGCACCAGAACTTCAAATCGAGCGCGATCCCGCTCCCTTCCCGGCGCGCCGTCGAACGCGGGCGGGCGGGAAAGACGGGTCTGCTTTTCCCCTGCCACCGGCATCCCCATGGAACGTCCACACAAAGCAGGAACAGGGCCCTCCTGGACCACGCACCCTGGGGCTCTGTCCCCCGTAGCCCACTCGGTCGGGCACGACCCGCGTTTCCAGGAAAACCCTGTTCCCGATCGTGTTCCGAACCGACGCCGCTTTTCCAGCCCGATTATAGCACGGGGCGGGCCCGCTGTCTGTGAACCGGGGAGGTGCGAGGGGGTACGGCGAAGACGGGCAGGAGATCTGCCAGGGTGGTGTTGCGAAGGACCTCGTCGGTGGCCTCCTTCAGACGCAGCCACAGGGGCCGGAGCCCGCAACCGTGGGCGTACGTGCAGTCAGGATCGTCGCGATCCACGCACTCCCACGGGGACGTGGTACCCTCCAGGACGAGGAACACCTCGTGGAGCCGGATCGTTTCCGGGGGCCGGGCCAGCCGGTGGCCCCCGTGGGGGCCGCGCTTGCTCACCACCAAACCCGCCCGGCGCAGCTGCGCCAGCAGCTGGTTCAGATACGGCTCCGGCAGGCCCTGGCGACGGCCGATGTCGTGGGTCTGCACCGGCCCCTCGTGGCCGAACAGGGCCAGGTCGATGAGGGCGCGCAGCCCGTACTCGGCTCGGGTTGAGAACCTCACCCCACGCTCAGCTCCAGCTCCCGGTAGCGGCCGTCCAGAATCCGGTAGGCCCGAACCTCCGGCGGCTCGCTGGCCAAAGACACGATCACGTACACCGCAAACGGGTCCACCGCCCGCGCCACGTCGGTGCGGGAGGGCACCGCGGGGGTCGCCGGGTGCGAGTGGTAGTAGCCGAGCACCTCCAGCCCCTCCGCGTCCGCCTCCCGGTACGCCCGCAGCAGCTCATGCGGGTCCATGCGGTACGTGTACGGACTGCGGTCCGCGTTGGCCACGGGCCGCACGCGTTCCACCCTCCCGTCCCGCCCCGCCAGGACACCGCAGCACTCGTTGGGCGCTTCCGCCCGGGCATGCGCCACCATGGCCTCCAGGTGAACCCGACTCAGCCGCAACCGTTCCGCCTCAGACGCCTGGGTCCGCGGGTCAGCTCCCCGGTCCGCCACGTCACCAAAATACCACACCGCGCGCTGCTGGGCCGCCTATACGTCCCGCCACAGGGCGGTGCTCAGATACCGGTCTCCCCCGTCGGGCGCCAGCGCCACCACCAGCCCCTCCTGCAGGTCTCGGGCCACCTGCAGGGCTGCCCACACCGCGGCGCCAGTGGAAGCTCCCACGAACATCCCCTCCTCCCGCGCCAGCCGCCGCGCCATGGCGTACGCCGCCTCCGTGCTGACCCCGATCTTCCGGTGGTGGACCGAGGGGTCGTAGATCCCCGGCCGGATGGAGCTGGCGATGTGCTTCAACCCTTCGATCCCGTGCAGCGGATCGTCTGGCTCCACCGCCACGATCTGCACCTCGGGGTTCGCTTCCCGCAAGCGTCGCCCCACGCCCACCACGGTGCCCGTGGTACCCAGGGTGCCTACGAAGTGGGTGATCCGGCCCTCGGTCTGCGCGAGGATCTCCGGCCCCGTGGTGTCGTAGTGGGCCTTCCAGTTGGAGGGGTTGTTGTACTGGTCGGGCTTGAAGTACCGGTCAGGGTCCTCCTCGTGGATCCGACGGGCCAGCAGGATGGCCCCGTCCGAGCCCTCCAGGGGGTCGCTGAACACCAGCTCCGCCCCGTACGCCCGGATCATGCGCTTCCGCTCCTCGCTGGCGTTGGCGGGCATCACCAGCTTCACCCGGTAGCCCTTGGCGGCTCCAATCATGGCGTACGCGATGCCCGCGTTTCCCGAGGTGGAGTCCAGCAGCACCCTGTCGGGGGTCAGCAGCCCCGCGCGCTCCGCGTCCTCGATCATCCGCAGGACGGGCCGATCCTTCACCGAGCCCCCGGGGTTGAACCACTCCGCCTTCACGCACACCTCCACGCCCTCCGGCAGCCCTCGGGTCACCCGGCGGAGGCGCAACAGGGGCGTGTTGCCGATCCGCTGCAGCAGGTCCTCTCCGATCCTCGGAATCTTCGTCTCGAACCGGTAGGCCACGCTCCGCACGCTCCTTCGCTCCGTCACTCGTCGAAGAGGATCGTGGGCTCCAGGTAGGCACGGACCCGCCCCTCCCGCAGCCGTTGCTGGATCCACGCCCGCAACCACGCGTTCTTCTCCTCCACCGACCCGTGCCGGAGGACCACCTCCACGGGAAGGTTTACCCGCAGGGCCCGGCCGGGGACGATGTGCCGCGTGACCCCCGCAGGCAGCTTCGCGGAGTTGCGCGCAAGCTCCAGGATCTCCTCCTTCCGGAACCGCCCGAAGGCCACCAGGGCCTGCGCGCCGCCGTACCGCGTGGTCAGATCGTCGAAGTCCTCGGACTCCACGCGGTGGTAGACCGCGCGGCCCCGGTAGGCCGCCACCAGCCGCCGCAGCCGGTCCGCGTCCTCCACGAGGCCGGGGGCTCGCGGGAGCCCCCGGGCGAAGCTCCCCACACGTACGTACGCCACGAGCTCCCCGCGGCCCAGGCGCTGGGAGGCCTCCTCCGGATCGGTCGGCTCCACGGGCAGCCCCTCCCCTAACCGGTCCGGGAAACCCTCCGGCAGCGCCACCAGCAGATGGTGCCACCGGTCGAGGACCACCGACGGCTCGTCGTAGGGGACCACCTGCACCAGCACGTGCGGCGCTCCCAGCTGCTCCAACGCGGTGACCCGGTTGGCGCCGTCCAGCACCACCACGCGGCCGTCGCCCAGCTCCGCCACCAGGGGCGGGTTCCGCAGCACCGCCTCCTCCTCGATCCGGCGCACCAGCCGCTCGACCCGTTCGGGGTCGTACTCCTCGTGCAGGAGGACCTGAGAGGTGGGGAAGAAGCGCAGATCCGGAAGCGCCACCCGCCCGGTGGCCGGCGCGCTGCCCCGTGTCCGCGGCGCCCCGGGACTCACAACGTTCCTCCTCCCCGGACCCCCCGGCGGGTCCGGGGCCTTAGGAGCGCCACGCCGGGGCTAGCGACCGATCCCCGCTCTGCGACAAAGGCACCTCCGGGGGCTCCCGCCTGCCATGGCGGGAATGATGGACACCTCATCCTCCTCTCCCACGGGGGTCTGCTGCCCCTGCAGGGTTCGGATCTCGGAGCCGTTCACGAACACGTTGATGAACGCGCGCACGGAACCATCCTCGTCGCACAACTGAGCCCTCATGCCGGGGAACCGCTCGTCCAGGGCGCGCAACACGTCGGCCACCGTGCCCGGGGGAACCTCGACCCGGGACGCGCCCCCGGTCAGTCGGCGCAGAGGGGCGGGCAGGTAAACCGTTGGCATTCCTCAGCACCTCCTCGCGAGTCCATCGGCAGGCCGACAGGCCCGCCGCCTACGCAGCAGTCTATCACGGCACCGAGGAAAGTCCTTACTCCTCGGGTGTAAGCTGGTGGGGTGGGGTGGTTGCCGGCGCCGGAAGACCCGCTGGTGGGGCGGGAGCGGGAGCTCGCGGAGGTCACCGGTCGGCTCGCGCGTCGGGACGTGCGGCTGCTCACCCTCACGGGCCCCCCGGGAGTAGGTAAGACGCGCCTCGCGGTGGAGGTCACGCGGACCGTCCGCTCGCGTTTCGACCGGACCGCTTTCGTCGACTTGGTGCCCCTGCGCGATCCTTCCCTGCTGCTGGCCAAGGTGGCGCACGCTCTGCAGGTCCGGACCGTACGGCCGGGGGTGCTCCTGGAGAGGCTCGCGGAGGCCCTGGGAGGTCGGACAGTCCTTCTGTCCCTGGACAACTTCGAGCACCTGCTCCAAGCCGCGGAAGCCGTGGGTCAGTTGCTGGAGGCCGTCCCCGACCTGAAAGTGCTCGCCACCAGCCGCGAGCCCCTCGGCCTGCGCGGGGAGCACCTGGTGGCGCTGGAGCCCCTGGAACTGCCGGAGCTGCGCAACCGCCCTTCCTTGGCCCAGCTCGCCGCGGTACCCTCCGTCGCCCTGCTGCTTGCCCGGGCCACCGCCGTCCTCCCCACGTTCCGGCTCAACCCCGCCAACGCGCACGCGGTGGCAGAGATCTGCGTCCGCCTCGACGGGCTCCCGCTGGCGCTGGAACTGGCAGCCCCGGTGCTCAAGGTCCTTCCGGCCCAGGCGATCCTACAACGCTTGGACCACCGGCTGTCCCTGCTCACCCGCTCTGCCCGGGACGTGCCGGAGCGGCACCGCACCCTGCGAGCCGCGGTGGGGTGGAGCTACGCCCTGCTGACTCCTCGGGAGCAGAGCGCCTTCCGCACCCTGAGCGCGTTCCCCAGCGGGTGGAACGTGGACGCCGCGGCAGCGGTCTGCGGGTTGGAGCGGGGCGAGGCGTTGGACGTGATCCGTGGCCTCGTGGACAAGAGCCTCGTCCGCAGCCAGCTGCGGGAGGCGGGGCCGCGTTTCCGCATGCTGGACACCATCCGGGAGTTCGGCCTGGAACGGCTGGAGGCGGCCGGTGAGCGGAAGGCGGTGGAGGTCCGCCTCGCGTACCACCTGTTGGCCCTGGGGGAGCGGGCCGGACGGGCCCTTCGAGGCCCCGAGCAGCGGCAGTGGCTCGCGGTGCTGGAACAGGAGCATGACAACCTGCGCCACGTCCTGGAGTGGTCGGCCCAGGTGGGAGACCACAACACCCTGCGGCGGCTCGCGGCCTCCCTGTGGCCCTTCTGGAACGTCCGGGGCTACTGGGTGGAAGGGTACCGGTGGACGCGCGCCGCCGCTGCCCGACCATTGGTTCCGGAGAAGCCCTGCTGGCTCCGAAAGGTGTGCCGCACACCTACCGGGTCGTCTCCGACCGAGCCCGCTGGCTCACGGTCACCGCGGGGCGGGACTTCGAGGACTTCGTCCGCGCCATGGCGCGGCCCGCCCTCCGTCCGGAACTGCCGCCTTCCGGCGGTCCGCCCACGCCAGAAGCCGCGGCCGTGCTGGCGGAGACCGCCCTGCGGTACGGCATCGAGATCGTCGGGCCTCCCCTGGGGTGAGGCCGGAGGGTAAAGGGAGGTCTCACGACGTACGGAGGGGTTCTGCGGGCGCGGGTTCGGGGGCCAGCCGGTATGAAGGGAGGCGTTCCAGCCGGACCCCGAAGACTTCCTCGAAGGCCCGCGCGCAGCCCTCCCGCACCTCCTCCACGGGCACGGGCCGGCCCAGGAGCTTCTGCATGGAGGTCGGGACGTAGCCGATGCCGCACGGGTTGATAACCCGGAAGTGGTCAAGGTTCGGGTTCACGTTCAGCGCGAAGCCGTGCAGGGTCACCCGTCGCTTCACGGCGACCCCCACCGCCGCGATCTTCTCCTCGCCGACCCACACCCCGGGGAAGCCCGGCCGTCGGACGGCCTCGATCCCGTACGCCCGCACGGTGCGGATCACGCACTCCTCCAGCATCCGCACGTAGCCCACCACGTTCTCGCCGTAGGCCCGCAGGTCCACGATGGGGTAGCCCACCAGCTGCCCGGGGCCGTGGTAGGTGACGCTGCCGCCCCGCTCGATGTCGAACACGCCGAACCCCATGCGCTTCAGGGTCTCCCGCCCCACCGGCAGGTGCTCGGGCCGGGTGGCCCGACCGCAGGTGATGACGGGTGGGTGCTCCACCAGCAGGAGCAGGTCCGGCACCTCTCCGCGTTGGCGCAGTGCCACCAGGCGGCGCTGGAGCTCCCAGGTCGCCCGGTAGTCCGCGATCCCGGGGAGGTCCACGCGCCAGGCCAGCCGAGCGCTCACGGCAGCAGGTCTCCCTCTCCCATCCGCCACAGGTCCCGCGGCGCTGGTCCGCAGCGCCCCGCGCATGCCGACCTCATTGTACCGGGAGCTGGCCGCCGGCGACGCCCGGCGTGGGCGGATCGCCCGGTCGGATTCCGGACGAGGTTACAGAGCGTCAGCCACCGCCTGCTGCCGCTTCTTCAGCTCCAGCCGGATGCGGCCCAGGTTTGCGCTCCCGTTGCCGACGATGACCAGCATCGCCTCGGAGCCCACGGGCGACACCACGAGGGGGCCTCCCTCGTACTCCAGCATGAGACCGAACAGCCGGCCGCGGCCCAGGTCCGTGGAAAGGGCGTCGGACGCGGCCAGACTGCTGGCGGTGACCGCCCCGAGGGCTTCCAGGTCGATGTCCTCGGTGGCCGCGCCCTCGATGACGAAGCCGTCCCGGCCCACCACCAGGGCGGCGCTCACCCCGTCCAGCTGGGTGAACTCCCCCAGGATCCTGCGAAGGTCCGACATGTCGACCCTCCTCCCCCTTGGTCTTCCGTGCGGCTACGGACGCACAGCGCCCCGCAGCAGCTGTGCCATCTGCCGCAACGCCTTGTGCATCACCCGGGACACGTGCCGCTGGGAGATCCGCAGCCGCCGTGCGGCCTCGGTCTCCGTCAGGTCCTGGTAGAAAAGCAGGTACAGGACCTTCCGCTGCAGCTCTGTCAGCCGCTCCATGGCCTGCTGGACCGTGATGCGATCCTCCACCGGGAGCTGGAAGCTCTCGTACCGCAGGTGGCGGATCCTCCGGATCCGTTCCTCCCGCGCGCCGTCCAGGGACAGGGGCGATTGGGCGGCCCGTGCGTGGAAGATCTCCCGCACGCCCTCCGGCGCGATGTTCATGGCCTGCGCGATCTCCTCCACGGTGGGTAGCTTTCCCTTCTCCCGCTGCAACCGCTCCACGGTGCGGTCCAGCTCCCGGCTGAGCTTGCCCAGCCACCGGGGTCGTCGCACGACCCCCACCTGGTCCCGCAGGTAGTGGCGGATCTCACCCGCGATGAGGTGGGACGCGTACGTCTGGAACTTCACCCCGCGGTCCGGATCAAAGCGGTTCACCGCCAGGAGGAGTCCCACGTACCCCACCTGCACCAGGTCCTCCAGGGGCTCGCCGCTCGAGCGATACATGCGCGCGATGCGCTCCACCAGCGGGGCGTAGGCGGCGCAGATCCGGGCGTGCAGCACAGGGTTCCCGGTGGCGCGGTACTCGCGGAACAGCGCCACCCCTCCCGCGTCGTCCAGCAGGTCTCTGGCTCCACGCTCCCTCACCGCGGCGGCCCCCGTCGGCGGAAGTAACGGGCCATCCACTTCCGCTGCTGGAGGTAGAGCAAGATCGGTTCCAACTCCGCACACGACCGGCCGAGCTCTGCCCGGACCTCCTCCAGCGTGCGGGTCCCGTCCAGCCGACGGGCCAGCTCCACCGCGACTTCCCCGAAGCGATCCCGCAGCTCCAAAAGCGGCGCGCCCTCCGCGGCCTCAGCAGCGAGTGCGGGAAGGACCACGAAGGTCTCCGAACCCTGGTACGCCTGCCACCCGGGCCCCGGCTCCCCAGAGAAGGGCTCAGGCGCGGCGGGGGCGGCTGCCTGGGCCTCTTGCGGCCTGGGAGCGGCGTGGGAGTCCTCTTCCGGGGCCACGGTTTCCTCCCGGGCCTCAGCCGGTGCCTCGAACTCCACGGGCCGCGGCGCCGGCGGCGGGCTCACCCACACCTCGATCTGCGCCCCCACGCCCACCAGGCTCTCCACGAGCTCCCGGGGATCCCTCCCCATGACGGTGGCGCCGTCGTAGTACACCGCCCCGTTACCCTCCTCCTCGAAGGGCAGGAAAGCCCACCACCCTTCGCCCTCCAGGACCACCATCCCGGAAAAGCGCTCCCGCACCAAGCGGGCCGTCAGCCGCTCCAGGTCCACGAAACGGGTGTGCAGCCCCGTGTGCAGGGGCTGCAGCTCGCTGAGGGATCCGAGCAGCGGGCCGAGGGTGTGAGGGAGGGCCACCACCCGTGCCCGAGGGTGAACGCGGCCCGCGCGGCCCACGATGTGCCGGAGCGCCTCCGGGCCCCTCAGGTCTACCGCGTCCGCCTGGAACACCGCGAACACCTTGCCCTCGCCCGACAGGATCAGAGCCCCCTCGCAGTCCGGCCAGCGGAGCTCCACGTACCCGCAGAACTCGCTCCGGCGCAATCCTTCGAGGAGATCCCGCAGCTCACCCGCGGAGATCCCGCTCCACTCCTCCTTCACGTCGCCCGTGGGCAACCGGTGGATCACGCCCTAACCCTCCCGCATCAGCGCCCGGTGCCAGAACGCACCCACCGCCAGAAGGGCGAACCCTACCATCTGCAGCACGTTGCTGCGGTGCCCGACGAACCAAACGTCGAAGAACACGGCGTTGCTGAACCACATGACCGCCACCGAGATGCACACCAGGGAGGCGGAGATCACCAGCCACACGTACCCCTCCAGCCCCCCGAAGAACGCCACCGCGGGGGCGGTGGCCAGGGGAATCAGAGCCAGGCCCGCGAGGGAAAAAGCCAGGCTCACCGACTCCGCGGGCCCGCGCAGCCCACCCGCCACCACCGGCTGCAGGAACAGCAGGTAGCCGACCACCAGGGTCGCCAGGGCCACGGCGGCCATGCCGGCCCGCTGGGCCGGGCCTACCAGCTCCCGCACCGCCCGGTACTCCTGGTACACGCCCCACAGGCCGAGCACGAAGAAGCCAGCGGTCAGCAACTCGGCTACGGAGGGGAACGTGGGGGGTTCGCCGAGCACCTGTCCGTACCAGAACACCGCGCGGCCCAGGCCCCAGAGGGCGCACGCAGCCCCGAGGCTGGTCCACACGGTCCGCCCCCGGTCGCCGGACCTGTAGCTGGCCGCGGCCGCGAAGCTGGTGGCCGCCGCCAACAAGGGGAACAGCACCAGCGCCGCACTCACGACGCTGTGCTGCCGCTGAACCTCGGCCGCGCGTACCGGTCGCTGAACCACCACCGCCGAGGCTCCCGCCACCAGAATCAGCACCGCCAGGGCGACCCACACCACCGTCCGCACCTGCCGACCTCCCGTCCGCCTCGCTACGTTTCCAACAGGGCCCTGACCTTCGCCCCGTCCTGGATCCCCGCGTCCCGTATCGCTACAGCCAAGCTCTGCTCCGCGAACGCCTGTCCAGCTGTCCCCTTCACGAACCTCACCGCCCGGACCGCGGCCAGCCGAAGGGCTTCAGGGTTCGTAGCCTCGCCCTCCACCCTTCCGCGGCCCAGCCGCAATCCACTGCCCTCCAGCGCTGCGTTCACCTCCGCCTCCAGCCGGCTGGCCGCACTGGGCCCCCTGTACCGCCTGAACCGCGCCACGAAGCTCTCCAGGAGGCGGACCCAGGAGACTACGTCCAATGCCTCCCCGGGCCGCGCGGGGCGCGTTGGCTCGGGCTTCCCATGCCCTGGCTCAGCTGCAGGCTCCGCCGTTTCCCGGAAGCTGTCGGTTCCTGGGCGTGGTGCTAAAGACCCTGCCGTCGCCTCGGCCGGAGCGAGTTCCGCCCCCACCGCATCCGACGGCTCGGGATGTGGGTGCCACACCTCGGTAGCGTCCCACGGGATGGGGCCGCGTTCGTCCCACTCCTCCGGGAAAAGCTCCTCCGGAAGCGGGTGGACCCACACCTCCCCTTCCATCCACCGGCTGTCCGCCAGCAGGCTCCGGACGGCCTCCGCGGCCTCCAGGATGCGGTCCTCCACGCGGTACCGGGCCGCCTGGAGCCGACCCCGGAACAGCACCACGTGCGCCTCTCGGCCAGGTAGGTTCACGCGCACCACCCCGGAGAACAGCCGATCGCCCAGGTACTCTACCAGGCGCCCCACGTCCGTGTACTCGGTGGAGAGGCCCCGGTACATCGCAGGCGCCTCCAGGGCCTCGGCCACCAGGGCCTCCGCTTCCCAACCGCCTGCTGCCTCGGGCACCGCCCTCACCGCCCCCGCCGGTCCGTACGCTCCTCCAGCAGACGCTTAACCCCCTGGAGGCTCACCCCGCGCTCCTGCACCATCCGCTTGATCCACAACAGGCGCTCCACGTCCTCCTGGCTGAACAGGCGGTGCCCCCCCTCCGTCCGGTGGGGACGGACCAGGCCGTAGTCCGTCTCCCACGCGCGGATGCGCTGCGGCGACAGGTCCGTCATCTGGGCCACCGTACGGATCGGGTAGATGGGCGCAGTGCGATCCGCCCGGCCACCCCGGGACGACCGGTTCGTCTTCCGCCTCACCGCTGTACCGCCTCGCTTCCCTCCTCCCCTCAGCGCACCCCCCGCTCCCGGTAGTACCGGAGGGCTCCCGCGTGGAGCGGGAGGGGCATCCCCGCGCGGGCGGTCTCGAGCCGGATGTCCCGACCTCGGGCGTGGGCCTGGTGCAGGACGGACAGGTTCTCCCACATGGTCTTGGTGAGCTCGTACACCAGGTCCTCGGGCAGGTCGGATCGAGTGACCAGCATGGCCATCACGGCCACCGTGGGTACCGGCTCCCCCTGTCCCCGGTAGCTGTTGGGTGGGATCACCACGGGCGTGTAGTACGGGTAGCGCTCCCGCAGGCGGGAGGCCACCGCCTCCGGGATGGGGACGATCTTGAGATCCCGGGTGGCCGCGATGTCCTGGACCGCAGCGGTGGGGACGCCTGCCGTGAGGAACGCCGCGTCGATGATCCCGTCCTTCAACTGGTCCGCGGCCTCCGCGAAGCTGAGGAAATCTGCCTGCACCGTACGCGGCAGCCCGTGGGTCTGCCGCGTCTGCGCGTATCCGATGTCGTACAGCCGCAGGATCTGCCGCGCGTTCACCTCGGTGCCGCTGCCCGGGGCGCCCACCGCGACCCGTTTCCCTGCCAGGTCCGCCACGGAGTTGATGTTCTTCTGGCGCAGGGTGACGATCTGGATGGTCTCCGGGTAAAGCATGGCCATCCCCCGCAGGCGGGTCTGGGGGTCACGGCTGAACATCTCCACGCCGTTAAAGGCGTAGTACACGATGTCGTTCTGGGCCAGAGCCACCTCCACCTCGCCCCTCTGCAGCAGCCGCACGTTGGCCACTGACGCCCCCGTGGCCTGGGCCGTGGCCTGCACCCCCGGGATTCGCTCCGTCCACAGCCTGGCCAGGGCACTACCCAGCGGGAAGTACACGCCCGCGGTGCCGCCCGTGGCCACGTTCACGAACCGACGCGGCTGGCCGGTGGCCACACCCGCGGCCAACAGCACCACGCCTGCCAGTCCTGCCAGCCAGCGAGTCCAGCTCCTCACGTGGATCCCTCCCCGCACGCGGATTCCGCCGTCCGCTTCCGTCCAGCGGTAGGGTACCCTTCCTCCTGCCGCCGCCCGGTTCCTTCCCCGAAGGGCCGGGGCCGACAGGGACCTCAGGTCAACGTACAGCAAACTTCCAGAGGCACTCCGAGCAACTTTCAGGCCACTTTCCCCCTTTCTCCGGCCTTCTCCGGACGAACCCCGGAGCCGTGGGCCTGTCACGGCAGGACCACCAGCTTGCCCCCGTCCACCCGCAGGAGCTGCACGTCCCGGGCCGGGTTGCCGAGGCGGTCGAAGGTGATGGTGCCGGTCACCCCCGGGTAGTCCTGGATGCTGGCCAAAGCGTCCCGGACCTTCACCCGGTCCACCTGGTCCTGTCCGCGGTACACGCCGGCCCCGAGCCGCTTGAGGGCCACGGCCACCACCCGCACGGCGTCGTACGCCTGGGCCGCGAACGGGTCCGGCGGCCGGCCGTAGCGGCTGCGGAACTCCCGCACGAAGGCCCGCACCCGCGGGAAGGGACTCTCCGCGAAGAACACCGACGCCACCACCGCGTTCCTTCCGGTCAACACCGCCGCCGCCTCCTCTTGGGCGAAGGAGTCGGGGACCAACAGCGGTGGATTCAGGCCGGCCTGCGCCAGCTGCTTGACGAAAACCTCGCCCTCGTCCGGGTAGCCCGCGAACAGGACGACCTGGGGCCGCTCCCTGTGCAGCGCCCGAACCACAGCCGAGAAGTCCCGGGTCCCGTCCGTGAAGAGGTGCTGGCTCAAGACGGCGCCGCCCCCGGCGCGCATGGCCTGGGAGAACCCCTCCGCCACCGCGGCCCCGTACTCGTTGCTGTCCTGCACCACGGAGGCCTGTTGCAGTCCCTTGCCCAGGGCGTACGCCGCCAGCGCCTTCCCCTGGACGGACGAGGGCAGGGAGGTACGGAAGAAGTACTGCCCCGCGAAGGGGATGGGGCCCGTGGCGCCCGGGCTCAGCAGAGGGGTCTGCGTGGCTGAGGCTAGGCTGGACAGTTGCACCGCCACCATGTCCGTGAGCGCTCCCACCACCGCCGCCACGCCGGAGTCCGCGCTCAACCGCTGGAACAGCTGGATGGCCTTCTGCGGGGAGCCCCCGTCGTCGTGGCTCACCAACACCAACCGAACCGCCCGCTCAGCGTTCACCTCCTCCGCGGCCATCTGCGCACCCCGGAGGGCGCTACTGGCCGCAGCCGCCACCCCGCTGGACAAGGGCAGCACCACCCCGATCCGCACCGTGACGGGGGAGGAGCCTCCCTGGGAGCATGCGGCCAGGGCGGCTACTGCCAGCGCCAGGACCGTGCACCGCACCACGCGTCGCGCCATCCTCGGATCCCCCCTTCGGTTGTGCCGTCGTGCGGGGTCACGCGGAGCAACTTCCGGGCCAGCCCGCGGAAAGGCAGCGTGCCCCGGCGCGCGGTCGCCTGGCAGACCATTGCCGGCAGAGGCGTCTACTGGCCGAGGTAGCGCAGATACAGCCTGCTGACGCGGAACACGTACCAGCGGGTCTCCGCAAACGGTGGAACCCCGCCGTGGCGGCGCACGGCTCCCGAGCCCGCGTTGTAAGCGGCCAGGGCCAGGTCCACCCGGTGGTAGCCGAACCTCTCCAGGTGGCCGCGCAGCACGCGGACGGTGCCGTACAGGTTCTCCTCGATGGAGAAGGGCTGCCGCACGCCCACCGCGCGGGCCACCTCGGGCATCAGCTGTCCAAGTCCGAGGGCGCCCGCAGGCGAAACGGCCCGGGGGTTGAACCCTGACTCCACCACCACCAGGGCACTGACCAGCCGCGGGTCCACGTCGAACCGCCGCCCGAAGTCCAGAAGCGCCCGGGCGATGCGCCAGGCTTCAGAGGGCGCAAGACGCGGGTTGTGGCGCAGGGCCAGCCGGGCGTAGGTGGCCGGGTTCAGGGCCTCCAGCCAGCCCCCGGTTTCCTGCTCCGCCTGCAGGGCCCGAAGGCGCCGGGCCGCCCAGTACCCCACTTCCCCGCCGTGCCCGAGTGCGAGCTGATACGAGGCGCGGGCCTGTGAGGCCATCCCCAGCTGCTCGTAGGCCGCCCCCCTCCACAGCCACGCGTACCCCTCCACGGGGGGCCCTGTGGCGAGCCGCAGGGCTTCCAGGGCCGGGCCGGGCTCGCCGGCCAGCAACAGGGCGGCCCCGTACCACAGCCAGAGTGGCCGGTCCCCGGGTCGAGCCTGGAGTGCGGCGCGCAGGACCCCGGCGGCTTCCCGGTAGCGCCCCTGTCGGTACAGGGCCTGTCCCCGGGCCGCCGGCCCCTGCGCGGCAGAACTCGGGGAAGCCAGGGCCAGCAAGCCGGCGTGCAGGATCGCAACCACCGCCCGGCGGTGGAGGCGGATCGCGCCGAACCTCACGGGACCAGACTGCGCAGCTGGGCGGCCACCCGGTCCAGGTTCTTCTTCATCTGGAGGCGGGCCTTACCCAGGTTTCCGCCCTGTCGGAGGGCGATCACCAGAGCGTAGTCCACCTCCACCGCGGACAGGAGCAGCACGTACTTCTCCGCGGACACCACGGAGTAGTCCACAGGCCCCGCGCTCAGCTTGCGCGCCGCGTACGCGGACACCTTCGCCAGGATTCCCAGGTCCGGTGCCACCTTCTCGATGCGAAGGCCTCCGTCCAGGGTGTGGGAATCCACCACCTCGCCGTCCAGGCGCACCACCGCCACCCCGAGCGCGCCCTCCACGCTGGACAGGATTTCCTTCAGCACGTCCCGCAGCACATCCACCCTCCCGCGCGCTCACCGCGGACCCTTGGGGTTGGGTTCAACCGCGGTCGCCCGGACTCCTGCCCGACGCCCGCTCCTCCAGCTGCCGCCGCCCGGCCAGCCGTTCCAGCCAGCGTGTCAGACGTGTCGCCACGAACTCCCTCGGCACCAGGGGTTCCACCAGCACGGTGAACAGCCCCAGCCGGTTGGCGGGCCAGATGTCCGTGAACAGCTGGTCCCCCACCAGGGCCGTGGTGGCAGGCGTGGAGCCCAGCAGCGCCATGGCCTTTCGGAGCCTGCCCAAGCTGGGCTTCGGCCAGCCGGCTACTGCGGGCCACCCCAGGCGCTCCGCCACGCGCCGGGCCCTCCACGGCCACGCGTTGGACACCACAGCAGCCCTCAGACCACGGGCCCGGAAGGACTCCAGCCACCGGGAGAGGTCCCGCGGGATCTCCTGGGACCCGTAGGGCACCAGGGTGTTGTCCAGGTCGAACAGGACCGCCCGGATTCCGGCCTCCACGAGGAGGTCCAGGGGGATGTCGCTGACCCGACGCACCGCCAACCGTGGAGCCCAGCCGCTGCCCAGTCTCACGCCCCCGGTGCACACACTTAGCGCTGCACCGCCCGTCGGGCGCGCTCGTGCTCCGCCAGGGTGCGGCTGAACACGTGCGTGCCGTCGGGACGGGCCACGTAGTACAGGTACTCGTGGGTCTCCGGACGCAGGGCGGCCCGCAGGCTTTCCAGGCCCGGGTTGGCGATGGGTCCCGGGGGAAGTCCCGTCCTGCGGTACGTGTTGTACGGGGAGTCCACCTCCAGGTCCCGGTACAGGACCCGCTCCTTGTGCTGGCGGAGGGCGTACAGCACCGTAGCGTCCACCTGCAACGGCATCCCCCGGCGCAGCCGGTTGTACAGCACGCCGGCGATCCGCGGACGCTCGGCGTCCTGTCGCGCCTCCCGCTCCACCAGGGAAGCCACCGTCACGACCTCGTAGGGCGATAGCCCGAGGGGCCTCGGGGAGGACCACAGCTCCGCCGTAGCCTCCCGAAAGCGCGCCACCATGGCCGCCACCACGCGGTCCGCCGGCAGTCCCCGCGAGAACTCGTAGGTGTCTGGGAACAGGTAGCCCTCGAGGCGGCCGGTGGTGTTGCCCTGCATCTGGGGGATCCAGTACCGGTCCGCCCGGCCTACCTCCGCCAGGAAGGCCTCCGCGTCCACCACCCCCTGCTCCTCCAGGCGTCGCGCCACTTCCTCTGCCGTCAGCCCCTCGGGGAACACCAGGCGGTAGCGAACCACGTCACCCGCGGCTAGGCGCCGCAGGATCTCGTGGATTCCCTCGGCAGGCGAAAACCGGTACTCACCCGCCTGGATGCGTCCTTCCAGCCCTCGCCACCGGGCCCAGAGCCGGAAGAGCAGGGCGCTTCGCACCACCCCGTGTCGGTGCAGGAGGTCGGCCACCCGGCCCGCGTCGGCTCCGGCCGGGATGACCACCACCACCGGCTGGCCACTCCCGGGTGGCGCCCCGGACCAAGCGACCAGCCCCACGGCCCCGGTGGCCGCTGCGGCCACCAAAAGGCCTGCCTTCCACGGGATGCGAAGGCCTACCGGGAATCCTCCTCCTCGACCTCGACCTCGAGGTCCTCGCGCTCGCTCTCCAGGGCGGCCACCACTCGGTCAAACTCCGCTTCATCGTCCACACTAACCAGGGTGTCGCCCTCCACCCGCAGGATCACCGCAGCCTCGTCTTCGGGGGCATCCGTGGGGACTACCACCACGTACCGGTGGTCGTCCACCTCCACGTACTCCAGCACCGTGAACTCGTGCTGGTGGCCCTCCTCGTCGCTAACCGTGATCACGTCCAGTTCCGTGCCGTCCGCCCGGCCCACGTCCGCACCTCCGCAGGGTTTGGCAACACCGGAAGGGCCACCCGTCGCGGCCGCAGCGCACGGCGCGCGGCACCCCGGACCGTTGCTCACCGCTATGGTACCTCCCCAGCCGGGGATCCGTCTTGTCTCCGACGCTTGTCCCGGCGCGCTACGGGTCCGGCTGGGCTTCGAGGAAGCTCCGCAGAAGGAGGGCTGCGGATAGCTGATCCCGCAGCAACCTGCGCTGGGCCCTCCGGAGGCCTCCGTCCACCAGCAGGCGTTCCGCCTGCACGGAGGTCAGGCGCTCATCCCACAGCCGGACGGGAACCCCGGCGTACTGCTCCAGGCGCCGGGCGAAGCGCCGGGCGGCCTGCGCCTGCGGCCCCTCGGTCCCGTCCAGACGCAGGGGCAGGCCCACCACCACCGTCCGGGCCCCGTGTCGCCGCGCCACCTCCGCCACCTCCCGGGCAGCCTGGTCGTCCCCGCGGCGCTGTACGGTGGGCAGCGGCTCGGTGGCGGTCCCCGTGGGATCGCTCAGGGCAAGGCCGATCCGGCGGCTTCCGTAATCTACCGCGAGGACCCGACCCCTCACGGGTTCCGCTCCAGTAGCCTCCGCACGAACTCTGGGACCCGTTCCAGAGCCTCATCCAGCCGCTCCGGGTCGCGACCGCCCGCGTGGGCCAGCTCCGGCCGCCCTCCGCCCCTGCCCCCCACCAGCTCCGCCACCGGCCGGATGAGGTCCGGAGCCTGCAGGCGATTCGTGAGGTCCTTGGTCACCATGGCCACCAGGGTCACCCGGCCGTCCAGGGCGCTACCGAGCACCACTGCGCCGCTGCGGAGGCGGTCCCGGAGGCGGTCTCCGATGGCCCTCAGGGCCTCCTCCCGAAGGCCGTCGAACCGCGCGCTGACCACACGGACGCCCTCCACCTCCTGGGCCCTTTCCAGCACTCGGTCCAGCTCCGCGGCCCCCACGCCCTTGTGGAGGGCTTCCACCTGCCGTTCCAGATCCCGCACCTGCTGCAGCAGGCGCTCCACCCGGGAGGGCACCTCCTCGGGCGAAGCCCGCAGCCTGTAGGCGGCGGCCTGCAGGAGTTCGGCTTGGCTGCGGGCCCAGCGGTACGCGGCCCATCCCGCCACCGCCTCGATCCGTCGGACGCCCGCGGCCACCCCGGTCTCCTGGACGATCCGGAACAGGCCCACCTCGCTGGTGTTGCGCAAGTGGGTGCCGCCGCACAGCTCCCGACTGTACTCTCCGATGGACACCACCCGCACCACGTCCCCGTACTTCTCCTCGAACAGGGCCATGGCACCGAGCCTGCGGGCTTCCTCGTAGGGCAGGAAGTCCACCCGCACGGGTACAGCCTCCAGCACCTTCTCGTTGACGCGACGCTCCACCTGGTCCAGCTCCTCCGGGCTCAAGGGCTGCAGGTGCAGGAAGTCGAAGCGCAAACGATCCGGGGCGACCAGGGAGCCCGCCTGGCGCGCGTGCTCACCCAGGACCTCCCGTAGGGCTCTGTGCAGCAGGTGGGTGGCGGTGTGGTGACGCATGATCTCCCAGCGTCGGGGGGCGTCCACCTCCGCCCGGAGGCGCTCGCCCACCCGGAGGGTTCCGCTGCGGACTACCCCCCGGTGCACCACCACCTCCCCTGCGGGCCGCTGGGTGTCCTGCACCTCGAACCGGGCGGACCGGGACACCAGCCAGCCCGTATCCCCCACTTGGCCCCCGGCTTCCGCGTAGAAGGGCGTCCTGTCCAGCACCACCTCCACCGCCTCGCCGGGCCCTGCCGACTCCACCCCAGCTCCGTCCCGCAGGATGGCCAACACGGTGGCGGAAGCCCGCAGCCGGCGGTAGCCCACAAACTCCGTCCGCACCCCGCGCTCAGCCAGGGTCTGCAAAGACCCTGGCACCTGAAGCGCCGCGAAGGCCGAGCGGGCGCGGGCCCGTTCCCGCTGCCGCTCCATCTCCCGTTCGAACCCCTCCCAGTCCACCTCCAGCCCCGCCTCCCGTGCCACGTCCAGAGTCATCTCCTTGGGGAACCCGTAGGTGTCGTACAGCTGGAACACGTCTTCGCCCCGCAGGGTAGACCGGCCCGCTGCCCTGGCGGCGGCTACCAACTCCTCCAGCCGGCTCAACCCGGACTCCAGGGTCCGGGCGAACCGCTCCTCCTCAGCGGTCACCACCTGCCGGATGAAGCCCCGGTGCTGGACCAGCTCCGGGTACGCCTCCCCCATGCGGTCGGCCACCATGTCCGTGATGTCCCCCAGGAACGGACGCACCAGCCCCAGCTTCCGGCCGAACCGGGCAGCGCGCCGCACGATCATCCGCAGCACGTAGCCCCTCCCCTCGTTGCCCGGCACCACCCCGTCTGCCACCAGGAATGCCGCTGCCCGGCCGTGGTCCGCGATGACCCGGTACGCCACCACGTCCCGCTCCCGCTCCGCCGCGGACTGCCCGCACAGCTCCTGGACCCGATCCATGAGGGGGACGAACAGGTCAGTCCCGTAGTTGTCCTTCGCGCCCTGCAGGATCGCCAGCAGGCGCTCGAACCCCATCCCGGTGTCCACGTGCTTGGCAGGGAGGGGCTCCAGGGTGGTGGGTCCGGTGCGGTTGTACTGGATGAACACCAGGTTCCACAGCTCCAGGAAGCGCGCGCAGCCCCCGTTCACCCGGCAGACATGTCCCGGCTTGTGCTGCCGGTCGCAGAACTCCGGGCCCCGGTCGATGTGGATCTCGCTGTCCGGTCCGCAGGGGCCCACCTCCGCCATCTCCCAGAAGTTCTCCTTACGTCCGAAGAACAGTAGGTGCGAGGGGTCGAACCCTGGCTGCTGCAGCCAGATCTCCGCCGCCTCGTCGTCCCGGGGGATCTCGCCGTACTCGTCCTCGAAGCAGGTGGCCCACAGCCGCTCCGGCGGCAGCCCCCACACCTTCGTCAGCAGCTCCCACGCCCAGGCGATGGCCTCCCGCTTGTAGTAGTCGCCGAAGGACCAGTTACCCAGCATCTCGAAGAAGGTGTGGTGGTAGCCGTCCCGCCCCACGTCCTCCAGGTCGTTGTGCTTGCCCGCCACCCGCATGCACTTCTGCACATCCACCGCCCGCCGGTAGGGCCGGGTGCCCACCCCGAGGAACACGTCCTTGAACTGCACCATCCCCGAGTTGGTGAACAGCAACGTGGGATCCTGCGGGACCAGGGACATGCTGGGCACCCGCACGTGCCCTCGCTCCTCGAAGAACCGCAGGAACGTCTCCCGCACCTGGTTGGATGACCGCACGTTCCGACCTCCCCGGCACACCGCCGCGCGGACGCGCCCCGGTTTCCGCGACCGTGGCCGAGACGATTATAGCCGTGGTCCGGCCTGGCTCGACATGCGGCGGCCCAGCCAGCGGCGCAGGCGGTCCCACCAGCCCTCCTGCCCCTGTGCAGCCTCCACCCACTCCCGCTCCCGGTCGGGCTCGGCGCCCACGTCCAGCACCTCCTCCGGACCCCAACGGTAGGCGGCCACCACAGCCGCGGGGACTTCCTCCGCCTCCTCAGGGCGTGCGGCACCCGCGGTCTCGAACTGCTCCACGTGCAGCCCATCCTTGGGGACCACGCGCACGGTTTTGCCCGTCTGCTCTTCCAGGCGGCGCAGCCAGGCCCTGTCGCGGACCAGCTCCGCGTGCACCAGGGGGTGCGCCCGCACCACCACCACCGGCTCCGCCCGGCTGGCGCACCGCCGAGGTAGCTCCCGCCGGATGCGGTTCGCCACCGTCTCCGGGGACAGCACGCGACCCTTCCCGTTGCAGTACGGACAGGGCATCCGCAATACCGCCTCCAGGTCCTGGTGCACCCGCTTGCGGGTGATCTCCACGAGCCCCAGCTGGGTCAGATCGATCACGTGGGTCTTGGAACGGTCACGGCGGACGGCCTCCTCCAGCGCCCGGAGCACCCGCTGACGATGCTTCTCGTTGTCCATGTCGATGAAGTCCACCAGGATGATCCCGCCGATGTCCCGGAGTCGGATCTGGCGCACCACCTCCTGGGCCGCCTCCAGGTTCGTGTGGAGGATGGTGGTGGCGAGGTCCCGGTCCCCCACGTACCGGCCCGTGTTCACATCGATCACGGTGAAGGCTTCCGTGCGGTCCACCACCAGGGTGCCCCCCGAGGGAAGCCAGACCTTCCGCTGCAGCGCCGTCTCGATCTCCCGCTCCACCCCGTAGTGCTCGAAGATGGGCTCCCGGCCCCGGTACAGCTCCAGGCGGTCCCGCAGTTGGGGCGCGTACGACCCCACCAGGTCCACCAACCGTTCGTACTCCCGCGGGGAATCCACCACGAACCGCTCCACCTCTCCGGTGAACAGGTCCCGGGCCACGCGGCGCAAGAGGCGCAGGTCCTGATAGAGGAGGGCGGGGGCCCGGCTGTTCCGCGCCCGCTCCAGCACCCGGTTCCACACGCTCAGCAGGTAACGGAGGTCGTCCTGCAGGTCCTTCTCCGCGGCGCCCTCCGCGGCGGTGCGGACGATGAGGCCCATGCCCTGAGGCCGCAGGCGCTGCGCGATCTCCCGGAGCCGGCGGCGCTCGGTTTCGCTCTCGATCTTCCGGGAGACCCCTACGTACTGCACCGTGGGCATCAGGACCAGGTAGTGGGCGGGCAGGGCGATGTAGGTGGTCACCCGCGCCCCCTTGGTGCCCATGGGTTCCTTGGTGACCTGCACCAGGATCTCCTGACCCACCCGCAGTCGCTGCTGGATCCCCCCGTGCCCGATGGCGTCCTCCAGGTCCTCGCCCCCGATCCGCTGGCTCCGCACGTCGCCCACCTGTAGGAAGGCGTTGCGCTCCAGCCCGATGTCCACGAAGGCGGCGTCCATGCCCCGCAGGACGTTGGCCACGCGCGCCTTGTACACGTTGCCCGCCAGTGGCTCCCCCCGCTCGATGAACAGGTTCACCACCTGCCCGTCCTCGAACACCGCCACCCGGGTCTCGAAGGGTTCCACATTCGCCACGATTTGCCGCCGCATGCGCCCTCCACTTTTTCAGAACAGGATCTTGGGCCTCCGGACCGCCACGCTGAGCACCAGCCCCACCCCCGCCAGGTGGGTCACCAGCGCCGTCCCCCCGTAGGACAGAAACGGCAGGGGGATCCCCGTGGCCGGTGCCAGGCCCACGGTCATCCCCACGTTCACCAGGACGTGGAACGCCACCAGGCTGGCTACCCCCACGCACAGGTAGCTCCCGAAGGCGTCCCGGGCGGAGGAGGCCACCTGGAGCACCCGCAGGAGGAAGACCCAGAACAGCAACAGCACCCCCACGGTGCCCACGAACCCCAGCTCCTCTCCGATCACGGAGAACACGAAGTCCGTATGCTGCATGGGCAGGAACTGCAGCGTGTTCTGGGTCCCCGCGAACAGGCCCTTGCCCCACAGGCCCCCCGAGCCGATGGCGATCTTGGACTGGATGAGGTTGTAGCCGGCTCCCAGGGGATCCAGGCTCGGGTTCAGGAACACCAGCAGGCGCGTCCGCTGGTACGGCTTCAGGAGAGGCCACACCAGCGGGGCCACCAGCAGCCCCGCCGCCACGAGAGCCGCCAGCGGTCCGCGGGGCAGGCCCGCGGCCCACAGCATCGCCAGCAACACCGCTACGAAGGCCAGAGCGCTCCCCAGGTCGGGCTGCAGGAACACCAGCAGCACGGGAGGCCCGGCGAGCACCAGGTAGGGAAAGAGGTCCGCGAACCTCGTGGGGGGATCCTTCCGCCGGCTGAGAAACCACGCGAGGGCAACCACCAACCCCAGCTTGGCCAGCTCCGAGGGCTGAAGGCTGACCGGACCGAGGGCAAGCCACCGCTGGGCCCCCAGGGCGGTCCGGCCCACCAAGTCGGTCAGCGCCAACAGCGCCAGGCTCAGGCCGTACAGCAGCTTCCACGCCTCGCCCAGGCTCTGGTACGGCACGGCGGCCAGGCCCGCCAGTACCACAAGGCCCACCGCCACGTGGGCCAGCCGGGGTCGCAACAGCCCCAGCGGCTGCTCGGGCGTGGCCGTGGCGCTGGCAACCGCTGCGGTACCCAGCGCCACGAGGGCCAGGGTGCAGGCGACCAGGACCCAGTCCACGTGGCGGAGGCGCCGCCGCACCGCGCGCAGGTCCGCGGTCACCGCGACGCCCACCCCGCCTCCCTCTGGCCCGCGCGCTGCCCGTCCCGCCACCGCGACAGGATAGCCCGCGCGATGGGAGCGGCGCTCAGGCCGCCGCGGTAGCCGTGCTCCACCAGCACCACCACCACGATCCGGGGATCCTCCGCAGGAGCGTAGCCCGCGAACCACGCGTGCGGCCGGCCCCGGGGTGTTTCCGCGCTGCCCGTCTTCCCCGCCACCCGGAGCCCTTCCACGCGGGCCGCCTGACCGGTGCCGCGCTCCACCACCGCCTCCAGCCCCCTGCGCAGGGCCCTCAGGGCCGACGGCGAGAACTCCAGGCGCCCCTGCACGACCGGCGAGAAGGTCCGTACCACCTGCCCCCCCGGCGACAGCACGGCCCGTGCCAGGCGGGGCTGGACCAGCGTCCCGCCGTTGGCCACCGCGCTCAGGGCCCTCGCCACCTGAATCGGGGTCACCAAGACGAAGCCCTGCCCGATGGCCATGTTGAGGGTGTCCCCCGGATACCAGGGCTCACGCCAGGTCCCCTGCTTGTACTGCGCGTCGGGGATCACCCCTGGAACCTCCAGAGGCAGGTCCACACCCGTGGGCTGCCCGAATCCCAGCCGGCGCGCGTAGGTGGCCAGCCGGTCCGGCCCGAGGATGCGACCCAGCATCCAGAACATCACGTTGCACGACTGGGCCACCCCGGTGGTGAAGTCCACCACGCCGTGCGCCTGCAGGTCGCGGAACACCCATCGGCCCAGCCGTAGGGAACCCGTGCAGACGAACTGCGAAGCAGGACCGGCGCGGCCCTCCTGCAGGGCCGCCAGCCCCGTGACCACCTTGAACACGGACCCGGGCTCTACCGCCGCGGCGGTGGCACGGTTCAGGAGGGGATTGCGCCGGTCCCGCAGCAGCCGCCTCCACTCCCGTTCGGAGATGCCCACGGAGAACGCGTTGGGGTCGAAGGACGGGCTGCTGGCCATGGCCAGCACCTCGCCCGTGCGCGGGTCCATAGCCACCACCGCCCCCGACCAACCCCGGAGCTGGCGTTCGGCCTCCTGCTGCAGCTCCCAGTCCAGCGACAGCACCAAGGTGTTGCCGGGACGGCCCGGCTGTTCCCGCAGCACGCGCAGCGGCCGGCCCGCGGCGTCCACCTCCACCACGTGCTCGCCATCGTCGCCCCGGAGTACCGTGTCGTAGGACCGCTCCACCCCCGCCTTGCCGATCAGGTCGCCCGCCCGGTAGCCACGGGGCCGCAACGCCTCCAGCTCATCCGCGCTCACTTCGCCCAGGTACCCGAGGACGTGGGCCGCCGCGGTCCCAAACGGGTAGACCCGTACCGGCTCCGCCTCCACCTGTACCCCTCGGAGCTCCTCCCGCCGCTCCTCTAGTCGGGTGACCACCCGGATGCCCACGTCGCGCCGGACCCGCACCGGCTCGAAGGGACGGCTCCGCCCCCGCTCCCAGCGGGACCACAACTCCTCCTGGGGGATCCCCACCACCCGCGCCAGCTCCGGCAGCACCCGGGCGGGCTCCCGGAGCTCCATGGGGAGGATGGACACGGAGAAAGCGGGCCGGTTGAGCACGAGGGGGGTGCCGCGGCGGTCGAGGATCAGCCCCCTCGGTGCCGCCACATGGTGAATCCGCAACCGGTTGGTATCCGCCAGCTGCGCGTAGTAGTCGCCCTGGAGGACCTGCAGCTGCCACAGGCGTAACCCCAGGACGGTCAGCGCCACGGTCAGCGCCACGGCGAGGGAAGTCAGTCGGGTGGGCAGGTGGACAGGTTTTTCCGGTTGCATGGGACCTCGGCCACGGCTTCCGGACCTACGGACGCAGCTCAGGGGACGTCGCCAGCCGCAGGCTTCCGCGCCACCTCACAACCCTTCGGAGTCCGGCGAACACCAGGGGCGCAATCAACCCATTGTAGCACGCGGCCACCGCGGTTCCCCGGGCCCAGGCCGGCAGAGGGGGGATAAGCTCGCCCGCGAGCGCCGACAGCCCCAGCTCGAGCAGCCGGGCGGCCACGGTACCCGCCACGGCGAAGGCAGAGGGCGCCCAGGCGCTGTCCAGCACCACCGTGCGGGCCAGGGATCCGGCGGCGAAACCCACCCACAGCTTGGACATGGTGAACAGGCCGAGCGCACCCCCGCCTGCCAGGTCCTGCAGCAGACCGGCCAGGAAGCCCAGCAGGGCTGCTCCCTCCGGCTCCATGCGCAGGCCCAGGGCCAACAGCACCACCAGCACCGGCTCCGGCGCCCCCCCCATCCAGCCCAGCCTCCACGCCCAGGCGCCCTCCACCGCTGCCGCTCCCAGCAGGAGCGCGGCGCAGCCGGTCCCTCTGGCTGCCAGACGCCACCAACGGGGCACGACAGCCACCTATCTCGCGGCCGTGGGCCTCACCATCACCAGGACTTCTTCCAGGCGCGAAAGGTCGGTGGCGGGTTCCACCTCCGCCTCCTGGAACAGAGCACCCACGCTGCGAACCACGGCGCGCACCACACCCACCCGGATCCCGCGGGGGAACACCCCGCCCAGCCCCGAGGTGACCAGCACGTCCCCCTCCCGCAGGGGGGAGGACCGCGAAAGGTAGCGCAGCCGGAGCTTCTCGGTGGCCGTTCCCTCCACCACCCCTGCGTCCCGGGAGCTCTGCACGAGCACGCCCACCGCGCTGCGAGGGTCGGTCACCAGAAGCACTCGGGCAGTGCTGGGGTAGACTTCGAACACCCGGCCGACCAACCCATCTGCCGTCACCACAGGGTCGTTGCGGGTAACCCCGTCCCGGCTACCCCGGTCCACGGTGAGGGTGGTGTACCACCGGCTCGGATCCCGGGCCACCACCCGGGCCGCCACGGTGGCGTAGGGGTCAGGAGCCCGGAAGCCCACCAACCGTCGCAGGCGCTCCGCCTCCGAGGAAGCCTCCTGCAGCCGGGCCACCTCCCGTCGAAGGGCCTCGACCTCCGCCCGAAGCCGGGCGTTCTCCGTGCGCAGCTGCCCGATCTCGTTCAGGGCCCGCCACGACCGGACCACGGCGTCCGCCGCCCGCCCCAGGGAAACCTGGGCGGGCAGCAGCAAGCCCAGCACCGCCCGGCCCACCAGGCCCACGGCCCGGCGCTCCGGGGATCGCAACTGCAGCGTGAGCAGCGCCCCGGCCAGCACCACCAGGGCCACGAACAGGCCCGCTCGCCGTCCCGATCCCGCCAGGATCATCCCGCACGCGCCGCTACGTCCGCTTGGCGGTCAGCAGGACCTTTTTCAGGGTGTCGATCTCCTCCAGGGCCCTCCCTGTGCCCAGCACCACCGCGGAAAGCGGGTCGTCCGTGAGGGTCACAGGCATTCCCGTCTCCTCCGCCAGCAGCCGGTCCAGGCCGCGGAGGAGGGACCCTCCACCCGCCAGCACGATGCCGCGCTCCACGATGTCCGCGGACAGCTCCGGGGGTGTGCGTTCCAGGGTCTGCTTCACCGCGTCCACGATGGCGGCCACCGGTTCCCGTAACGCCTCCCGGATCTCCGCGCTGGTCATCCGCACCGTGCGGGGCAGCCCGGACACCAGGTCCCGGCCCCGCACGTCCACCGCCTGCTCCTCCCGCAACGGGTAGGCGGAGCCGATGGCGATCTTGATCTCCTCCGCGGTGCGCTCCCCGATGAGCAGGTTGTACGCCTTGCGGGCGTACTGGATGATCGCCTCGTCCATCTCGTCCCCGCCGATCCGGATGGACTTGCTGGTGACGATCCCGCCCAGGGAGATCACGGCCACCTCCGTGGTTCCGCCACCGATGTCCACCACCATGCTGCCCACCGGCTCGGAGACCGGCAGGCCGGCGCCGATGGCCGCCGCCATCGGTTCCTCGATGAGGTAGGCCTCTCGGGCGCCCGCCTGCAGGGTGGCGTCGATCACCGCCCGCTTCTCCACCTCCGTCACCCCGGAGGGGATCCCCACGATCACCCGTGGCTTGAGCAACGACCTCCCCCGCATCCCCTTGCGGATGAAGTAGCCCAGCATGGCCGCGGTGGTGTCGAAGTCCGCGATGACCCCGTCCCGCAAGGGCCGCATGGCGTGAATGTCGGACGGCGTGCGCCCGATCATGCGCTTGGCCTCGTCGCCCACCGCCAGGATGACGCCGTCGCTGCGCTTCGCCACCACGGAAGGCTCCCGCAGCACGATCCCCTCGTGGCGGACGTACACCAGGGTGTTGGCGGTACCCAGGTCGATCCCCATGTCGCGCGAGAAACGGCTGAGGAACCCGTTGCGGATCATCCCGTCCTCCGAAGCCTGCAGGCTTTGCCCTTGAACCAGCCCCTAGAATCCTAACCCCCGCTCCCGCAAGCTGACAAACCGCCCGTCCCCGACCACCACGTGGTCCAGGACTGCCACCCCCAGCAGCGCCCCCGCCTGCCGCAGCAGGGAGGTGAGCCGCGCGTCGTCCGGGCTGGGTTCCGGGTTCCCGGAAGGGTGGTTGTGGGCCAGGATCACCGCGTGGGCGCCGCGGCGGATGGCCTCCCGGAACACCTCCCGGGACTCCACGGAGGCCGCGTTCAGGCCTCCCCGGGACGTCTCCACCAAGCCGATGACCTCGTGCCGGGCGTTCAACAGCAGCACGCAGAAGTGCTCCTGCTCCCGGTGGGCGAGACGCGGAGCCACGAGCCTTGCGGCATCCTGGGCGCTGCGCACCACCGGCCGGCTCACGGGGTCGGGGCCCTGCACCCGCCGGCCCAGCTCGAAGGCGGCCACCAGGGTGGCCGCCTTCGCCTCGCCCACACCCGGTAGGGCGCTCAGCTCCTCCACCCGCGCCCGGCTGAGGGCCCGCAGGCTACCGAACTGCCGCAGCAGGTCGTCGGCTAGGTGGAGGGCCGACCGGGACCGGGTCCCCGCCCGCAGGAGGATCGCCAGCAGGTCCCGATCCTGGAGGCCGTCCGGACCGGCGGCCAGCAAACGCTCCCGCGGCCGCGCCTCGGGTGGCAGCTCCCGGATAGTGGGGCCGGTGGAGTACATCCCATGGAGTGAACGCGCCGGGGGGCGAGTTTTACACCCACCGCCACAACCATACGGCGAACAACACCCCCAGGAGCACCGCAAGGTTGAGCCGTACGGTGAAGCCCAGGGTGAAGGTCACGAGGCCCAGGTCCACGTGCAACGCGGGGTCCAGTCCTGGCTCCACGGAGCGGGCGAGGAAAGAAAGCGGAGAGAAAGCGGAGGCCGCCTCCGCCAGCACGTGCCCCAGCACGCCGCCCGCCAGCACCACGAACACCAGCGGCACCCAGGAGCGGCGGGCCCGCCGCGTCACCCGTGGCCCTCCCCGCTGGCCGGGAAGCTCGACGCCCTCACCCGCCGGCGCGCGCTAGGTCTTGGCCGCCTCGTCCGAGTCCTCTTCCTTGACCGACTTGCGGAAGTCCCGGATCGCCTTCCCGAGGGAACTCCCGATGCCGGCCAGGCGGGACGGCCCGAAGATCAGGAGCGCGATGACGAGGATGATGACGAGCTCGGTGGTTCCGATCCCGAAGGGCATCCGCCACCTCCGGTGGCATTGTACCAACCCGGCGGCCGGCTGTCCGCCCGGCGTTCCCAGACGACGTACAGCAGCGCCACCACCAGCAGCACGGCCGTAGCCAGCAGGGCTGGGCCCAGGCGCGGCGGCCGGCCCCGCGCGTGCTGCTCTGCCAGGTGCGCGAGCCTCAGGCCGACCCGGAGCCGGGCCGCCCGGAGCTCCGCATGGACGCGGTCAGCTCGCGGATCCATCGGGCATCCTCCTGGAGCGCCTCCCGCACTCTAGGCAGCTTCGGCCTGCGGAGCCTCCGCCAACCCCACAGGGCCAAGCCCACACCCAGCCCCGCCACTGCGCACCAGCTCACCAGCCCCGCCAGCCAGGGCGCCAGCCACTGTGCCAGCACCAGGGCCAGCAGGGTCGGCAGGAACAGCAGGGCACCTGTGGCGGCGACAGCTCCCGCGAGCAGTCCCACGCCGCCCCGCACCAAGTCCTGCAAGGCCTCCCTGCCCTCCAGCTGCACGAGCTCCGCGTGGGCCCGCACCAGCCGGGCCAGGTCCTCCGCCAGGGCTTCCCAACCGTCCCGAGTGGAGGGCTCCACTACAGCACCCCGTGGGCGGTCACGATGGCCCGGGCGATCTCCACCAGTTTCTTGTTCTCCTTCTGGCTCTGCACCTGCATGCGGCGGAAAGCCTCGGCCTCGCTGATCCCTAGCCGCTTCATGAGGATGCCCTTGGCCCGCTCGATGACCTTCCGCGCCTCCAGGGCCTCCCGCAGGTCCGCCACCTCCTTCTGCAGGACCCGGAACTCCTCGAACCGCGCCCGCGCCAGGAGGATGGTGGGCAGCAGGTCCTCCTCGCTCACGGGCTTGACCAGGTAGGCGAACACCCCGGCCTCCGTGGCCCGCTCCACGAGCTCCGGCTCGCTGTACGCGGTGAGCAGGATCACCGGGATGGGCCGACGGGCGGTGATCTCCCGCGCCGCAGCGATCCCGTCCAGCTCCGGCATCTTGATGTCGAGGATGGCCAAGTCGGGGTGGTGGCGCTCCGCCAGCTCCACCGCCTGGCGGCCGTTGGTGGCCTCCGCCACCACCTCGAAGCCCAGGGCCCGCAGCTGGGTCCTGAGGGTCATGACCCGGATGGCCTCGTCGTCCGCGATGAGGATGCGCAGACGGTCCTTCACGCCGACACCTCCCCCACCGCCGGCCCCCTTTCCTCACCGGCCTCGGGCAGGGCGAACCGCACCTCCGCCACCGCCCCGCCCTCCGAGCGTAGGGCGAAGGTGCCCCGCAGGTCGCGGCTCACCAGGTCCCGGACGATGCGCAGGCCCAGGTGCCCGTGCCGCTCCACGGAGAAATCCGGCGGCAGGCCCACCCCGTCGTCCCGCACCCTCACCCACACCTCCTCGCCCCGCTGCCCGAGGTCCACCACCACGCGCCCGCGCCCGTCCGGGAAGGCGTGCTCCAGCGCGTTGTGGATCAGCTCGCTCAGCACGAGGGCCAGGGCCGTGGCCTGTTTGCTCGGTAGCCACACCTCCGGGCCCTGGATCTCCACGCGCACCGCGCGGCCTGCCCGGGCCAGATCCCGCCCGATGATCTCCCCGATGCGCTCCGCCAGCCGGCGCACCTCCACCGCCTCGATGCGGTCCGCGGACAGCATCTGGTGCACCGCGGCGATGCTCTTCACCCGGCCGATACTGTCCAGCAAGCTCTTCCGGGCAGCTCCCCCCGCGTCCAGGGTCTCTAGGTACAGGAGGTCGGCCAGGGTCTGCAAGTTGTTCTTGATCCGGTGGTGCATCTCCCGAAGCAGGGTCCGCAGCTTCTCGTTGCTCTCCTCCAGGTCCCGCTGCTTCTCTCGGATCACCCGGTCCCGGGCCTCCAGGTACGCCTGGCCGATGGCCAGCATCTGCAGGTCGATGGCCTCATGCACCCGCTCCGTGGCCAGCATCACGTCGGGTGGGAACGCCACCCACAGCCGCCGGCTCAGCATCACCTGCACCTGGGCGGACAGGCTGGCCCGGAGCAGGCTCAAAGCCTGCAGGATCTCCTCCAGGCTGAACCCCAGTTCCAGCTGCTCGGAGGCCACCCGGTGCGCGTGCTCGAAGACCCGATCGCGGGCCTCCAGCCGCTCCACCTCGCCCCGGGCCCGCATCACCCGTACCAGCAAGTCGACCGTCTGCTTACCCCAGCGATCGGACAGATCCGGGTGCTCGGCGTACCGGGCCACGCGGCGCTGCAGGGACGCCCGCCACCGCCTGACCACCACGTCCCGGTGCGCCTCCAGGTGACGGGAGGTGGTGGCCACCGCGAACGACACCATGGCCTCCCGCACCTTCGCCAGGAGGGTCTGCAGGCTGTCCAGCCAGTGCCGCACCGCCTCCACCGAGAGGCAGTGTACCCGAGGCGCGCGGCCGCCACCAGGCGGCCGCGTGCGTGGGTCACGTTCCGACGGGGCCTAGTGGCGGCGGGAGACCACGAACTCCGTGAGGGCCGCCAGGCTGTCGCGCTCCGGCCCCTGAGGAAGGGTCTCGAGGACACGGAGTGCCCGTTGGGCGTGCTGCCGGGCTACCTCCAAGGCGTAGGCCAGCGACCCGGACCGATCCAGGGCCTCCCGGAGCGGCTCCAGCTCGCCAGCCCGGATCCACTTCTCCAGCCGCCGGCGGCCCTGCTCGTCCGCGTGGCGGAGGGCGTGGATCAAGGGCAGGGTGACCTTTCCTCCCCGCACGTCGCTTCCGATGGGCTTGCCCAGCACTTCCGGGTCACTGGTGAGGTCCAGGGTGTCGTCGGTGATCTGGAACGCCACGCCCCAGTGCAGCCCGAAGGTGCCCAGCCGCTCGGCCAGCTCCCCGTCCCCTCCTCCCACTAGGGCCCCCCCCGCGCACGCGGACGAAACCAGCTGGGCGGTCTTGCCCTCCACGATGGCGAAGTACACCGACTCGTCCGTGTGCGGGGCGTTGCCGTACTTCACCTGAAGGAGCTCCGCCTGGCTCATCCGCACGGTGGCGAAGGCCACCCGGCCCGCCACGTCGTCCCGACCCACCCGGGACAGCAGGTGGAAGGCCTTGCTGAACAGGTAGTCGCCCAGCAACACGGCCACGTGGTTGCCCCACCGGGCGTTGGGCGTGGCCTGCCCGCGCCGGCGGTCCGCCTCGTCGATCACGTCGTCGTGGATGAGGCTGGCCACGTGGATGAGCTCCACGGCGGCGGCGACCAGGTCGCGGTCCGCCCCTCCCCCTCCTGCCAGGCGCGCGCACAAGAAGGCTAGCGCCGGTCGCACCATCTTGCCCCGGGTCTGCAGCACGTGGGACACCAGCTCCATGAGGAAGGGGTCGTGGGCAGCCAGTTCCCGGTGCAGCAGGTCCTGCAACCGCTCCAGGTCCTCCCGCACCGGCGCGTAGGCGGAAGCCAGGGCGTCTGCCGCGGCCTGCGTCATGGCTGGCGGCCCAGCCGCCGGACGTACTCCACCAGGGCCCAGATCTGGTCGTCCGGGAGCTGGCCGAAGGCCGGCATCCCGCTGCGGCGGGGAGTGTTGCCCAGGCCATTCTTGATCACCCAGTGGGTGGCGCCGACCGGCATCCGCTCCTGAAACGCGCGGAAGTGGAAGTTGAGGGGCTTGGGGTTCAGGGCCGCGCCCGCCGGGCCGTCCCCCCGTCCCTCGGGGCCGTGGCACACCGCGCACAGGGTGTCGTACTGGGCCTTGGCCTGGGACAGCATGGCGTCTGCCACCGGACGCGGGGGCCGGGCGTCCCTGGCCGCCGCCGGTACCACCGCGAGGATCGCCAGGACCTGCTCGGAGCCGTCCGGCGCCGCCGCGGCGCCCACCGAAACCCCCTCCACGTTCCGCGCCACCGGCCTGACTTCGGGCTGTACCAATCCGCCCGCCACGAACAGGTATGCCAGGGCCCACAGGGGTACCAGCACGTACAGCGCCAGCAGCCAGCGGGAAGGCCTCGCGGGGATCCTTTCGTTTGCCATCTCGCCTCCTACCGCAGGGCCAGTAGGTACGCCACCAGGTCAGCCAGCTCCGCGTCCGCCAGGTACCGGTAAGAGGGCATGCCGCCCGCGCCCGACAGCAGGGCCGACCGCAGTTCCTGCCCCGAGCTCCGCGCCCCTACACGCGCCAGGTCCGGCCCCAGGCGCAGCCGGCCCGGCAGCGCGGGGTCCTGCCCCGCGTACTGCCCCGCAGTTGACACCTCCCCCACGTCGCCCTGCGCCCGCACCACGCTGAACCGGGCCTCCACCCCCCGCACCTGCTGGGTGTGGCAGGCTACACATCCCTCCCTCACGTACACCCACCGCCCCCGCGCCGCCTGGGCCGACAGGGGCGCCGCACGCGCGCTCCGGACCGCAGGATCTAGGGCGGGCAGGAGGGCGGTCACCACGAATCCACACACCACCGCGGCCACCACCAACCGTCCCGTGGCTCCCACGGAGTCCCTCACCGCACCACCTCCAGGACTGACCGCCTAGCGCGCCCCTAAGACCCCGCCACCGGCAGGAGCTCCTGCTCCGCGGCGGGAACCGGTTCGCCGGAGTCCGCGGTCAGGAACAGGTTCCAGGCGAACACCCCCTGGCCCACCCACACCAGGAAGGCCGCGGCCCACGCCGCGGCCAGCAGGGGCCGGATGGCCTGTACCGCGTGCGCGAAGGGCACCGTGCCCGTGGCCCACACCGCGCCCTGGGTCAGGCCCGCCAGCAGCAGCGCGGGCGCCGAAAGCGCCCACGCCACCCCCACCAGCCACAGATGCCGCCAGGCTAGGGCCCGGCTCGCCAGCGACCGTCCCAGCACGTGTGGCGTCAGCAGGTAGGCACACCCCACGGCCACCGCCGCGCAGCCGCCGAGCACCAGAACCCGCACCCCCTCTCCCCACAGGGAGAGGTGCACTACGCGGCTGGGGCCCACGAGGGACGCGAGGGCGCTCAAGGAGACACCGGAGGACAGCGCCAGCCAGCCTGCCAGCACGAAGGCCACACCGGGGTGGTCCCCGAGGGACTGCCAGTGCCCTTCCAGCGACCGCGCGGCGCCCGCCAGCAGCGTCGCCACCGGCAACACCAGCAGGCCCTGCGCCACAGTGCCCACGGTCTGCGCCCAGAAGGGCACCGGACCCCACACGAACTCCGCGGGCCCGGTCAGAGCCCCGAAACTCACCAGGCCGAACAGGGCCGCAAAGCCCAGACCCTCCGAAAGCCCCGGCCGGCCGGTGAGGGCCGACAGGACGTAGAGGGAGACCCCGCCGGCCAGGGGGACCGCCCACAACCAGACCAGGCCTGCCCGCAGGAAGGCCTGGCTCAGCGCGTCCAGGATCCCGTGGTAGGGGTTGTGGAAGGGCCAGAACAGGCCCTTGCCCAGTAGCAGGACCACAGGCAGCCCAGCGAAGCCTGCGAACACCAGGGCCAGCGCGGGATCTCGCCGGGGCGATCGGGCGAGGGTGTTGCGAACCACCCACAGCAGCAGCAGCGCGCCCGCCAGCCGCATGAGGTCCACCGGCCAGGGAGCCTCCCCGAGCGGTCGGCCTCGGGTCCAGCCCGTGGAGATCCACCACCCACTCAGGACCTGCGCCGCACCCCACAGCCACAGGCTCAGGTTGGCCAGGGGCTCGCTCCACAGCCCCTCCCGGTCGCCCTGCCCCACCACGCGGAGTGCGGCGCCCACCAGGAGGTGGGACAGGAAACCGAACACCCACAGGTCCTGTCCGATGGCCACCACCCGGCCGTGGGACACCCATGGGACGTCCGCCAGGACCTGAGGCCAAGCCCGCTGCGCCGCAGCCAGCACCTCGTACGCCAGCGCCAGAATCCCCCACAGCGCGCCCGCGTACAGGAACCGCCGGACGGAGCTCCACCGCTCGTCGGTGAACATCCACGCCAGCATACCGCGTCCCTTCCGCTACGCCTCCGCCACCAGACCGAAGGCCGCCACGAACAGCAACAGAGCGAAGAACAGCAGGTAGAACAGGGCGTACCACAGGTACGTCTTCCACCGCTTCGGGCCCAACCGCGTCACCGCTTCCCCCCGGATCCGCGCACCCGGTCCACGAACTCCGCCACCGCGCGAAGGAAGGCCTCCCGCTCGTGCAGGCCGAACGCGAAGAACGCCACCCGCTCAGGGTCCACTTTCTGCCGGCTCAACCGCTTCCGCAGCTGGTCGATGCGATCCTCCATGATCCAGTTGCCCTCCCGGTTCAGGCAGTCCCCCATGGGACAACCGCACACGAAGGCGCCCGCGGCGCCGCTGCGCAGGGCCAGCTCCAGCCACCCGGGCTTGACGAACCCTGAGCAGGGGACCCGGATCACCGTGACGTGCGGCATACCCACCAGGGTGTCGTCGGCGTTTAGAAGTCCCTCGCTGCGTACCGCCCAGTCGCACAGGAACCCTACCACCCGGGGGGCTCCCTCCTGCGCCTGCGGGGTCCGATCCGGTACCGTCGCCATGGCTCTCGCCTCAGGAACTCACCGGGGCTGTGGCCCGCGCGCCCCGCTGGATACGCTGCTGCACGTCCTTGTCCAGCATCCTCGGCAACTCCAGGGCCTCGAAGGGGCAGGCGCCGATACAGATCCCGCACTCCACGCACCGGGAGTCCACCACCACCGCCAGCAGCTTGCGGTTGGCCGCGGCCCGGCTCTTGCCGGGGTACGGGCTCGGCACCATATAGATCGCGTTGTACGGGCAGTCGTAGTAGCACAGCTCGCAGCCCGTGCAGTTCTCCTCCACCACCACCGCCTGGCCCAGCGCCCGCACGCCCCGCTGTTCCGGGGTCTCCCGCAGGGTGTAGGGGACCACCATGCCGGACGCCACCAGGGCCACCACCAGGGCCAGGGCCCAACCGGGCGCCATCCAGCGGGCCAGCACGTACGGCCACAGGAAGAACCAGTCCACCGCAAACCCCTCCGGGGAAGCGCCCGGCTGTGCGGGGCGCCCGCTGGTGGCGGGCAGGGCGGAGGCGAGGATAAACAGAAGGCCCAGGCTGAAGAGCACCCACACCGAGGGGGGCCAGATCTTGGGGTGGCGGAGGCGCACGTAGTGCCACCAGAGGAGCACGTACAGGGTCATGGCGGGCCCCACGTGGAGGAAGAGGAACCGCGGCAGGGTGGTGTCGTTCACACCCGGGCCGCCCAGGAACACCCGGGCGAGCCAGTCTCCCACCAGGGGAACGGACCGCAGGGCCTGGACCGTCAGGCTCGCCAGCAACTGCGACCGTTCGTCCCAGACCAGCAGGTAGCCGGTGAAGCCCGCAAAGCCCGAGACCACCAGCAGGAACATCCCCGAAAGCCACTGGCTGTCCCGGGCCTCCCGGTACCGGTCGGTGAACCAGTTCCGGAACAGGTGCAGGAGGATGGCCACCAGGTACGCGTCCGCGGCGTAGCGGTGGATCCCGCGGAACACGACCCCGTACGGCACGTCCCGGGTGAGGAACTCCACGGAGGCGTAGGCGCCTTCCAGGCTCGGCTCGTAGTACAGGAAGATGAGGATCCCCGACACCACCAGGAGGGTGAGGAACAGGTTCGCGAGCCCGCCCGTGTAGTAGAGGGGGTTGAAGTCCTGCGGAAGGACGCGGTTGATCCACGTGTCCAGCCGCAGGGTGGCACTCTGCAGGCTCAGCAACGACCGCCGGTACACCCTAGTCCTCCGCGGTCAGGTGCGCCTTGCGGAACAGCACCACGATGGCCGCGTACAGCACCAGCAGCACGCCCATGGCCCCGGAGGCCACCAGGTGTCGGTCGAACCACTCCCCGTACACCATCAGACCCACGCAGACCAGGGCCAGCGCTGCCAGGAACCCCGCCAGGGCCAGGTACCAGCCGCCTCGGTCTCCCTCCCTCACGGCCACCTCCCGCCTCTCTGGAAAGCCAGCCAGCGCTCGTACACCCCTACCCGCCGGCGGACCCGGCCCGCCCGTCGGTCCGCGGCGTACAGCACGTAACCCGCCCACGCGGCCGAGGCCACCAGCACCGCCAGCCACCCGGCCGCCACAAGCCACCGCTCCGGCTGGGGTTGCCCCCAGGCCAGGCGCGCCGCCTGCCAGGTCCCGTGCAGGCCTGCCACCGCCAGGCCGAAAGCTACCCCGAACCGGACCGCCTCCACCGCCTCACCCCGCCGTCGCGCGGGCCGGCGCCGCCCGCGGCGCCGGGGACGGCGCGGCAGCCTCTTCTAGCTTCTTCCGCCGCCGGTACCGGAACTCCAACCCCAGGCCCACGCTCAGGGTGGCGGCGGTGACCAGCAGGACCACGTGCGGGTCCCGGCCGATCACCGCGATGTTGAACATGATCAGGGCGGTGAACACCAGGAAGTAGACGAGGGCCATGACCCCCACCACGGTGAAGAAGGGGCGCTCCGAGGGCCTGCGACCCTTGCTGCGGTCCAGGAAGGGCACCAACATCCCGTACGCGATCAGCAGACCCGGGCCCAGTCCAGCCCACAGGGGCGGGGTGTACTTCACGTACTGGTACAGGGCCAGGAAGTACCAGTCGGACAGGATGGGCAGCGGCGTCCGGTTCGGGTCCGCCCGGCGTCCCATCTCCGCGGGGAACACGTAGCTGGTCACCACCAGCATCAGGGTGAGGATCACCAGGGCTGTGGGGGATAGCACGAACCGGCGTCGCCGGGTGAAGTAGAAGTAGATCTCCGCGGCCACGAGCAGCAGGGCCGAGATGCCGAAGTGGATGGCGTAGAAGCGCGTGAGGGTGCCCTGCCCTTCCGCGGGCCCTCCCAGGAAGGCGAAGGCGATGGCACTGCCGAACCGCGTCTGTCCGATGAGGGGCAGCTCGTCCAGGTACACGGCCACCGTGAGGACCACCTTGGCCGCCCAGAAGGCCCGCTGGTTCCAGATCAGCAGGTACCCCGTGAGGCCGGAGATCATGGCCAGCACCAGGGAACCGAACAGGATCATCCACGACAGCTCGTTGGGCCGCTTGTACTCGCCCAGGAAGTACATCCGGTAGATGCGTAGGGTGATGGCGAGGATCAGCATGTCCGCGCCGTACTTGTGCACCCCGCGGATGAGCCAGCCCAAGGGGACCTCGTGCTGGATGCGGAGGATGGAGTTGTAGGCGCCGTGGGTGGTGGGCTCGTACCAGATCATGAGGAGGATCCCGCTCACCACCACCGCGATCCACGAGAAGTACACGATCTGGCCGAGGAGGTAGAGGGGATTGTCCTGGCGGTCGACCTGGGTCTCGTCGAACAGGTCCAGCTTCTCCTTGCGCTCCCGGAACCACTCCCGCAGCCGGTCCCACATCGCTCCGGCTCCCTAGGCAATCCCGCCGGGCTCAGCGCCGGTCACCACGATGACCCCGTCGCGAATCTCGTAGCTGAAGTAGCGGGGCGGCCGGGGCGCGGGTCCCGAGAGCACTCGGCCGGGTTGCTCGCGGTCTGCAGGGTCGTAGATGGACAGGTGGCAGGGGCAGGCCATGAGACCGTGGCGGCGCTCCTCGGGCGGCATGTACCCGCCGTAGCCTGCCGTCACCTCCCGCCAGTTCGGCACGTAGTTGAAGATGCAGCCCAGGTGCGGGCAGATGCGGGAGAAGATCACGATGTCCGTGGGCTCCTTCCCCGACTTGTAGCCCGGAAACGCCAGCTTCCACGGGAGCTTGATGGCCACTCCTGGCACCGTGGCCGCCTTGGCCAGCTCCGGCGTGTACTGTGGGTACTTCTGGGTGAACACGAAGAACTTGCTGGACCAGGGCTCCCGCAACTCCTCCAGGGTGGCGATCGCGAGCGGCTCCCCCTTGGGGAGGTCTCCCTCCGCGAGGTCCGGGGGTATCTTCCCCTGGGGAACGCCCAACCCCGGCTCCAGGTTCGGTTTCAGGTACCGCAACACCGGCGCCAGGAACGCGCCCAGAGCTCCCAGCACCGGCACCGCACTCAGCGCCTTGAGGAACGTCCGACGGTTCACTGCCCCGCCTCCGTTGCCGCACCTACAGCTAGCGCAGGTCCTGCGGCGGCGTGTACACGAACGTCCACAGGTACTCTACCACGGTCCAGATCTGGTCCGCAGAGAGCTTGCCCGCGTAGGCGGGCATGAGCTCCAGCCCGCGCCGGTGCACTCCCTCCGCGATCCTCTGGTACAGCTCCGTGGGGTTTCGGTAGGCCATCCAGTCGCGATCCGTGAAGATCCCCGGCCCCACGCCCCGCGCCCACGTCCACACCTGCTCGCGGATCCGGGCGGCCTCGGGACCGTTCCCGTCCCCCGCCACCCCGTGACAGCTGGCGCACAGCTGGTTGTAGATCCGCCTTCCCTGGGCCAGCCGGTCGCGGCTCGTGGTCCGGCTCCACTCCCAGAACAGTACGTCCCAGATCTCCTGGTCCGACAGATACGGCTTCCCCCCGTCCACCGCACCGTACGCGGGATGCTGGAAGCCGGGCATGGCGGTGTGGGGACGGCCCCGGGCGATGGTCTCGAACATCGCGAAGGGTGCGTTCAGCCGCATCTGGTCCAGGTTGTCGAACCGGGCGGGCCGACTCGGCAGCGGCTCGGTCTTGGGGTGGATGCGGAACACGCTCAAAAAGTCCGTGTATGGGTTCTTCTCTGGAGCCGTCAGCTGCTCCGCCATGGGACCGTCCCCACGGCCCTCGGGCCCGTGGCAGACCGCGCAGCGGGCCTCGTAGATCTTGCGTCCCTCATCCGCACTGGGCTTGCGGGGCATGAAGTTCATGCGCACCACGAACCCTTCGAGGGGCTCGTAGGCCTCCCGGGCGGCGGTGCTCACCTGGACGTAGGGCTGGCAGCCCGCAAGGCTGAGGACCGCCAGCAGCAACAGCCACCCGCCGGAGCCCCCCACATGGGGCCGTCGACCGCACAGAAGCCCGGCTTCACGTCGGCGCAACCTGCCTCCCAACCGAAGGAGCTGGCGTGTCTTTTTGACTTCCGGTGCCCGGACTCCTCTTCGAGCCCGCACACAAAGAGGGCCTGTCGGCCCCCTCCGTGAAGGTCCGGCCACGATTTTCCGTGCCCCCATCGTGGCCCGTCAAGCGCGTCCGGTCACGCAGCCCCGCTGCTTCAGGGCGCGCTCCGCTCCGCGGGCGGCAACGGAGACCGGGGCGGCGTGTACTCCTCCGAGTGCTTGACCACTACGCTGCGGGCGTCCAGGGCTCCGTCCGGCCCCAGCCGGCCTTCCACTACCGCGCCCTGACCCTCCACCAGCAGCCCCTCCACGCTGCCCGCGAACCGCACCGCCACCTGGGCCTGCCCGTCGGACAGCACGAAGCGCAGCACGCCGCCCTCCCGGCGCAGCGAGCCCGGGACCACCTGTCCGCCGACCCGCACCGGCCTGCGGGGGTCCAGGGGCCTGGACTGCAGCTCCGTGGGCGTCACGTAGTACACCACCGCTTCCCGGAGCCCGCCGGCCACCACGTAGCCCAGGGAACCTACCACCACCAGCACCGCAGCCGCCAAGCGTACCCGCTTCACCCGTCTGCCTCTCCCAGCCTGACCCGGGATACGTGCCGGTAGCGGCACCACAGACGCCACACGTAGCCGCCCACCAGCAGGGCGGCGCAGCCGTATGCGGCCAGCACCCACGCCCAGGGGCTCAACGTTCCACCTCCAGACTCGCCAGGCGCGCGCGCTCGGCCAGCAGCACACCCAGCAGGGCCAGGTAGGCCAGGGTGTTCACCGCCAGCGGCAGGAGGAACTCCGGCGCCAGCTTCACACCCTGGAGGCTGATGGACGGGCCCTGGTGCAAGGTGCGAAACCACACCACCGAGTAGTGAACCACGGGCACGTCCAGGAAGGCCAGCACCGCCACCGCCGCCGACAGCCTCCGGCCCCGCTCGGGGTCGTCCGCCAGATCTCGCACCAGCAGGCAGCCCACGTACAGCAAGAACAGCACCGCGGTGGTGACCAGCCGGGCGTCCCACGCCCACCACACACCCCACACCGGCTTTCCCCAGAGCATCCCGGTGAGGAGGGTCAGCCCGGAGAACAGGGCGGCCAGCTCCGCGCCCGCGCGCCCGACGAAGTCCCACCGCAAATCCCGCCGCCACAGGTACAGGGCACTGGCCCCGCAGGCCACCGCGGCTGCCCCGTAGGCCGCCAGGGCGGCCGGCACGTGTACGTACAGGATCCGCACGTACTCCCCCTGGTAGCTGTCAGGGGGCGACACCCAAAGGGCCAGGAACAGGCCCACGCTCAGCAGCGCCGCAGTCGCTCCCACCGCAAACGGCCGCAAAACCTACGCCTCCACCACCACCTCGAACAACGCCGGGCCCACCAGGAGGAACAGGAGGTCGAACACCGCCAGGACTCCCCACCACGGGCCCGCGGGCGCGCCGGAGGCCGCCGCCTCCGAAAGCCGCACCCCCGCCAGCAACACGGGGACCGTGGCGGGCAGGAACAAAAGGGGCATCAGCAGCGGCCCGGCCCGCACGTGGGTCAGCAGCGCGGCCAACAACGTGCCCACCGCGGCGAGCCCGAACGCGGACAGCAAGCCCGCCAGCACCAGCACACCCACCCCGCGCGTCGGCGCGTTGAACAGCAGGACCTGCACGCCCCACAGCCCCGCGCCCAGGAGCAGCAGCAGCACGCAGACGGCCAACCACCTTCCCCAGAACAGATCCTCGCGGCTCCCGGGGTACAGGAGCAGTGCCTCCAGGGTTCCCTCCTCCCCTTCCCGATCCGCACCCCGTCCTGCGGCCACCACGGCCGCCAGGAGAAGCGACACCCACAGCGCGGGGGGTGCAGCTTCCCACCCGCCCCCCGATACCAACCCCAGCACCAGCAGGACCGCCAGGCCGAAGCTGCCCGCGGGGATTAGGGCGTCGCGGCCGCGCCACTCCAGGAGCAGGTCCTTGCGGGCCACGGCTACCACCCGCCGCCACGCCCTCATCCCCGGTTCACCGCCCCGGCAAGCCCCGCGGGGCCGTAGCTCAGCAGCCTGCCGGAGTCCAGCTCTGCTACCGCGTCGCACAGGGCCCGCGCGCGGTGGTGGTCGTGGGTAGCCAGTACCACCGCGCCTCCCCGGTCTTTGACTCCCGCCACCAGCTCGCTCACCAGCCGGGCCCCGTCCTCGTCCAGGCCGACGAAGGGCTCGTCCAAAAGCAGCACCCGGGGCTCCTGCAAGCGCACCCGTGCCAGGGCCAGCCGCCGGCGCATGCCGAGGCTGTAGGTACCTGTCAGCGTGTAGGCCACCGGTTCCAGCCCCGCCCACGCCAGCAGCTCCGGAACTTGCCGCCGCGGCCGACCACACAGGTCCGCGGCCAGGCATAAGTTCTCGAACCCGGTGAGGCCTGCGTACACGCCCGGTGACGTCCCCAGGTACACGCACACCTCCCGTACCCGGTGGCCCTCCGAGACCACGTCGTAGCCCCCCACCCACGCCCGGCCCTCCGTGGGGCGCAGGGCGGTGGCCAGCACCCGGAGCAGGGTCGTCTTGCCGGACCCGTTGGGGCCCACCAGCAACAGACACGTGCCCTCCCGGACCCGGAGCCCTACCCCCCGCAGGGCCACCACCGCGCCGAACCGCCGGCTCAGGGCTTCCGTCACCACGGGGTCTAGCGGCCGCACCCTACCCCCTCCTGCGCCCGTAACGGCGCACAGACCTCCTCGGGGTCGAACAGGAAGAACGGGTAGCCTCGATCCGCGGCGACTTCGTGCTCCTCCACCTCGCGCCGCAACGCCTCCAGCTCCGCCTCCACTTCCGCGATCCGGCGGTGCAGGTGGACCCGCAGGGCCTCGTTGATGGCCCGGATGCGCCGGGTGAGCTCGCGCCGGCCGGACCGGGGTAGGTCCGGGGCCTCCAGAGCCCGGATGCAGCGCCACTTCTCCTCCACCAGGGGGCGTGCCGGCGCGGGGTCCGGCAGGTGCCGGTCCGGGTTGTGCTGCAGGTCCAGCCACAGGCGCTGCGCGGCCGCGTACGCCGCCTTCGGGTCTGCGTGCCGCGCCAGCGGGAGGTGGAAGGTGGCCGTGAGGACCGCGAAGGGTGGCGGTGGTACTCGGAAGAACTCCTGCAGGACCCGGTCCGTGACGCGGTCGTAACGCGCGCCTCCCACGCCGTGCACGAACAGGTCCGCGACCAGCAGCCGCAGGAACAGGGTGAGGGTGATGGCCCTGGGCCGCAGGCCCTCCAGTCCGCCGTCCGTGAGCTCGCCCAGAGGCTTGCCCTCGCAGGACACCACGGGGCGAGTTCCGGGCCGCACGAACACCGGCCGCCGTACCCCCTCCCGAACCAGCCAGAAGGGTAGCTCCACCCAGTCGCCTTCCTGCCGGAGGTCGGGGAACGGCTGCGCCGCGGACCGCACGCCCTGCTGGCGCCGGTACTCCTCCAGGGCCGCGTTGTGGCAGGTGCGAAAGCGCTCCGCGTCGCGGGCGATCCAGCCGGCGAACTGGCGAAACGCCCGCGTCTGCGACAGCTCGGATACGGTCACCTCCCAGTAGCGGACCGGCCGGTGCTTCGCCTCCAACCGCCTGCGCAGGGCAGCCCCGAACTCGCCCAGGTGCCGCGCCGGGGAGAGGCTTTCCAGACCCGCGCGTTCCGCCCAAAAGACCCGCTCCACCAGCTCCGGCAGACCGAGGGTCTTCAGGTCGTCCCGCAGCTGTGCGCAGAAGGCCCGCCAGCGGGCCTCCTCGGGTACTGGAGCCGCCTCGAAGGGAACGCCCTCACCGCACTCCGCGAGGGTCCGCTGCACCGCCCGCAGCGCACCGTCCCGCCGCGGGATTCGGACGCCCCAGGCCTGGCACTCATCAGAGTCCACCACCACGTGCAGCCCGGTGGCCCCCCGGCCCGCACTGAGGTCCACCGCCCACGTCTTAATCCAGATCCCGGGGTGATACAGGGTGGGCTGGTGGGCGGTGACCACCCACGGACCGTTGCAGCCCTCAGGGGGCGCGAAGCCCCAGCGGCCCAGCAGGGCCCGCGCCTGTCCGACGAGCTCGCACCGGGCTTGCGCCCGCAGGACGCCCAGGGGCTCGCCGAAGACGCGCACTGCGTCCAGCCGCCGGGCGGTGGCTTCCGCCAGCTCCAGCCAGCGGCCGAACTCCGGTGTGCAGAGGATCTCGCCGTGGCGCGTGGGGACGGACACCTCGGTCAGTTCCGTCACAGCAGGGCCTCCAGGTTCCGCACCCCGAGCTCCTCCCGCAAAAGGAAGGGCTCGCCGTACGACACCCCGATGAGGGAACCGAAGTAGCGGGCCGCGTCGCGCACCGCCTCCAGAATCCAGGAGTTGCCCCGCTCGGGTCCGAACTGGCTCTCGTACGCGCGCAGGCTCTCCATCTTGCGCTCCAGCGTCTCGCTCACGTCGAACACGAAGGACGGCCGGCGCACCATGCGGTAATGGGTGGAGAAGAAGTGCACCACCCGGCGCGGGTAGTGGGGCTCCCCGGGGATGTCCGTGTGGCTCAGCTTGGCGTAGAACCGCGCCGCCTCACACAGGGAGGCAGCCTGGACGTGGTCGGGGTGGGCGTCCTCCCAGTAGGGCACGAACAGCCACTGGGGCCGTACCGCCCGGATCACCGCGGCCACCTTCTTGCGCGCCTCCACCCCGTCCAGCAGGAACCGGTTCGGCAGGTCCAGGATGTGGCGCTCCACGCCCAGGATCCGGGCCGCCCGCTCCGCCTCCTGCCGCCGGCGCTCCGGTGTGCCCACCGGGGTGGGCTCGCCGTCGGTGAGGTCGCACACTATCACCCGCCAGCCCTGCGCCACCAGAGCGGCCATGGTGCCGCCCATGGCGATCTCCGCGTCGTCGGGGTGCGGGGCCAGGACCAGGACCGTCCTCACGCGTTCGCCTCCCCGCTGGAGGCCGGCTGCTGCAGCCACCGCGCCGCCTCCCGTTCCAGCACCTGTAGGTAGTACCGCAGCCGGACCTCCGGGTCGTCCAGACCGCCCCAGAACCGCCGGTGGGGGTTCTTGTAGATGCGGCCGATGGGGATCTCCCGGATCCGCAGCCCCCACCGGGCGGCCTGCACCCACACCTGCAGGGGCAGGCCGTAGGACGGCTCGTCCAGCTGCATGCGGCGCAGGGCGTCGGCCCGGTACGCTTTGAACCCGCAGAAGGCGTCGGTGAGCCGGTAGCCCGTGAGGGCGTTCACCCGCTCGGTGACCTCCCGGTTGATGCGCAGCCGGTCCGGGGGCGGCTCCTGGCCGCGGGACGAACCGGGCAGGTAGCGGCTGCCGGAGGCGATGTCCGCGTCCTCCAGGGCGGTCAGCAGGTCCGGGATCAGGTACGGCTCGTGCTGGGCGTCGCAGTCCATGGTGACCACCACGTCGTAGCCGTGGTCGAGGGCGTAGCGGAAGCCGTCGATGAGGGAGGCGCCGTAGCCGCGGTTTTCCGGGTGGCGGATTACCCGCACCTGAGGGAAGCGGGCCAGGATCTCCGCGGAGCGATCGGTGGAGCCGTCGTCCACTACCAGGACCTCCGTCCCGGGAGGCGCGTAGTGCAGCACCGCCTCCAGGACCTCCTGGAGGGTCGCCTCCTCGTTGTACAGGGGCATCACCACCAGGACGCGCCCGCTCATGCCGCCTCCCGGAACGCCTCCCGGGCCGCCTGCAGGATCCGATCCACCTCCTGCTCGCCGAGGGCGGCGGACAGAAACCAGGCCTCGAAGGGCGAGGGCGGCAGGTACACTCCGCGGGACAGCATCCCGTGGAAGAACCGGGCGAACCGCGCCCCGTCAGAGCTGCGGGCCGTGCCGTAGTCTACGACCCGCTGCCGCGTAAAGAACACCGTCAGCATGGAGCCCACTCGGTTCACCCACACCTCCACGCCTGCCTGTCGGGCCGCCTCCCGCAGGCCGTCCTCCAGGACCCGTCCCCACCGCTCCAACCGCGCGTACACCGCCCCGTCTTCCAGCACCCCCAGCGTGGCGAGCCCTGCCCGCACCGCCACGGGGTTCCCGGAGAGGGTGCCGGCCTGGTAGACGGGGCCCTCGGGCGCCACCAGCCGCATGAGGTCGGCCCGGCCGCCGTAGGCAGCCAGGGGGAAGCCGCCGCCGATGATCTTCCCCAGGCACGTGAGGTCCGCCCGCACCCCGAACGCCTCCTGGGCCGCGCCGTAGCGCAGCCGGAATCCCGTGATCACCTCGTCGAACACCAGCAGCGCCCCGTAACGGGCCGTGAGCTCCCGCAGCCCCTGCAGGAAGCCCGGCTCGGGAGGGACGGTGCCCATGTTGCCCGCCACGGGCTCCACCAGCACCGCCGCGATCTCGTGCCCGCGCCGCTCGAAAAACGCCCGCGCCGCGTCCAGGTCGTTGTACGGCAGGGAGACGGTGGCCCGCACCGCGGACGGTGGCACGCCCGCGCTGTCCGGCAGGTCCAACGTGGCCACGCCCGAACCCGCGCGCACCAGGAGAGCGTCCGCGTGGCCGTGGTAACCGCCGTCGAACTTCACCACCCCGTCGCGACCCGTGGCGGCCCGCGCCACCCGCAGGGCGCTCATCACCGCCTCGGTGCCCGAGTTCACCAGCCGCACCACCTCCACGGAGGGCACCGCCGCACACAGCCGCTCGCAGAACTCCACCTCCCACGGCGTCGGCGCCCCGAAGCTGCTCCCCTCAGCCACCGCCTGCTGGGCCGCCCGCACCACCGCGGGGTGCGCGTGGCCCAGGATCAGCGCCCCCCAGGAGTTGACGCAGTCCACGTAGCGCCGCCCGTCCGCGTCCTCCACGTACGCGCCGTCCCCCCGCACGAGGAAGGGCGGAGTCCCTCCCACGGCGCGGAACGCCCGCACCGGGCTGCTGACCCCCCCGGGCATCACGCGCCGGGCCCGCCGGAACAGTTCCTCCGAGGTCGTCACCGCAGAAGCCACGCGGCGTCCTTCGCGAAGTACGTGAGGATCCAGTCCGCGCCCGCGCGCCGGATGGCCAGCAGGACCTCCATCATGGCCGACTCCAAGTCCAGCCAGCCCCGCTGCGCCGCCGCGTGCAGCATGGCGTACTCCCCGCTGACACAGTACGCGGCCACGGGGACCTGCCAGCGCTCCCGCACCGCCCGCACCACGTCCAGGTACGGCAGGGCGGGCTTGACCATCACCGCGTCCGCACCCTCGGCCAGCTCCTCCTCCACCCGGCGCAGGGCGGCCCGCAGGTTCGCGGGCGCCAGCTGGTAAGCCCGCCGGTGGCCGAACCGCGGGGCAGACTCCGCCGCGTCCCGGAACGGCCCGTAGAAGGTCGAGGCGAACTTGGCCGCGTAGCTCAGGATCACCACCTGGGAGAAGCCTGCCCCGTCCAGGGCGCGCCGGATAGCGGCTACCTGGCCGTCCATGACCCCGCTGGGCGCGATCACATCCGCCCCCGCCCGCGCCTGGCTGGCCGCGATGCGGCCGTAGAGTTCCAGCGTACGGTCGTTGTCCACCGTGTCCGGCCCCTCAGCTAGCACCCCGCAGTGGCCGTGGTCGGTGTACTCACACAGGCACAGGTCGGCCATCAGCACCGCGCGGTCTCCGAACTCCGACCGGAGGGCGCGCAGGGCCCGCTGCACGACACCCTCGTCGTCCCACGCCCCGCTGCCCACCGCGTCCTTGCGCGCGGGAATCCCGAACAGGATCACCCCACCTACGCCCAGCTCCACGAGTTCCCCGACCTCCTCCACCAGGCTGGAGCGTGTGTGCTGGACCTGGCCCGGGAGCGAGGGGATGGGCACCGGTTCCGGAATCCCCTCCTTCACGAACAGGGGCGCGATCAGGTGACGGGGCGAAAGCTCTACCTCCTGGGAAAGCCGCCGCAGCGCCTCTGTACGCCGCAGGCGTCTACTGCGGAACGCGGGAAAGCTCATCGGGCTCCCTCCCCTCCTCCCGCGAGGGCCCGAACCACCGCCTGCACCAGCCCTTCCTGGGTGTACGTGTGCGCGACCGCCACGACCTGCAACCCCGCACGGGCCGCGGCGGACGCGGTCACCGGCCCGATGCACGCCACCGGCACCGATCGCAGCAGGCCTGCATCCCCACACAGCCGCAGCGCCGCGTCGATCGCCGAGGGGCTGGCGAAGGTGGCCAGGTCCACACCCTGCCGGAGCACCCCTTGCAGCCGCTCGGCTTCATTGTACGCGGGCTCCGTGCGGTAGGCGGCCACCACCTCCACCTGCGCTCCCAGACTGCGGAGCCCTTCGGGGAGGACGTCCCGGGCTTGCTGGGCTCGGACCACCAGCACCCGGGCTCCGCGTACTCCCTGCTGGCGGAAGGAGTCCACCAGGGACTCCGCCACATACCGGGCCGGCTGCAGGTGCACGGGCCAGCCCAGTTCCTGTGTGGCCTGCGCGGTGGCCGGCCCGATGCACGCCACGCGCAAACCCGCAGGCCAACCGGCGTCACCTCTGGCTGCCCACTGCGCCAGCGCCCGCACCCCGTTGCGGCTGGTGAACACCACCCAGTCGTAGCGGCCCAGACTGGCGGCGGCCTGCCGGAGCGGCTGGGGGTCCTCGGGCGGAAGCACGCGGATCACGGGTACCACGTGCACCGTGGCCCCCAGTGCCCGCAGCGCCGCCCTGAGCCCTTCGCCCTGCTCCGCGGGCCGCGTGACGAGTACCGTGCGGCCCTCTAGAGGCCCGGCGGGCTGCCGACCCACGGCCTGCCTCCCACCAGGGACAAAAACGGCCGGACCTCCTCCGCCGCCTCGCCTCCCAGACGGTCCGGATCGTCGGGCCGCCCCTCGCGGTACGCGGACACCTGGCGGCTCCCGTCCTCTGAGAGCAGCCGCACCCGCAGACACAGCCGGTCGCCCTCCACGGTAGCCAGAGCCCCCACGGGCAGCGTACAGCCGCCTCCCAGGGCCCTCAGGAAGGCCCGCTCCGCGCGGACCGCGGCGTGGGTGGGCGGGTGGTGGATCTGGCGTACCAGTTCCGCCAGCGGGCCGTCGGACTCCCGGACCTGTACGGCCAGCGCTCCCTGGGCGGGAGCCGGGAGCATGACCTCGGGGTCCAGGTACTGCCGGATCCGCTCCTGCCACCCGCCGCGTACCAGTCCCGCCACCGCCAGCACCGCGGCCTCCACTTCTCCCGCATCCACCTTCCGCAAGCGGGTGTCCACATTCCCGCGCAGCGGCACCACCTCCAAATCCCGGCGGTACGCGAGGAGCTGCGCCTTCCGACGCGGGCTGCTGGTGCCCACCCGAGACCCGTGGGGCAGGGCGTCCAGACTCGGCCACCGGCCCACCAGGGCGTCCCTGGCATCCTCCCTCGGCGGGATCGCGGCCAGCACCAGGCCGCTTGGGGTCTCCGTGGGGAGGTCCTTCAGGCTGTGCACCACCATGTCCACTACGCCCTCCAGCAGGGCCCGCTCCAGTTCGCGGGTGAACCATCCGGCGCCGCCCAGCTCGGGGATAGGCCGGGAAAAGCGATCGCCCGCGGTACGCACGGGCACGACGCGGAACTGCAGCCGGGGGTCTCGCTGCCGCAGGAGCTGCAACACCCAGTCGGTCTGACGCCGGCTGAGGGAGCTGGCCCGGGTGCCGACTCGCAGGGTCAACGGCCGGCTTCGGACTTTCCCGCAGCCCGAGGCCCGTCCACCTCGAAGCCCAGCAGGGTGCGGGCGGCTTCTACGTACACCGAGTCCTCACGCCGCGCGATCTCCTTGAGACGGACGATGGGAGCGTGCAGCAGCCGGTTCACCACCGACTGCACCAGCGCCCGCACCGCCTCCTGCTCCTCTTCCGTCAGCCCGCGGAGGCGGGGCAGGGCCCTGCGCCACTCTTCCTCCGCCACCGCCTCCGCGCGGGCGCGCAAGGCGGTGATGAGGGGGACCACCTTCAGGGAGTGCAGCCAGGCGGAGAACCGCTCCGTCTCCTCCGCCACGATCCCCTCCGCCTGTGCGATCTCCGCCTGCCGTGCCCGCCGCCCGGCCTCGCTGATCGCCTGGAGGTCGTCCACATTCAACAGCCGCACCCCCGGGAGCCGGCCCACCGCGGGGTGCACGTCCCGGGGTACCGCGATGTCTACGATGAGCAGCGGTTCCTGCCGGCCCTGCACGGCCTGTGCCACCAGCTCGGGCTCCACCACCGGGTGCGGGGCCGCGGTGGAGGTCACCAGGATGTCCGCCCGCGCCAGGTGAGCGCCCAGCTCGTCGAACCGCACCGCCACCCCGCCCAGCCGCTCCGCCAGCGGGCGAGCGTGTTCCAGGGTCCGGTTGCACACCACCACGGCCCCGCAGCCTGCCTCCACGAGGTGGCGGACCGTGAGCTCCGCCATCTCTCCGGCGCCCAGGACCAAGACCCGCCGACCCGCGAGCCCGCCCAACAGCTGGCGGGCCAGCTCCACCGCGGCCTCCGGGATCGACAGCGAGCCACGCTCGATCCCCGTGCGCTGCCGGACCCTGCGGCCCGCGGCGATGGCGTGGCGGAACAGGGCGTCCAGCAGCGGGCCGGTGGCGTGGCTACCGCGGGCTGCGCCGAACGCCTCCCGCACCTGCCCGAGGATCTGGGCCTCGCCCACCATCATGGAGTCCAACCCCGCGGCCACCCGGAACAGGTGCCGGACCGCCTCGAGGCCCCACAGGGCGTACACGTAGGGCTCCATCTCCCGGGGTGCAAGGCCGTGGTAGTCGCACCAGAACTCCAAAACCGCGCGGGTTCCCGCAGAGGGGTCCTCGGCCACCACGTACGCCTCGGTGCGGTTGCAGGTGGACAGGATGACCGCCTCGTGGAGGCCCTCCCGCGCCCGAAGCAGCGCAGAGGCCGTGCCCAAGCGACTCTCCAGGAACGCGACCCGTTCCCGGATCTCCACGGGCGCGGTGCGGTGGCTGGTGCCCACGCAGAGGATGTTCATGGCAATTTCTGGGTCGAGGATAGCCTCCGGGCCCGGACGCGTCAAACGGCTGGGCGGCCTACAGGAACCGGACCCCGTTGATCTGCAGCTTGAAGGCGCAGCCCAGGTGCTCCGCCGCCCGACGGCACATGACCATGCGGGACAGGAAGATCTCGAAGTACTCCATCACGGGCGCCTTCTCCGTGTTGATGGTCAGTTCCAGGGTGATCTCCCTGGCCCGCTCGTCCACCCGCAGGAAGGAGTGCTCCACCGCATAGTTCACCCGGTCGTGGATGTCGAACGTAGCAGGGTCGGGGTTGCGGACCCGGCTGCGGTGCACGTCCGACTTGTCTGCCAGGATCACCGCGGCCCCCACCGGGCTCACGGGCTGTCCGTGGGACTCCTCGTGGTTGCCGATGGCGCTCATCACCACCGCCCGCTCCGGGGGATCCATCCCGAGGCGCTGCAGGATGGCGCCCGCCAGCAGGGCCCCCGTGTGCTCGTGGTTCAGCCGGCTGACGAGGTTGCCGATGTCGTGCAGATACCCGGCGATGGCGGCCAGCTCGCACTCCCGTTCGGGGTGGCCCAGGCGGCGCAGGATGTTGTAGGCGATGCGGCTGGTGAGGGACGCGTGCCGCACCCCGTGCTCCGTGTAGCCCAGCACCCCCAGGGACTCGTTAGCCCGCTCCACGTACGCGGCCACCTCCGGGTCGTGCCGGACCACCTCCACCGTGACCCGGGGGGGGACGAGGGCCGGGCTAGGTTCAGGCATACAGCCCCCGCAGGCGGCGCGCCTCCACGATACGCTGGACGCCCAGGCAGTACGCGCCCGTGCGCAGGTCCACGCCCAGCTGGGTGGACAGCTCCATGACGTCCCGGAAGGCCTGCCGCATCTTGTCCTCCAGGCGGGTGCGCACCTGGTCCTCCCGCCAGAAGTAGCCGTACCGATCCTGCACCCACTCGAAGTAGCTGACCACCACCCCCCCCGCGTTGGCCAGAATGTCGGGCACCACGAACACTCCCCGCCGCCGGAGGATCTCGTCGGCCTGCGGCGTCGTAGGGGCGTTGGCACCCTCCACCACCAGCCGGGCGCGGATGGCGTGGGCGTTGCTCCGCGTGATCTGGTTCTCGATGGCCGCGGGCACCAGCAACTCGCACTCCAGCTCCAGCAGCTCGGCGTTGGTGATGGTCCGGGCTCCCGGGTAGCCCACCACGCTGCCCGTACGATCCCGGTGCTCGCGGACCAGCTGCGGGACCAACCCCTCCGGGTGGTAGATCCCTCCGTGTACATCGCTGACCGCCACCACCCTGGCCCCGGCCTCGTGCAGCAGACGTGCGGTGTTCCAGCCCACGTTGCCGAACCCCTGCACCACCACCCGAGCGCCCTCCAGGGGCATCCCCAGGTGCGCCAACGCTTCCCGCGTCACCACCAGGATCCCCCGTCCCGTGGCCTCCTCCCGGCCCCGGGACCCGCCGAGGGGCACCGGCTTGCCCGTCACCGTGCCCGGTTCCAGGTAGCCCCGCTTCATGGAAATGGTGTCCATCACCCACGCCATCACCTGGGCGTTGGTGCCCACGTCCGGTGCGGGGATGTCCTTGTCGGGCCCGATGATGTCGAAGATCTCCGCGGTGTACCGTCGCGTGATGCGCTCCAGCTCCCGGTGGGACAGCCGCGTGGGATCGCAGGCAACCCCGCCCTTGCCTCCCCCGAAGGGGATGTCCACCACCGCGCACTTGATGGACATGTACGCGGCCAGGGCCTTAATCTCGTCCAGGTTCACGTTGGGGTGGTACCGCAGCCCGCCCTTGCACGGCCCCCGGGCGGTGTCGTACTGGACCCGGTAGCCCGTGAACACCTCCACCCGCCCGTCGTCCATCTCCACCGGAAGGGAGACGATGATGCACCGCCGCGGGTGCTTCAAGGGCTTGCTGGTGGACTCGTCGTAGCCCAGGATGGCCGAGGCCCGGTCGATCCACCGGCAAACGGCCTCGAACGGGTTCTCCTGCTCCGCCTCCACCACCACCGACATCCCGCCACCCCCGAAGCCAACGCCTAGCCGGACCTCGCCTTCGCCTCGCGTTCCTTGCCCTCCGCCTCCGGCCGCCGGCTCCGCACGGACGCCACGGCGGTGCGGTCCGCCCGCACGCGGACGTTGGGGGCCAGCTCCAGGGTCAGGACGTCGTCCTGCACGTCCGTGATGGTGGCGTGCAGCCCACCCACGGTCACCACCCGGTCGCCCTTGCGCAGCTTGCTCAGCATCTCCCTCCGCCGCTTCTGCTGCTGCTGCTGGGGTCGGATCAGCAGGACGTAGAACATGACCAGCAACAGCGCCCACACGATCAGGGTGGGCAGGAGACTGGTCTGCCCTTGCGCCCCCTGGGCCTGCAGGAAGATCATCGCGCCTCCCCGGACTGTGTCATCGGCCTTTCGCCCTCTTTCTTCCACCCCCGGGGGCTGTTCTCCTCGAGGGCTGCTCGGCGCCGCGCCCCGGCCCCGGAGGCCGGCTGCAGTATAGCACGGGCCGTGGTGGTCCCGGTCCGCGTGGCGCGGGCCTATAATGCGTTCAGGACACTCCGTACGCGGGAGGACGAGGTGGCGGAGGAACGGCCCCGCAGGGCAGTCGCGCACGACCCCCAGAAGGAAGCCGAGCGCCAGCGCCTCATCGAAGAAGCCAAGGCGCGCTGGGCCGCCAGAAAGGCGGAGGGCGGCGCAGCACCGGGGCCTGCGGCCGCCCAGCCTCAGGAGGCCCGCCAAGCCCCGCAGGCTCCCACCGTCCCGGTGCCCGTGGCGAGCCACAACCCCGGCGGCAGTCCCATCAGCCCGCCCGCCAACCCCAGCCTAGTGGCCGTGGGGACCCTCAACCAGGCGGTGGAGATCCAGGCGGATCCTTCGGAGGAAGCGAACCTGCGCAAGCTCCTGGGAGGGCTGGGGGCGTACCCTAACCCCCTGAGGCGCGGCGCCTGGCAGGTCGACTACCGGTACTGGAAGGAGGCCAAGCGGCGCCTGGAAGCGGCAGGCTACAAGGTGGAGGGCCGCGACTACATGGGCCGGCCGCTGGACGAGTGGGAGCCACTCACCCGGGGCTGGGTCCGGGCGGAGCTGTAGACGCGGGTTTCCGGAAGCCGGCTACCGTGCGGTCACCTGGACGCCCGTGTAGTAGTGCTGCAGGATGCGGGTGAAGTCCCAGCCCCGGAGGGCCATGCCACGGGCGCCCCACTGCGACAGCCCCACACCGTGGCCCCACCCACGGCCTTCGAAGGTGGCTAGCCTGCCCTCGACCCTTACGGTGAACAGGGTGCTGCGGAGCACGTCCGGCCCCAGCAGCGCCCGCAGCCGGTGACCGGAAAGCTCCCACGTCCCCTCCGGGCCCCCAAAGCGTACCCGCAGGGCCCGTCCCGACTCGCTGACCTCCGCCACCTCCACCCAGCTCACCCCGCGGGCCGGAAGCCCCGCCGTCCGCACGACTTCCTCCAGGCGAGGCAGCGGCACCGACAGCGTCCAACGCTCGTACGGCGAACCTGCGGTAAATGGATCCTCCACGCCCCGCAGGTACGGGTACGCCCTCCCCCACACGTTCTCGCTGGACTCCGTCCTGCCCCCGGAGTCCGCGTGGTAGACGGCCAGGATGGGCTGGCCGTCGTAGACCAGGACGAGGCCGCGGGTGGCGTCTACCGCGGCGGTGGCCCGCGGGTCCTCGAAGGTCACGCCCCCGTACACCTGGGAGTCGGTGGTGTCCCGCACGTCGTAGCCCTCCCGCGCGAACCGGCCCAGGCTCGCCAGGGCCAGGGTCCTGGCCGCCACCGCCTGCGCCTTCACCGCCTCCGGGGGCCACGCGGGGTTGATCTCCATCTTCAGGACGCCGTACAGGTACGATTCCAGGTCCAGCTCGTTCACCACCGTCATCCCGGCGGCATCCCGCCGCAGCTCCACCACGCCCCGGTAGGCCCGCAGCTTGTCCTCCACCCGCACGGGCCGGTCCCCCTCTGCGGACACCCGTACCAAGGGTCCGTAGCGAGCCGTCCCGGGAATCTCAATCCCGCCCGGCGAGGCGCGGAACACCCACGCGCCCACGGACAGCTGCTCCTGCCGGTCACTCTGGACGTCCAGCACCCGCAGGGGCGCGTCCGCGCTCAGCACCACCTCCGGACGGCCCACCAGCAGGCCCACCCGCACCAGCTGGATCCGCTGGGCGGCCACCGGCCCCGCAGGGATCCCCAGGACCGCCGCCGCGGCCAGCCCGGCCAGGAACAGCCTCAACGCCTCGCCCACCACAGGGCGTTCAGGAGCAAGGTCAGGACCACGCTGATGACGATACTGGTCACCACCGGGAAGTAGAAGGTGAACCCGTCCCGCTGGATCAGGATGTCACCGGGCAAGCGTGGCAGGCTCACGCGGGGGACCAGCAGGAAAAACAGGCCCACCAGGACCAGGACCACGCCGAACACGACCAGCAGCCGACCCAGCTCGGTCATGGCTCCCTCCCTCTCCCTTCCGGACTGTGCAGCCGCTCGGCCTAAAATAGCGTACCCTGGGAGCGGGCGTCGCGGGGGAGCGCAAGGCCCAGGTGCGCGTAGGCCGCGGGCGTGATCCGGCGGCCCGCGGGCGTGCGGGTCAGGAAGCCGATCTTGAGGAGGTAGGGCTCCACCACCTCCACGAGGGTGTCGACCTCCTCGTGCAGCGTGGCGGCCAGCGCCTCCACGCCCACGGGTCCTCCCCCGTACACCTCCGCGATGACCCGCAGCAGCTCGCGGTCGAACGCGTCCAGCCCGGCCTCGTCCACCCCTTCGAACTCCAACGCTTCCCGGGCGACCTCCTCGGTGACGCGGCCGTCGGACCGCACCTGGGCGTAGTCCCGCACCCGCCGCAGCAGCCGGTTCGCCACGCGGGGCGTCCCCCTGGATCGCCGGGCGATCTCGCGCGCCCCGCCGTCGGTGATCGGCACGCCCAGGATCCTCGCCGACCGGTGCACCAGCTGCGTGAGCTCGTCCTCGGAGTAGAAGTCCAGGTGGTAGAAGATCCCGAAGCGCTCCCGCAGCGGGGAGGTGAGCAAGCCCGCACGGGTGGTGGCCCCGATGAGGGTGAAGGGCTTCAGGGTGTACCGGAGGGTGCGGGCGTGCACGCCGCGATCCAGGACGAAGTGCACGCAGAAGTCCTCCATGGCCGGATACAGGAACTCCTCCACCGACCGCGGGAGACGGTGGATCTCGTCCACGAACAGTACGTCCCCGTACTCCAGGTTGGTCAGGATGCCCATGAGGTCACCGCCCCGCTCCAGGGCCGGCCCCGAGGTCTGCACCAGGTTCGCGCCCATCTCCGCGGCCACCACGTTGGCCAGGGTGGTCTTCCCCAGTCCCGGCGGCCCGTGCAGGAGGATGTGGTCCAAAGGCTCGCCCCGGGCCCGCGCAGCCTGGATGGCGATGCGCAGCCCCTCGCGGACTTTACCCTGCCCGATGCACTCCTCCAGGGTGCGGGGCCGGAGGTGCCGCAGGAATCCTGCCTCCTCCGGGGGGACCTGGGTGCTGGAAAACCGTTCCCGGCTCATGCGTCCTCCTCACCGCCCGGGCTGCGGCGCTGCGCCCGGTACACTTCCTGGAACAGCTCCTCCGCGCTGCCCACCTGGGGGTTGCGGCGCAGCGCCTCCTCCACCATCCGGCGTGCCTCCGTGGGCCGGTGTCCCAGCTGCCGGGTTAGCACCTCCAGGACCTCTTCCCGGAAGTCGCCCACCGGAGCGGGCGTCGGGGTCGGGCCCTCCCGCAGCAGGGCGTACTTGGCTACTTTGCCGTGGAGGGCCGCCACCACCTTCTGGGCGGTCCGCTCTCCCAGACCCGGCAGGCGTTTGAGGAAGTTCACGTCGCGGCGCTCGATGGCATCCGCGATCTCGTACACCGGGCGGGCCATCGCGCGGACCGCCCGCGTGGGCCCCATCCCGTCTACGGTGATGAACCGCTCGAAGAACTCCTGTTCCACCCGGCGCAAGAACCCCACTAGCAAGGGCTTCGGGTGGTTGGCGCTCACCTGGTACGAAACGTGCAGCTCCACGGTGTCGCCCTCCTGCGGGTTCCACTGGTCCGCGAGGTAGGCCGGGAGGGCGACCTCGTAGCCCACGCCACCACACTCCACCACGAGGGTGGCCTCTCCACGCTGCACCACGCGTCCCTTCAGGTAGGCGATCACCGCGCCACCACCGGCGCTCTCAGCGGGAACCCCGACCGGACCAGCACGGTGGCAGCCAGGGCCAGGGCGTCCGCGGCGTGCGCGTCCAGGTCGCCCTGCAGCCCCAGGCAGGCCCGTAGGGCAGCCTGCACCTGGGCCTTGCTGGCGCGTCCGTTCCCACAGACCGCCTGCTTCACCTCCGCGGGCGCCAGGGCACGTACGGGCGCTTCAAGCTCTGCGGCCGCCAGGTACAGGACCCCCCGCACGTGCCCCATGAGGATCGCCGTCCTGGGGTGCTGGGGGTGGCTGAACACGTCCTCCAGAACGACCCACCGCGGCCGGGCCTCGCGCATCAGGGCGGTGGCCTCCCGGTACAGGTCGCGCAGCTGGCCCGCGAGGTCGGGGGCACCCGGCCGCAGGACTCCTACTTCCCGCACCACAAGCCCTGGGGGGCTCCCGGCCACCACCGCGTAGCCCGTGCTGCGCAACCCAGGGTCTAGCCCGACTACCACCATCGTCGAACGAGGATTCTACATCCCGAGTGCGGACGCCTTCCGCCCCCGCGAGGGGGGCCAGAAACCGGAAAAGGACCGTACCTACCCGACCCGCTGCAAGATCTCCTCGGGGATGTCGAAGTTGGCGTACACCTGCTGGACGTCGTCCAGCTCCTCCAGGGCCTCCAGCAGGCGCAGGACCCGCTCCGCGGTGGGTCCCGTCAGCGGCACGGTGGTCTTCGGCACCTGCTGCAGCTCCGCGCTGGCCACCGGGATCCCGGCCTTCACAAGAGCGTCCCGCACCCGGCCCAGCTCCTCCGGGGCCGTGAGGATCTCGTAGGTGTCCCCCTCGGTGCGCACGTCCTCCGCGCCCGCCTCCAGGGCCTGGAGGATCAGCTCGTCCTCCGCCACCTTCGCCCGGTCCACCTGGATCACGCCCTTCAGGTTGAACATCCAGGCCACCGCCCCGGCTTCCGCCAGGCTGCCCTCGTGCCGGTGGAACACCGCCCGCACCTCCGCGGCCGTGCGGTTCCGGTTGTCGGTAGTGGCCCGGACCAGGATGGCCACGCCGCCCGGCCCGTAGCCCTCGTAGGTGACCTCCTCGTAGTGCTCGCCGGTCACCGCACCGGTCCCGCGCGCGATGGCCCGCTGGATGTTCTCGTTGGGCATCCCTGCGTCCCGCGCCCGGTCGATGGCGCTGCGCAGCCGCACGTTGGTCTCGGGGTTCCCGCCGCCCTCCCGCGCGGCCACGATGATCTCCCGGGTCAGCTTGCTGAACAGTCGACCCCGGACCCTGTCCATCTTCTCCTTCTTGATGCGGATGTTGTGCCACTTGGAGTGTCCCGCCATGGCCTCTCACCTCTCCTGCACCGTCACCGTGGCCGCGGAGGCGCCTCCGCTCGGGTCGGTGGCCTCTACCGTGACGCGGTACCGGGCCCCGGAGAACCGCAGGGCCGACTCTACGGTGTACCCGAAGGACCCGTCTGGGCCCACGGGAAGTTTCGTGTCCACCACCTTCACGGGAGCGGGCCCGCCCTCCAGCACCACCACCAGCCTCACCTGGCCTCCGGGGACCGCGCGCCCTTCCACCACGAACGGGGAGGTCACCTCGGACCCGTCCTGCGGCCGAAGGAGGACCACGGACTGCGGCTGGAGCGTTGCGTCCTCCGGCGGGCTCGTGGAACGCGCTTCCGGTGTGGGGGAGGAAGCGGGCTCGCTGCCCCGGAGCACCGCCCTCCAGCCCTGCCGCTCGCAGGTTCCGTCTGTCGCGTACTGCACGCACACGGGCACGCGCACCACGCCGTCCGGGACCGGGAAGTCCGCGGGCGGCCGATCGGCGAGGGCGCGCTTGACGAACCGCGCCCACAGGCGGGCGGGGACTGAGCCGCCCACCACCCGGTTGGTAGGGCTGTTGTCGTCGTTGCCCACCCACACCGCCACGGCCAGCTCCGGCGTGTAGCCCACGAACCACGCGTTGCGGTAGTCGTCGGTGGTACCCGTCTTGCCGGCCGCAGGCCTTCCCACGTCCGCGGCCCGCCCGGTGCCGCGCAGGATCACCCCGCGCAGGAGGTCGGTCATCAGGTACGCCACCTCCGGCCGCAGGGCCAGGTGCCGTCGCGGCTGTACCTCCTCCAGGAGCCGCCCTTTGGAGTCCAGGACGCGGGTGATGGCCACGGGCTCCGCGTACACGCCCCCCGCTGCCAGGGTGGCGAAGGCCGCAGCCATCTCCAGGGGCGTCACCTCAGAGGTGCCCAGCGCCAGGGATAGGTTCGGCTGCAGGGGACTGCGGATCCCCATCCGTCGCGCGGTGTCGATGACCGCCGGCGGCCCCAGCTCCACCAGCATCCGCACCGCCGGGATGTTCCGGGAGTGCTCCAGGGCCACCCGCAGCGGGATCGGGCCCCAGTACGTGCCGTCGTAGTTCTTCGGTCGCCAGTAGCCCCACCCCGCGATCCGGTACTCCACCGGCGCGTCCAGGAGGACCCGGTCGGGCAAGACCCCGCGCTCCAGCGCCGCCGCGTAGATGAAGGGTTTGAAGGCGGACCCCGGCTGACGCCGCGCCTGCCACGCGCGGTTGAACTGGGACCGCTGGAAGTCCACCCCGCCCACCATGGCCAGGATCCGACCGGTCCGGGGCTCCACCGCCACCAGGGCTCCCTGGGTGACCCGCAGCCCAGCCCGGCGCGCCTCCTCAACGCTACGGGTGACCACCTGCTGCGCGATCGCCTGCAGTCGTGGATCGAGGGTGGTGTACACCCGCAACCCGCCGTTGTACACCGCGTCCTCGCCGTAGCGCTCCACCAGGTACGGGAGTAGGTACGAAACGAAGTACGGCGCCCGCACTCCCACCAGGCCCAGGTTCCGCGGACCCGGGCTTACCTGCAGCCGGGCTTTCTTGGCAGCCTCCGCCTGGTCCGGGCGCAGGAACCCCAGTTCCACCATGCGGTCCAGCACCACCTCCTCGCGCCGCTTGGCGGCCGGGAAGTTGTCGAAGGGGGAATACCGCGAGGGAGCCTGGATGACTCCCGCGAGAAGGGCCGCTTCCGGCAGGGTAAGCTCCCGTGCGCTCTTACCGAAAAACAGTCGGGAGGCCATCTCCACGCCGTAGGCGCCGTTCCCGAAGTACACCTGGTTGAGGTACCGCTCGAGGATCTCCTCCTTGGTCAACCGGCGCTCGATCTCCACCGCCAGAAGGATCTCCTGCAGCTTGCGGTCCAACGTCCTCCGGGGCGTCAGGAAGAGGTTTCGGGCCAGCTGCTGGGTGATGGTGCTCCCGCCCTCCACCACGGACTGCCGGGTGAGGTTGCGCCAGGTGGCGCGGAGGATGCCGCGCACGTCCACCCCGCGATGCTGGTAGAATCGCTCGTCCTCGATGGCAATGACCGCCTGCTGGAGCACCACCGGGATCTCCGCAAGCCTCACGTAGGCCCGGTTCTCCCGGTACAGGCTGGCCACGAGCTCCCCGTTGGCCGCGTAGATGCGGGTGGCCTGGCTGGGGGGTCGGTACAGGGCCACCAGGTCCGGGAGGTTGGCACGCAGGGAGGTCAGCAGGACCGCCAACGTCACCGCCCCCAGGGACGCCAGCGCGGCGAGAACCACGAGCCCGCGGACCATCCAGCCGGCCCATGCCGACCGTCCCCTGAAGCCCCGGGAACCCCGCCCGTGCCTCACGCCTTCCCCCTCGTTCCCGGCCCGAGGGCGGCCAGAACCTCCTCCCCGTGGCCGTCCGGCTTCACGCGCCGCCACACACGTTCCACCCTTCCGTCCGGACCGATCAGGAAAGTGGTCCGGGCCACGCCCCACCGCTTCCGGCCGTACAGGGTCTTCTCCGCCCATGCCCCGTAGGCCTGCGCTACCCTCCCCTCAGGGTCCGACAGCAACGGGAAGGGCAGGCTGTGGCGCTGGCGGAACCGCGCGTGGGACTGGGGGCTGTCGGGGCTTACGCCCAGCACCACCGCCCCCGCCCGCTGGAGTCTGGCGTGCACGTCCCGGAAGGAGCACGCCTCGCGCGTGCAGCCCGGGGTGCCGTCCCTGGGGTAGAAGTACAGGACCACCCGCTGGCCCCGGAAGTCCCGCAGCCGCACCCGCTGGCCCTGGTGGTCTACCAGCTCAAAATCCGGCGCCGGCGCGCCCGGTTCCACCACCTGCAGCCACCTCCGCTTCCGGCTTCCATGATACGCCGTGGAGGGACCGCACCGGGCGCGGCTTGTGGTACAATCCTGGACGCGTGGGGACGTAGCTCAGCTGGGAGAGCGCCGCGTTCGCAACGCGGAGGTCGGCGGTTCGAATCCGCTCGTCTCCACCAACTCTCCCGAAGCCACCGCCTACCCAGGCCCGTCTGCGTCCCTGAACGAGGAAACCGCCGACCTCCGGCCGGGGTCCCCGGCAAGTCGCTCCCAAACCCCCCCCGGACAACCACGTCCCTCCGACTTGCCGGGGTGGCCTCGGCGGTTCGAATCCGCTCGTCTGCGCCCAAGGTTCTCCGAAGCCACGACCCGCTCCAGGGCCTCGACCCGAGGTGCGGAATGTGCCGAGCGCGCCGCAGACGCGGGGTGCCCTCCGCCGCGTGTCCTACCTCCAGCGCCCTGCCCCGCAGCGCCAGTGTCCCATGAGGGCGGCCAGCGCCAGAACGTCAGCAGGGGCCAGGAGCCGGGCCACCACGCAGGGCAAGACGGGTCCGCGCGCTCCTGATCAAGCTGCGCCCGAGCCGCAAACCTTTGGGGATCTAGCCCACCCCACGCACCCGGGTGCCGGTGTCGCCGCCACTCCGTTCCATGCGCGAGAGCGGGGCTACCGGCCTTCCGCGACCAGGCGCATCAGCTCCGCCACGCCCCGTGCCGCGTTCTTCCGCTGGGCGAGATCCCGGCTCCGGATGCCCTTCACCGCGAGCTCGCCCGCGGCTTCCGCCACCAACAACCAGCTCATGCCCGACCGGTCGTTTCGCAGGTCCGTGAGGAGGCCCTGTCCCTGGCCTTCGCACACGTGACCCCAAGCCCGGTTGAAGTTGGCTCCCCGAGGGCCCTCGATACAGTTCAGGGCGTGCCCGAGGTGTTGCTCCACGGAGCTCATGGTGTCCCCGCCGGCGGCAAACCCCGCGTGCGTGGCTGCCGTCCGCGCCTGAACCTTCCAGGCCGGCTCGCCGCCACCTGCGGGCTGCTGCTCGTGGTAGTACGCATACCCCGCGGTCACCAGGCCCACCACGAGGACGACGACCGCGATCCAGCGCATCTCCACACCTCCCGTTGGCGCTCGCCCTCCATCCTGGAGGGGATGCTTCACAGCCCTGTCACAGGCTCCGCACGGCCCCCCCTAGCCCGTGTTTGACAGGTTCGCGCCCTTCAGCCCCTGGTGGACATCCAACGGAGGGGGTTGTGGGGATCCTGCCGAGAACCACCCGGACCACGGCCCCCACGAAGGTGGCCGGGAGGGTCCGCTCGAAGCTGTGGCTGGCGTTGCCACGCCCTCCTGCGGCAGGATCCCTTTCCTTACTCCCCCTCACCTGCCCACCGGAACTTCCTGGAGGCCGGGGCCGGACGGACCACAAACGCGCCGGTCATGCCCTGGGCCGCGTGCTGGCCTACGCTGCAGATGAAGCTGACCTGCCCCGCGGCGACCTGGGGAACGGTGAACTCTACCTCCGCCCGCTTCCCCACGTCCACGAACACGAACCGGCGGCCGTCCGCGGTGGTACCCTGCCGGAACTCACCGCGCACCACCAGCTCCGTCTGGTTGAACAGCTCCGAGGCGATGTTGTGAGGGCGCTGGGCGTCCTCGTTCACCAGCTCCAGCACCACCCGCTCCCCCTGCCGGAGCTGGATGACGCTGGGCTCGAACTTGAACGAGGTCAGGGAAACGCGGATCACCCGCGGCGCGGGTCCCGCGGCGACTCCTGCGATCACCCACCCGGACACCCAGAGGGCCAACAACATCCTCCGGATCACGGCGCCGTCCCCCTTTCCCTGGCGTGCATCGACACGGTGCCGGACCCATGGAACCGGAAACCTGTAACGTCCGCTTCACGACGGGGAACGCACGGACCGGTCTTCAGCCACCCAGGTAGGCCCGCTTGACCTCCGGGTTCTCCCGCAGCTGCTCTGCAGGGCCCGACAGCACGACCTCGCCCGTCTGGAGCACATAGCCGCGGTGGGCCACCTGCAGGGCCATGTACGCGTTCTGCTCCACCAGCAGGATGGTGGTCCCCTGGCGGTTGATCTCCTGGATGGCGTCGAAGATCTGCTCGACCAGCAGCGGTGCCAGGCCCATGGACGGCTCGTCCATGAGCAGCGCCCGAGGCCGAGCCATGAGGGCCCGGCCGATGGCCAGCATCTGCTGCTCGCCGCCGGATAGGGTGCCGGCCACCTGGCCGGCCCGCTCCTTCAGGCGCGGGAACAAGCTGAACACCCGCTCCAGGTCCTCCCGCACCCCCTGGGGGTCGGTGCGCGTGAAGGCCCCCATCTCCAGGTTCTCCAGGACCGTGAGCTGGCCGAAGACCCGGCGGCCCTCGGGGACCTGGACCACCCCCCGCTCGACGATGCGGTGAGGCGGGGTGCGGGTGAGGTCCTCGCCCTCCAGCCGCACGGACCCGGATCGGGGCCGCAACAGCCCGCTGACGGTCTTCAGGGTGGTGCTTTTCCCGGCGCCGTTGGCGCCCAGGAGGGCCACGATCTCGCCCGCCTCGACGTGCAGGGAGACCCCCTTGAGGGCATGGATGTTGCCGTAGTAGACGTGCAGGTCCACGAGCTCCAGTAGGGCCATGGTCTTCTACCCCAGGGCCTCCGCCTTGACCTTCCGGGTACCCAGATACGCCTCGATGACCCGCGGGTCGTTCTGGACCTGCTCGGGTGTGCCCTCGGAGATCTTCTCCCCGTAGTCCAGCACCGTCACCCGGTCCGAGATGGTCATGACCACCCGCATGTGGTGCTCGATGAGCAGGATGGTGATCCCCAGCTCGTCCCGCAACCGCCGGATGAACTGGATCATCTCCGCGGTCTCCGCGGGGTTCATGCCCGCGGTGGGCTCGTCCAGCAGCAGGAGCTTGGGCCGGGTGGCCAACGCCCGCGCCAGCTCCAGCTTCCGCTGCTCCCCGTACGGCAGATTGCGGGCCAGCAGGTCCCCGCGGCCGGCGAGCCCCACGAACTCCAGCAGCCGTCGGGCCTCCGCGTGGGCCCACCGCTCCTCCCGACGCACCGCGGGGCTCGCCAGCACCGCTCCCACCCAGGTGGACCGCAGGTGCATGTGCAGTCCCACCAGCACGTTTTCCAGAGCCGTCATGTTGGCGAACAGGCGGATGTTCTGGTAGGTGCGGGCGATCCCGAGGTGCGCGATCTCGTCCGGCCGCAGGCCGTCCACCCGCTGGCCGGCAAACCAGATCTCCCCCTCGTCGGGCCGGTAGAACCCCGTGACGCAGTTGAACAGGGTCGTCTTGCCCGCCCCGTTGGGCCCGATGACGCTGTGGATCGCGCGCTCCTCCACCTCCAGGTCCAGGGCCCGGATGGCCACCAGCCCGCCGAACCGCTTGGTCATCCGCCGGGTGACCAGGATGGCCACGCTAGCCGCCCCCCTCCGTGGCGGCGCCCACGGCGGCCCGGGCCAGCTCCACGGGCTCCTCCTCCACCGCGCGCAGCTCCCGCCGCTGAGCGGCCGCGGGCAATAGCCCCTCGGGCCGCAGCAGCATCATGGCCACCAGGACAGCCCCGTAGACCAGGAACCGGAACTCGCCGAACTCCCGCAGGAGCTCCGGCAGCCCGATGAGCACCGCGGAGCCCACCATCACCCCGGGGATGCTGCCCATCCCGCCCACGATGATCAGGGCCAGGACCTGGATGGAGATGAGTAGCTGGAAGCTGTGGGGGAATACCGAGCCCACCATGACCGCGAAGATGGCCCCTCCCACGCCCGCAAAGGCCGCGCCCAGGCCGTACGCCAGGAGTTTCACGCTCACCAGGTTGATCCCGAGCGCCTCCGCCACGTCCTCGTCCTCCCGGATGGCCATCCACGCCCGGCCCAGCCGCGAGTCCTGCAGTCGCCACGCCACGTACGCCACCACCGCCGAGGCCACCACCGTCAGGTAGTACAGGTGCTGCGGCCCGGAAAATTCGAAGCCCGCCAGCACCGGTTTCGGGATCGCCAGGACCCCCTGAGACCCGCCCAACCAGGGCCTCAGGGCGTCCGATAGGACCAGCAGCCGCACGATCTCCCCGAAGCCCAGGGTAGCGATGGCCAGGTAGTCCCCGCGGATCCCCAGGACCGGGATCCCCAGGATTACCCCCGCGATCAGGGAGACCAGCACCGCCACAGGTACTGCCGCCCAGAAGGACCAGTGGGCGATCCCGTGCTCGCCCACCGAGGTCAGGAGCCCCACGGTGTACGCTCCGATGGCGAAAAACGCCACGAACCCCAGGTCCAGCAGACCTGCCAGGCCTACTTCCAGGTTGAGCCCCAGTCCCATGAGGGTGTACAGGCCCACGATCACCAGCACCTGCGCCAAGAACGGGCCTCCGGCTACCGGGAGGGCCGCCAGCAGCAGAACGCCCACCACGCTCCACGCCATCCGCTGGGCCCTCGGGGGAAGGGCGAGCCTCCCCGCCCGACCCCGGGACGCGTGCCGCAGGGCCGCCAAGGCCGCAGAAAGCGTGAGCACGGCCGCCATTCCCTGGGCGGTGGGGCCCCCGCCTGCCACGAACAGCCAGTCCCGAACCGGCGCGAGGGATTCTGGCTGCAGGACCAGGAGGACCAGCTCCTGGAACAACGCGAGGCTCAGGGCGGCCGAAGCCCCCACCAGAAGGGGCCGGGTTACCCGGGCGGGTGCGCACGCGCCCGCCGCCCCCACCAAGCCCATCACTCCGCCCGCGGCCACGGCAGCCGGCCAGGCCGCTTGGGGTGGTCTACCCCCGGACAGCAATTGGAACAGGGCCGGCGAGGCGTTCACGAACATGCCGCGCAGGTCCACCTGCGATCGCAGCCACACCAGCAGGCCCACGCACAACCCGACCGTCGCTCCCGCTACCAGCCCGGCCCCCACCCGGGCCGCAAGGCTCCCCGAAGAACGCCGGGCCGCCGTCCAGCCACTGGCCATCGGGATCGCCAGCAGGAGCACCTGGCCTGTGGACAGAACCCCGTCCACTACCCAACGGCCGTGCAGCGCCTCCACCAACCCCGCCAGGCTCACGAACGACGCCACCGCACCGAACACCAGCCCCACACGCCACACGGCTACGCCCTCTTGGCCGCCAGCCGCTCACCCAGGATCCCCTGCGGCCGGAAGATAAGCACCATGACCAGCATGGTGAAGGCGATCACGTCCTTGAGCTGGTAGGGCGCGGGGATTCCCAGCCCGTCCAGGAACAGGGCCGGGCCCACGGATTCCACCACCCCCAAGAACAGGCCGCCCAGCATGGCGCCCGGGATGTTCCCGATACCACCCAGCACCGCGGCGGTGAAGGCTTTGATCCCCGGCACGAACCCCATGAAGAAGTGCACCTGCTTAAAGACGAGGGCGTACAGGATCCCCGCGGCCCCCGCGGCGGCGCCCCCGATGGCGAAGGTGAGCACGATGATGCGGTCCACGTCGATCCCCATGAGGGCCGCGGCGTCCTTGTCCTCCGACACCGCCCGCATCGCCTTGCCCAGCTTGGTCCGCATCACGAACTGGTAGAGGGCAAACATCAAAACCGCCGCGCTGGCCAGCACCACCGCCTGCGTGCGAAGCACCCCGATCCCCAGGATCTGCCACTCGCCCTTGAACAGCTGGAACTCCGGGTACGCCTTGAACCCCGAGCCGTACAGGCCCCGGAAGGCGTACTGGAGGAAGAAGGACGCGCCGATGGCGGTGATGAGGGGCACGAGGCGCGGAGCCCGGCGCAGGGGTCGGTACGCCACCCGCTCCACCAGCACCGCGACTCCCGTGGACACCGCCGCGGCCACCCCCACCAGCAGCAGGAGGCTCAGGATCGGGTGCCGGTCGAGGAAGCCCGAGGCCGCCAGCGGGGCCGCCACGAAGTACGCGGTGTAGGCCCCGCTCATGAACACCTCCCCGTGGGCGAAGTTGATCATCCGCAGGATGCCGTACACCATGGTGTAGCCCAGCGCGATGAGGGCGTAGATCCCTCCCTGCGCGAGGCCGAAGACCACGAAGTCCACCCACTGCTCGCCCGTGTACCGGCCCAGGCGCAGGGTTCCCACCGTCCCCCACACCACCACCAGGACCACCGCCAAGCGGAAGGCCCACAGGAAGGCGTCCACGAAGCTCAGCCGCCTCGCCACGGGCCGGCGCAACACGCCCGCCGCCAAGTTTTTCGACCTCCCTCCCGAGCAGACGAGGGGCGGGGAGCGAGCCCTCGCGGGCTCCACCCCGCCCTCTCAACCCTGCCACCTACCTCTTCATGGCCCAGACCTTCTTGGGATCCACCCCCGGGTTCCACTTCGCGGGGTCCGCCGAGAGGGTCTGGTACACGGCGATCTTGGGGTCCGCGCAGTCGCCGTAGGGGTTGCAGGTGAGGTTGCCGGTGATCCCCGGGAAGTTCCGGGTGGCGAACAGCGCGTCCCGCAGGGCCTTGCGGCCGATGTAGGTGTTGCCCTGCGCGTCCTTCTTCGCCACCTTCTCGATGGCCGCGAAGATCATCATGGCCGCGTCGTAGGCGTGGGCGTGGAAGGCTGACAGGGGCTTTTCGCCGTACTTCTTCTGGTGCTTGTCCAGGAACTGCTGGTACTTGGACCCCAGGGCCTCCACGGACAGGTCCGGGCTGGAGTTGTACACCCCCCGGGCCGCCTCCCCTGCGGCCTTCCAGAAGTCCGGGGAGAAGGTGCCGTCCGCGCTCATCAGCTTGACGTTCTCCAGCCCTGCCACCTCCTTCGCCTGGCGGGTGATGTGGCCGCCCGCGGCGATGAAGATGGGGTAGTAGATGAGCTGCGGCTTGCCCGCGGCGATCCGCGTCAGCACGGGACGCATGTCCGTGTCCGTGGGGGACACCGCCTCCTGCGAGGTGATGGTGCCGCCCAGCCGTTTGAACACGTCCGCAAACACGTTCGCCAGCCCCTCCGCGTACGGGCTGCCGTCGTGGATGGTGGCCGCACGCCGCACGCCCAGCACGTGGTAGGCGAACTGCGCGGCGGCCCGCCCCTGCACCAGGTCGTTGTGGGCGGTGCGCAGGTAGCAGGCGTACTCCGGGCCCCGCTTGGGATCCGTCAGCTTCGGCGCGGTGTTGGACGGTGAGACTGTCACGATGCCCGCCTTGCACAGGATGGGTGCCCCGGGGACCGCCTCGCTGGAGCAGCTGCTGCCGATGGCGGCCACGATCTGTCGGTTGGCCGCCAGCTTGGTGGCCGCAGTGGTGCCGCCCTCCGCGTTGCACCCGCTGTCCTCACCGATGAGCCGTACCGGGTGGCCGGCTACCGTCTTCTTGTCGTCGATGGCGATCTCGATCCCGCGTCGGCTGTCCACCCCCAGGCTGGCGTCGGGCCCGGCCACCACCAGCCAGTACGCGATCACGATGGGCTGCCCGCGGGCCACGCGGACCACGCCCCAGTCGTCCGTCACCGGCCCCATCCGGACCGGCGCCGCATAGGTCACCGCCCAGGACGTGACGGCGACCAGCGCCGCCACCAGGACGGCCCAAGTGGCTCTGGCCTTCCTCATCGCATCAGCCCCCCTTGCTGGCAGTTTTTGTGCAGGCACGCGTACCGTCAAGAATCGTTCCCCTCAGACCTCACCCCCTTTCGAACCCATGTTTGCATTCTGGTAGGCCCCAACCCAGCACCCTAGGGTTCGCTAACCTTGGCCCCACTCCTGCCGGTGCCGCGGCCGGGCCGGGGCCCGGCGCACCCCGGAGGTTTAGCGGGCCAGCTCGCTCACCCGGACCAGCCGCACGCCCGACCGTTCCATCTCCGGCACCATCTCCGCCAGCACTTCCGCGGTGTGGGGCCGGTTCGCGTGCCCGATTCCCACCGCGCTGCCGTGGCGCCGCGCGTAGTCCACCAGCTCGCGGATCTGGGTCCGCACCGCCTCGGGCGAGGGGTCGTTGTCCAGGAACACCACACGCCGCGCCACGCGTACCCCCAGTTCCTTCGCCACCACCTCCGCGGCACTTTTCGGCGTGGTGCGCGAGTCCACGAAGAACATTCCCTCTTCGCGGAGGGCCCGCAGCACCGCCCTCATCACCCTCGGGTTGGCGGTGGCCTTGGAGCCCATGTGGTTGTTCGCCCCTACCGCCCCGGGTACGGCCCGCAGGGCGGCTCTTACGGTGCGCGCGATGTCCTCGTCCGGCATGTCCACCCGCACGGCCAGCCCGCCCAACTGAGACGCGAGCTCCGGGTCTTCAGGTTCCATGGGCAGGTGCAGGAGGACTTCCAGGCCAGCCTCCCGGGCCCTGCGGGCCAGTTCCTCCGAATAGGGGAGTCCGGGCAGGATGGCCAGGGCCAGCGGCCGGCCGACCCTTCGAGCGCGGTCCAGCTCTTCCAGCCGCATCCCCGCGTCGTCCAGCACCACCGCCACCCGGACCTGCAGGGCGCTTCCGTCCTCGGAGGGCCAAAGGTGGATCTGCAGGACAGGGAGGACCCTCCCCCCGTGCTCCAGCCCCACCTCCAGTACCTGCCCACGGCCCTCGGGACGGCTGGCCAGCAGGACGCCGCCGCCATCCTCCGCCGCCTTCACCAGGAGACCGGTGGCGGCCTTCACGTTGGCGCCCGGCGGCAGCTGAACGCGGTACCGGACGTGCCGCCAGACCACGGAGCCGTCCTGCCGCGACCTGCTCCCCAGCGTCTCCCAGCGGGATCCCGCAGGGAGAGCCTGCAACACCTTCCCCCGCAGGGCTGCGGCTTCTGGTTCCACGTCCAACCTTGCGGGCACCGGCGGTGTCGGGGTCTCGACGCGCGGGGACGTGGGAAGCTGGGCGGGCCGCTCCGCCGGCGGCCGGCTGCACGCAAAGGCGAGCCCGGCCACGGCTCCTGCCGCCACCGCCAGCCACATCCAGCGGCCCCAGGGACGCCTGCGACGGCGCGGCGGTCGGCTCCTGGCCACGGCTCACCGCTTCCGCAGGACTTCCACCGCCCTGCGCAGCTGCTCGAGCCGGATGGCCTCCACCTCCCGGTCGGTCTTCCCCTCCACCCGGTCGCCCGCCAGCACGTCCGGCTGGATCCCCTTGCGGTGGATGTCCCGGCGCTTGGGGGTGAGGTACTTGGCCGTGGTGATGGTGGCTCCGCGGCCGCCCGGCAGGTCCACCACCGTGGTGATGACCCCCTTCCCGAAGGTCCGCTGGCCCACCAGCACCCCGGTCCCGGTGTCCTGAAGCGCGCCGGCCACGATCTCGCTGCAGGAGGCGGTGCCCTCGTTCACCAGCACCACCACGGGCCTGCGGTACTTCTCCCGCGGGGTGGCGTTCACGGTGCGGGTGCGGCCGTCCCGGTCCACCTCGTGCACGATGGGTCCCCTCGGGACGAACCAGTCCGCCACCGCGGTGCACTGGTCCACCAGCCCCCCCGGGTTGAAGCGCAGGTCCAGGACCAGCCCCCGGGCGTTGCGGGCTTCCGCACGGCGAAGTTGCGCGCTGAACCGTTCCGCGGTGTCCTGGTTGAAGGCCAGGATGCGCACGTAGGCAGCCTGCGCGGACTGCACCACCTGGCGCTCTGCGTCCGTGAGGGCCTCCTCACCCTGCACGCTCACCACCTCGATCCGCGCCCGGGTGATGGGCACCTCGAAGGTGCGGTCCCCGCGCTGGATCCGGAGGCGCACGGTGGTGCCCTCCGGCCCCCGGATGCGGGCCACCGCCTCCTCGATGGGCATCTCGCGGGTGGGGACTCCGTCCACGTGGGTGATGTGGTCGCCGGCACGCAGCCCTGCCTTGGCCGCGGGCGTGTCCGGGATGGGGGCCACCACCAGAAGCCGGCTGTCCTTCTTCTCGATGAAGATCCCAACCCCGTAGAAGAAGCCCCGGAAGTCCTCGCGGAACCGGCGGTAGCCCTGCGCGTCGAAGAAAGCGGTGTAGGGGTCGTCGAGAGCCTGGAGCATCCCGCGGGCGGCGCCGTCGTACAGCTTCCGCCAGTCCAGGTTGCGCTGGAGGTAGCTGCGCTGCAGGTGGTCCGCCAGGGCCTGCAGCATCCGCTGTCCCTCGGTGCGGGCGTCCGCCGCGGACGCCTGCCGCAGGCCCAGGGCGTACCCCGCGGAGAACACCATGGACAGCACCACCAGGACCGCCAGCCCTGACAGCACCGGGTTACGACGCGTCATTCCTGGCCCCCCTCGAAAGCGTCGCGGTGCCGGCTCCAGTTCACCGGAGCGGGTCCACGGGTCGGCCGTTCACCCGGATCTCGAAGTGGAGGTGGGGGCCGGTGCTGTAACCGGTGCTCCCCACCCGTCCCACCACCTCACCCGCACCGATCCGCTGCCCGACGGACACCAGGATGGAGGACAGGTGCCCGTAGAGGGTCGCGACACCGCCACCGTGGTCGACCACGACCAGTTTACCGTACCCCCCGAACCAGCCCGCGTACACCACCGTTCCTGGCCCAGCCGCTCGCACCGGTGTCCCCCACGGGGCGGCGATGTCCACCCCGTGGTGCGGCCGGACGATTCCGAACAGGGGGTGCCGGCGTAGCCCGAACCCCGAGGTGAGCGCTCCCCTCGCGGGCCACGCCAGCCCGAACCCCAGACGCCACCGCGGGCCAGGTCCTGCTCCCCGGACAGGCGCCAGTTGCTGCAGCAGCGCCTCCAGCCTCCGGGAATCCTCCTCCAGCTCTTCCACCAGCCGTTCGTACGCTGCCCGCTCCTTCTGGACCCGCGCCAGCAGGGCCCGCTTGCGGGCTTCCTCCTCGGCGACCCGCCGCCGCCGCTCCACCACGCCGGCGCGGAGCTGCTCCACCTCCGCCCGCTCGCGGGCCAGCTGGTCCCGCAGGGCCTCCCAGCGGCGCCGTTCCTCCTCCGTCTCCCGCACCAGCTGAGCGTCCTGGCGCACCAGGCGGCCGAGGAAGTCGAACCGCGTGAGGAAGGTGGAAAAGTCCGCGGACGCCAGCAGGACGTCCACGTAGCCCGCGCGCCCCCGGCGGTGGATAGCCCGCAGCCGCTCTTCCAGGCGGCGCTGGAGGCTGTCCAAGCGTTTCCGGGAGGCGGCCTCCCGGACCCGGCTGAGCGACTCCCGGGCCCGCACCGTTCGCAGCCGGCTCTCCAGCGCCCGCAGCTCGCGCTCCAGCTGCTCCCGGGTCTGCTCGATGCGCTGCAGCTCGCCGAGAACGCTGCGTTCGTGCCTGCGGGCCTGGCTCAGCTCCTGCCGGGTCCGCTGCAGCTGCTGGCGGACCCGCTCCAGCTCCCTGCGCCGGTCCTGGTGCGCGCCCGCGTACGCGTCGCCGGGAGCCGACAGCACCGCGGCCACGAGCACGAGAAGGAAGAAGGAGCGGGGGTTCACCGGGCCAGAAACCGCCTCACGGACACCGCGGCGCCCAACAGCCCCACCGAGGCGCCACCCGCCAGCAGGCTCGCCACCAGGGGGAGGACCACCCGGGAGGGTGGCAACACGGGGAGGAAGGGCCACGCCTGCTGCAGGCGCGCCACGGCCCAGGGGTAGAAAACCGTCCACAGCGCGGACGCGCACACCGCGGCCACCAGCCCCTGCAACAGCCCTTCCACCAGGAACGGCCAGCGCACGAACCAGCCCGTGGCCCCCACCAAGCGCATGATCTCCACCTCCTGCTGTCTGGCCAGCACCGTCAGCCGCAGCGCGTTGGTGCTGACCACCACCGACACAGCCCCCAGGACCACCGTGGCTGCCGCCCCCGCGCCCCGGACCAGGCGGGTCAAGGCCAGCACGCGGTCCGTGGCGTCCTCCCCGTAGGTCACCTCCACGACTCCGGGCACCGACCGCAGGGCTTCGGCCACCCGCCGGAGGTCCTCGGCCTGATCGGGCCGCACCTCAAAGGTGTCGGGGAGCGGGTTCTCCCGCACCGCCTGCTCCAGCTCCACGCCGCCCAGAGCCTCCTCCAGCCTGCGCAGCGCCTCCTGCCGCGGCACGAAGGACACCGTCCGGACCCCGGGGATCCGCTCCGCGGCCCGCCGCGCGGCCTCCCGCTGGGCGGGCGAGAGTCCGTCCCGCAGGTAGGCCACCGCCACCAGCTGCCCCTCCACCCGGGCCGCCACCGCCTGCAGGTTCCACAGCGTCACCAGGGCCCCGCCGAAGGCCAGCAGGGCCGCGAGGATGGAACTCACCGCGGCCGCGGACATCAGCCCGTTCCGCCAGAACCCCACGGCGCCCTCACGGGTCAGGAACGCCACGGAGGAGGCCGCGGCCTCAAGGCGCGATGCCTTCCGCGGCGGGAGCCCGGCCGCCGACAGCGCCGCGGGGCGTTCACGGAACGGCGCGAGGCTTCGCATACCTCCCCCACACCTCGTCCCGGACCACCTGTCCTTCCTGCAGTTCCACCACCCGACGCCGCAGGATGTCCACCACGGTCTTGTTGTGGGTGGTCATGACCACCGTGGTGCCCCGCAGGTTGATCCGCGAAAGCAGTTTCACGATGTCCCAGGAGGTGTCGGGATCCAGGTTGCCGGTGGGCTCGTCGGCCAGGAGGATCCGGGGTTGGTTCGCCAGGGCGCGGGCGATGCTGGCCCGCTGCTGCTCCCCTCCCGAGAGCTGGCGCGGGAACGCGTTCGCACGCTCCCACAGCCCGACCAGCTCCAGGGCCGCGCGCACGCGGGCGGGGATCCACGCGGGCGGGGTGCCCACCGCGCGAAGGGCGAACGCCACGTTCTCGTACACGGTGCGATCCGCAAGCAGCTTGAAGTCCTGGAACACCACGCCCAGCTGCCGGCGCAGAAACGGGACCTGGCCCGGCCGCAGCCGGTGCACCTCCCACTCGGCCACCCGCACCCGGCCGCGGGTGGGCAACTCGTCCCGGTACAGGAGGCGCAGGAGGGTGGACTTGCCCGCGCCGGTGGGCCCCACCAGGAACAAGAACTCGCCTTCTTCCACGGAGAGGGACACGTCACGGAGGGCCACCCGGCCGCCGGGGTAGACCTTGTAGACGCCTTCCAGCTCGATGAGGGGCACGACCTGTTGCTCCGTCGACCGCCGCGTCGTCTGCCGCCAACCCGGCCTACGAACCCGGGCTCTTCGAGCGGTGTTCGGCCTGCTAGGCCGGGAATCCTCCCCGGAGAAGGCGGTCCAGCTCCCACCTCCCGAGCGCGGAGAGGAGCGCCGGGTAGGTCAGGTCCATCTGCAGGGGGGTCACCGACACGAAGCCGTGACTGAGGGCGTGGCTGTCGGTGCCGGGCTCGGCCTCCTCCGGTGAGGTCCGCTCCCCCGCGATCCAGTAGTACGGCCGGCCGCGGGGGTCCGTGCGCCGCTCCAGCCGGGTGCGGTACCGTCGCGCGCTCTGTCGGGTGACCTGGACCCCGCGGATCTGGCCCACTTCCAGGTTCGGCACGTTCACGTTCAGAAGCGCGTCTGGAGGGATCCCCCGCCGGTACACCTCCTCCGCCAGCGCGGCCGCAAACGTCGCGGCCACCTCGTACCGGGGATCCTGTTCCGCATCCAGGGAGACCGCGATGGCGGGGATGCCCAGGATGGCGGCCTCCATGGCGCCGGAGACCGTGCCGGAGTAGGTGAGGTCGTGTCCGATGTTGGGCCCCAGGTTGATCCCGCACAGCACCACGTCGGGCCGGGCCGGCAGCAGCCCGTACACGGCCAGCAGCACGCAGTCCGCGGGCGTCCCCGTGGCGGCCCACGCCACGGCACCCGAGCCGGGGATGGTGGCGGGCGAGACCCGCAGGGGCTTGTGGAGGGTGATGGCGTGGCCGCTGGCGGACCGGTCGTGGTGGGGAGCCACCACGGTCACCTCTGCCACCCGCTCGCAGGCCCGCACAAGGGCGTGAAGCCCCTCCGCCTCGATGCCGTCGTCGTTGGTCACGAGAATCCGCACGGGTGGAGCAGGCGACCCGACCCCGTCCGGCGGTCAGGCCTCCCGCGGAGACTCCGCTTCCGCCACGGACTCCTCCACCCAGGCCCGGTACGCGGCCAGGGCGTCCTCCACGGGAAGGCTCACGACCTCGGGGACCTGGTAGGGGTGGAGGGCCGCGATGCGGTCCCGCAGCGCCGGAAACCGCTGGCGGGTGGTCTTGACGACCAGCAGGACCTCCCCCGCCTCCTCCACCGCCCCCTGCCAGCGGTACACCGACCGCACCCCCGGCACCACGTTCACGCACGCGGCCAGGCGTTCCTCCACCAGGGCCCGGGCGATGCGGTAGGCCTCCTCCGGGTGCGGGACCGTGACCAGGCAGACCAGCACAGCGAACCTAGTCCTGGTCCCGCCACCAGTCGGGGGAGACGTCACGTTCGGTCTTGAACACCCGGACCGTGGGACGGGCAGGTGCTCCCGCCCGCTCCCGGGCGACCCGGGACCTTAACTGCTCGTACTCCCGGAGGTCGGTGAGTACCTTGATGGTGTTCCACACCACCTCCTCCAGTTGCGGGTTCGCACCCTTCAGCAGCCCGAGGAGCGGCTCGATGACGCTCTTGTCGTGCAGCTTGCCCAGCAGCCGGATGGCGAGCCGCTGCACCTCCGCGTCCTCGTCCCTCAGAAGGCCCAGCAGGGTTTCCTTGGCCCGCGCGCCCTCCACCTCGAAAAGGGCGCGCAGGGCGAACTTCCGCACCTTCGGGTTGCCGCCTGCCACCGCGGTCCGCAGGGCCTGCAGGGCCTCCGGCGTGGAGGCCAGCCTGCGGAAGGCCGCCGCCACCTCTCTGGGCAGCTGGACGTCCCGGTCCCCGGAAGGGGCCTCCAGCACCCCTCGCTCCTCCAGCCGGGGCAGGGTGTTCACCACCGTCTCCTGCAGCCTCGGGTCCGTCAGGAACAGCCGGACCAGGGGCTCCACGGCGCGCTCGTCCCCCAGCCTGCCCAGCAGGGCCACCGCGTACGCGCGCACGTACTGGTTCTCGTCCTCCAGGGCCCCCAGTAGCGGCTCCACCGCCCTGCCCTTGATGTCCTCGATGATCCGCAGCACCTGGTTGTGGACGCGCCGCCGCAGGTTCCGGTCCTTGAAGGTCTCCAGCAGGGGTCGGACCGCGGGTGCGCCGATGCGCACCAGGGCCTGGCTGGCCGCGTTCTGCAGCGTCCGCTCCCGCCGGCCCAGGACGCGGATGAGTCCGTCCACCGCTCCGGCATCCACCGCCTGCTGGACCTGGGTCACCGCCTCCTGGACCACCTGCTCCGACCGGTCCCCCAAGGCGAAGCGGATTCCCTCCAGCGCCCTCGGGTCCCTCACCCTCAGTCGGCCCAGGGCGTGGACCGCGCTCTTGCGCACGTACTCGTCCGGGTCGTCCAGGATCCGGCTGAGGGCGTCGATGGCCTCCGCCACCACGGTGGCCGGAGCCTCGGGGGCGTCCAGCTTGCCCAGGCTCAGGGCCGCGTCGCTGCGGACCGTCGCGTCCGGGCTGCGCAGGCGTTCCGTGGCGTCCTTGACGAGTTGCTGCCAGCTGTCCTTTGCCATCGCACAGCTCCTTCGGCGCCCGTAACCTGCGGGCGTAACTCCCCTGCCTTTTGGGTCGAACACGGATCCGCGAGAGGTGGGCGCCTGCGCTATTCTCCCACGACCGGCAGCCCCCTGGCAAACCCACCACGTTGCAGCGTCGGGCCGGGGCCCGTATACTGGCTTCGAACAGGCGCTCGAGCATGGGAGCACCGTCTTCCTCCCGACGCAAGCGGGCCGCGCGGTTCGCCAACCCCGCGGAGGAGGAGTTCGCCCGTATTCTGGACTTCTACGGGATCCGGTGGGAGTACGAGCCGCGGTCCTTCGTCCTGAGCTGGGACCGGGAAGGCCGTCCCCGGGAGCGCTTCACCCCGGACTTCTACCTGCCCGACTTCGACCTGTACATCGAGCTCACGACCCTCAAGCAGGCCCTGGTCACCCGGAAGAACCGTAAGATCCGGCGGCTCCGGCAGTTGTACCCCAACGTGAACCTCCGCGTGTTCTACGGCCGCGACTTCCGCAACCTCCTGTTGAAGTACGGCCTGCGTCCGGCGGTGGGGTCCGCCGCGTCCCGCTCTGGCTCCTCATGAGCGTCCTCCGCAGCCTGGACGAGGACATCCAGGAGGTGCTGTTCGACGAGGCCGTCCTCCAGCGGCGGGTGCGGGAGCTGGCGGCGGAGCTGGAGCGGGACTATGCGGGGCTGCGGCCCCTGCTGGTGGGTATGCTGCGGGGTTCCGTGTACTTCCTGTCGGACCTGAGCCGCGCCCTGCGCATCCCCCACGAGATCGACTTCATGGCCATCGCCGCCTACGGCTCCCGGCACGCGGCCACCGGCGCCGTCCGGCTGCTCAAGGACCTGGACGAGGAGATCACCGACCGCCACGTGGTCCTGGTCGAGGACATCGTGGACACCGGCCTCACCGCTGCCTACCTGACGCGCCTGCTGCGGGCGCGTCGGCCTGCCAGCCTGGTCATCTGCACCCTGCTGGACAAGCGGGTCCGGCGCATCGCGCCCAACCTGCCCCTGGCGTACGTGGGGTTTGAGGTCCCGGACCGGTTCGTGGTGGGCTACGGGCTGGACTACCGCCAGCTGTACCGGAACCTCCCGTACATCGGGGTCCTTCGGGACGAACTCCTCAGCCCGGGAGGTCCCCCATAGAGCCCTACTCCGTCTGTGCGCCCACGGGCTCCCGCGGCCCTTCGAAGACGACCTTGCCGTCCCGCACGTCCGCGATCACGTGGTCCCCCTGGCGGAACCGCCCGCGCAGCAGCTCGTCCGACAGGGGGTCTTCCACCAGGCGCTGGATGGCGCGCCGCAGGGGCCGGGCGCCATACTGGGGGTCGAACCCCTCCTGGACCAGCAGCTCCCGCAGGGCGTCGGTGAACTCGATCTCCATCCCCTGGCCCCGCAGCTCCCGCCGCACCCGCTCCAGGAGGATGCGGACGATGGCGTGCATCTGCTCCTTCGTGAGCGGCCGGAACACGATGATCTCGTCGATGCGGTTCAGGAACTCCGGGCGGAAGGTGCGCTTGAGTTCCTCCATCACCTGGTCCCGCATCCGCTCGTAGGCCCGCTGCTGCTCCGCCCGCTCGTCCGTGGTGGCCCGAAAGCCCAACACCGGGGCGTCCCGTTCGATCTGCGGGGCGCCCACGTTGCTGGTCATGATGAGGACGGTGTTCTTGAAGTCCACGGTCCGGCCCTGGGCGTCCGTGAGCCGGCCGTCGTCCAGGATCTGCAGGAGGACGTTAAAGACCTCGGGGTGCGCCTTCTCGATCTCGTCCAGCAGTACCACGGAGTACGGCCGACGGCGGACCTGCTCCGTGAGCTGGCCGCCCTCCTCGTAGCCCACGTACCCGGGCGGTGCGCCCACCAGGCGCGAGACCGTGTGCCGCTCGCTATACTCCGACATGTCGATCCGGATCAGGGCGTTTTCATCCCCGAAGAGGAACTCCGCGAGGGCACGGGCCAGCTCCGTCTTGCCCACGCCCGTGGGCCCCAGGAAGATGAAGGACCCGATGGGCCGCTTGGGGTCCTTCAGCCCCGCCCGGGCGCGGCGGACCGCCCGGGACACCGCGGCGACCGCCTCCTCCTGACCCACGATCCGCTCGTGCAGCTTCTCCTCCATCTTGAGGAGCTTTTCCGTCTCCTCCTGCATGAGCTTCGTCACGGGGATGCCCGTCCAGCTGGACACGATCTCTGCGATGTCGTCCTCCGTGACCACGGTGAGGTCGCGACCCCGCTGGCTGCGGCGGCTGGCCTCCAGCTCCTCTAGTTTCTGCCGCAGGGCCTTCTCCCGGTCCCGCAGCTGCGCGGCTCGCTCGAAGTCCTGGTTCTTGATGGCCTCCTCCTTCTCCCGGCGGGTCTTCTCGACCCGCTCCATGGCCTGCCGGACCTCGCTGGGCAGGAAGGAGGCCTGTAGCCGGATGCGGCTGGCGGCCTCGTCCATCAGGTCGATGGCCTTGTCGGGGAGGAACCGGTCCGTGATGTACTTCTCCGCGAGGGTGGCCGCGGCCACCAGGGCGCCGTCGCTGATCCGGACCCCGTGGTGCGCCTCGTACCGCTCCCGAAGGCCCCGGAGGATCTCCACCGTCTGCTCCACCGTGGGCTCCGCCACCAGGATGGGCGCGAAGCGGCGCTCCAGGGCCGCGTCCCGCTCGATGTACTTCCGGAACTCGTCGAGGGTGGTGGCCCCGATGCACTGCAGCTCCCCGCGGGCGAGGGCGGGCTTGAGGATGTTGCTGGCGTCGATGGCCCCCTCCGCGGCCCCCGCGCCCACCAGGGTGTGTAGCTCGTCCACGAACAGGATGACCTCGCCCTGGGCCTTGCGGATCTCGTCCATCACCTTCTTCATGCGCTCTTCGAACTCACCCCGGTACTTGGTGCCGGCCACCAGAGCCGCCAGGTCCAGCTGCACTACCCGCTTGCCCCGCAGGCTCTCCGGCACGTCCCCCCGGACGATGCGCTGCGCGAGGCCCTCCACGATGGCCGTCTTTCCGACCCCGGGTTCCCCGATGAGGGCCGGGTTGTTCTTCGTCCGTCGGCTGAGGATCTGGATGACCCGCTCGATCTCCCGCTCCCGTCCGATGACGGGGTCCAGCTTCCCCTCCCGGGCCATCTTGGTCAGGTCCCGGCCGAACTCGTCCAGGGTCGGCGTCTTGCTGGAAGGCCGCGTGTACGTGGACGTCCCCTCCTCCCCGAGCAGGTACACCACCTGGGCCCGGACCCGTTCCAGATCCGCTCCCATGGCCTCGAGCACCCGGGCCGCTACCCCTTCCCCCTCCCGGATGAGACCCAACAGCAGGTGCTCGGTGCCGATGTAGTTGTGACCGAGCCGCCGCGCCTCGTCCAGCGCCAGCTCCAGCACCTTCTTGGCGCGCGGGGTGAAGGTCACCTCCTCGTACGGGGTGCGGTCACCCCGGCCGATGGCGCTCTCGATCTCCGCCCGGATGCGCTCCGGCGAGATGTGCAGGCTCTCCAGGACCTTGCTGGCTACCCCCTCGCCTTCCCGAACGATCCCGAGCAGGATGTGCTCGGTGCCCACCGCGCTGTGGTTGAGCCGTTTCGCCTCATCCTGGGCCAGGATGATCACGCGCCGCGCGCGCTCCGTGAACCGCTCGAACATCGGCATCCGCTGCCCCCTACCGGCCTCGCCCTCCGGCTCCGTCCTCCCGATCTTCCTCCACAGGACGGTTTCGCAACCCGGGTCCCCCTCTCCTTCATCCCGATCCCGGCGCCGGCACTCCCGGCCACCCGTCCAACGCCGCCGCCGGTCGCGTTCATTCCCGCGCCGACCTCAAACAGAGAACCGCCGGCGGCCCGGCGGCTCCCGCGCTGCTCAGAACCGGACCGGGACCTAGGAACCCAGGCCCGTGATCTGGAGCCGCAAGAACCCCGCAGGCACCTGCACCTCCACCACCTCCCCGGGACGCCGCCCCAGCAGCGCGCGCCCCACCGGGGACTCGTTGGAGATGCGGGCCTGCGAGGGGTCCGCCTCCGCCGAACCCACGATCCAGTACTCGTACTCCTCCCCGTTCGCCAGGTCCCGGACCCGGACCCGGGATCCGACGGTCACCTCCCCGGAAGCCCCGTTGCCCTGGATGACCTTGGCGTTCCGCAGCAGCTGCTCCAGGGCCAGGATCCGTCCTTCCACGAAGGCCTGCTCGTTCTTCGCGTCCTCGTACTCCGAGTTCTCGCTCAGGTCGCCGAAGGCCTTGGCCTGCTTGATCCGCTCGGCCACTTCCTTGCGCTTGACGGTCTTGAGGTACTCCAGCTCCTCCTCCAGCCGCCTGAGCCCTTCCGGGGTGAGGAACGTTTCCTTCTCCATACGGTCTCCCGGTCGTCCCGGCTTCTCGCCGGTGGACTCACAGGGGGCGTGGGCAAAAACCGTGCCGCGGGAAAAGAAAACACCGTGGGCCCGCGCCCACAGCGTCCCCTGTTTCCTAGGGTATTATACGGCGCTGCCACCGGTTCCTTCAAATCCTTCAAACGGGGGTCCACCCGCCGCGCTGAGGCCCCGGGTCCGCTTCCGGATCCGCTCCACCTCCTCGTCGCCGATGGCGCGCTCGAACCGCCGGAAGCCTGCCAGCCGGAACCCGTGCTTGCGCGCGATGCGGGCGATCTCCTCCACGCGGTCCAGCCGGACGTCCGCGCCCACGGTGTAGGACTCGTACCGGCCCTCCAGGGCCAACGCCATGGTCTCGGCCATGCACGCCTCGCAGGTGCCGGGGGGGAATCCGAAGTCCAAACCGAAGTCCACCTCCCCTGGCACCTGGATCACCCCCCCATCCAGGACCAGCACGTCGTCGCGGCGCGCGTACACCTCCCGGGACACGTTCCGGGGCCGGGCCACGTCGCACACCACCGCGCCCGGCTTCAGGTCCTCCGGCTCCACCAACACCGTGGTGGCGCTCGTGACCGTGAGCACGATGTCCGCCCCCCGCACGGCCTCCCGAACCCGATCGGTGGCCTCCACGGAGCAGGCGGATTCCGCCCGGATCTGGTCTGCCAGCTCCTCCAAACGTTCCCGCCCGCGGGCCACCAGGGTCAGCTGCCCCACCTGGCGGGCCAGCAGCCGGGCGCAGGCGGCCCCGATGGCACCCGTGGCTCCCACCACCGCAGCTCGCGCTCGGGACGGGACGATGTCCAGGCGCTGCGCGGCCACCAGGGCGCCCTCCACCGCCGTGGCGGCGGTGTACGAGTTGCCCGTGGTCACGGGGATGGGCGACCGCGCGGCCACCGTCACCCCGCGGTCGCCCACGATCTTGGTGAAAGCCCCGAGCCCCAGGATGCGGGCTCCCAGCCGGTGGGCGATCTCCGCGCAGCGTACGAGGCGGCTGTAGACGAACTCCGGGTCCGAGGCTAGCAGGACCCGGGGAGTGAGGGGCAGTCCGATGAACCACCCCTCCGCCTGTTTCCCGACGGCGGAGCGGATCCCGGTGATGTGGGAGACGACCAGGGGCGGCACCCTGCGGAAGGCCGCCTCTACCCACCGGGGTGGCAACGCCCGGGTGAAGGGGTACTTGCGCGAGAAGTCCTCCGCCTGGAGCGGGTGGATCACGAAGGCGAAACGCTCCACCGCCTACGCCGTCCTTCCCCCCGCCGCGTCCTGGGCCTGAGGGTCGTACAGGCGGCGCAGCTCCTCGGACCGCGGGGCGTTCAGCCACTCCACCCGCGGCCGGAAGCCCAGGCGCTGCATCCACTCCACGTACTCCCCGGGCGCGATGGCCTCCGGAGGCTTGCCGGCGAACGCCACCACCAGCGCCTGGAACACGTTGGTCCCCAAGGACCGTCCGCCGATCTCCGGCGTCACGGTGACCAGCAGCGCCACGCCGCGCCGCCGCAGCTCCTCCACGTCCTGGCGCGTGAGGGTCTGGGTCAGCACCACCTTGTCCCGTAGGTCGTCGGGCATGTACCGGCGGATGAAGTGGAAGTCCCCCGCCACCACCTCGGCCCAGCGGAAATACCCCCCGTACCGCGGGGTGGTACGCTCCTGCCGCGCCCCGGTGGGGTACAGCCACCCAACCGGCAGCTGGGTGAGGAACGGAAGCAGCAGGGCAGCCAGGACGTGCACCGCGCGCAACGACCGCAGGGGGAAGGGCAGACCCAGGGCGAACAGGAAGTCCCCGTAGACCACCCGGGCGCCCGCACGGGCGAAGGCTTCCGCCATCCCGTACCGGTCCACCGAGCTCACCTGCAGCACCCGGCGGCCGCGCAGGGAGTAGGCCACCACCTCGGGGAGGTAGTGCAGGACCACGTACGGCTCCCACGCCTGCTTGAGCCCGCTTCCGTCCACCACCGGCGTGTGCCGGACGCGGCGCGCCAGACGCACCGCGTCCCGCAGGTAGTACCGCCGGCTGCCCGCCTGCAGGAACAGATCCATACCCCCGAGCCCGATGGCGTCCGCCTGCCCGTCCAGGGACTCCAGCAGCTGCGCGCAGCGGCGCAGGTCCCCGTCGGTCCCCACCCGCTCCACCACCACCGGCTCGCCCAGCAGCTCCAGCTCCAGGCGACTGTCCCGCCGGGACGAGCCCAGGCTCACGCTGACGATCCGCTTCACGACGCCAATGTACCACGGGGCCCGGCCCCGGGCTGCCGGCGGACGCCGCCTACCGGACCTCCGCCCGTCGGTTCCGGAGGAACAGGATCCGGAGGCCCTCCAGGGTCAGCAGGGGGTCGTGGTGGTGGATGCACGTCAGCTCCTCCGCCAGCAGCCGGGCCCAGCCACCCGTGGCGATCACGGTGGCGGGTTCGCCCAGCTCCCGCTGGATGCGGCGGACGATCTCCTCCACCTGCCCCACGAACCCGTAGTACACGCCCGCCTGCATGGCGGCCACGGTGGACCGACCGATGGCGCTGCGCGGTTTCTCCAGGTCGATGCGGGGCAGCTGTGCGGTGTGCTCCGCCAGGGCGTCGAGGGAGATCCCGATCCCGGGGGCGATGGCCCCACCCAGGAAGTCACCGTCCCGGGAGACCGCGGTGAAGGTGGTGGCCGTGCCGAAGTCGCACACCACGCTGGGTCCGCCGTACTTGGCGAAGGCGGCCACCGCGTTGCAGATGCGGTCGGCGCCCACCTCCCTGGGGTTCTCGTACAGGATCCGCATCCCCGTGCGGATGCCGGGCCCCACCACCAACGGCTGCGTCCCGAAGTACCGCTCGCAGAGCCGCTCCATGGTGTCCAGCAGCGGCGGTACCACGCACGACACCGCCACGTCCGTCACGTCCCGGAGGGCCAGCCCCGCGTGCTCGAACAGGTGGGCGAACAGGATGCCGTACTCGTCCTCCGTCTTCCGCAACTCCGTGGACACCCGCCAGTGCACCCGAGGCTGGGCGTCCCTTTCGGGGTCGGAGTAGATGGCCAGCTTGATCTGGGTGTTGTTCACGTTGACGGCCAGGAGCACCTCTCCCCCCTTTACACCAACCGCGCCGACCGCAGGGCGCGGTACACGGGGACGGTGACCACCACCGCCAGCACCGCCTCCGGCAGGCCGTGGGTGGCCCCCACCAGGAACGCTGCGCCGGGCGGCATCATCTCCGGGAACCGCAGCACGATGAGGCTCAGCACGCCCACGGTGTTGGTCAACGTCCCCACCACCACCGCCGCACCCACGGGCGCGTCGTCCCCCCGCAGCGCCCTGTACGCGGCCAGCGCGCCCCCTAGCCCCGCCACCAGCCCCACCCACGGGGCGGGCGCGGTGGCCGCGGCCACCGCGTGGTACAGCTCCACCAGCCAGCTCCGCGGGACGCGGCCGGCCCCGAAGGCTGCCTCGAACGCCGCCGCACCCGGGCCGAGGGCGGTGAACACCGCGGCCCCGCAGGCCAGCGCCGCCACCAGCCGTGAGGCCCGGTGGGTGAGCGCCGTGAAGGCGTAGGCGCTCACGACCCCGATGAGCAGCCGCGGGACGAACGCGATCAGGGGATCCTTGAAGAAGGGGAGGGTGGCCCGGGTGAAGCTGAAGAAGCCGAACACCGCGCCCACCAGGGCTCCCGCGAGCGGCCCGCGGGCCATCCCGGCCAGGATGACCGGGATGTGCATGGTGGTGGCCGCACCCGCAGGCGTGGGAGCGGGGATGAACCCGAGGCCTGGCACGGTGCCCAGGACGGCGCTCACCGCCCCCAGCGCCCCCACCACGGTCAGGTCGTGGGCGCTCAAACGAAAGCCTCTCCGCGCCTGCGGAGAGGCAGAGGAAGTCGTGTTCATCGTGCACCTCCGTTCCAGTCTGGTTTGTCCAGTACCGGACGGACCGAAACGCGGTCGGTTCGCCGGGGTCCGGCTCCTCTCGGATGCCGGCCTGCCAACAGCCTAATCGCCCCGCGGGCTTCCCGCAAGCCCGGTGTTCAGCCCGCCCCGGTTCCGGCGGAGTCTGCCAGGCCCGGGATGCCGTGAAGGCCCCAGGCCGTGCGCACCGCCCGCCGGATGGCCTCCGCTACCACCCCAGGGACTGCGGCCGCCACCCCGTCGTAGGCACCCTCCACCTGCCCCGTGCTGAGGGCGAAGAAGGTGTCGCCATCCAGGGTGGTGTGGGACGGGGACACGGCCTGCGCCAGCCCGTGGTGGGCCACCCGCGCCAGCCGGTTGCACTCCACCTTGGACAGCGCCACGTTGGTGGCCACCACCCCGATCACCGTGCTCTGCCCCAGCATCCGCGGGGGGACGTAGCCGCTCTGCAGCAGCGCCGCCGAGCCTACCAGCTCGCCCGTGGCCGGGTCCCGCGTCCCGGCCAGCACCGAACCGTCTGGCGCCAGCACGTCGCCCACGGCGTTCACCACCACTAGCGCCGCCACCACCCGCCCGCCCGGGAGGACCGCGCCCCACGTGCCCACCCCGCCCTTCATGGCGCCCGCGGGGCCCAGCAGCTTGCCCACGGTGGCGCCGGTGCCGGCGCCCACGCTGCCCTCCTCCACGGGACCGCTGGAGGCAGCCTGGCAGGCGGCGTAACCCATGGCGGCGTCCGGCCGCACGTCGGGACGGCCCAGCCACAGGTCGAAGATCACCGCCGCGGGCACGATGGGGACCTTCGCCACCACCACGTCGTAGCCCGCTCCCCGCTCCTCCAGGTAGCGCATCACGCCGTCCGCGGCTGCCAGGCCGAAGGCGCTGCCGCCCGTCAGGAGGACGCCGTGTACCTGGTGGACCCGGTTCAGCGGGTGCAACAGGTCCGTCTCGCGCGTCCCCGGGGCGCTGCCCCGCACCTCCACGCCTGCGGTCGCTCCCGCCTCGCACAAAACCACCGTACAGCCCGTGGCGGCCTCGCGGTGGGTGGCGTGGCCGACTGCCAGTCCCTCCACGTCCGTGATGCCGGGCATCCTCTTCCCTCCTCTCAGTCCACCTCCCCCGCCACGATGCGCTTGCGCCGGCCATCCGGGAGCCGCAGGACCAGCGCGCCGTCCTCGTCCACGTCCTCCGCCACGCCCTCGTACACCCCTGAGGGCACGTGCACGCGGACGCGGCGGCCCAGGGTGGTGGACCTGCGGCGCCACCAGTCCAGGAGGGTAGTCCAGTCACCGCCCCGGAACAGCTCGTAGGCGATCTCCAGTTCCGACATCAGAGCCTGCAGCAGCGCGGCACGGTCCACCGGCCCGGGGACGGCGTCCTGCAGGGAGGCAGCTCCCTCCGGCAGCTGGTCCGCAGCCACGGCCACGTTGATCCCCACCCCCACCACCACCCACCGCACCTCGGGTCCGGACTCCACCAGGACGCCGCCCACCTTCCTGCCCTCCACCACCAGGTCGTTGGGCCACCGCAGCCCCAACGACACCCCGCAGGCGCGCTCTACGGCGCGGCTGCACGCCACCCCCACCGCCAGCGCGAGGCGCGGCAGCTCGTGCGGGGCCGCGAGGGGCCGCAGCACCACTGAAAGCCAGAGGCCGCCGGGGGGGGAGATCCAGCGCCTTCCCAGCCTTCCCCGGCCCTCCGTCTGGGCGCGGGCCAGCACCACCGTCCCCTCCGGAGCCCCCTGCTCCGCCAGACTGCGGGCCACGTCGTTGGTGGAGGTCACCTGCTCGAACCAGTGAACGCGGCGGCCCACGTAGCGCGTGCGAAGGTCGCGCCGTACCTGCTCCAGCTCCACCGGCCCTTCCCTCATCGCCGCTGGACCCGCTGGTCCGCCACCGCGGGCAACAGGGTGACCACCGGGGTCCCGTCAGGGAGCAACAGGTCCGGCGCCACCTCGCACAGGGGTACGAGGACGAACGCGCGCTCCCGCATGCGCGGGTGCGGCACGACCAGCTCACGGGTCCGGATCACGCGCTGACCGTAGAGGATCAGGTCCACGTCGACCGTACGCGGGCCCCAGCGGACCTCCCTTACTCTGCCCAGGGCTGCCTCCACGCGCTGCGCGCACCGCAGCAGCGCGAGCGGGTCCAGGGCGGTGCGGACTTCCACCACGAGGTTCAGGAACGGCGGCTGTTCCGTGTAGCCGACGGGGTCGGTCTCGTACCAGGACGACTGGCGCACGACCCGCACACCCTCCGCCTCCAACCGGCGCAGGGCCGCCATCAGGTTGGCCCGCCGGTCTCCCACGTTTGAGCCCAGTGAAAGGAACACCCGCTCTCCCACGGCGCTCACACCGCGGAAGGCCCCACCCGCGGACGCCGCCGCCGCTCCACCCGCACCGCCGCGAACCCCACCGACCCTCCCAGCTCCACGTGGGGCTTGCGGACCTCCACGCACACCGCCTCCACCCGATCCAGCTCCAGGAGCCGGTGCGCCACTTCCTCCGCCACCGCCTCCAGGAGCGCCTTGGGGGGGCCCAGCAGCACCGCCTGCACCCTGCAATAGATCTCCCGGTAGTCCAGGGTGTCCGCCAGGTCGTCGCTGTGGCCGGCGGGGTGCAGGTCGCACTCCACCTCCGCGTCCACGAAGAACACCTGGCCCCGCTGCCGCTCCTCGGGCAGAGCCCCGTGGTAACCGTAGAAGGCCATGTCCTTCAGCACAATGCGGTCCACCACCGCCTCCCAGCCACACGAAAAGTTGCGTGCTAGGGGTCCCGCGCCCAGCCCCGCACCACCGCGTCCGCCACCCGCACCACGCGGGCCATGGCCCGCACGTCGTGCACCCGCACCACGTCCACGCCGCACGCCACCGCCAGGGCGACCAGCGCCGCAGTCCCCTCCACGCGTTCTGCGGGCGGCAGCCCGCCCAAGATCACGCCGATGGTGCTCTTCCGGGACGGCCCCAGGAGCACCGGGCAGCCCAGCTCCCGGAACGCCCGGAGGTTCCGCACCAGCTCGAGGTTGTGCTCCGGTCGTTTCCCGAAGCCGAAGCCGGGGTCCACGAGGATCCGGTCGCGGGGGATCCCGTGCTGCTCGGTCCACCGCACCCGTTCCGCCAGGAAGTCCCGCACCTCCGCCACCACGTCCTCGTACCGGGGGTCCCGCTGCATGTCCTGGGGCGTGCCCTTCATGTGCATCAACACCACGCCGCAGCCCGACTCCGCCACGACCCGGACCATGTCCGGGTCGTGCCGGAGGGCGCTGATGTCGTTCACGATGTCCGCGCCCGCCTGCAGGGCCTGGCGCGCCACCTCCGCCTTCGTGGTGTCCACGGAGATGGGGACGTCCACCACCCGCCGCAGCGCCTCCACCGCCGGCACCACCCGCCGCAGCTCCTCCTCCACCGGCACGGGCGCGGCGCCGGGCCGGCTGGACTCCCCGCCCACGTCCAGCAGGTCCGCGCCGTCCTCCACCATCCGCCGGCCGACCTCCACCACCCGCGCCAGCCACCCCGGCCCGGTAAGCAGTCCGTCCCCGCTGAAGGAGTCCGGGGTGACGTTGACGACGCCCATCACCAGGGTCCGCTGCCCGAACGGCAGGCCCCGGCGGCCGCAGCGCAGCTGCTGTGCGGTCACTCCACCAGCCTCGCTTCCAGCACGCGGAGCACGTCCAGGTTGGCCGAGCGCAGAGCCCACGCGCCCACCTGGGCCAACGCCTCCGCGGGCACCAGCCCCACGAACTCCGTGGAGGCGACTTCCACACCGAACCGCGCGGCCTCCTGGCGGACCGCCTCGTACAGCACGTGCAGCGGCGTGGCGCGGTAGTCCAGTACGTTCACGGAGACCTGTACCCCGCCCTGGGGCAACGCCCACCCGGCCGCCTGAATGCCCGGGAGCCCTCCCGAGGACTGGCGGACCCGCCGCGCCACCGCCCGGGCCACCTGTACGTCTTCCGTGGCCAGGGTGAAGTTCCACGCGACCAGCAGATCCCGCGCGCCGGTGGCCGTGGCGCCCGCGGTGGGGTGCAGTACGGGCTCGCCCACGTCGGGGTGTCGGTCCGGCTGCGCGATGGCGGACTGCAGCCCCTCGAATCCCCCGCGCCGGATGTTGGGCAGCCACCGGCGTTCCGGACGGAGGGCGGAGTGGGCGTAGAAGTACACGGGGACCCGGTGACGTTCCCACAGGGCCCGCCCGAAGGCGCGGCTCAGCTCCACGCAGTCCTCCACGGTCACGCCCCGCAGGGGGACGAAGGGCACCACGTCCACCGCACCGATCCGCGGGTGCAGCCCCTGGTGGCTGCGCAGGTCGATCCGCCGCACCGCCACGTCGGCCAACCCCAGGGCCGCGTCCACCACGGGCTGAGGCGGCCCGACGAAGGTGAACACGGACCGGTGGTGGGCCGCGTCCCACGAGTAGTCCAGCAGCCGGACGTGCGGGGTCGACCGCACCGCCTCGGCCAGCTCCTCGATCACCTCCACACGCCGACCCTCGCTCACGTTGGGGACGCACTCCACCAGCGGCCTGGCCACCACCCTCACCCCGCCGCGTGTATCATACGCTGGGAAAGGGACCCATGACTGCCGTCGACCGACGCCGTGCGGAGCGCCTGAGCCGGCTGCTGTCCCTGATCCTGCGGCACCGGCCGGAGGCCTTCGGGCTCTCCCTGGACCCGCACGGCTGGGCCCCGGTGGAAGCGCTCTTGGAAGCGGTCCGGCGCCAGCGGGGCTGGGAGGACGCCACCGCGGCGGATCTGGAAGCGGCGGTGAACCTCCCGGGGCGCCGGCGGTTCGAGCTTCGGGACGGCCGCATGCGGGCCCTGTACGGGCACAGCGTCCCGGTGCAGCCTGAGGGGGCCCCGCAGCGTCCGCCCGAATGGCTGTACCACGGCACCGCCCCCGAGCGGGTGGCCGCCATCCTGTCGGAGGGCCTGCGGCCCGGTCCACGCCGCTTCGTGCACCTCTCCCTCACCCCCCTGCAGGCCAGAGAGGTGGGGCTGCGGCACACTCCCCAACCGGTGGTCCTGACGGTGCTGGCTCGCCGGGCCCACGAGGCGGGGATCGCCTTCTACCGCGCCAGCGGGGACCTGTACCTGACCGATGCGGTCCCTCCGCAGTTCCTCCTCCCGCCGGAAGGCCGCCCCAACGAACCCGTCACTCCCGAACCGGTGAGAAGTGCACCACGGTGACCCAGTCCTCCAGGGTCACGGGCCGTCCGTAGATGGACGACAGGAACTCCAGCAGGTCCTCGTGACGCCGCAGCTCCGGGTGGTCCCGCTCGATCTCCCGCGGGGTGAGGTCTTTGACCTGCTTGTACTCCGTGCGGTCGATGACCGCGCAGAAGATCTTCTGTCGCTCCCCGAACCGGCGCCCTACGGTCACCCACACGATCTGCCCCTCCCGGTACTTGTCCCGCTTGTCGCCCAGGCGAATGGTGGCCGTCTTGCGCCCCTGGCGGAGCTGTTCGGCAAACAGGCTGGAGTAGAAGTTCAGCGCGTACACGTCGTCCTCCTCACGGCCGAGCCACGGTCACCGTGGCGGTGCGATCCCCCCTCCGTTTTGAACCCCGGGCCACCTCCCTGCCCTGCAGGGTGTAGCGGATGGCCACCCGCTCCAGGCCGCCCAGGGCAGGGGTCGTGATCTGCGCGGGCGGGCTGAAGAGCCGATCCGCGGCCACGTCGGTGGCGTCGCGGAAGAACTGCGGCCACTCCGCACGGTCCCGGGGCAGGGCCCGGACCCCGTCCATGGCCACCTCCAGCTCCGCCACGTCGCCCCGCAGGCGCACGGACCGCACGGTACCCTCCCCCACAAAGGTCTCGGTGAGGTGGCGCACCACCGCTTCCGCGCTGGGGGGACGACGGCCCGCCTCGTACCGGGCCTGGAGCACGCCCAGGACGACGGCCAGCACGGCCACCGCACTCACGTAGACCAGCACCGGCCGTCGCAGGTCTTCCCTCGCGCTGCGCTTCGCCAACCCTTCCTCCTGCCACGGCGTCGGATTCGCACCGAAGTATACTATAGGCGAGGCGCGAGGCGTGGCAGACAGGAGGGGAGGTGGTGCGCGGTGGAACGCGCGGCCCTCATCGTGGTGGACCTGCAGAACGACTTCTGCCCGGGCGGGGCGCTGGCAGTTCCGGAGGGAGACCGGATCGTGCCCGTGGTGAACGCCCTGGCGCAGGCTTTCGCGCGGGCGGGTCGCCCTGTAGTGGCCACGCAGGACTGGCATCCCCCGGACCACGTGTCCTTCCGGGAGCGCGGCGGCCCCTGGCCTCCCCACTGCGTCCAGGGCACAGCGGGAGCGGACCTGCACCCGCAGCTGCGGCGGGAGCCCATCACCCACATCGTCCGGAAGGCATACCGGCCCGACCAGGAGGCGTACTCCGGGTTCCAGGGGACGGGCCTAGCGGACCTGCTGCGGGGCCTCGGGGTCCAGGAGGTGTACGTGTGCGGGCTCGCCACCGACTACTGCGTGCACGCCACGGCCCTGGACGCGGCCCGTACGGGGTTCCGCACCGCGGTGGTGGAGGACGCGGCGAGGCCCGTGTACCCCGAGCAGGTCCCGGAGCGGCGCAAGGAGTGGGAGCAGGCGGGCGTCCGGGCGGTGAGGTCCGAGGATCTGCTGGCCGCCTCCCCTGCCTGACCAGGCCCACCCGGGCGGAGGGCTCCACCCAGGCTTGAAGGCAGAGAGCGGGGGGCTAGCTGGCCTCCGGCTTCGGGCGCAGGGAGGGGACGACGGGCGGAGCCGGCACGGTCCGCGGTGAAGCCTGCGGCTGCGGGGCGCCCGCGGCGGGTGAGTCCACGTCGAGGGGCTGGCCCGCCAGCAGCCGCTCCAGTTCCTCCGCGTCCAGGGATTCCTTCTCGAGCAGCGCCCGGGCGACCACCTCGAGCTTGTCCCGGTTGGCCTCCAGGATCTGCCTGGCCCGGCTGTAGCACTCGTCGATGATCCGCCGGACCTCCTTGTCGATCTCGTACGCGACCTCCTCGCTGTAGTTCCGGCTCTCCACCAGATCCCTTCCCAGGAACACCGGGCCATGCCGCTTGCCCAAGGACATGGGCCCCAGCTTCTCCGACATCCCGAAGTCCGTGACCATCTTGCGGGCCATGTCCGTGGCCTGCTCGAAGTCGTTCTCCGCGCCCGTGGTGACCTCCCCGAACACGATCTCCTCCGCCACCCGGCCGCCCATGGCCACGGTGATCTCGTCCAGCAGCTCGGCCCGGGTCCGCGTGTACCGGTCTTCCGGGGGCATCCCCATCACATAGCCCAGGGCCATGCCCCGCGACACGATGGTCACCTTGTGGGGCGGGTCCGCGTGGGGCAGGAGCTTCCGCAGCAGCGCGTGTCCGGCCTCGTGGAACGCCACCAGCTCCCGCTCCCGCTGGGACAGGACCCGGCTACGGCGCTGGGGTCCCGCGATGACCCGCTCGATGGCCTCGTCGAACTCCGCCATGGTGACGCGGCGCTTGTTCCGGCGCGCGGCCAGCAGCGCCGCCTCGTTCACGAGGTTCGCCAGGTCGGCTCCCGAGAACCCGGGCGTCCGCTTAGCCAACACGTCCACGTTCACGTCCTCCGCCAGCGGCTTGCCCCGCAGGTGCACCTCCAGGATGGCCTTGCGGCCCTTGGTGTCAGGGTTGTCCACCACGATGCGCCGGTCGAACCGGCCCGGCCGCAAAAGCGCCGGGTCCAGGATGTCGGGGCGGTTGGTGGCGGCGATTACGATGATGCCGGCGTTGGGGTCGAACCCGTCCATCTCCACCAGGAGCTGGTTCAGGGTCTGCTCTCGCTCGTCGTGGCCTCCACCCAGCCCCGCGCCCCGCTGGCGGCCCACCGCGTCGATCTCGTCGATGAACACCAGGCAAGGCGCGTTCTTCTTCGCCTGGTCAAAGAGGTCCCGCACCCGCGAGGCCCCCACGCCGACGAACATCTCCACGAACTCGGAGCCGGAGATGGAGAAGAAGGGGACCCCGGCCTCCCCGGCCACCGCCTTGGCCAGCAGCGTCTTGCCCGAGCCCGGCGGACCCACCAGCAGGACGCCCCGCGGGATCTTGGCCCCCAGGGCCTGGAACTTCTTGGGGTGCTTGAGGAACTCGATGATCTCCTGCAGCTCCTCTTTCGCCTCGTCCACCCCGGCCACGTCGTCGAACGTGACCTTGGGCTTGGACTCGTGGTGCAGGCGGGCCCGGCTCTTGCCGAAGGACAGGGCCTGGTTGCTGCCGGACTGGGCCTGTCGGATCATCAGGAACCACAGGCCGATGATGAGCAAAAGCGGCAGGAAGCTACTGAGCAGGTTCGGCCAGGGGGAGTTCCGCGCGGGGGCCTCCACGGCGAAGGGAATCCCCTTCTGGCGCAGCAGCGCCTGGATCTGAAGGGTCGCCTCCTTGGAGTACGTGGTGCGGAAGGGCTGGCCGTCCCGGCGCTCCCCGGTGATGGTGCTGTTGTCCTCGTTGAACACCACCTTCCCCACCACCTGGCCCTGCTCCACGAGGGTGAGGAACTCGCTGAAGTCGATGGACCGGGGCACGGTGCGGGTGCTGCGGTACATGGGGACCAGCACGAACAGAACCACCGCGACCACCAGCGCCCAGACCACCAGGCTGCGCACGTACCGGTTGGTCACCGGATCGCCTCCTGCCCTTCGCTCACGCGCGCCGACCCACCCAGGCCGGCCGGGAGTTGTTCACCCAGTATACCATCGGCGGCTCCCGCTTCCAGTGTAGCCCCTGCCTCCAGGGGCCACGCCCGCAGCCGCAGGCAGCGTGCCGCGTCCGGCGCCGGACGCGCTGCGTCCGCCACGCGGTAGCCCACCACCCACAGCACCTCGCCGTCGCCGGTGGCCACGAAAGGGAGACGGTCCCGCTCCCACCGCGGAACCCGCAGGTCCACCAGTAGGTCCTGCAGCTTGCGCGTCCCCACCTTCAGCCGGATGCGGTCCCCGGGCCGGCGGGCGCGCACCACCAGGTCCCGCTTGCAGTACCGCTCGTCCAGCTCGGCTTCCCACCGGCCCTCGGGCTCGGACGCGCCCCGCGACTCCACCCGGGCGTCCACCACGAGGCCCAGGTCCGGAACCCACGCCCGGCCTGGCACCGGCAGGGGCACGGGCTCTAGGCTAGTGGCCTCACGCGGCCAACCCACCCAGAAGCTGCTGGACTCCCGCCGCACCCGTGCACCTCCCGGTAGCGCCAGCTCCTGACCCGCCTGCCCGCCGCGCAGCAACCGACGCGCCTCCTCCACGTGAACGAAGGAAACGGCCGGGAAGTTTCCCGCCAGCTCCCGCAAGACCCGCCGCTGCAGCCCTGTGGGTAGGTGCAAAAACTCCTGCAGCGGCACCGTCCAGCCACCCTCCGCGGGCCGCGCAAGACGCCGCAGCGTCTGGCCGACCCACTCCGCCCACACCGCCTCCTCCTCCCGCACCACCTCCGCCAGATGGGCCAGGGCTTCCGGGAAACGCGGGTTCTCCGCCACCAGGATCGGCATCAGCCGGGCCCGGATCCGGTTGCGGGCGTAACGCGGGTCGAGGTTGGTCTCGTCCTCCCTCCACGTCTCGCCTTCCTGGCTGATGAAATCCCGCAGCGCCTGCCGTCGGCACCACAGGAGGGGACGGACCACCGTGATCCCGGGCGCAAGGAACCGGAGGGGCCGGATGCCCGAAAGCCCGGTCAGTCCGGTTCCCCGGACGAGACGCAACAGGACGGTCTCCGCCTGGTCGTCGAGGGTGTGCCCGGTGGCCACCGCCTGTGCGCCCGCCTCGCGGGCCATGTCCGCCAGAGCCGCGTAGCGGGCCGCCCTGGCCCGCGCCTCCAGGTTGGCCCCGCCGAGTCCCTGCACACGCCGCACGAAGAAGGGGAGCTGCAAGCGCCGGGCCAGCTCCGCCACGAAGGTGGCGTCCGAGTCCGCGGAGGTCCGCAACCCGTGGTGCACATGCCCCACGCTGACCCGCCACCGCCTCTCGGCGCTCAAGCGGGCCAGGAGGTGCACCAGAGCCACGGAGTCCGCGCCGCCCGAGCATGCAGCCAGCACGTGGGTCCCCGCCGGCAACCCCCCATCCTCCTCCAGGGTGCGCCGTACGATCCTCAGCAGGTCGTCTGGGGTCCGGGCCACAGCGGCCCCGGCGGTGTGCGGTCGCACGCGGGTGGACAACTCCCTCGCCTCGGTGGTGGCGGCGGAGGGCTTCGAACCCCCGACACCGCGGGTATGAACCGCGTGCTCTGACCAACTGAGCTACGCCGCCCCACGCCGAGTATACCGCAGGGTCCGCGGTGCGGCCCAGGGGTGGAAACCCTCCGAAAAACCAGGAGTCCCGGCCCACCGCCGGGACTCCCAACCTCTTTACCCCTTTTCCTCCAGGTGGGCTGGGGTGCGATGTCTACTCAACGGCGCACCACCTCCTTTCCTTGTGGCCACCGAGCCCCGGCAGCTGGGATTGGCCGGGACCTGAAAACCCGCGCATCCGGCCCAGAGCGGCCAGACTTGGCCCCGCGACCTTTGCGGGCAAGGTAGCACGCCACGTTGGCGCTGTCAAACGCCGGGCGTACCATGCAGTCGATGGCGCGTCGTCCGGGATGGTGGCTTCTGGCCCTGGTACTGCTCTCCGCGGCGGTCCGGTTCTGGCGCCTGGGGGATCCGCCGAAGCAGGTCTTCGACGAGATCTACTACGCGCGCACCGCGCACGAGTACCTCACCGGCCAGCCCATCTACGAGTGGACGCACCCTCCCCTGTCCAAGCTGCTGGTGGCCCTGGGGATCCGCGTGGCGGGGTTTGAGGCCTGGGGCTGGCGGTTGGTGCCCGCGGTGTTCGGGACCCTGCTGATCCCCGCCCTGTACGCCTTCGGCACCCTGGCCACGGGCCGGCCGTCGGCGGGTCTGGCGGTCGCTGCTTTGGGCGCGCTGGACTCCATCTGGGTGGTGGAGTCCCGGATCGCCAAACCGGAGGTGTTTCTCGCAACCTTCAGCGTGCTGACCTACGCCCTCGGGTGGGCTGCGGTGCGCACCGGGCGGTGGGGGTACCTGGCGGCCGCAGGGGCTACAGCAGGCGCGGCGTGTGCCACCAAGTGGACCGGCCTCGCCAGCCTGGCCGCGCTGGGATTCCTGGTGGCACTGGCGTGGTGGGGCTTGGGTCGGCGATGGCCGGGGTGGGCTGTAACCGGCAGCCTGCTGGCCGTGCCGTTGGTTGTGTACGCGGCCAGTTACCTCCCCCACCTGGTGCGGGGGGAGAGCCTGGCCGACCTGGCGCTCCTGCAAGTCAACATGTACCGCTATCACGCGACCCTGCAGGCCACTCACCCTTACGCCAGCCCCTGGTGGTCCTGGCCCCTGCTCCTGCGGCCCATGTGGTACTACTACGAAACCTCCGGTGGCTGGATGAAGGGGATCTTCGCCGTGGGAAACCCCGCCATCTGGTGGGCCGTGCTGCCCGCGGTGGCAGCCGTATGTCGCCAGGTGCGGACCTCCCCGGCCCTGGCCTTTGCGGTGGCCGGGTTCGCCCTGAGCTACCTCCCGTACGCGTTCGTGGGACGGCTGCTCTTCGTGTACCATTTCACTCCGGTGCTGCCGTTCGGCTACCTGGCCCTGGCTTCGGTCCTGGAGCGGGTGCGGCACCCGCGGCCGCGGTGGATCCGTACGTACTGGACGGTGGCCGCTTTGGTGTTCCTGTATCAGCTACCGGTCCTCACCGCATACCCGGTCCCGGCCACCTGGCTGCGGTGGTGGACGCTCGTCCGTTCCTGGGTTTAGCGGCTTTGCACACCAAGCAGACGGGGGAGCCCATGACGCTGTTGCTGATCCTGATCTCCGTCCTCCTGGGGGCCGCGGGCCAGATTCTGCTGAAGATGGGAGCCCTGCGGGTGGGGGCAGCGTCCGAGGTGGGCCTGCTCCTGTGGCGGATCGTCACGAGCCCCCACATCCTCGCCGGATTCGCCCTGTACGGGGTGGCCAGCGTGCTGTGGATCGTGGTCCTCTCCCGCGCCCCGCTCAGCCTGGCCTATCCCCTCCTGTCGCTGGGGTACGTGCTCGTGCTGTTGGCTTCCGCCTACCTGTTCGGCGAGACCATCCCTGCAGTACGGGTGGCAGGGGTGGCGGCCATCATCCTGGGACTAGTGCTGGTGAGCAGCAGCGCGTGAGCTCCCCCCAGAAGCTCACGGAAGCCCTCTCCGGAGGGGTCAGCGCGTTCCTCCCGTGCCACAACGAGGAGGGCAACGTGGAACGCGTGGTACGGGCGGTGGTGCACACCTTAGAGGGCCTCCACGTACCCTTCGAGGTCATCGTGGTGGACGACGGGAGCACGGACCGAACCGCGGAGGTGGTCCGGCGCCTGGCAGGGGAGGACCCGCGGGTCCGGCTGGTCAGCCACCCCCGCAACCTCGGGTACGGCGCAGCCCTGAGGACCGGCTTTTCCGCTTCCCGCTACCCGTGGATCTTCTTCACCGACGGGGACGGGCAGTTCGACCCCCAGGACCTCTCGCGCCTGCTGCCCCACGCGGCGTACGCGGACCTGGTGGTGGGCTACCGGCTCCGACGCCAGGACCCCCCGCACCGCAGGCTTTTCGGCTGGCTGTGGAACCTGCTGGTGCGGACCTGGTTCGGCGTCCGGGTGCGGGACGTGGACTGCGCTTTCAAGCTGCTGCGCAAAGAGATGGTAGACGGCCTGCCTCTGAGGGCCACAGGTGCCTTCCTCAGCACCGAGCTGCTGTGCCGGGCAGCCGCCCGCGGAGCGCGGGTGGTGGAGGTGGGAGTCCCCCACTACCCCCGGCGGTGGGGACGTCAGAGCGGCGGCCGGCCGGACGTGGTGGTACGGGCGTTCGTGGAGTTGTGGCGACTCCACCGGGAGCTGCGGGTGCGCCGTGACTGAGGGACAGGCAGCACGTGCGGACCGGGCCTAGCCCGGCTCACCTGCCTCCGCGGGGAACACCACAACCCGCGGGGTGGTCGCCCGCACCCGTACCCGGGTGCCGAGCTTGAGGCCAGCGTCGCCGGAGACCCGGCACCTGACCACCCGGCCCGACGCCAGCCGTACCTCGTACAGCGTCTCCGGGCCGCGGAAGCGGCGGCCGACCACCATTGCGGGTCCGTCCGCATCCGGCTCCACGGCCAGGTCCGCGGGCCGCACCATCACCTCCACCAACGCGCCTTCCGGAAGCCCGTTGCAGGGGAAGTCCCCGAGTTCGGTGCGGGCCACGTGGTCGCGGACACGGCCGGGGAGGAAGTCCGCCTCGCCCACGAAGTCCGCCACGAACCGGCACGCGGGCGCGTGGTAGATCTCCTCCGGAGGCCCCACCTGCCACAGCCGCCCCCGGCTTAGCACCCCGATGCGATCCGCCAGCGCGAACGCCTCCTCCTGGTCGTGGGTCACCACGATGGCAGTGCTCCCCTCCACTTTCAGCAGGCGACGCAGCTCCTCCCGCATGCGCCGCCGCAGCTCAGGGTCCAAGCTGCTCAGGGGTTCGTCCAGCAGCACCACCGACGGCCTCGGCGCCAGCGCCCTGGCCAGGGCCACGCGCTGCTGCTCTCCTCCGGACAGCTCGTGGGGGAACCGGCCCGCCAGCTCCCCCGCACCGACCCGGTCTAAGATCTCGTGCGCCCTCCGGAGCCGCTCGGCCCGGGACATCCCGCGCAGCCCGAACGCCACGTTCTGGAGGACGGTGAGGTGCGGGAACAGGGAGGGCTCCTGGAACACCATGCCCACGCCGCGCGCTTCGGGCGGAACCCAGCGGGGTCCTGCCACCACCTGCCCCGCCAGCTCCACCCAGCCCTCGTCCGGGTGCTCGAGACCTGCCACGATCCGGAGAGCCGTGGTCTTCCCGCACCCGCTGGGGCCCAACAACACCAGGATCTCCCCGGCCTGCACGGACAGCGTCAGGCCGGACAGCGCCTGGACGGTCCCGAAGCGCTTGGAGATGCCCACCAGCCGTACCCGGGCTTCCGGAACACCTTCCGTTTCCCTCGCGTGCGCGACCATGGGCCGTCCTCCCCGTGCTCGTTTAGGCTAGGCGAATCCGGTAGTCGGGTCAATCCGATCCCGACCCGATGGGTCGCCCGAACCCGGCCCCGCGGGGGCCTCGGCCCGGGACCGGTGCACCGCCCGGTCCAGCAGAAGGACCGGCAGCAACCCCACCGCCACGATGCAAAGCCCGGAAGTGGAAGCCTGCATGAGCCGCTCGTCGCTGGCCAGGAGGTAAAGTCGGACCGCTAGGGTGTCAAAGTTGAGGGGACGCAAAACCAGAGTGGCCGGGAGCTCCTTGAGGGCGTCTGCGAACACCAGCAAGGCCGCCGTGAAGATGCTTCCCCGCATGAGGGGGGCGTGGACCCGCAGCAGGACGCTTCCGGGCCCGTGCCCCAGGGTCCTAGCGGCCCCCTCCAGGGTCGGCCCGATACGGCTTAACCCCGCCTCCACGGTGCTCAGGGCGGCGGCCAGGAACCGGACCAGGTAGGCGTACACGAGGGTGAAGGTGGTCCCGGTGAGGATCAGCCCCGTGGAGATTCCCCACCACTGCCGGAAGTACGTGTCCACGGCGCTGCCCAGCCACCCGAAGGGCACCAGCACACCTACCGCCACCACCACGCCCGGCACCGCGTAGCCTAGGGACACCACCCGGGCCGCCAGCCGCATCACCGGTGTGGGGGCAAGGCGCAGCCCGTAGGCCAGCAGGGCTGAGATCAGCACCGCGGCCCCGGCAGCGGTGGTGGCCAGGACGAAGGTGTTGCCCGCCAGGCGGAGGAACGCCCGCCCCCACAGGGGATCCCCGCCTACCCAGGCCATCCACCCGAGGTACGCACCGGGAAGCCCGAACCCCAAGGCCGGAGGTACCAGGCACGCCCCCAGCGCCAAAGCCGCCCAAAGCCCGGTGAGGTGCTGGGGTCGCGCTTCGCGCACCGGGGCCGCCGGCCGGTGGTACCGCCTCCGGCCCCGGGAAAGCCGTTCCACGGCCACGACCGCCAGCACGAACCCCATCAGCCACACCGCCAGTTTTGCGGCGCCCAGCACCGACCCAAAGCTGAACCACACCAGGTAGATCCCCGTGGCGAAGGTGTCCAGCTCGAAGTACTTCACCGTGCCGAAGTCCGCCAGCACCTCCATCGCCACGAGGCTCAGCCCCGCGGCGATCCCCGGCCGCGCTACGGGGAGAGCGACCTGGAAGAAGGTGCTCCACGGCCCGTGGCCCAGGGTCCGGCTCACCTCCCAAACGATCGGGGACTGCTCCAGCAGCGCCGCGCGGGTGAGCAGGTACACGTACGGGTACAGCACAAACGTGAGGACGAACACCGCGCCGCCGAGGGAGCGGATTTCTGGAAACGGGTAGCCCCGGGTCCAGCCGAACCACCCCCGCAGGGTGGACTGCACCGGGCCCGAGTACTGCAACAGGTCCGCGTAGGTGTACGCTACCAGGTAGGCGGGCACCGCCAGGGGGAGCAGGAGCAGCGCCTGGCACAGCCGGCGGCCGGGAAAACGGTACGCGGTGACCAGCCAGGCTGCGCCCACGCCCACCACCAGGGTCCCGGCACCCACCCCCAGGAGAAGCCACACGGTGTTGCGGACGTAACGGGGCAGGACCAGCCGGACGAACTCCGCCCACGCGGCCTCGGCGGGGAAGAACACGCTGGCGGCCACGGTGAGCACGGGCAGCGACAGAGCGCCGGCCACGCCGAGGCCGGCGCCCGGCAGAAGCCCGTGCCAGCTCTGCCGCCGGCCTCGGGTCACCGCAGTACTGCCTCCGCCCGCGGCCCTACTGCCAGGGGTCACCGACGGCCCCTCACCTCCAGCCTGCGGCCACCATGAGGTGCAGAGCCCTGCCGCCGTTGGCGGCGTAGGTGGCGGCGTTCAGCGTGTCCTCCCGGAGGTTGGCGGGGGCGATCGCGGCCATGGGGTTTTGGATCCCCCGCACCGCGGGGAACTCGAAGTTGCCCTTGCTGAACACTTCCTGCGCGAAGTCCGAACTCAGGAACTCCAGGAAGGCCACCGCGGCCTGACGGTTCCGGGACGTGCTCACCACGCACGCGCCGCTCAGGTTGACGTGCACCCCGCGGTCCTCAGGACCCTGGTTGGGAAAGAACAGCCCCACCTGCTGCGCCACCGCTCGGTCAGTAGGATTGGACGAGTTCAGCAGCCGCAGGTAGTAGTAGTGGTTCACCAAGGCCACGTCGCCCTCCCCCGCGGCCAGGGCCCGCAGCTGGTCAGTGTCTCCCCCCTGCGGCGGGCGCGCGAAGTTGGCCACCATCCCGCGGGCCCAGCGGGCGACGAAGGCTTCGCCGTGCCAGGCGATAAGGGCTCCCACCAGGGACTGGTTGTACACGTGGCTGGAGCTGCGGACGAGCACCTTGCGCCGCCACCGGGGAGAGGCCAGGTCCTCGTACGTGGACAGAGCCGCCCGGTCCACGCGGGCCCGGGAGTACGCGATGACCCGCAAGCGCTTGGTGAACCCAAACCAGTGCCCCTGGGGATCCCGCAGGTGCCCGGGGATCCTGGCGCTCAGCACCGGCGAGTCCACCCGCTGGCAGAGGCCCAGCTGCTGGGCCCGGTACAGGCGCCCGGCGTCCACGGTCACCAGCACGTCCGCGGGGCTGTTGGAGCCTTCCGCCCGGATGCGCTCGATGAGCTGGTCCGCGTCACCCTGTACCAAGTTCACCCGTACCCCGGTCCTGCGGGTGAACTCCTGGTAGATGGCCTCGTCGGTGTCGTAGTGCCGGCCGTTGTACAGGTTGAGCTCCCGGGCCTGCCCCGAAGCCGGTAGCTGCGGAAGAGTGAGGAAGACCAGCAGCAAGAGAAGGGGCCAAAGTGCGGCGGGGCGTGCTGCCATCGTGCGCCTCACCTCCGTGCCATTGTTGACTGGAAAGGTCAAATTTGCGGCTTTAGGCTACTCTAAGGACTGGTGCTTGTCAACCCTAACCTTCCCGATCGGGCGGGGCTTGCTCGGTGTGGACGCGCACGCGGCCTGCGGCCTCCCGGCCGACGGCGTGTCGAAAGCCGTCCGCTTCGAAGAAAATCGGTCCGTTGAAGGGCGCCACCTCCAGGACCCGCACACGCGCGTTCGGTACCAGGTGAAGGGACCGCAGGTATGCGACCAGCTGCGGGTCCTCTTCGGGGATCGCCCAAACCACCCCCGTCTGCCCCTCCTCCAGGTCCGCGAGGGTTTCCGGGGGCAGCGGGCTCACTGACCCGTCGGGCCGCGGGATGGGGAGTCCGTGCGGGCAACGCTCGGGCGAGCCCAGGACGTGCTCCAACCGGGCCTCCACCTCAGGGCTGATGACGTGTTCCAGCTTGCAGGCCTCCTCGTAGACCCGCTCCAGCTCGAGGCCCAGCACGTCCGTGAGCAGGCGTTCTGCCAGCCTCAGCCGGCGCACCACGCGCACGGCCACCTCCCGGCCGGCAGCCGTCAGCCCCACCCCTTCGCCGGTGCCGCACACGTAGCCCTGCTGCTCCAGCCGCTTCAGCATCTCCGAGGCGGAGGGCACGGAAACCCCCATGAACTCCGCCACCTTGGACACCGTGGCCGGCGGGGCGGTGTGCTGCAGGGCGAACACCGCCTTCAGGTACATCTCCGTGCGTTCGGTCTTCGCGATGTCGTGGGTGGACACCGGCTGCCTCCCCGGAAACCATAGCACGGGACCGGCTCCGTTGGCGGGGGCCGGCCCCCGTGGCAAGCTGGGACCGTGGCGCACCGCAGGCTCGCTTCCTTCCAGCGTCACGTGCGGCTGGTCCGGGCCGCCCGGGTTCAATACGCCGCTTCCGGCTACACCCGGATCTTCGCAGACCTCCCGGGCGAACGGCCGCCCCGTTCCCTCCACCTGCCGGGGTTTTCCCCGTCGCGGCCGGACCTCACCGGTCGCGACCCGGCGAACCGGCTGCTGGTGGTAGAGGTGGAGACCTGCGACACCCTGGACCTGGAGGAGACCGCCCGCCAGTGGCAGTTGTTCCGGGCCTACGCGGACCGCTGCGGCGGGGAGTTCCACGTGGTGGTCCCGGAGGAGTGCCGGGATCGCGCCGCGGAGATCCTCGACCGGCTGAGCCTGCGCGTGGACCGCCTGTTGAGCTTTCCGCTCGCCGAGGCCTGACCGGCTACGCGGGTTGTAGCTCCTCCAGCCCTTCCAGCGCCCTCTGGATGTCCGCCTCCGGGTAGTCGAAGTCTTGCAGCCGTCCGGCCAGGTACTCCTCGTACGCGGCGAGGTCGAAGTGCCCGTGCCCGGAAAGGTTGAACAGGATGGCCTTCGACTCCCCTGACTCCCGACACGCCAGCGCCTCGTCGATGGCCCGGCGCACCGCGTGCGCGCTCTCCGGGGCGGGCGGGATCCCCTCCGTCCGGGCGAAGGTCACCGCGGCCTCGAACACCGCGTTCTGCGGGTAGGCCACCGCCTCGATGTAGCCCTGGTCGTACAGCAGGCAGACCGTGGGCGCGTCCCCGTGGTAGCGCAGTCCGCCCGCGTGGATCCGCGGCGGGACGAAGGTGTGCCCCAGGGTGTACATCTTCACCAGCGGGGTCATGCGGGCGGTGTCCCCGAAGTCGTAAAGGTAACGTCCCCGGGTGAGGGTGGGGCACGCGGTGGGCTCCACCGCCACCACCCGCAGGTCCCTGCCCCGAAGCTTGTCCTGCAGGAACGGGAAGCTCAGCCCGGCGAAGTTGCTGCCGCCCCCGATGCACCCGATCACCACGTCGGGGTAGTCGTCGAACAGCTCCATCTGCCGCTTGGCCTCCAGGCCGATGACCGTCTGGTGCAGGAGCACGTGGTTCAGGACGCTGCCCAGGGAGTACTTGGTGTCGTCGTGGGTGGCCGCGTCCTCCACAGCCTCGCTGATGGCGATCCCCAGGCTGCCCGGCGAGTCCGGGTTTTGCTCCCGGATGGCCCGGCCCGCGCGGGTCCGGTCGCTGGGGCTGGGCACCACCTCCGCGCCCCACGTCTCCATGAGCACGCGACGGTAGGGCTTCTGCTGGTAGCTGACCCGGACCATGTACACCGTGCACTCCAGCCCGAACATCTGGCAGGCCATGGCGAGGGCCGAGCCCCACTGTCCTGCCCCGGTCTCCGTGGTCAGGCGGCGCACGCCGGCCTGCTGGTTGTAGAAGGCCTGTGCCACCGCGGTGTTGGGCTTGTGGCTGCCGGCGGGGCTGGTGCCCTCGTACTTGTAGTAGATCCGGGCGGGCGTGCGTAGGGACGCCTCCAGCCGCCGGGCCCGGATCAGGGGGGTGGGCCTCCACAGCCGGTACACCTCGCGCACCGGCTCCGGGATCTCGATCCACCGTTCGGTGCTCACCTCCTGCAGGATGATCTCCCGCGGGAACAACGGCTCCAGGTCCGCGGGCCCTACCGGCTGCTTGGTTCCGGGGTGGAGGGGTGGCGGAGGAGGGGTGGGCAGGTCCGCCAGGATGTTGTACCAAGCCTTGGGCAGCTCGCTGTCGGGCAGCACCACCTTAACCAGATCCCTCATGGCCTCCTCCTGCGGGGGTTTGAACGCCGGGGTTCGACGCGGCTCCCTGCGGCCCCTGCCAGGGCCCGGGCCACTATCTCCGGCAGCCCTTGGGCGACCGCACTCCGGGGGTCCAGACCCAGGCGCACCAGGGTGGAGGCTAGCCGCCGCCGGGCTAGCGGGCCGTGTGGCACCGCCACCTCCGCCCACCAGCCCAGGTCCACCTCACGGCCGCCTCCGTACCCGCGCACCCTCTCCAGCACCACTTCGACCCCTCCGGGTAGCGTCCAGGCTCTGCCCTGTTCGTGGCGGATCCGGAAGGCCGGCTCAAAGCCCAGGGCGCGGGCCACCCTCAGCGCGTCGCCGCGGCCCCCCTCGTACAGCTGAACCTTGCCGCCCGGCAGCGCCGACCGCTTGACCGCAAACCCGCGGGTCCTGTCCAACTCCCCGGAGCTCAGCAGCAGCCTGCAACGGACCTGCGGCCTGCGTTCCTCCCGAAGCCGCAGCACCGCCTTGCCCTCCGCTCCGGTGCGGGGACGTGCGGGACGCAGCACCGTGTCCGTGAAGGCGTAGCCGAACCGCAACCGGCCGCCGGCCGCTTCCACCCGCCGACCGAACCCGCGGGTGGAAAACACGGGGAAGCGTACCTCCGCCTCTTGCCGGTGCGCCTCCGTGGGGATGGGCCGCCGCAACAGTCAGCGAGTAAGCAGGAGGTTGCCTTGCCGGGCGACCCGGGCCAGCTCCTCCCGCCCGCGAACCAGCTGGCTGTCCATGCCGTTGTCCAGGTCCGCCACCGTGAGGTCGACCTCCACGTCCGGCTGGATCCCCCGGCCCTCCAGCTCTTCCCCCCGCGGGGTCAGCATGCGGGCGATGGCCACGCTGAGGCCCGCACCGCCCGGTAACGGGAAGGTGACGCTCACCAGCACAGCACCCGCCGTCCGCACCCCCACGAGGGGAGCCCGGCCGTGGTCCCGCAGGGCCGCGCTCAACAGCTCCGCGGCGCTGGCGGTGTCGTCGTCCACCAGGACCACCATGGGCACCGTAGGGGGCAGCACCGGCCCGGAACGGGTCACGTAGCTGCGGCGCCCCTCCTCTCGGCTTTCCAGCGTGTACACCACCACGCCCCGCGGCAGGAACAGCTCCGCCACCCGGTTCAGCTCCGACACGAACCCGCCCGGGTTGCCCCGCAGGTCCAGCACCAGCCCCCGGATCCCCTGCTGCTGGAGCTCGCCCACCGCCCGGGCCAACCTCGCGCTGGAGCCCTGGTTGAACTGCCCGAAGCGCACGTACCCCACCTGCCCGTCCAGCACCGCCCACTCCACCGACGGGACGACGATGGGCTCGCGCACCACCGACACCACCAGGGGCGCGGGCTGCCCGGGACGCTGGACCGTCAGGGTGACAGGAGTCCCCTGCGGCCCGCGGATGCGGCTGGAAACGTCGCCGGTGGTCATCCCCTGGGTGCTGACCCCGTCGATGGCCAGGATGCGGTCGAAAGGCCGCAACCCGGCCCGCTGCGCAGGGCTGCCCGGGAAGACCAGCCGCGCGTAGAACTTTCCGTCCTTGGTCACCAGCAGGATGCCGATCCCGGTGAACGCCGCCTCGTTCTGCTGCTGGCGCCTCAGCTCCGCCAGCCGCTCCGGGGGGATGAAACCCGTGTGGGAGTCCCGCAGGCTACTGGCCGCCGCCCGCGCGGCGGCGAACTGGAGGTCCTGCTCCGTAAGCCGGCCGGATGCAGCCCGCACCGCCTGGTCGAAGCGCCGCTGGAACTGCTCCCGCGCATGCTCCTCGTCGCGCGCGAACAGGTCCGCAAGGGGTGTCTGGATCCCCACGCGCTGCAGCGCTTCCCGCAGTCCCCCAAGCGCCGCCCGGTACAGCTGCACGGGGTCCGGGCGCGCCACGTGCTCGTCCCGCAGCAGCTCCACCACCCGGAAGACCAGCGACGCGTCCGCCGCCTGTGCTGCGGGAAGCGCTGTGGCCAGCAGGACGGCCACCAGACTGACCGCTCCCGCCACCCTCCCCCAGCGCAGCATGCCCATGGGGCCTCCTCCTCAACTTCCAGGGAAAACTGTTTGCTGCCATTGTAACGCTCTGGTGGACAGCGGGGTCACACCCGGAGGATCACGGGATCCCCGGGCCCCGCGCCCAGCCGGGCGGCGGCGTCTCCCTCCCGCACGGCCACCTCCACAAACCCGTCGCTCCCCACCAGCACCAGCAGGTCTCCGGGATCCCCATCCCCGTAGGTGCGGACCCTGCGGGCGCGGTGCGTCCGGTCGCCCACCTGAACCCAAAGGGCCTGGGGCAGCTCGTCCAGCCACGCCCCCGGGATGTTGGTGGCGAGGTTGCCGAAGGCGTCGCAGGACGCCACCTCCCCGCTCAACCCGTCCGCCCGGCGCTGCGGGGCCTTCTCCTGCAGCTCCACAGGGTCGGAAATCTCCGGCCCCACCTCCTCGAAGGGGAAACCCAGGGCGAGCCAGCGGGCCGCGGGTGCGAACACGTCCCGGCCCCAGAAGGTCGGCGACACCTGCGGACGCCGCAGGTCCGGGTGGGTGAGCTGGCGTACCTCCGGGCCGCCCAGGACCCGGGCTGCGGGCAGCAGGAGGCCGTTGTCCGGCCCCACCAGCAGGTGGCCGCCCGACCGCAGCACCACGGCCCGTCGTCCGGTGCCCACGCCGGGGTCCACCACCGCCAGGTGCACGGTCCCCGCGGGGAAGCTGGCGACCACCGACCGCAGGACGTATGCTCCCTCCCGGACGTGGTGGCGTCGGACCGCGTGGCTGATCTCCACCACCTGGAGGCGCGCTCCCGGAGCGGGCGCTAGGAGGACCGCCCGCACCTCTGCGGCGTACCGGCTGTCCGGCCCGAAGTCGGTCAGCAGACTGACCAGCCCGGAGCGCACCCGTTCACGCGGGGAACAGGAAGTACACCACGAAGGCGGCGGCCGCTACCCACATCAGCGGCCGCACCTCTTTCGCCTTGCCGGACAACACCTTCAGCACCGTGTAGGTGATGAACCCCGCCCCGATGCCGTTGGTGATGCTCCACGTGAAGGGCATCACCAGCATGGTGACGAAGGCCGGGATCGCCTCCTCGTAGTCGGTCCACGGGATCTCCCGGGCCACCGTCATCATGAAGAACCCCACGAGGATGAGGGCCGGCGCCGTGGCCTCCTTGGGGATCACCCCCGCCACGGGGTTCAGGAACATGGCCAGCAGGAACAGTACGCCTACCACCACCGAAACCAAGCCGGTGCGCCCTCCCTCCGCCACGCCTGCGGCGCTTTCGATGTACGTGGTGTTGCTGCTGCTGTTGGCGAAGCCCCCCAACGCGGCGCCCAGGGAGTCCACCAGCAGGACCTGGCGGATGCGGGGCAGCCGGCCCTGCTGGTCCAGAAAGCCCGCCTCCGCCCCAATACCCACCACGGTCCCCATGGTGTCGAAGAAGTCCGCCAGCATGATGGAAAAGGTCACCAGCAGGGCGGTGGCCACCCCCAGGGTGGCGAAGAACCCGAAGTCCACCCGTCCGAAGACGCGGTCCGGCCCCCACAGACCCGCGGGCGCGGCCACCCACCGCTCCGGTAGGACCGCGGACGGGCCGAAGGCCTTTCCGCCGCCCCACACCGCGTTGGCCACGATGGCGATGGCGGTGGTGAGCAGGATGCCGTACAGCAGGGCCCCCCGCACCCGCCGGGCCAGCAGGTAGCCGGTGATCAGAAACCCCAGCACGAACACCGCCACGGGCAGGGTGTGAAGGCGGCCCAGCGTGAGGGCGGTGGCCTCTCCCCGGGAGATGAAGCCACCGTTGACGAACCCGATGATGGCGATGAACAGACCGATGCCCACACCGATGGCCCGTTTCAGCGACATGGGGATGGCCTCCATCACCGCCTCCCGGAAGCGGGTGAGCACCAGCACCAGGATCACCAGGCCCTCCAGAAGGATCACGGACATGGCCTGCGGCCAGGTGAGCTTCAGCGCCCCAACCAGCTGGAACGTCACCACCGCGTTCAGCCCCATCCCCGGGGCCAGCGCGAACGGGTAGTTGGACGCCAGCCCCATCAGGATGCTCAGCACGCCCGCGGTGAGGCACGTCACCGTGAGCGCCGCGGAGAACGGCATCTTCGCCCCGGTGGGGTCAGCCACCTGTCCCAGGATGCTGGGGTTCACGAAGATGATGTAGGCCATGACCATGAAGGTCGCCAGCCCCGCCCTGAGCTCCGTGGCCACCGTGGTTCCCCGTTCGCTCAGCTGGAAGGTCCGTTCCCACCACCCCGCCTGTGCGGGGAGGGCGTGCGCCTGCGCCAACTCCACCACCTCCTGTTCGACCTCTACGGACGCGGGCAGGGAAAACCCCGGACCCCGCACCATCCTAGCTGCGCGGTCCGGGCGGGGTCTACGGACCTTCTGCGGAACGTTCGGGTTTCACTCCTCCTCCAGGTTGAAGGCCCGGTGCAGCGCCCGCACCGCCCGGGGCACGGAGGCGGCGTCGATGACGCAGGAGATCTTGATCTCGGAGGTGCTGATCATCTGGATGTTGATCTGCTCCGCGGCCAAGGCGCCGAACATGGTGGCAGCCACGCCGGGGTTGCTCACCATCCCCGCTCCCACCACGGATACCTTCGCCACCCCCTCCTCGCTCTCCACCTTGCTGGCCCCCAGCTCCCTCGCCACCCGCTCCGCGCCCTCCACCGCCGCCCGCGCGTCCCCGCGGCTGACGGTGAAGGAGATGTCCGCCCGGCCGCCCCGGCTCGCGGTCTGCACGATCATGTCCACGTTCACGTGCGCCTCCGCCAGCACCCCGAACAGCCGGTGCGCCACCCCCGGCACATCCGGCAGGTCCTGGACGGTGATCTTGCACACGTCCAGGTCGTGGGTCACCGCGTTCACGGACCGTACCGGCTCCATGGGCTCCTCCCCGATGATGGTTCCCTCGCCGTCCTCGAACGTACTGCGCACGTGCAACCGCACCCGGTGCAGCTTGGCGTACTCCGCGGCCCGGGTCTGCACCACCACCGCGCCCGAGGACGCCATCTCCAGCATCTCGTCGTAGGTGAGGTAGGGCAGCTTCCGGGCCGTGGGCACCAGCCGCGGGTCAGCGGTGAACACTCCGGGCACGTCCGTGTAGATCTCACACACGTCCGCCCCCAAAGCCGCGGCCACGGCCACCGCGGTGGTATCGGACCCGCCCCGCCCCAGGGTGGTGAGCTCGCCGGAGGCCGTGACCCCCTGGAAGCCCGCCACCACAGGGATGCGGCCACGGCTCAGCTCGTCCAGCAGCCGGCCCCGCTCCACGTCCAGGATGCGGGCCTTGGTGTGCACCGGCTCGGTGAGGATGCGGACCTGCCAGCCCGTCAGGGACGTGGCCCGCTCCCCTTCCTCCTGCAGGGCCATGGCCAGCAGCGCGATGGAGATCTGCTCGCCCACCGCCAGCAGCATGTCCAGTTCCCGCGGCGAGGGCCGCTCCGTGATCCGGTGGGCGCGCTGGATCAGTTCGTCTGTGGTGTCCCCCGGCGCGGAGACCACCACCACCACCTGGTGCCCCGCCCGCCGGGTCCGGGCCACTCGGCGCGCCACGTGGAACATGCGCTCCGGGGTCGCCACCGAGCTGCCGCCGAACTTCTGCACGATGAGGCTCATGGTCGCTCCATCCTCCGGGTCGGCTTTACTCGATCACCCGCAGCAGCGGGCTGCAGCCCCGCACCACGGGCATGCGGTGCAGCCGGTGTAGGACCGCCCGCAGGCTCCGCTCAGCCGCGGGGTGCGTGCGCAGCAGCACGTCCGCTTCCTCCCCCCGGCTCTGCTGCACGATGGAGTGCAGGCTCACCTGCTCCTCTCCGAAGGCCGAGGCCACCTGGGCGAACACCCCCGGCCGGTCCACCACCCGCAGCACCAGGCACGCGGCCAGGACGCGGTCCGCGGAGCTGCGGACCCCCTTCCGGTGGTAGCACGTGCAGCTGACCCGTCCGTGGGCCTTGTGGCGCCGGTTCCGGGCCACCGCCACCAGGTCTGAAAGCACCGCGGAAGCTGTGGGGTCCCCGCCGGCTCCCCGGCCGTACAGGAGCAGCTCGCCCGCGGCCTCCGCCCGCATCCACACCGCGTTGAACTCGCGCCGGACCGAGGCCAGGGGGTGGGAGGTGGGAAGCAGCGCGGGGTACACCGCCACCTCCACCTCCTCCCCCAGGTCCCGAGCGTGGGCCACCAGCTTCAGGGTGAACCCCAGGCTCTTCGTGTAGGCCACTTCCCGCTGGGTCACCTGGGCGATCCCCTCGCAGTGGACGTCACTGCGCACCACCCGGCTGTTGAAGGCCACGCTGGCCAGGATGGCCAGCTTGGCCGCGGCGTCGTGGCCCTCGATGTCCTCCGTGGGGTCGCTCTCCGCGAAGCCCAGACGCTGCGCCTCGCTCAACGCCTCCGCGAACGACAGCCCCTCCTCGTCCATCCGCGTGAGGATGTAGTTGGTGGTGCCGTTCAGGATGGCCGCGATCTCCCGCACTCGGTCGCCCGCCAGGGACTCCTTGAGGGTGCGGATCACGGGGATCCCGCCCGCCACGCTGGCCTCGAAGAACAGGTCGGCTCCCGAAGCCTCTGCCGCCTCCAGGAGCTCCCGGCCGCGGCTGGCCATGAGCTGCTTGTTGGCGGTGACCACGGACTTGCCCAGGCTCAGGGCCTCGCGCACGTAGCTCCGGGCAGGCTCGATCCCGCCGATCAGCTCCACCACCACGTCCACCTCGGGATCCCGCACCACCCGCCACGCGTCGTCGGTGAGCAGGTCGCGGTCCACGGACACCTGCCGCGGCTTGTCCAGGTGCGCCACCGCTACCCTGCGGAGGACGAGGGGCATGCCGGCGCGGTGGGCCAGCTCGGTGGCGCTGTCCTGCAGCCGACGCACCACCGCGCTGCCCACGGTACCCAGTCCCAGAAGCCCCACGCGCAGCATCTCGCTCGATTCTACCGGCTCGCCGACCGAATCTAACAGCCCTAGAGGAGCGAGGCGAGGGCCTCCACGGTGGGCTCCACGCGCACCGGCTGGGGCGTCCGCTCCGCGGTGGCCGGGTCCTTGAGGCCGTGGCCGGTCAGTACCGCCACCACGGCCCCCCGGATCCCGACGCCCTCCCGCGCCAGACGCAGCAGTCCCGCCACGGAGGCCGCGGAGGCAGGCTCCACGAACAGACCCTCTTCCCTGGCGAGGCGGGCCTGCGCGTGCAGGATCTCCTCGTCGCTGACCGCAAAAATCCTGCCCCCGGACTCGGAGGCGGCCCGCACCGCCCCTTCCCACGACGCCGGCTTCCCGATGCGGATGGCGCTCGCGACCGTCTGCGGGTGCTCCACGGGCCGGCCCACCACGATGGGGGCGGCTCCCTCTGCCTGCACGCCCCACATGCGGGGCCTGTGGCGGGGCGGCAGGGCCTCGGAGAACCCGCGCCAGTAGGCGGTGATGTTGCCCGCGTTGCCCACCGGGAGCACCACCGCCTCCGGCGGCTTCCCCAGCTGGTCGAGGATCTCAAACGCCGCGGTCTTCTGTCCTTCCAGCCGGTAGGGGTTCAGGGAATTCACCAGGGCGATGTGCAGCCGTTCGCTGGCCTCGCGCACCAGCTGCAGGGCCTGGTCGAACGAGCACGGCACGCTGGCCACCACCGCCCCGTGCATGCGGGCCTGGGCCAGCTTGCCCGTGGCCACGGACCCCTCCGGCAGGACCACCAGACACCGCAACCCCGCCCGGGCCGCGTACGCCGCCGCCGAGGCCGCGGTGTTGCCCGTGGACGCGCACACCACGGCCCGCGCGCCCGCCTCCGCCGCCTTGGCCACCGCCACCACCATCCCCCGATCCTTGAAGGAGCCGGTGGGGTTGGCACCCTCCCACTTGAAGTACAGCTCCACCTCCGGCAGGTCCCGAGTGATGGACACCGAGGGTACAAGAGGGGTATTGCCCTCCCGGAGGGAAAGCGGCGGGGTGCGGTCGCTGACCGGGAGGCGGTCCGCGAATGCCTGCAGCACCCCGGGCCAGGGCCTCATGCGGGCAGCCCCGCCGCGGGGTACGAGCCCAGGCGGATCACCCACAGGCACTGGGCCCGCAGCGACTCCAGCGCCCGCTGCACCCTCTCTTCCTCCTCGTGGCCCTCGAAGTCCACGTAGAACACGTACTCCCACACCGCCTGGCGCGCCGGGCGGCTCTCCAGCTTGGTCAGGTTCAGGCCCTCTTCCGCCAGCGCCCCCAGAGCCCGGTACAGCGCGCCGGGTCGGTGAGCGGTGGCGAACACCACACTCGTTTTGCTGGGATCCCGCCGGATCGCCGGGCTCCTGGCCACAGACAGGAACCGCGTGTAGTTCATCGGGTTGGTCTGGATCTCCTCCGCCAGCACCACCAAGCCGTACAGCTCCGCGGCGCGGCGGCTGGCAATCGCCGCCGCCTCCGGCGAAGGGTTCTGGGCCAGCATCTGCGCCGAGCCCGCGGTGTCGTAATAAGGCACCACCTCCACCCCCAGCTGCCGGAGGAACAGCTCACACTGTGCCAGCGCCTGCGGGTGGGAGTACACGCGCCGCACGCGGTCCAGGCGGGTACCGGGTACCCCCAGCAAGCAGTGGGACACCCGCAGGGTCACCTCCCCCGTGATCCGCAGGGCGTGGTGGAACTGCAGGAGCAGATCGTAGGTCTCGTTGATGCTGCCCGCCTCGGAGTTCTCCACGGGCACCATCCCCGCGTGGGCTTCGCCCCCGGCCACCGCCTCGAAGACTTCCCGCAGCGTGCGCCGCGGCAGGAGCTCCGCGGTTCCGAAGTGGCGCAGGGCGGCCTCCTCGCTGAAGGCCCCCCGCTCGCCCTGGAAAGCCACCCGCGGGGTGTTCACGACGCCAGCTCACGGGCCCTGCGGGCGGCCCGTTGTACTGCCTCCAGGAAAGCTCCCCTGACCCCGCGCTCCTCCAGAGCTCCCACCCCGGCCATGGTGGTCCCACCCGGCGAGGTGACCCGCCGGCGGAGTTCCGCGGGGTCCTCGCCCGTTTCCCGCAGCATCCGAGCCGCACCGAACACCGTCTGCACCACCAGGTCCCGGGCCACCTCGGGCGGGAGCCCCGAGCGCACCCCCGCCTCAATGAGGCTCTCCACCAGGAAGAACACGTACGCGGGCCCGCTGCCGGAAAGGCCCGTGACGAGGTCGATGCGCTCCTCGGGGACCTCTACCACCGCACCCACCGAGCCGAACACCTCCTGGGCGAGGCGCGCGTCCTCCTGGCCCGCCCACCGGCCCAGGGCGTAGGCGGTGACGCCCTCCCGCACCGCGGAGGGCGTATTGGGCATGGCGCGCACCACCGGGGTTCCGGGGAAGGCCCGTTCGAGGGAGGCCAGGGTGAGACCCGCCACCACCGACAGCAGCCGGTGGCCGGGGCGTACCAGGGGCCGCAGCTGGTCGGTGGCCTCCGGCACGTCCTTGGGCTTCACGGCCAGCACCAGGACCTGGCTGGCTCCGCACAACTCTTTCTTGTCCTGGGTGGTCTGCACCCCGTAGCGGGCCCGCAACCAGTCCAGGCGCGTGCGGTTGGACCGGTTGGTGACCCAGATCCGCTCCGGCGGCCAGTCCGCAGCCCGCATGCCGCTGATGAGCGCCTCCGCCATGTTCCCGGCGCCCACGAATCCCACCGTGGGGTGGGTCTTTCCGTCCACCATGCCTCACCTCAACGCGAAGCGCCTCCGCCCGCAAGGGCGGAGGCGCGCTCCGCGGTACCACCTTGCTTCCGGGCACCCTGCACGGGTGGCCGGCGCTTGGTTTCGCGACAACGGGCGTACCCGGCGGGGTTACGCCGCCCGACGCGGCAGCTTCCCCCGCGGCTCCGGGGTGGGTGCCGGGTAGCTCCCGGCCGGCCTCGCACCGCCTGCCGGCTCGCTTGCGGTCGCCCCTCCCGGCCGGCCCCTTCCTCGCCGAGTTCGCACCGTTTGTAGCACAGCCAAGCCCGCCGAGTCAACGCGGACGGGGCTACGCTCAAAAGCGTGGCGGGAGGAGGAAGGGGCCTGGTGCTTTCAGAGGAGAGGTCGAGCGCCGGTCAGCCCGTACGCGCCCTGAGGGCTTCCTGGAGCATCCCCCGTACTTCCCGCAGCTCGTCCCGCAGTTCGCCCAGGCGCGCCTCCACCTGAGCGATCCGGGCGTCCACCTGACCGAATCGGGCGTCCACCTGCGCGAACCGAGCGTCCACCTGGGCGAGCCGGGCGTCCACCTGCGCGAACCGAGCGTTCATATCCTGACGGAGGTCGTCCAGGCGCCGGTGGACGTCGTCGATCCGGCGGTTGTTGTAGAACGTCCCGGCCATGACGGCCAGGACGATCGTAACGAGGATGGCCACAAGCTCTCCCGACCCCACGGCCCAATCCTAGCACCGGCTCCGCCCGCGGGCCAGCGCTCCGGGAGCCTACCGGCCGCCCGAAGTCGAGAGGGGATCGAGGTCACCGGGGAAGGAGCCTGCCGCTGGTGCGGAGCTGCCGCGCCACCTGGCCAAGGGGTCGGGGCGACCGGAGCCTGACGGGAGCCTCAGGGAAGTCCACGCGTGACTTCGTCTGCCAGATGGAGCGCGTTTTGCACTAGCTCGGGCAGGTTTGCGACTCACCCTTCGTAGTCGCAGCTGTTGCGCCACTGCCGAAGGCGGTCGAGATTGGCCGCCAGCTGCTCGCGGCCTTGACCTCGCAAGGACTCCCTGAGCGCTCGGTGGTCTTCAGCTGTCCGCCTCGGTTTGTATCCCCGAGCCGCGGCACGGTCCATCAGGTAGCCGAAGGCGGCGTAGTACACCCTGCCCACCACCGTTCTCTGAGTCGCCTCGGCGGAAACCCCCGGAACCGACCCCAGACCCGTCCCCGCCAACCACTTCCCCAAAGCTACAAACTCGCGCCAGTCAAACACCATCCTTCCGTCAACCGGCCCGAAGTCGGTGGTGAGAACCACCCAGCCCCCTCCCGATCGCAGTTGCGCCAGGAAACGCTCCTCCAGTTTGCGGATCTTTTCCAGGCAGTCTTCCGGATACGCAGGGAACCTGAGGCGTATGCTGACATATTCGTCGTCCGACCCCTCTGGGTCGCGATCCAGGCAGACCGCCGCGCGGGCTTCCGGAAACCGCGCCCGCGCCTCACGCAGCATGTCCCGCACCACGGAGACCAGCCCGGGGTGGCGCAGCAGGTACCCCCAGAGAGCCGAGGCGTCAGCCACACGGATCCCCGAGACCTGCCACTCCCCCAACAGTTCCTCAACCTCCTCGAAAAGCGCGTGGGTGGCAGAGTAACGCTCGAGCGCCCCGCCCGGCCGCGTCGCCAGACTCAATGCGCCCGTCCCCCGCACCCACGGCGGCACTAGAGACTCCCGCCCACGCGGCACAACCGGGTCTCCCACAGGGCCGCCTGCGGCCCGCCCTTCATCGGTGCCCCCCAGCTGCTCACGAACAACGCTCATGGGGTCGGCTCGAACAGAACCCGGAGTTCGTCGGTCATCCTTGCCTCGAACAGCCCCTCCACACGGCCGTGCGCAGTATCAACCCACCCCAGAGCATCCGAGGTGGAAAACAGCTGCGGTGCCGCGAGGAAATAGTCCATATCCAGCTGGAGGGCCGGCCCGCCCGGTTCCGACATCAGTCGAAGTCGGCAAAGGTCCCGACCACCCGCGTACGAGAACTGGCAGGAAACGTCAAAAGCGTGGACGGACTCTGGAAAACCACGGTCCAGGAACGGGTAGATCCGCAAATCGTGATGGGCTCGCGACAGAGCGTCCCCGGACCCGGGAACCTCAATCCGATTGAGGTAGCGAAGCCCGATCCGTTCGAACTGCAACTCACGCCCTTCCTGCAGCCAAATCCACGAGACCGACTAGTGGGCCCTGGATCCGCGGGCGGAACTCCTGCCACGTGGGGTAAGGCTGCAACACGTGGACCGCCAGCAGCTGAGGACCTAGCTGGACGAACATCCTCCGTCCCCGATCGAAGAACAAAACCGCGTCGTGCACACGGACCGTTTGCTGCAGGACCTGAGCGCCGGAGACCATCTCCACCTCGTGGACCAGCCTCTGTTCCCGCTCCGGGAACTCCTCCTTGAGCCGCTCGTACAGCAGACCGGGAACGGTGGGGTCCTGCCTGGAAACAGTTCGCGGGGGTGAAAGGGAATCCTCCCCCTCAGATGGCCCGCTCGAAGTACAGGTGCACCCGCTCCGTGACGAAGCCCAGCCGCCGCAGCAGGGCCGCCGCGGGCACGTCCAGCCCCCAGTGGTTCAGGCGCGCGGGCTGCTCTTTGGTGTGCAGGAACGCCACCGCCGCGGAAGCGAGGGCCGTGCCCACCCCGCGCCGCCGGTGGTTCTCGCGCACCGCCACCCACAGGTCCCCGATCCCGCCCCGGTTCGCCGCGTGCGCGTAACCCACCTGTACACCCGCTCGCTCGCACACGAACGTCCGGGTGTGGGGCCTTCCGGTCCGCTGGGCCACCTCCGCCTCCGGGATCCGCTCGCCGTAGGCCTCGTGGTGCAGGCGGGCGATCTCCGCCGCGTCGCGGCCTTCCGCGCGGCGGACGGTGTAGCCCTCAGGCGGTTCGACCGGCTTCAACCGCTCGCGCCGCACCACGGTGCGCAACGTGTTGACGAGGGTGAAGCTCTGCTGCCGGACCAGGGCCAGGGCCAGGGGGTTGGCCTCGTGGGTCCGCAGCAACACGGACTCCTGGCGCGCGGCCCGGTGGCGCTCCAGGAGGAACTGCCACACCCGCCGCAGCAATGCCCCGTCGGTGGGGTCTAGGGGGCCCGTGCGCACCGTCACGCCCGCGGGGTGGCCGACCAGCTCCTCCACCAGCACCCGGCGGCCCTCGCTGCCCAGGACCACGAAGCCCGCGGGCCGACCGTTCACCAGCATGAGGTGGACTTCCTTCTCGGACTGCACCCACCAGAAGTCCTGGGGGCCGATGGAGCCGTACTTGTCGAAGCAGGCGGAGTAGCCACCGCCGTGCACGGGCTCGTACAGCTGCACCAGCCGGTCGGTGTCCTCCGCGGTGGCCGGTCGGAACTCCACCCGCACCGCCTGCCCCCTGTCCGCTTCAGGGCCGGCTACGGACGCGCCGCGGTGTCTGGGTCTGGGCCCGGTCCGGGCCCCACAGCCGCTCCAGCCGGTAGTAGGCCCGCTCCTCGGGCCCCAGCAGGTGCACCACCACGTCGCCGTAGTCCATGAGCACCCAACGGCTCTGGGGAGTCCCCTCGCGACCCAGCAGACGCGCGCCCGCGGCTTCCATGGCCTCCTCGACCCCTTCCGCGATGGCCCGGAGCTGGACCACGCTCTCGCCCGTGGCGATCACGAAATAGTCCGCCACCAGGGTGTACTCCCGCAGGTCCAGGACCACCACGTCCCCGGCCCGCTTCTCCTCCGCCGCGCGCGCCGCCACCAGGGCCTTGTCGTAGCCGCGCATCGCTCAGGCCGTGCCCTCTCCCTCCCGGTAGAGGTTGTGCTTGACGATGTACTGCTCCACCGCCTCCGGCACCAGGTACCGGATGGGCTTCCCGTTCCGCACCCGCCAGCGGATCTCCGTGGAGGAGATGGCCAGGGCGGGGATCTCCAGGACGTGGATGCGGTGCCGGTACTCCCGCCCGATGCGGCTGTTCTGCCAGTCCTCATGGTTCAGGGCGTAGCCGGGCCGGCTCGCGGCGATGAACTCGCACAGCCGCAGCAGCTCCTCGGTGCGGTGCCACTCGCCCCGGAGGATCTGGTGGATGGCGTCCGCCCCCGTGATGTAGAAGAGCTGGACCCCTGCAAACCGTGCCCGGAACACCCGGAGAGTGTCCACGGTGTAGCTGGGGCCGGGCCGGTCGATCTCCTCCCGGGACACGTCAAAGTAGGGGTTCGTGGCGGTCGCCAGGAACGTCATCCGGAACCGGTGCTCGGGGTCCGTGACCTCTCCCGGGTCCTTATGGGGCGGGTGGCGGTTGGGCACGAAGATGACGCGGTCCAGGCCGAGCTGCCAGCGTGCCTCCTCCGCGGTGACCAGGTGCCCCAGGTGGATGGGGTCGAAGGTGCCGCCCATGATGCCGATGCGGCTCATGCTCACTTCCCCAGCGCCACCGCCCGCGGGGCCGCGGCGCCGGCGCGGGACGCCTGCACCAGCTCCCACAGCTTCCGGGCCAGCGCCGCCACCCCCTCGCCGGTGACCCCGGAGGTGAGGAACACGTGGTAGCCCTGACGGGCCAGCACGGGTTGCAGGGCCTCCGCCCGTCGGCGCCCGTCAGGGAGATCCACCTTGTTCAGCGCCACCACCTGCGCGCGTTCAGCCAGGGCGGGGTCGTACGCGGCCAGCTCCGTCCGCAGCACCTCCAGATCCTGCAGGGGGTCTTCGGCTAGGGCCGCGTCCAGCACGTAGGCCAGGACCCGCGTGCGGGAAGCGTGCCGCAGGAACCGATCTCCCAGGCCCACTCCCCGGTGCGCGCCCTCCACAAGGCCCGGCAGGTCCGCCAGCACGAAGGACTGGCCCAGGCCCAGCGAAACCACGCCCAGATTCGGGTGCAGGGTGGTAAAGGGGTAGTCGGCGATCTTCGGCCGGGCTGCGGACATGCGCGCCAGCAACGTGGATTTGCCGGCGTTGGGCTTGCCCACCAAGCCCGCGTCCGCCATCAGCCGCAGCTCCAGGATCAGGGTGCGCTCCTCGCCTTTTTCGCCGGGCTCCGCGTACCGGGGCGCCCGGCGGGTCGGGGTGGCGAAGTGCGCGTTGCCCCTGCCACCGCGCCCGCCCCGGGCCACCACCGCCTCCTGCCCGTGCTGGGTAAGGTCCGCCAGCACCTCGCCTGTGGCCGCGTCCTTCACCACGGTCCCCACGGGCACGGGGATCACCAGGTCCGGCGCGGACCGCCCGGTGCGGTTGCTGCCCTGTCCGTGGCCGCCCCGCCGCGCGCGGAACACCCGGCGGTACCGGAAGTCCAGCAGGGTGGAAAGCCCCTCGTCGGCCCGCAGGACTACGTTCCCGCCCCGGCCTCCGTCCCCTCCGTCCGGCCCACCCTTGGGCACGAACTTCTCCCGCCGGAAGCTCACGCAGCCCGCGCCGCCGTCGCCGGCCTTCACGTAGATGGTGGCCTGGTCTACAAACCGAGACACAGCTAGCCCCACCGACCCTGCGGGAGGCTCAGAGCCGGTCTTTGCGGAAACGAAAAGCCCGGACCGCGCGCCGGCCCGGGCATCCCCTCACCTCCCCGAGGGCTCACGCGCCGACCGGGATCACGCTCACCTGCCGGCCCGACCGACCCCGCCGCTCGAACGAAACCACCCCGTCCACCAGCGCGAACAGGGTGTCGTCGGAGCCGATTCCCACGTTGCGGCCGGGGTAGATCCGGGTACCGCGCTGGCGCACGAGGATGCTTCCGGCCCGCACCCACTGGCCGGCGAAGCGCTTGACGCCCAGACGCTGCCCGCGGCTGTCACGCCCGTTCCGCGTGCTGCCTCCGCCCTTTTTCTGCGCCATACAGCCCTCCCGTTACGCCGGTAGCTCGATGCGCTCGATCCGCAGCGCGGTAAACGGCTGCCGGTGGCCGCGCTTGCGCCGGTAGCGCACCTTCGGCTTGTACTTGAACACCACCACCTTGCGGCCTTTACCCTGCTGCACGATGCGGGCCACCACCCGGGCCCCGGGGACCCAGGGAGTTCCCACCAGGGTCTGCTCCCCGGATACCAGCAGCACCCGGTCCAGGACCACCTCCTGCCCGGGTTCTCCGGGGATGCGCTCCACGCGCACCGTCTGGCCCTCCGACACGCGCAGCTGCTTGCCGCCGGTCTCCACGACCGCGTACACGACTCCACCTCCGGTGCACGGACCCAGGGGATTCTACCAGGGGGCGACGGGTCCGGGCAACTTAGCCGGCCGCGCGGAGGTCAGCGCCGGCTGTGTGGGGCCTGAGCGGGCATCCACCGGTCCGCCCACCGCTGGACCTCCGCGATCACCCTCTCCAGGTCCCGGCCCTTCTCCGTCAGGAGGTACTCGATGCGCACAGGGACCTCGGGGTAAACCCGACGCTCCACCAGACCTTCGGATTCCAGCTCCCGCAGCCGCTCGGACAGCAGCCGATCGTGCAGCCCCGGGACCGCCTCCAGCAACTCGCTGAAGCGGCGCGGACCGTCCATCAGCGCCCGCAGGATGGCACCGGTCCACCGCTTCCCGATGAGCTCGATGGCGCGGTGGAACTTCGGACAGACCGGCTCGACGCCGTGGTCCACGGCCAACTCCCTCAGGACCATTCTTCCAGTTTGGAAGTCCCTTGACAACTGGAAGCGCCTTCACTAGAATTCGCTACCGAATCAGAAGATACTTATTAATCATAGGCAGGGAGGCGCCCTACCGTGCCGGAGTGGACCATCGATCCCGCCCACACCACCGTGGAGTTCGCCGTCCGCCACATGGGGATCTCGACCGTCAAGGGGCGGTTCAAGGGCGTTTCGGGGACCATACAGGCCACCGAGGACGCCCGGCTGGTGGCCCTGGAGGCGACCCTGGACGCCGCCAGCATCGACACCGGTGAGCCCCAGCGGGACGCCCACCTGCGCTCCGCGGACTTCGTGGACGCCGACAACCACCCGCAGATCACCTTCCGCAGCACCCGCGTGAAGCCCCTGGGGGCTAACCGCTACTCCGTCGAGGGCGAACTGACCATCCGGGGCGTGACCCGTCCGATCCGGTTCGAGGTGGAGACTACCGACCCCGTCACGGACCCGTGGGGTATGCGCAGGGCCGCGGCCACGGCCACGGGGAAGCTGAACCGCAAGGACTGGGGCCTCACCTGGAACCAGATCCTGGACTTCGGCGCCCTGCTGGTGGGCGAGGAGGTCCGGTTCCACCTGGAGGTGGAGGCGGTCCAGGCCGCGGGTGAGCGCACCGCCGCTTAACCATAGGCCGCCTCTGCCGGCGGGACCGGGGCACATTTCTTGCTCGGGTCCCGTCGGCGATGGTGGATCCCGAACCCAACCTTGGATCCGGCTCTCTGGCCCTGCGGCTCCTGGAGCTGGCCGCCTGGGTCACCGACGCCCTGGATCCCGACGAGGTCCTGCAGCGGGCTGCGGACGGGCTGTACGGCGTCATGGTCGCGCACTCCGCGGTGGCCTACGCCTACCACCCCCGCGAAAGGGCCTTGGAGCTGCGGGCCGCAGTGGGCCGGAGCCTGAGGGTCCGCCCCTACGCGCCCATCCGCAGCGACGGGATCACGACCCGCCTGCTCCGGGCACTCGGACCCGTGGCCGTGACAGACTGCGCCCGCGACCCGGGTGTGAAGCACGAGCTGGTCGCCGCAGGGGTCCGCGCCTTCGTGGGCCTGCCCCTGCTGCGGGACCGGAGCGTGCGCGCGGTGGTGTACGTGAACTTCCCGAAGCCCCGGGAGTTCCCCCCTGACCTGCTGGCGCTGCTGGGGGCGTTCAGCCGCCAGGTAAGCGTGACCCTGGATCGTGCGGAGGCCCACCGGGCCCTGCGGATGACCCGCGACCGGATGATCGTGAGCCTCGCGGAGGCGGTGGACGCCCGCGACCACCCCACGGGAGGCCACTCCCGCCGTATCCAGGCGCTGGCCCGGGCCATAGGCCAGGGCCTAGGCCTGGACCCGGACCTCTTGGATCACCTGGACACCGCGGCCCTGCTGCACGACATCGGCAAGATCGGCGTGCGGGACGCCGTACTGCTCAAGCCCGGAGACCTGTCACAGGCCGAGCGCCGGGAGGTGGAGCAGCACTCCATGATCGGTGCGCGGATCCTGGCGGCCGCAGGGCTGCCGGAGGAGGTGGTGGAGGCGGTCCGCCACGCCCACGAGTGGTTCGATGGCACGGGCTACCCCTCTAAGCTCGCGGGCGACCGTATCCCGCTGCTGTCCAGGATCGTGGCGGTGGCGGACGCCTTCGAGGCCATGACCGCGGACCGACCGTACCGCCGGGGCACCACCTGGGAGAACGCCCTGGCGGAGTTACAGCGTCAGGCAGGGACGCAGTTCGACCCGCGGGTGGTGGCGGCCCTGTGCGAGATCCTCTCGGACCCACACCGGCGCGCCTGGCTGGCGGCGGAGATCAGCGCGGTCTCCGCCTCCGGCGGAGACCCCACCGCGAACCTGCACCCCGCTGAAGCCTCGCGCCTCCTGGCCAAGAGCTTCTACGCCCTGGCGTGGTACTTCATCGAAGGGTTCGAGCAGACCGCGGGGTTGGAGCTCGCCGAGCAGCTCCTGGACCGGCTCCCGGTGATCCCTCTGTTCGAGCCCTCGGCCTCCCGCGACGGCAGCGTGTCGGTCTCCCACGCCACCGTGCTCCGCCGGCTCGACCAGTACCGACAGCAGCTGCGGGAGCTGCTGGACCAGGCCCAGCAGGTCTGCGGGGACCGCATCTGCCACAACCTCCTGCACGAAGCCGTGCGAAACCTGCCGCCTGAGCTCCGGGACCCCGCTGGATTTCTCCTGCGCAGCGTCCTGCCGGAGAGGTACCACCCCACCGGCCTGGGGGCTTAAGCCGTAACCCCGCGGACCGCTCAGCCGACTTGGGGGACTACCCCCACGCTGGGGTGACAGCTGCCCATTGTTTATTACTGATGAAACTCTCAGACTGGGCTCGTCTCCAGGGCATCAGCTACATCACCGCCTGGCGGTGGTTCAGGTCAGGGAAGCTCCCTGTTCCAGCTCGCCAGCTTCCCACTGGCACCATTCTGGTGGAGGAGGTCTACCCGAAGGGCAAAACGGTGCTCTACGCCAGAGTCGCTTCCAGGGACCAGAAGGCCGATCTGGAGCGCCAGGTAGAGCGGCTCCAGATCTTCGCCCGGGAGCAGGGCCTGGAGGAGTGGACGGTAGTGACGGAGATCGGCTCAGGGCTCAACGGCAGGCGCAGGAAGCTGCTTAAGGTTCTCAGGGACACAAAGGTGAGCCGCATTGTGGTGGAGCACAGAGATCGCCTGGCCCGCTTCGGGTTTGAGATGGTAGAAGCAGCCTTGGCCTCAGCCGGGAAGCAAATTGTGGTGGTGGAAGAGGGAGAGGTCAGGGATGATCTCGTTCAGGAAATCCTGGAGATCCTTACCTCGGCCTGCGGCCGCCTCTATGGCCGCCGTTCCGCTCGCGACCGGGCCAGGAAGGCGGTGGAGGTTCTGCAGTGTGGGTAACTCAGGCGTTCCGCTTTGAGCTGGACCCTAACAGGGTGCAGCGGGAAGCCCTGGCCCAGCACGTGGGGGCCGCCCGCTTCGCCTACAACTGGGCCTTGAACGTTGCCTGCAGGCGCTGAACGAGGGGAAGGCCGTCCCCACCGCTGCTGAGCTCCACCGGGAGTGGAACCGCTGGAAGCGGCAGCACGCCCCCTGGTGGGTGGAGGTGTCCAAGTGTGCTCCGCAGGAAGCGTTTAGGGACCCGCGCCTTCCGGAACTGGCGAAAGTGTCGGGCGGGCAGGCCCCGGTTCAAGCGCAAGAAGTACCTGGACGACAACACAGCGCGCTTTACCGGCTCCATCCGGGTATTCACCCGCCACGTGCAGCTGCCCCGCATCGGCAAGGTGCGCACCAAGGAGCGCACGGAGAAGCTCCTGGCGCTGATGGCGGCGAGCAGGGCCCGCATTCTCTCGGCCAGCGTCGCCCGCGAAGCCGACCGCTGGTATGTAAGCTTCGCGTGTGAGGTGGAGCGGTCCGACCCGACCGTCCGGCAGGGGGAGCTGGTAGGCGTGGATCTAGGCCTTGCCTCGGTCCTGGCACTGTCCGACGGTACGCGGGTAGAAGCGCCTAACGCTCCTGGGCGCTACGCGTAGACCGCTGGGGCTGGTACGGGCCTGCACGTGGGCCCGTGTTGTTCAACCTGCCCGGCGGGACCGCAACCGTCGGCACCAGACACGAGCCTCAGCGCCGCATCCCGAAAGCGGAGCCAGTCCAGTCTAACGACCCTGTCGTGGCGTCTGTTCCGCCAGCGACCGAAGGAGGATTGCGACCGCGGTGGCGGTCGGGGCTGCCAGGAAGGCCCCGAGGACCCCGAACAGCTCCGTCCCGACCAGCACGCTGCCGATCACCACCACCGGGTGCAGCCGCAGCAGGTTTCGGAACACCAGGGGAGCCACCACGGCGTCTACGGCCCCGCGCACCGCCAACAGTAAGAGAACCACGGTCACGCCGGTGTGGATTCCCCGGGCGAACGCCGCGGTTCCCAGCGTCACCAGGGCGAACAGCGGGCCGAGGTAGGGGACGGTCTCGGCGGCGGCCACCAGCGCCGACCAGCCCAAGGCGTTCGGGATCGCCAGCCGCCACAACCCGACCCACAGCACCAACCACGTGAACGCCGCGATGAACAGGAGACCGACGAGGTAGCGGTTCAGGGCCCACGCCATCGCTCGCACGGCCCGGGCGGCGGGGTCTCGCCAGGGAAGCGGGAGCCACATCCCGGCAGCACGGCCGAGTTGCGGCCCGTCCTTCAGGAGGAAAAAGGCGAGCACCGGGACCAGGAAGACTGCGTAGGCGTGGCTGCCCACGGCCACCGACCCGCTCACCACCCGCTCCACCGCAACCGCGGCCGCGGAGGTCACAAGCCGCGTCAGGCCTCCGTTTTGGCCGAAGAACCCCCCGCGAGCTTCCAGCTCGGCCAGGTGTTGCGCCGCCAGGCGTGCGTATGCGGGAGCCAGAGCCACCAGGCGGGCGATCTCGCGGCCCACGGGGCCGGCCAGCAGGCGCACGCTCACCGCCACCGCCGCCAGGCAGGCTCCCACTGCCACGTTGGCGCCCACCCCACGCCGGCCCCCGGCCTTCCCGGCGGCCCAGTCCGCCAGCGGGGAGACCAGGGCCGCCACCAGCGCAGACACGGTCAGGGTCAGCAGGCTCGTCCGCAGCCGTGACGCCAGCCACAGGAACAAGGCCAGCCACGCCAGACGCACCGCCCAGCGGACCTCACGTTCCAGCGCCTCGGACGGCATGTGCGGGAACCTCCGGCCTCCGCTCACGCTACGGTGCGATTACCGCAGGCCGAGGCCGCACGCCCCCCCCGGGCTGGCGAGGACGCATCCGGGCCTGTCCCGCAGCGCCTTTCCTGGGGCCGGTAAGCCGTGGCCCCGGACACGGAGAGTAAAATAAGCCGGATGCCCTGCAGCTCCCATACGCCGAACCCCCGCAGCCCCACCGCGGCCTTCCGTCGCCGGCGCAAAGCGCTGGCGGCCCTCCTGGGGTTCCTCCTGTGCGCCCTGCAGGTGCCTGGCCCCGAGGCATCCGCAGGCGGTAGGCGGGGGGTCCGGCTCGCGGGGACGTTCCCCCACGCCGAGAAAGCCATCCTGGCGTCGGTCCGGCGCGCGGGCCTGGAGTCGCGCGTGGCGCGTATCGCGGTCGACACCAACGGGTTCATCACGGTGGCCGCGGTCACCGTGACCTACCAGTCCTCGGAGCCGGACCCCTTGCTGGCCCTGCAGACCACCGTGGGGACCCTGCTCCGCCGGACCTTCGAGGACGTCCCGGTGTTGGACGAGTTGGACGTCACCGCCCTCGAAGAACACTCCGACCCCTTCGACGGCCACCGCCAGGACGTGGGCTTCACCGCGGCCGCAACACGGGCGGAAGTGCAGTCCCTCCTGGGGCTACCGCCGGCACAGGTGGTCCGCAGACTGCCGCGCACGTGGGTGCACCCTTCCTTCCCCCACGGGGTCCCGCCCCTCAAGGTCGGCCGGAGATCCCCCAAAGCGAGCTCTCCCAGGATCGCCACCGACACCTGGCAGGCCGTCTGGGACTGGACGGACCCCTTGCGCACCCGGCTGCTGGGGATGCTGGTGGGAGGGGTGGTAGATGGTACGGTATCCCGCGCACGTCCTCCGAGCAGGTCCGTGGCCTTTACCTTCGACGACGGCCCGGAGCCGCTGTACACACCCCTGCTGCTGGACACCCTGCGCCGCCTCGGAGTCCACGCCACCTTCTTCCTCGTGGGCGCGCGCGTGGACCAGTACCCGTACTTCGCGCGGGCCATGGTGCGGGAGGGCCACGAGATCGGCAACCACGGGTACCGGCACGTGCCGCTCACCCGTCTAGAGGCCGCGGAGCTGCGCGGGGAGCTGGAACGGGCCCAGCGGGCCGTGGAAGCCGCAACGGGGGTCCGGCCGCGGTACCTGCGTCCTCCAGGTGGGGGCTACGACCGCCATGTGCTCCAGGCGGCCTCCGCCCTGGGGCTGTTGGTCGTCCTGTGGACGGACAACCCCGGCGACTACCGGATCGGCGACCCCGGGCGGCTGCGCACTCGGCTGCTCTCCCGGGCGTTCGGCGGGAGCATCGTCCTCCTGCACCAGGGGATTCCGAACACAATGCGGATCCTCCCGGACGTGATCCGGACGCTGCAACGCCTGGGCTACCGTGTGGGTACCGTGACACAAATTCTGGACCCTCCCGAGGTGCGCACGCCCTAGAACCGTCCCCAGCTCACCGATCCGAAGCCGACCCGCTCCCGCTGACTTCCCGTTCCCTCAGCCCCTCCCGGTGGTCCTCGTCCTGCATCGCCTTGCGGAAGTCCCGGACCGCCTTTCCCAGGGAGGACCCGATCTCCGCTAGGCGCGAGGGTCCGAAGATGAGGAGGGCGATCACGAGGATGACCACAAGCTCCGACGCGCCGATCCCGCCGAACCCCATCGCGCTCACCTCCTGGGAGACCTGGAAGGCCCCCAAGGGAATAGCGCAGCAGCCTGTCCTGCGGTTCCCGGGGACGAAGGTCCGCCAGGTCGCGGCCCCCCTGGCAGCCGGCGGTCCCGCCGGGAACCTCCGGGACGGTTTTTGCGCTAGCGGGTTGAGATCGACCCCTGGAGGTGGTGCGATGAGAAGCTGGTTGGCGGCGAGCCTGGCCACAGTTCTCGTGGCAGGCAGCGTGATCTCCGCAGGTGCGGCGACATCCACGAAGCGCCCGGCACCCAGCGCCAGCCCGTCCTTCGAGGTGCAGGGAACCGTGGTGGAGGTCTCGAAGCGCTGGTTTGAGCTGTCCGTAGACCGCGTGTTCCAAGGACCCATGGCCCGGCGTGCCCGGATCCGGATTGACGAAGCGGCGTCCACGCAGTTCCTGCGGGGGGGCAAGAGCGTAACGGCCACGGAGCTGAAGCGGGGCTCCGTGGTGCGGGTGCTGGGCACGTGGCGCGGCTCCGGCAGGCAGGCCGCGTACACCGCCGCCCGCGTGACGGTGCTCAAGTAAACGGTTATGGAAGCGGAGGCCGGCTCGCTGCCCTCGCAGGGTGCCGGGACGCAGGACGCTCGGGCGGAGTTCGGGCGCCTCGTGGAGGCGTACTGGCGGTCGGCCTACCGCTTCGCCTACCGGCTGACGGGGAACCCGGAGGAGGCAGCCGACCTGGTCCAGGAAGCGGCGGAGGAGGCCCTCCGGGCCTTCTCCCGCTTCCGGCCGGGTACGCGGTTTGACCGGTGGTGGCTGCGTATCCTGTACAACTCCTTCGTGGACCGGACGCGGCGCCAGCGCCGGCAGTCCCACCTGCCCCTGGACGACCTGTCCGGGAAGTTGCTGGCCACCGAGAGCTGGGCAGACCCGGAAGCCGCTTTGGAGGAGCAGCTGGACGGGCCGGTCCAGAGAGCTCTGAACGCCCTGCCGCCGGAGTTCCGGGCGGCGGTGATCCTCGTGGACCTCGAGGGGCTGTCCTATGAGGACGCCGCCCGCGTCCTCCGCTGCCCGCCCGGCACCGTACGGTCCAGGCTCCACCGGGGCCGACTGGCTCTGCGGGAGTGGCTGCGGGCGTACGTGGACGCGGTCAGGCGAGGCGAACTGGGATGAGGCACCCGCAGGACCTGTTGAGCGGGTACGTGGACGGCGCCCTGTCCGCGCACGAGGCCGCGGAGGTCGCCGCCCACTTGGCAGAGTGCCCGGCGTGCCGCGAGACGGTCTCAGACCTCCGGGCCCTCCGTCGCCTGCTGGCTGCCGCCAAACCGCCCGATCCCGATCCGCAGCTTCTGCCCCGCCTCCTTAGGACCGATCCGCGCCCTCCTCGGCCCCTTCTGCACGGGGGTCGGTGGCTGGCGGTGGCGGGCGCTACCGCCCTCCTGGCAGTGGCGTCGGCTCGGGTCTCCCACCTGCCCCCAGGGTCCGGTGGGGCGGTGCGGGAGCTGCGGGAGCACGCCCGACTGGCCACGCACACCCCCCTGAGGGATGTGGGGCTGGCCTCTTTCCTCTCGGCATTTCTGCCCGACCCCGTGGAGGACAACCCTTGAGGCCGCTTCCAGCTGCACTCCTGCTGGTCTCCCTGGGCCTTCCGCTCCGGCCGGCAGCTGCACAGGCACCGCCCCTCGAGCTCCTCCTGCGGGCAGCCGTTGCTCAAGAACAGGTGGCCTACTCCGCCGAGCAGCTGGTTGCCACGTGGGAGGGCCAGCAGGCCCACCTCGCCCTGGCCCACGTCCAGCACGACCCCGCGGTGGGGACACGGCTCGTGTATCGCTCCCTGTCCGGCGGACAGAACCGACGGGTGGTCTGGCACGCGGCCGACCGGACGCTGGAGTACGACCCGCACACCCGCCGCGGCCGCGTGTACCGGGCCTACCGGCCTCAAGTCTCCGCCCGCCAGCAGCTCGCCTGGCTTGCGCGCAACTACTCCGTCAGCTCGGCACCCTCCCGCCTTTTGGGTCGGCAGACCGAGCGGTTGAGGATCGTACCCCGACAGGCCGGTCGTCCCACGGCCACGGTCCACGTGGACGTGCGCACGGGGGTTATCCTCCGATCCGAACGGACCTCCGCGGACGGTGCTGCACGCGAGTTCAGCAGCTTCCTCAACTTCACGCCCCGTCCCGTAGGCTGGATGCGGTTTCGGAAGCTCCCCGCCGACCTGCAGCTGCGCGAGGAACCTCCTCCCCGGCCAGCGACGCTCCAGCAGCTGAGGTCCGTGTTCGAACAGCCTCTGCCCGACGTGCAGCTCCCGGAGGGCTTCAGTCCCGTCACCGCCTTCCTCCTGGAGGACCGTGGCACCACGGTGCGCAGGGCTTACTCCGACGGCCTCACGACCCTGGTGGTGTCCTGGCGGCCCCAGGCATCTGGGCCTCCCGCGGCAGGCAGCCGGGTGATCTACCGACGTGGCGGGCCTGTCTGGCTGCGTTCCTCGGGCCTGCGTCACCTGGTCCACTGGCAACATGCTGGCTGGGCGATCACCCTCGTGGCGGAACTCAGCGCCGACGTCCTCCTGGGGGTCGCGGATCGTACCGGCGTCCAGCCCGCCCCTTCGGCCCTGGACGGCCTCCTGAACTGGCTGCGGACCACGCTCGCCCTGGAGCCCGACGCGTGAGGAGTCCCCTGCGGTTTCGAGGTCCGCGCGCGGCGCTCGCCCTGGTGGTGCTGGGACTGGCCGCCTGCTCCGGCCCCGCCGGCCGCTCATCCCCCCTCCCCGCCCTGAGCCGGCCGGCGCCCACGCAGGTGCCGTCACCACCCGTGGCTGGCCTGCGCGCGGACCTGTGGACTCTGCCCGTACGGGTCTACGTACCCAACAGCCTGTCCGACACCGTCACGGTGCTGGATCCTGCGAAGCGGCAGCTCCTCACCACCTTCCAGGTGGGAGCGGCGCCCCAGCACGTGGTGCCCTCCTACGACCTGCGGGTCCTGTGGGTGAACAACAACGGCTCAAACAGCCTCACGCCCATCGACCCGCGGTCTGGCCGGCCGGGGCGCCCAGTGGCCGTGGAGGACCCCTACAACCTGTACTTCACGCCCGACGGCCGGTTCGCGGTGGTGGTCGCCGAGGGCCTGCGGCGCCTGGACTTCCGGGATCCACGCACCTTCCACCTCACGGCCAGCGTGGCGATCCCCTGTCGAGGCCCCAACCATTTGGACTTCTCCGCCGACGGCGCGTACTTCCTGCTGAGCTGCGAGTTCGACGGTCGGCTGGTGAAGGTAGACACGCGTTCCCGGCGAATCCTCGGCGTCCTGCAACTCGGGGCCATGCCCCAGGACGTGCGTCTGGTGCCTGACGGACGCAGGTTCCTCGTGGCGGATCTGCTCCGGGACGGCGTGCACGTGGTCGATGGCGAGCCCCTCCGTGTGGTCGGGTTCGTCCGAACCGGGATCGGCGCCCACGGCGTGTACCCGGACTCCCAGGGCCGGCGGGTGTATGTAACGAACCGCGGCTGGCACACCGTCTACGGCGCTAGGCACGGACCGGGCAGCATTGCCGTCCTGGATGCGCGGACGCTCCAGGTTCTCTCCCGCTGGCCGGTCCCCGGCGGGGGTAGCCCCGACATGGGGAACTTCACTCCTGATGGGCGGGAGCTGTGGGTTTCGGGTCGTTACGACGACGAGGTGTACGCGTTCGACACGCGTTCGGGCACCCTGGTGGCCCGGATCCGGGTCGGCCGGGGTCCCCACGGCCTCACCGTGTGGCCCCAGCCGGGCCGCTTCTCCCTCGGGCACACGGGCAACATGCGCTGACCACGCTGGTCCCTGACGCTCCGGTCCGTGCGCCGGGGCGAGCGGACTGCCACCCGCCCTGGGCCTCCCGGTTTTGGCTCCGCCTCGGCTGCACGCTCTCCGGCGCTCCGGCGCCGCCGACGGAAGAGCAGCCCCTTTGTCACCCGGCATAGCCCAGCTCCTTCACGCTCGTCCCAATCTCCTGCCCCACCGATTGCATCTCGGCTGTCCGTTCCCTTCGAACGTTGGTCCCCGAGAGGAGAGTTTCCCCTACCATTACGAGCCCTCTCCGGCTTCGTCTTCTCCCGCCAGTTCGCGCTCGAGTTGGTCGAGGGGCGGCAGTAGGGCCGCGATGGCCCGCCGGAGACCCGGCAGTTCATGCTCCACTATGGCCCAGACCTTCTCCAGGTCTACGCCTTCATACTGGTGGATGAGCACATCCCGCAGGCCCGCCAGAGCACGCCAAGGGATCTCCGGGTGGGCTGCCCGGTAGGCGGCGTCAAGCCGCTTGGCGGCTTCGCCGATGACCTCGAAGTTGCGCAGGACCGCGTCCTGGACCATCGCGTCTCCGAGAAAGCGGTTCTTCCCATCGGCGGTGAACCGCTCGATCTTCTGGATGCACTCCATGATGTGGGCGAGATAAACCCGCGGGTCCTTGGTCATAGCGCGCGGGCCTCCTTCAGAATTCGCCTACGCAGGAGCCAGTACAGGCCCCCTTCCGTAACCACGTCCACCTTGCGTCCGAGAAGCTCTTCGAGTTCGAGAACCAAGGCTGCATGATCCAGGAGGCTCCGGCCCGGCTCGAACTCAACCAGAAAGTCGATGTCGCTTTGCTCGTCCGCTTCGCCTCGGGCTACCGAGCCGAACACGCGCACGTTCCGCGCGCCATGCTTGGCGGCGATCCGGAGGATCTCCTCCCGTTTCTCTTTCAGCAGTTGCTCAATACCCATAGCCCAGATCCTTGAGGTTCCTGGCGAT